>JBBRVZ010000045.1:0-25081 GCA_038246445.1 Mycobacteriales bacterium
ACATGGAACTGCTCGGAGTCAACCGGCTGCGGCCGAACGACGATCCGCGGCGCGACGGCGGACGGCTTCGCGGCGCGATCGGCGGCGACGACCTCGGCGAGGGCGTAGCGCAACTCGGGTAGCCCCTCGTGGGTCACCGCGGAAATCGCGTAGACCCGATACCCGGCGGCCTCGAGGTCCGGGCGTACGAAGTCGGCGAGTTCCCGGGCCTCCGGGACGTCGATCTTGTTCAGCACCACCAGCCGGGGCCGGTCGGCGAGGTCGCTGCTGAGCGCCGGCGTGTACTGGGCCAACTCGTGTTCGATCGTCAGGATGTCCGACAGCGGGTCGCGATCCGCCTCGTAGGTCGCGCAGTCGATGACGTGCACCAGCACCGAGCACCGCTCGACGTGCCGGAGGAACTCCAGGCCGAGGCCCTTGCCAAGGCTCGCGCCGGGGATCAGGCCGGGGACGTCGGCGATCGTGTACACCTCGGACCCCGCCGTGACGACACCGAGGTTGGGTTCCAACGTGGTGAACGGGTAGTCGGCGATCTTCGGCCGCGCGGCGGACAGCACGGATACCAGCGAGGACTTCCCCGCGCTGGGGAATCCGACAAGGCCGACATCGGCGACGGACTTCAGCTCCAGGACCACGTCGGCGGCCTCGCCCGGTTCACCCAGCAGGGCGAAGCCGGGAGCCTTGCGGGCCCGTGATGCCAGGGCGGCGTTCCCCAGTCCACCCCGACCACCCCGAGCAGCGACATAGCTGGCGCCCGGGCCGACGAGATCGGCCAGGACCCGAGCGTCCTCGCTGAGCACCACCGTCCCGGATGGCACCCGGAGCTCGAGGCCTTCACCCTTGGCGCCGTCCCGGTCGTCCCCCTGGCCGGGGCGGCCGTTACCGGCTCTGGCATGTGGCCGGAAGTGGAAGTCCAGCAACGTATGCACGTTGTCGTCGACGACGAGCGTCACGTCGCCGCCGTTCCCACCGTCGCCGCCGTCCGGGCCGCCGAGTGGCTTGAACTTCTCACGATGCACCGAGGCGCAGCCGTGGCCACCGTCACCGGCCTGCAGATGTAGAACGGCGCGGTCAACGAACCTGGCCACGGACACCTCCTCAAGTGCTGGCCGGACGGATCCGGCCACGTTTCTGTGGCTGCCATCAGCAACGAATGTTCACACATTGCCCGACAATCTCTCAGTCCGGCCGATAGATCGAGAGATCAACGTCGATCAGGGCTTTCGACCGCAGCGGACCCACTCGACCCGGCCGGCCGGTGTGACCTGAGCGGATCCGGTCCCGAGCAGTCCGGCCGCCGAAACGCCGCAAGGGGCGGACCCGGTCTCGGGCCCGCCCCTGAAAGCGATGTCGGCAACTCGTCGGGGATCAGGCCCCGGCCGGGACCGCTACCTGGGCGACCGCCGGCTGAGCGGTCGCAACGCTGTCACCGACGATGTTGACGGTTTTACGCCCGCGCTTCGAGCCGAATTCAACGGCACCGGGAACCAACGCGAACAGCGTGTCATCCTTCCCGCGGCCGACACCCTCGCCCGGATGAAACTTCGTGCCGCGCTGACGAACGAGGATCTCGCCGGCCGAGACGGTCTGGCCGCCGAAGCGCTTGACCCCGAGCCGCTGAGCGTTGGAGTCGCGGCCGTTCCGGGAGCTGGAAGCACCCTTCTTGTGTGCCATGGTGGTGGCGCCTTTCTGACAGAGAAGTGGACTCAGCCGGTCGAGGCGGCCGAAGCCGACCCGACGGAGATCCCGGTGACCTTGACCTGGGTCAGCTTCTGGCGGTGGCCCTGCCGCTTGTGGTACCCGGTCTTGTTCTTGAACTTGTGGATGACGATCTTCGGGCCCTTGGTGTGGGCGACAACCTCGCCGGTCACCGTCACGCTCGACAGGGCGTCGAGCGCCGCAGTGACCGAAGGGCCATCAACGAGCAGAACGGCCGGGAGAGTGACGGCAGCGCCGGGTTCACCCTCGAGCTTCTCGATCTCGATGAAGTCGCCCTCGGCGACCTTGTACTGCTTGCCGCCGGTCTTGACGATCGCGTACATGCTGGACGCGCCTTCCTGCCTGTTGGAATGCCGGTGTCACCGGTTCGGTGGACTTCATTGGTGCTGGTCGTGCTGGCCGGTCCCCGGAGCCGAAGGGCGGCGTCCCCGGCGCACTGGAACCCACGCCCCGGAACCCGGCGCGCGTTGCGAGCGGCAGGCGACGCCCTGCTGGTCGGGCCCCTGAAACATTGACCAGGAGCGAGCCGGTTCGCCACACACCGCCGAACCAGGGCACCGTGAAGCGCGCTGCGCAGCAGCGTGCCGAACGCCTACAGTACGGGGCCGATGCCGGCCGGGGCAAACCAGCAGCCGCACTCGGCCCTCACATCGGTTTTCACTGGTTGAACCGATCGGCCGGCACGGTGAGGACAAGCGCTTCACCGCCGTTACCAGCGGCCGGACCGGCCGGACGGGACGCCGCGCGTCGACGCCGCGGCGCCGCAGGTTCGGCGGCACTCGTCCGGGCACCCGAGGACGTCTCCTCGGCGTGCTCGTCCTGACCGTCGAACGCGACCGCACCCTGATCCTGGTCCGTTGCCGACACACCGGACGAGGCTGCCTGCTCGCCTGTTCCGGACGTGGTCAGGCCCGGCGGGTTAATGGCGGACGAATCGGTGCGGCTGATCGTCGTCATTGGCTCCGGCACGATGATGTCCACCGGACCCGACGCACCCTGAGGTGATCCCGCCGGCCGGCCCGCGGCCCTGCGCCCACTCCGCCGACGTCGCGGCTCAGCCGCCTGGCCCGGCTCGATCTCGCCGGGCGCCACGGAACCATTGGCTGCCGCGCCCGCCGTGCCTGCCTGGTTCGACGTCCCGGCCGCCGACTCTGCCGGCGGCCCACCGGTGCTGGAGGTTCCCGGGTCGGCCAGCACCTCGTCAGTGCCGGCGACGACCTCATTCGGCCCCGTCCTTTCAGCCGCCGGCTCCGCAACGGGCTCGATGGCCGAGTCCATCGCCGGCTCGCCGAACTCGAAGTCGTCGGCGTCAGCAGCGTCCGCGGCCGCTATTCCGGCACTCGCGGCCGCTTCGATCCAATCGACGTCGTCGCCGTCACTCACCGTGCGGTCCACATGGGTCTTTTCGACGCCGTGCGCGGAAGCCTGGTCCGTCGACGCACCGCGACCGGTGGCGGCGCTGTCCGTCGGCGCCGAATTCCGTCCGCCACCCGACGCGGTGGGCGGTTTGGGCCCGCGCGGATCGGGCCGGCGCCCCGGGGTCTGCTCGACCACCCGCGGCACCACGATGTCCTCGGTACGCTCCTCGCGGCCACGTGAGCGACGGGCCTTTCCGGCCCGGCGCTCCGACGAATTGTCCTCGACCGGTGCGGCCACCATCGGCAGGTCGTGCAGCACGATGCCGCGGCCGCCGCAATGCGGGCACGGTTCGGAGAATGCCTCGACCAACCCGGTGCCCATTCGCTTGCGGGTCATCTGGACCAGACCCAGCGAGGTGACCTCGGCGACCTGGTGCCGGGTCCGGTCGCGGCCCAGCGCCTCGGTCAGCCTGCGCAGCACCAGTTCCCGGTTGGTCTCGAGGACCATGTCGATGAAATCGACGACGATGATGCCGCCGATGTCGCGCAACCGCAGTTGGCGGACGATTTCCTCCGCGGCCTCCAGGTTGTTCTTGGTGACGGTTTCCTCGAGGTTCCCGCCCGAGCCGGTGTATTTGCCGGTGTTGACGTCGACCACCGTCATCGCCTCGGTGCGGTCGATCACCAGGGAACCACCGGATGGCAGGTGCACCTTGCGTTCCAGGGCCTTGGCAATCTGCTCGTCGACGCGGTAGGTCGCAAACACATCAGGTCCGTTGGGGGAGGCGCTTTCGTATCGGACCAGTCGGTCGGCCAGCTCGGGCGCGACGGAGGTGATGTACTCGGCGACCGGCTCGTAGGCATCGTCCCCGTCGACCACCAGGCGGGTGATGTCGGAGTTGAACAGATCGCGGATGACCTTGATCAGCGTTCCGGGCTCCGCGTACAGCTGGGTCGGCGCACTGGTCTTCTCCGACGCCCGACGGGTGATTTCCTCCCACTGCGACTTCAGGCGTTCGACGTCACGGGCGAGTTCCTCCTCGGCGATGCCCTCCGCGGCCGTCCGGATGATCACGCCGGCGTCGTCGGGAACGATCCGGTCCATGATCGACTTCAGCCGCTTGCGCTCGGTGTCCGGCAGCTTGCGCGATATGCCGGTGGCACCTGAACCAGGCACGTAGACGACGAAGCGACCGGGCAGTGAAATCTGTGTCGTGAGCCGCGCGCCCTTGTGACCGACCGGGTCCTTGGAGACCTGCGCCAGGATCGTATTGCCGCTGGTCAGCGCCGTCTCGATTCGCCGCGCCTTACCGCCCAGACCGGCGGCGTCCCAGTTCACCTCGCCGGCATAGATGACCGCGTTGCGCCCGCGTCCGATGTCGACGAACGCCGCCTCCATGGACGGCAGGACGTTCTGCACCTTGCCCAGGAACACGCTGCCGATCATCGAATCGGAACCGGTCTGGGACACGAAATGCTCGACCAGTACCCGGTCCTCCAGGAGGGCGACCTGTACAAGTCCACCACGCTGGCGCACGGCCATCACCCGCTCGACGGACTCCCGGCGAGCCAGGAACTCGGCCTCCGTCAGAATCTGCGGACGTCGCCGCGACGAGTCCCTGGAGTCCCTGCGCCGCTGCCGCTTTGCCTCGAGGCGGGTGGAACCGCGGACACCCTGGACCTCGCCGCTACCGCTGCCGGTGCCCGCGGTGGCGGCTTGCGAGAGCCGCGGCTCCCGGACGTGCACGACGGTGTTGTCCGGATCGTCCTCGCGAGGGACCTCATCGCCGTTGGCGCGGCGGCGGCGACGACGACGACGCCTGTTGCCACTTCCTGCCCCGCCGTCGGAGTCGGCGTCGACCTCTTCGGTGGTGTCGTTGTCCGGGTCGGACGCGGCGCCGGAGTCTGCAGCTGTGGCCGACGACGAGCCGGCGTCGTCACGGCCTCGGTCCAGGACTCCGACCTCGGCGGTGGCGCGATCGCTGGTGTCGTCGGTGCCGTCGGCGGCGGTGTCCGCCTGCTGGTCATCCGCGTCGGTGATACGGCCGCGCCCACGGCGACCACGTCGGCGGCGGCGACCACGGGCTGATGAGTCGTCGTCGGAATCGTCGGCAGGGACGGTGCCTACGTCATTGCCCGAGTCAGTGTCCGTATCGGCGGACGCATCCGTCCCGACCATCTGGTCTGTCCCGGATTGCCTCCCGGCATCTGCGACCTGAGCGTCGCTGCGGTCCGAGTCGGTCCGATCCGGGTGGGTCGGGTCTGAGTCATTGCCACCTTCGGTGCCGTCGGACGCGGCGCGGCGGCCTTTGCCGGATCGACCCCGGCGCCGGCGGCCGATCGTGGGAGCGGTATCGGCGTCGGTGTCGGTGTCGGACTCGGTGTCGGACGGCGTCTGCTCGGGCGCCGGTTCCGCTTCCGGAACGTCGGCATCGGACACCGGCGCAGCCTTGCGACGGCGGGCCGGACGGACCGGCGCGACGTCCACAGGCGGCAGGAACAGCGGGTTGATGGGCGGGCCGAGGTCCATCGGCGGCGGGGCCTGCTGATGGTCGTCGGCGGGGGTTTCGACGGGCTTGGGTTCGCCGGTTAGGGTCCCAGCGGAGGGGGGGTCGACCGCGCCGGTCCCGGTGTCAGCCTTGGAGCCTCCGCCGAGCAGCGCGGAAATCAGTTCCTCGGCGACCGACCGCGGCACGGAGGCCGAGGCGCTGGTGATCGTCAGGCCGCGCTCGGCGAGCGCTGCGATGAGCTCCTTGTTGCTGATGCCGATGCGCTTGGAGAGCTCGTGAACCCGCGGCTTCGCGGGTAGGTCGGCCAGCGCGGTGTCCAGGGTGGGGGTCATCAAAAACAATCCTCTCCGAAGTCCCCGGGCGCGTACTGGACGCGTCCGCACAGGGACTTCGACTTTCGTTGCCCGCCGGTGATGTCGTGTTCGACACTGACAGCGGGAAGTCTGGTGGTGGTCGGGCCGACCGGATCCGCGGCGACCGTTCGCCAGCCCCCGATGTCTCACTCACCGGGGCCGGCAGGAAGCTGCCGCACCCACCGTGCCCGGGTCCGTCGCCGCACGTCGCGGCATCGAACCGTTTCCGAGTATCCCACACCGCCGCGGCGCGACGGTCAGACGCGGCGGCGGCGGGCGTCGGCAGGAGCCGCTCGGCCGGGGCGCCCGCTCAATCATCGCAGCAGCAGCCGGACCAGCCGCCGCGATGTCAGAACAACGCCGATGGCGGCCATCACCAGGAAATACAGCACATGCCACAGCAGCCCCCAGGACACGATGCCCAGACACAGCCCGCGCATCAGTTCGACGCCATGGTAGAGCGGCAGACACCGCACGACGGCCGCGACGGCCGGAGGGTAGACGCTCAGCGGGTAGAACGTCGTCGAGAACAGGAACATCGGAAGAATCGCGGTGTTGATCCATTCCATCTGCTGCCAGGTCCGCATGAACGTGGTGATTGCCATCCCGACGGCACCGAAGCCGAGCGCGATCAGCAGCGCCGCGGGCACTGCCAGCAGCGCCCACCATGACGCGAGCAGACCCAGTACCAGCATGATCACGACGAACCCGCTGGAGTAGATGCCGCCGCGCAACAGCGACCAGGCGATCTCGCCGAGCGCGACGTCCATCGGCCCCAGTGACGTCGCAAGCATGGCGTCATACAGCTTGGCGTGCCGCATCTTGAAGAAGACGTTGACCGTCGAGTCGTAGATCGCCCCGTTCATCGCGGAGGTGGCCAGCAGGCCGGGAGCGATGTAGGCGGCGTAGCCGACCGGGCCGGCGCCCGCGTCCACCGTGCCGACCAGCGCGCCGAGCCCTTGCCCGAGTGCCAGCAGGTAGAAGACCGGTTCGAAGAAGCCGGACAGCACGATCATCCACGCCCGCCGGTAGACCCGCAGGTTCCGCTCCAGCACGACGCTCGCCCGGCCCGCGTACAACTGCAGCGGGATGATCCGCAGCAGCGGCGGCATGCGGCGGTGTTGTTCGGCCGGGGCGCGCACGGCCTCGCTCATACGACCAACCTGCCCCGGTACTGGCGCCGGGCGACGAGCAATCCGGCCACCAGCAGCACCGTGAGGTAGCCGAGATGACCGACGGCCGGCCACCACTGGATGGTTCCGAGCGCGGCGCCGCGGGCCAGTTCGTTGCCGTGCCACAGCGGTGACAACCAGGCCAGCCAGCGGATCGCCAGCGGGATTTCGGTGATCGGGAAGAACGATCCGGAGAACAGGGTCATCGGCACGATCACGAAGCGGAACACCACGTTGAAGGCCCCGCCCTCCGAACGCATGTGGGCACCGAGCGCGAGCACCCAGACAGCGCAGGCCACCCCGGTCAGTACCCCCGTCGGCACCATCAGCACACCAGCCGGTCCACCGGCGGCGGCGAAGGCCAGCAGCACCAGGTAGTACAGCGCGGAACCGGCAACCATCCGGGTCGCGATGAACAGCACCTGACCATCACAGACCTGGCCTGGCGTCACCGGGGTTGCGGTAATGCCCCAGAAGACCCGGGTCCACTTGAACCGGCTGTAGGCCGGGTACGAGGACTCCCCCACGCCGATCTGAACGGCGGCGGCCACCAGCAGCGCGGGCGCGATGTAGTTCAGGTAAGGCACCGCGCCGAGCACGTTGTCCGAGCCGGCGCCGGCATCGACCAGCGTCCCCAACCCAAGGCCAAGGGCAAGCAGGTACAGAAGTGGGGTGCCCACGGCTTCCGCCAGGCTGGACAACAGGTATTGCCGCCAGCAGCGAACCAGGTACTCCCACACCACGTACCAGCCCGCCGGCGGGCGAACACCGGTCCCGGTGGGCGTTTTCGGGCCGGTCAATCGATCAAGCTCCGTCCGGTCAGTCGCAGGAAGACGTCCTCGAGTGTCGAACGGCGGACCAGGTTCGTCACCGGGTTCAGCCCGAGCCGGTGCACCTCGGCGAGCGTCGCGTCACCGTCGGCCGTAGAGAGCAGCAGGCGGTCGGGTAGCACCTCCACCCGCTCCGCCAGCGACAGCACGGCCTGCTCGGCAGGGCCCTGGGCGCCGGGTCGGAACCGGAGCTCGAGCACCTCCCGGGAAGTGTGCGCGGCGATCAGTTGTTGCGGAGTGCCCTGCGCGACGATCCTGCCGCCGTCCATCACGACGAGCCGGTCGCACAGTTGCTCCGCCTCATCCATGTAGTGGGTGGTGACGACCAGCGTCACACCGTCGTGCTTGAGCCGGAAAAGCCTGTCCCACAGAACATGCCGCGCCTGCGGGTCGAGTCCCGTGGTCGGTTCGTCGAGCAGCAGCAGGTCCGGTTCGCTGATCAGCGAGCGGGCAATCGTCAGCCGACGTTTCATTCCGCCGGACAGCGTTTCGACCTTTGTCTCGGCCTTGTCGACAAGCTGGGCGAAGTCGAGCAGGTCCTTCGCCCGACGACGGCACTCGGCGCGGGAGATGCCGAAGTACCGCCCGTAGACGATCAGGTTCTCCCGCACCGTCAGCTCGTCGTCGAGGTTGTCCTGTTGCGGCACGACACCGAGCCGGCCGCGGATTCGCACGCCGTCCAGTTCCGGATCCAGGCCCAGGATTGACAGCTGGCCACCGGTTCGCGGTGAGACGCACGCAATCATCCGCATCGTGGACGACTTTCCGGCCCCGTTGGGTCCCAGGAATCCGAACGATTCTCCGCGGGCGACCTCCAGATCGATCCCTGCGACCGCCTCGATGTCGGCGCCGGACTTGCGCGGGAAGCTCTTGCGCAGATCTTTCGCGACGATCATCGGCCGGATCTGAGCGTTGTTCCGTCGGCCGTCCTCGCCGTGCGGGGACAGTGCCGCACCCGATGTGCTCCACGACGTCACGCCGAAGAACGGTACGCCAGGGCAAGGGAACTCAGGGCGAGAAGTGGGTGCGCAACGAACGTTGCCGCGGCGCTCCCGGCAGCCAGTCTGCGCACACAGCTACGAACCCGACGCCGCGGGTCGGTACAGTCCGCGGATGCTGGTCGCCGACTTGAACCACTTCCTCGACCTTCCCGACGACGTACCCGGCCCAGCCCGACGCCTGGCTGCGCAGCTGGGCAACATGGTGCGGGCGGCTACCGCGGGGGACGCCGGCACTGCTTGGGTGAGTGCGCTGCCGTGTCGACGTCGTCCGGGCAACCGCCCCTGCCGTGGCCGGATGATCGTGCTACGGCCGCTGGAGCCCCCGGCCGCGATCCGCTGGCGATGCAGCATGTGTTCCGACGAGGGCCTGATCAGCTGCTGGGAGGACTCGCCCTTTGACCTGCGGCGGCGGCGGCTGGCCGTCGTCTGCCCGGTCACCGAGGTCGTCACCAGCGATGATGTGGCGAGGGCCCTGCGGGAGCTGCGAGAGCTGGACACCCGCCGCGCACGAGTCGTTTTCAGCATGCGCGCCGAGGGCGAGCGTCTGCTGATGACGGCAACGGACGACGATTTTGACGAGCTGGTCGCGCTCGTGGCCGCGGAGTCGAAACAGGAGACGAACCGGCAGCGACGACACCGCCTGGACGCGGCATTGGACGCGCTCAGCACCCGTGAAACGGAAAGCTGACCGGCGGCGCCAGCCCGTTCCCGCAGGATCGGTCAGCGAGACGGCGTCCTCCCCGCTACTGGTCGTAGACGTCGCGTCGATGTGCAAGCCTCACGATGACCACCACCAGCACGTCGTCCTCGACCGTGTATGACCTGCTCCCAGGGAATGTTCGGTCCCTGTCCAGCCATCGCCGCGTCGAAGGCCGCAACATCCTCGGCGTCCTCCACGGCCGTCATCAGCTGCTCTTATCGCCCGGGACTGACCATCACGCCAGCCAGACGACCCCGGCGCTGCACAAACACCGCTTCGGTACGTGCGGTCTCCATGGCGTCGGGCAGGTGGTTTCGCGCGTCGCTGATCTTCATCGTGGCCACACCTGAATCGTGCGGTTCAACGCCTGGATCGTACAAGCGATGTCCGGTGAGGATCGGCTTGCAGGTCGGACGCCCGCGGTCGCGAGGAGAGAAGCGCGCCGCGGGAACAGAAGACTTCAAGCTGTCGTGGACGAGCTGCGGGGTCCGCCATCGCCTGACACCGCCCACCGCATGACAGGGCAGCAAACCAAGCGGCAGGGCTCGCCACCGGTCAGATCCGGCTGATTGCAATGCGGTGAGGCAACCCCGGTGCGGGTCACCACGTCCTGCAAATGTCGGCGCATGCGCCGACGATGACCCCGCACCATGGACTGGCCGGCCGATGACGACAAACGACAGCGAGGTGAGCGTCAACCGTGAGTGCCGTACGTGGCCGGGTGTGGCTGACCAGCGCCGTGCTGATCATCATCGGCCTCTCGCTGGCCGTGCTGGCTCCCGCCTCGGCGTCCGCAGGTTTGCGAGTGGACCGGGTCTCGAGCGCGACCGCGACTGGGCTGCTCTCGCCGCTGCCCACCGCTGCTGCGTCGACCGTGACGTCGCTACCGCTCTCGCCGTCCCCCGTTGCGCCGTCACCCGCTCACCGGACCCCCAGAATGCTGGCCAGCACCGGGTTGGATATCACCGTGCCGGTGGTGGTCGGCCTGATCGTCCTGGTAGTCGGCATCATGCTCGTCGGCTGGGCGTTCCTGGCCACCGGGCGCCGGGTACCGGACTCGGGCCGGCGCCGCTGACCTCACAGCTCACCATCCCGGGACCGAACTTCACGCCTCGCGACGCTCACACCGAGCCGGATCTGTCTGGGGGACCCTTACGGAAATACGGCGAATGCCCGGACGGGAAAGGTGCCGAGGCCCTGAATCGCGGGTGCCGCGGCCGTGAACCGGAACCCGGTGATCGGGAGATCGCCCAGCCTCGTCAGGTGTTCGACGATGGGAATCCGCGCGGCCAGCAGCCAGGAATGAGCCGGGCGGCGGCCGGTGTGCGTGCCGTCGATGTTCAGCGAGTCGATCCCGACCAGCGCCGGCCCGACCGACAGCAGATACTCGACCGCGTCGTCGGTCAGATACGGGTGGTCGGTGAAGTAGTCCGGCGTCCCCCACCGGCTGCTGTGCCCGGTGTGGATCAGGACGGCGCGTCCACCGGCGTCGATACCGTCCAGCGCCCGGCGTAGATCTGACTCGTCGATTGCCCGCCGCTGGGGTGAAGACAGCGTGGTCAGCCGCGCCAGCACACCGTTTAGATCCACCATCCGATCGAGGTTGATGCCGGCCAGGTCCGCACCGCCCCGATACCGGTGCGCGGGGGTGTCGAGGTAGGTACCGGTGTTCGTCGCCATGCTGATCGTCCCGATGAAGAACTCGGTGCCTGTCGCGTAGTGCGACGCCGACTCGTCGAACGAAAGATGCGTCCCCAGCACGGGTCCGGGAATCCCCGGGTACGTCACCATTCCATCGGTGATCGGATGGGAGAGGTCCACGACGCGTCGCGATGATCCGGCGACAGCGTTACTCACGGGCAGCTCCGGCAGCAGCCTGCGACGGCATTCGACGTCAGCCGCGCCGGGCCAGGACGGCACCGAGCATGATTTCGTCGAGCTCGGCACCGACCCCGAGCCGGAGCCACGACGGGCGCCGTCCCCACTCCTGGAACCCGAACCGTCCGAAGAAGTCCATCAACCCGGGATCTTCCTGGATCTCCAGGTCGAGGCGTTGCACATCGCGCTCCGCGGCGAGCTCCAGCAGGTTGCGCAGCATGCGGGTGCCCAAACCGGCCCGCGCATGGTCCGGGTCCACGAGCAGTACTTCGACCCGTCCGGTGTGCCGACGGATCCCCCGCCCGGGACGGAGCAGGCCGACGCCGATCAGCCGGCGTGCGCGATTGGCGGCGACACCGACGACGGTGCCCTTCCGCAAACCCTCCACCAACTCGGCAACCCTGCCGGCCACGTCGATGCGTGACACGGGGGCAGCGAAGCCGACCGGAGCGCCCGACTCCGCGATCCTCTGCCACAGACCGACCACCGCGACCCCGAAAGAACTGTCGGACGCGAGCGCGCCGCCGGGACCGACCCGGTCGACGGTGATCCGCGGCCCGTCATCGGTCACCGCGCCGTCGCCGCTCATAGGTTCGGGAACCACAACCCGATCTCCCGGACGGCCGACTCGGGCGAGTCGGATCCATGGACCAGGTTGGACTGGGTCTCCAGGCCGAAATCCCCCCGGATGCTGCCGGTGGCAGCGTTCCCGACGGGATCGGTGCCACCCGCCAGTTGACGGAACGCCGCCACCGCCCGCGGTCCCTCCACGATGATGGCCACCAGCGGACCGCCGGTGATGAAGTCCAGCAGGCTCGGGTAGAAGCCCTTGCCCAGGTGCTCGGCGTAATGCTGCTCGGCGACGGCGGCCTCGACGGTCCGCAGCTCCAACGCGGCAAGGCGCAATCCCTTGCGTTCGATCCGGTTGATCACCTCGCCGACCAGGCCGCGTGCGACACCGTCCGGCTTGATCAGGACGAAGGTTCGTTCAACAGCGGTACCGGAAGACATAGGGCGGGACACTCCTTGTTGAGGCGGACTGTGCTGGGCTGGACAGTGTTGGGCGGGCCATGAGGCACGGGGACGGAACCGGGCGCTGACACCGATGTCAGTCCATCGGTCCGGCGTACAGCAGTCAGAAGCCGCTCGATTGCTCCGGCCCCGGCAGCGTACCGGCCGCCAGCCGTCGCCGGAATTCCGCGCGGAACCACAGGATGACGCCCCAGGCAACGAGGAACACGATGCCCACCAGGCCGAGGGACGGTGTGATGAACCAGCACGCGATGGCCAGCACCTGCAGTCCCAGGATGACCTGGATGGCGTACGGCCGAGCCACCACGCCGCAGGCCAGGATGAGCAGCAGCGCCAGCAGGCAGATGAGCGTCACACCCACCGGGCCTACCCCGTCAGCGGTGTTCACCGCTACCGGGATCGACAGCAGCACGGTGATGGACTCGAGGACGAGGGTCGCCGCCATCACGCCGCGAAGTCCACGCTCGGGGTCGTACGGCCGACCTGCCGGTGCTGGCGGTGGTGTCGTCGTCACGCCGGGGCCAGTCCGGTCAAGGCGCGCCCGTCGCCGGCCGAGACCACGGAACCGGTGATGATCACCCCGGTGCCGCTGATGTCGACCGCGTCCGACTCCACCAGCTCCACGGCGATCGCGATCGCCTCGTCCATCCGGCCCGCCACGTGCACCTTCTCCTCACCGAAGACATCGACTGCCAGTTCGGCCAGTTCGGCCACCGGCATGGATCGGGGTGAGGAGTTTCGGGTGATGACGACCTCGTCGAAGGAGTTGGTCAGCGCCTCCAGGATGCCCCTCGCATCCTTGTCCTCCATCACCGCGAGAATGGCGACGAGCCGCGAGAACGAGAACTCCTGTTCCAGCGCCGTAGCCAGAGCGGCCGCGCCATGCGGATTGTGGGCGGCGTCGACCATGATCGTCGGCGACGTCCGCACGCGCTCCAGCCGCCCGGGTGAGGCAACGGCCGCGAATCCGTCCTGGACGGAGGCAACATCGAGTTGCAGGTTCGCGCCCGCGCCGAGGAAGGCCTCCACCGCGGCAAGGGCGACGGCGGCATTGGTGGCCTGGTGAACCCCGGCCAGCGGCAGGAAGACGTCCTCGTAGACACCGCCCAGTCCCTGCAGCGTCAACCGCTGGCCGCCGACCGCGAAAGACCGCTCCAGCACATCGAACTCACTGCCGAACCGGGCGACGAAAGCATCGACCTCGATGGTCCGGCGCAGGATCACGTTCAACGCCTCCTGCTCCTGCGGTCCGATCACCGCCACTGAATCGGCCTTGATGATGCCGGCCTTGTTGACGGCGATCTCGGTCAAGGTGTCGCCGAGGTACTCGGTGTGGTCGATTCCGATCGGGGTGATCACCGCGACCTTCGCGTCGGCGGCCGTGGTGGAGTCCCAGGTACCACCCAGGCCCACCTCGATGACGGCGGCATCGACGGGAACGTCCCCGAATGCCGCGTACGCCATCGCCGTCAGAATCTCGAACTTCGACAGCGACAGCCCGCCCTGCTTCGCCGAGGCCGCGTCGACGAGGTCGATGTACGGGGCGACGTCGGTGTAGAAATCGACGTACTGCTCGGCGCTGATCGGGGTACCGTCGATCGCGATCCGCTCGGTGACCAGTTGCAGGTGCGGCGAGGTGAACCGGCCAGGGCGGAGTCCCAGGCGGCTCAGCAGCGCATCGACCATCCTGGCTGTGGAAGTCTTACCGTTCGTCCCGGCGATCTGGATGACCGGGTAGGAGGTCTGCGGGTTGCCGAGCAGATCGAGCAGCGCGGTGATGCGCCCGAGCGTCGGCGAGATCTGCACCTCGGAGCGGCGGCGGTCCAGCAGCGACTCGACGGTCTGCAGCGTCAACGGCGGCGCGTTGGGAACCACGGTGCTCGTCCCCGGTGGTACATCATCGTCCAGATCCGCTGTCGCCGCGGCAAACTCGCCCGTCGGATCCGGCTCGGCGTCGTCGCCGTCGGCGGGCAGCCCGAGATTGCCGGCATCCCAGCGAATCCGGCTCTCCACGTTGTCGTCCTGCAGATCGCGCCCCGCGACATCGCTATCCTCGACATCGTCGCCGTCGAAGCCGTCGATCCAATCCTCCGGCCCGCCGTTCACGACGTCGACCGCAGAGCCGCGAGCCGACCGGACAGCGCGTCGGCATCCGCGGATGCCTTGGCGGCGCGGTCGCGAATCTTGGCCACGGCCTCGGGCTTGGCCTTGTCGAGGAACTGCTGGTTGGCCAGTTTGCGTGCCGTCTCGGCGATCTGGTTCTGAGCGGTCGCCAGATCCTTGCTGACCCGGGCGATCTCGGCAGCTGTATCGACGACTCCGCTGGTATCGAGCTCGATCTCGACCGTGCCGAGCGACAGGTTCACCGGCACGGTGATGGTTGCGGTGTAGCCATCACCAGGTTCGGTGAGCCTGGTGAGCGACCGCACCGAGGCATGCAGGTCGGCGTGCGGATCGCCGGCGGCGGCGATCCGCCGCGACGGAATTCCTCTGGTGGGCGGGATCTTCTGGTCCGCCCGGACCCGGCGGATCTCCCCGGTCAGGGCGATCACGTCCTGCACCCAGGTCGCCGACGCCCCGTCCCGGCGGCGGCCGGACGGGACCGGCCACTCGGCGATGACGAGGCTCTCGCCGCCGGTCAGGAAGGTCCACAACGTCTCGGTGACGAACGGCACGAAGGGATGCAGCAGCCGTAGCAACTGGTCCAGCACGGTGCCGAGCACGCGCCGGGTGGTGGCAATCCGAGCCGGGTCGCCACCGGTGGACGGGATCTGTACCTTCGCGAGTTCGACGTACCAGTCACAGAACTCGTCCCAGGTGAAGTGGTACAACCCCTCGGCTGCCTTGGCGTACTGGAAGTCGCCCAGCAGGTCGGTGGTCTGGGTGATCACCTCGTCGAGCCGGTCCAGAATCCACCGGTCGGCTGCGGTCAGCTCCGCGTCGTCGAGCGGTCCGGTGCCGCTCACCGCGCCGTTCTTCGAGGCAAAATTGGTGACGTTGAACAGCTTCGAGCAGAACCTGGCAGACCCGGCGACCCACTCGGTGGCGATGGCTTGATCAGCGCCGGGATTCGAGCCGCGGGCAACGGTGAAGCGCACCGCGTCCGCGCCGTAATCCTCGATCCACTGCAGTGGATCGACGGTGTTGCCCTTGGATTTTGACATCTTCTTGCCGAACTGGTCACGGACCAGGCCGTGCAGCGCGACGGTGTGGAAGGGCACCTGCGGCCGACCGTTGCCGTCCCGAGTCGCGTACAGGCCGAACATCATCATCCGGACCACCCAGAAGAACAGGATGTCGTAGCCGGTGACGAGCACGGAGGTCGGGTAGAAGGCCTTCATGGTGTCGGTCTCCCGCGGCCAGCCCATCGTCGAGAACGGCCACAGCCCGGACGAGAACCAGGTGTCCAGAACATCCGGGTCCTGTGTCCAGCCCTCGCCGGGCGGTTCGTCATCCAGTCCGACACAACGGGTTTCGCCGTTCGGCCCGTACCACACCGGGATCCGGTGGCCCCACCACAGCTGGCGGGAGATCGTCCAGTCGTGCATGTTGTCGACCCAGTCGAAGTACCGGGCGGCCAGTTCCGGCGGGTGGATGGTGGTCCGCCCTTGACGCACCGCGTCCCCCGCCGCCTTCGCCAGCGGCTCGACCTTGACGAACCACTGGGTCGACAAACGCGGTTCGATCACGTCATCGGATCGCGAGCAGTGCCCGACGGCGTGCACGTACGGCACCTTCCGGGCAACGATCCGGCCCTGCGAATCGAGCTCGGCCTTGACGGCGGCCCTGGCCTCGAACCGGTCCATCCCGTCGAAACGAGTTCCGGTGTCGACGATCCGGGCGCCCTCGTCCAGGATCGTCGGCGCATCGAGCCCGTGCCGGCGGCCGATCTCGACGTCGTTGGGGTCGTGCGCCGGCGTCACCTTGACCGCACCGGTGCCGAACCTCGGATCCACATGCTCATCCGCAACCACCGGGATCTCCCGGTTGACAATCGGGAGAAGCACCGTTGCACCCACCAGATGGCGGTAACGCTCGTCGTCGGGGTGCACCGCCACCGCGGTGTCGCCCAGCATCGTCTCCACCCGCGTGGTCGCCACCACCACCGATGACGACGGGTCGTCCAGCGATCCGTACCTGATCGACACCAGCTCGCCGGCGTCCTCGGAGTGCTCCACCTCGATGTCGGACAGCGCGGTGCGACATCCGGGGCACCAGTTGATGATCCGCTTCGCGCGGTAGATCAGACCGTCGTCGTAGAGCCGCTTGAAAATCGTTTGCACAGCGGAGGAGAGGCCATCGTCGAGGGTGAACCGCTGCCGGTCCCAGTCCACCGAATCGCCCAGCCGCTTCATCTGGCCGAGGATCGCCCCACCCGACTCGGCCTTCCAGTCCCAGACCTTCTGCACGAACAGGTCCCGGCCGAAGTCGTGCCGGGTCTTGCCGTCGATCGCCAGCTGCCGCTCGACGACGTTCTGGGTGGCGATGCCCGCGTGATCCATCCCTGGCAGCCAGAGCACCTCATCACCCGACATCCGGTGCCACCGGGCCAGGATGTCCATCAGGGTGTGGTCCAGGGCGTGCCCGACATGCAGGTTGCCGGTGACGTTCGGCGGCGGCAGCACGATGGAGAACGGGCGCCGGGCGCCGCTGAGCACCTGCTGCTCGTCGGCGCGGAAGTACCCGGCCGCCATCCAGTGCCGGTACAGGGCTACCTCGACGGACGCCGGATCGTAGTGCTTGGCCAGTTCCCTGGTCGGTTGAGCGTCCCGGTCGGCGGTGGTGGTCACCGGGTCAGTTTAGGTGCGCCGCGGGGCCGGTCCGCACGTCACACGGGCCCCGGGTCAGTACGAGCGGGGCAGCTTGAGGGTGTGCTGAGCGACATAGTTGAGCACCATCTCGCTGTTCACCGGTGCGATCCGCAACAGTCGTGCCATGCCCCACATCGGTAGCAGGCCGTACTCGACGGAAAGCCCGTTGCCGCCGTGCACCTGGATGGCGATGTCCACCGCTTCGATGGCTGCCTCGGCTGCCGCGTACTTCGCCATGTTCGACGCTTCGCCGGCCGGCAGTCCGTTGTCGTACAACCATGCCGCTTTCGCCGTCATCAGTGCGGCGAGCTCGACATGGATCTTGGCCTTCGCCAGCGGATGCGAGACGCCCTGATGCGCACCGATCGGGGTGTCCCAGACACTCCGTGTCCGTGCGTAGGCGCTGGCGGCGTCGACCGCGTACCGGCCGATGCCCACCGCGAGCGCGGCGGCGGTGATGCGCTCTGGATTGAGCCCGTCGAACAACGGCAGCCAGCCCTTGCCCTCCGCGCCGATCAGCGCAGTTGACGGCACCCGGACGTCGTCGAAGAACACGGTGTACTGGCGGTCCGGGATCTGCGCGGCGACCTCGAGCCGGTTCCAGCTCAGACCCGGTGCGTCCGCCGGGACGAGGAACAGGGACAGTTGCGCCTTGCCCGTAGCCGGATCGGTGCCGGTGCGGGTGACGGTGATGACCGCGGCCGCCTCCTCCATCCCGGAGATGTAGTACTTCTGCCCGCTGATCACGTAGTCGTCGCCGTCCCGACGGGCGGTGGTAGTGATGTGATGCGAGTTGGAACCGGCGTCCGGCTCGGTGATGGCGAACACCACCTTGGTGCCGCCGTCAGCCAGCTTGGTGAGCCATTCCTGTTGCTGCGCAGGCGATCCGTGCCGGCGCAGGACCTCGACGCCGATGGCGCTGGACACCAGCAGCAGGAGCAACGGACAGCCGGCAGCGGCAGATTCCTCGGTGACCATGGCCAGTTCGGCCATCCCGGCGCCGCCACCGCCGTATTCGGCGGGCACGTTGATGCCGATGAAACCCGCCTTGCCCAAGTCCTGCCACAACTCCGACATCGGCGTGCCGGTCCGACCGTGGTCGGCGTATTCGGCCGGTCCGTGGGTGAGGGTGATCTCGCGGATCGCGGACCGCAGGTCGGCGTATTCGGCTGGTTCGGCGAAGTTCGTCATGATTCGTCAAGGATGACAGATGTAAACCGCCGTTAACAAGAGCTGGACGGACAGATCACCCGAATGGTGCCGGCGATTGCTGCACCAGCCGGTACCCGCGCCGCTATTGGCTCAGTGCCATCGGCCCGTACAGGGCCTGTTCGTCGCTGAACAGGGAGACGGCGCAGATGCCGTCCTCCACCAGATCCGGATAGCTCTCGCTGAGCCAGGCCTCGGCCGCGTCCTGGGACTCGAACGACACCGCCGGCCCGTCCGCCACCACGCCGGCCTCATCGGCATAGCGCCACAGGTACACCATGTCCACGTACTCCCATCGATTGAGTGTGGTCACGCCTGCGGACCACACGTCGACGGTAAACCGGTCGGGCACGCGCAGGCCGCAGGCAGCGGTGATTCACCGACGTTTACCGCTTTTCTCACCGTTCGCCATCACCCTGCCGACCGCGCAATGCCGCGCGACGCGTGTCGCGCCGACCCGGGGTTGCGGCGCGCGCGGCAGGATGGCCTCACGCCGCCGATTCGACCGGCCATCGGTCAGCGTCGAATGTGGCCGGTCCGAGTAGGGGAGAGCACATGCCGTTGGACCTGCCCGCCGTTCCGTCGCTGGACGGGTCCGCCGCCGCCGCCGCGGCGCAGGTCCGGCAGTCCCTGCCTGTGGGAGCGCTCGGTGTCTGGGGTTCGGTCGTCGACCTGCTGGCCGCGGCAGCCGGATCGATTGACCGGCCGTTGGCTCCGCGCCGCCCACAACTCGTCGTGCTGGCGGCCGACCATGGCATCGCGGAGCTGGACGTCTCTGCGGCAGTACCGGGCGAGACATCAACCCGTGCAACGGATCTGGTGTCCGGACGTGGCCTTTCGGCCACCCTGGCAGCGGCCGCCGGGGTGGGCATCAGGGTGGTCGACGTCGGCATGACCAGCCCCCTGTCGGCGGTACCGGACAGGTCGGCAGACGCAGCGCCGAGCAACCGCATCGACATCGCCGACGCGATGACGTCACAGCAGGTGCACGCCGCGTTCGACGTCGGCCGGCGCATCGCGGACGCGGAGGTGGACGCCGGTGCGGACCTGCTGATCGGCGCCGTCTGCGGGGTCGGCGTCAGCACCCCGGTGGCCGTGTTGACCGCGGCACTGACCGGGATGGAACCCGTCGACGCGACGTCCCGCGGGTCCGGCATCGACGACGGCGGATGGATCCGCAAGGCCGCCGCCGTCCGCGACGCCCTGTTCCGGGTCCGCCGCGAGGACACGGACGTCATGGGAATGCTGGCCACCGGAGGCGGCCCGGACCTGGCGGCGCTCACCGGCTTCATCGCGCAGGCCGCCATCCGCCGCACCGTCGTGCTCATCCACGACATGCCCAGCACTGTGGCCGCGGTGCTGGCCCACCGGGTCGCTCCCGGTGCCGACGATTATTTGCTGGTGGCCGCGCTCGCACCGGACCGCAGTCACCGTCGGCTACTGGATCTGCTGGGGCGCGAGCCGCTGACCGATTGGTCGGTGACCGGGCACTCGGGCGTCGCCGCCCTGCTGGTCGTGCCCGCACTGGCAGCGGCGGCTCAGGCCTTCGACGACATCGACCGGGATCTGCCCGTACCGCCGCGGTCTGCGGCCGCCATCGATTCGTGGGACGCCACCCTGCTGTGATCGCGTCTCGAAGGCCGACAGCGGTTCTGCGGTAAGCAAGGATTGTCCGATCCGGATGAGGACGCCCCGGTGGCGGAAGGCGAGAGTGAGCTCGGTGGGCCTGCGTAGCCGTGCCCGACGCTTCGCCGGACCGTTCGACCGAGCGAACCGGTACTCCTGAGAACCGGCGAAGACCCAACACCGTCGAAGGGGACGCCGATGACCCAGTCACCCCGACCCGATGACGCCGCACAGCCGCCCGGAACGGCAACGACCGTGACACCGTCGACCACCCCGGATCCGCTGGCCATGATCGGTTCGAAGCCGTACTTGGGCGCGCTCGGACTGGCCGCCGTTCTCGGCATCCCGGTATCGGCGATCGCCTACGGTTTCCTGGCGCTCGTTGCCAAGATCCAGCAGTACGTGTTCACCGACCTGCCGACGTCGATGACGGGCGGACCGGCGCCCGCGTGGTGGCCGATGCCCTGTTCCCGGCGATGTTCATCGGCGCGGCCATCGGGATCGCGATGAGCGGCCTTCCGGGGATGAGCCTGGCTCCGGCCCTGGGCATGGGGATCGGCGCCATGTGCGCCGCGATGCTGCGACTCCGGCTGACGTCCACCCTGCTGGCCACCGTGCTGCTGGGCACCGACGGGCTGTCTGTCACGCCGCAGGTCGTGGTCGCGGTCGTCGTGGCCTTCGTCGTGGTGAACGTGCTGCCTGCCCCGGCACCCCGCCATCTCGATCTACCGACAAAGACCCCCGGAAAGCCTGCCGCGGCCACCGGCAGCGCCTCCTCGGGCTGATCCGTCGGGGGGTCAGCCCGGCCCGTGGTCCGAGCCGGGCTCGGTGTCCTTGTCGTTTGGCGGCTGACGACGTCTGGCGACGCCACGCTGCGCAGCGGAGGCCAGCAACCGGATGATCAGCCCGAGAACGACCAGGTTCAGCAGCATCTGCACCGTCACCAGACCCCGCATCGCATCGGTGGTGGCGACGATGTCGCCGAAACCCACGGTTGCGAATACGGTGACTGTGAAATACAGCGCGCTGATGTGGTTCAGCGGGTGGCTGAAGATGGCCGGGTCGGCCAGCGAGTTCGACAGGTACACCCGGGCGAAGATCAGCAGGTAGAGGGTGATCACCATGCTCAGCGCCTCGACCGCTCGCAGGATCGGATACCTGGCGCGGACGATCGCCGGGACCTGCAGGCCGACCACGACGCCGAAGACGACCAGCGTCAGCAGCAGGTACGGCCAGTCCGCGGTGCCGTCGGCTCCGGATTTCGCCGGCAGCAGGAAGTACGCACCGAACAGCAGCACCAGCGAAATCGCGATCCGGGCGGCCGTGGCGAGGCCGAGCCGCCACGCGATGCGCCGATTCGACGGCATCGCCGCAGCGGGCGGCATTTCGGTCGTCATACCCGAAACCCTCTCCCGCGGTACGCATCAGGCCTAGCGTGGCGCGCCGATGACGGCGAGCGTTGCCGCAACGCCGACGCAGCCGATCACCATGATCATCGCGCCGCTCCAGCCCGCACCGCCGTAGATCAGTGCGCCGCAGAAGCCCAGCACGCTCGAGCCGGCGTAGTACGCCAGCGAGTACAGCGCCGAGGCCTGCGACCTGGCGGCCGGTACCCGCTCACCCGCCCAGGTGGCGGCGATGGCATGGGCGACGAAGAAGCAGAACGTCGCCGTGATCAGACCGATCAGGACGAGCGGGAGCGGCTGGGCCAGCATCAATCCGGCTCCGACCGCCATGCCGTACCCCGCGCCGGCGAGGATCCGGCGGCGACCGAATCGCCCGACCAGCCGGCCGACGCCCGAGGAGCCGAGGGTGCCGACCAGGTAGGTGAGAAACAGCAGGCTGACAAGCGATGCGGGCAGCCGGTACGGGTCGTCGAGCAACCGGAACGCGAGCAAATTGTAGATCGTCACGAAGGCGCCCATGAGCAGAAAGGCCTGCGCATAGAACACCCGTACGGGGCGGTCCGCGAGCGCCAACCCGATTCGATCCCGTTGGCTCGTACCGCCGCGAATCCCGCGCGTGCGGCGGAGCGGTTCCTCGGCCTCCGAGGCCAGCAGCACGACGAAGATCACCACCGCGACGCCGACCAGCACCGCGGTCGTTGCAAGACCCCACCGCCACCCGGCGGCCGCGCTGACCGTACCGGTCAGCACCCGGCCGGTCAGCCCGCCGATGGTGGTGCCCGCGATGAACAGCCCGCCGATCGAGGGTGCGCGGCCGGCCGGCGCCGTTGCCACCAGATGCGCCATCGCCAGCGCCGGCAGCGCACCGAGCGCGAGCCCGGACACCGCCCGCAGCGCCAGCAGTGCCAGGAACGACGGCGCCAACGGCAATAGGGCACCGGCGACCGCTGCGGTCACGGCGGAGATCGTCATCGCCCTGGCCCGACCGATCCGGTCGGCGACGGCCGCCCAGGGCAGCACGGAGACCGCGAGCGCGCCGGTCGCGACGGACACCGCCAGCGCCGCGGTCGACTCGCTCAGCCCCCACTCCTCGGCCAGGGCGGGCAGGACCGCCTGCACGGCATAGAGCTCGGCGAAGGTGCCGATGCCACCGGCGAACAGGGCCGCCGACAACCGCCGTGAACCGGTTCCCGGATCCAGCCGCCCGGCCGGCGTCATCGCTGGAGTGTCATCGCTGGAGTGTCATCGCTGGAGTGTCACTGCTGCCGGATCACGTCATCAAGGGCGGCGGCGATCACAGCGACCAGTCGACCGGCTGGCCGCCCTGTTCGGCCAGCAGGGCGTTCACCCTGGAGAACGGCCGGGAGCCGAAGAACCCGCGGTCGGCCGACATCGGGGACGGATGGGCGGAGGCGATGACGGGCGTGCCGTCCAGCAGTGGCCGCAGCGTCTGCGCGTCCTTGCCCCACAGCACAGCCACCATCGGGCCACCGCGCTCGACCAGCGCGCGGATGGCGGTCTCGGTGATGGGCTCCCAGCCCTTGCCACGGTGCGATGCCGGCCGGCCCGGCTCGACGGTCAATACCCGGTTCAGCAGCAGCACCCCCTGGTCGGACCAGGCGGTCAGGTCACCGTGCGGCGGCGTGCTGATCCCGAGATCCGTGCGGAGCTCCCGGTAGATGTTTCCGAGCGACCGTGGGACCGGACGGACATCGCGGTCGACCGCGAACGACAGGCCGATCGGGTGCCCGGGGGTCGGATATGGATCCTGGCCGACGATGAGCACGCGGACGTCGCTCATCGGTCGCTCGAACGCCCGCAACACCACCCGACCGGCGGGAAGGTACGTTCGCCCGGCGGCCACCTCGGCCCGCAGGAACTCCCCCATCGCGCCGATCCGGTCGCTCACCGGATCCAGCGCTGCCGCCCATTCGGGGTCGATGATGGTGTGCAACGGGGCCGGCATCGGTTCTCCTTCTTGACACAGCTGCTGTTGCTCAGCCGAAGTGATCCCAACCGGCAGACCCGGTCCAGAGCGAGCCGTCGACCGAGATACCGCTGCCCGCACCGACTGCGCCGATCACCGACCAGCCCTCGGGCAGTGCGGTGCCACGCGGGAAAGTTGCGGCGAGCGCGTGGTCGTCACCGCCGGTCAGGGCCCACTCCAGATGGTTCTTGCCCAGCGCGGCGGCGACCTCGACCAGTCGCGCGTTCACCGGCAGCGCCGTGGTCCGAACGTTGATGGCAATGCCCGATGCGGACGCGATGTGACCGAGATCGGCGAGCAGGCCATCGGAGACGTCGATCATCGCCGTGGCGCCCGCCGCGGCCGCTGCGGGCCCTGCCGACAGCGGCGGGGCCGGCACCCGATAGGCACCCACGGCGGCAGCGGGGGACCGAAATCCCCGGGACAATACCGCCAGACCCGCTGCGGCCCAGCCGAGTCGACCGATGACCGCGACGACATCGCCCGGCTGCGAACCGGACCGCAGCACCGGCTCGACGCCCCGCAGGTCACCCAGGACCGTCACTGAGATGGTGAGCACGTCCGAGCGGGTCAGGTCGCCGCCGACCACCCCGGCGCCCGCCGCGACCGCCTCCTGGTTCAGTCCGCGGCCGATGGCCGCGAGCAGTGCCGAGGGCGTCTGCGGCGGCGCGCTGATCCCGACCAGAAGGGCGGTCGGTGCGGCTCCCATGGCTGCGATATCGGCCATTGCGGCCAGCGCCGCGCGTTGGCCGATCTGCTCTCCGCTGGCCCATTCGGTCCGGAAGTGGACGCCATCCACCAGCACGTCGACGCTGGCGACGACCCTGCCGTCGGTGGCTTCGACGAGGGCGGCGTCGTCCCCGGGACCCAGCAGGGTGCTGGCGGGTTGCGTCATCGCATCGGCCACGGCACCGATCACCGCGAATTCGCCCGCCGCAGCGAGGCTGCCGACGAGCTGCTGCCCGGACGCGGCACCCGCCGGGTCACCGGGAGCTCCTGCTGTGCCACCGGTGGGTCGTCGTACGGTCGGTCGTGATGGTGTGGTGATGGCGCACCTCGCTGCAACTGAGTCATCCTGCGGTCGTTCTTCCCGGGGTGTCATCGTGCCCGACCGCGGCGGTGCGGAGAACCACGCGGTGCGGAGAACCACGCGGTGCGGACAACCACGCGGTGCGGACAACCACGCGGGCGCCGACCTCCGAGTAACCTCTCGTCGCAATCGGCGCCACCATGCCGCTACGCTCGGGCAGCGAACCCGTCGCGATTGCCGAAAGGGGCACACCGTGGTGCAGGCTTTCATCCTCATCCAGACCGAGGTCGGCCAGGCCGCTGCGGTCGCCAGGACGATCGCCGAGCTGCCGGGGGTCACCAACGCCGAGGACGTCACCGGCCCCTACGACGTGATCGTCCGGGCCGAGGCCAACAGCGTCGACGAACTGGGCAAGCTCGTGGTGGCGCGCGTACAGGGCGTCTCCGGGATCACCCGCAC
>JBBRVZ010000046.1:0-24864 GCA_038246445.1 Mycobacteriales bacterium
AAGGATCGACGCCACCGCCGAGGAGGGGTCGGTTCACGCAGCGAAACCGAATGAGGTCCGGCCGGGGCACCGGCCGGCGTCATGTCCTCGGACGTGCGCCGTCGGCCGGTTCTTGCGGGCCGGTCTGGGTTCCGGTCAGCGTCGGTAGTCGTCGTCGGCGGGGACGCCGATGGACTGCTCCACCACGTCGGCCTCGTCCGCGTCCCTGTCGCCGACCATGGAGCCGGGTGGCGGACCGGCCGGCAGTCCGGACCCACGGTCGAGGTCGTCCGGGTCGTCGACCAGCGGCTGCAGCTGCTCGAGGCGATCGACGTCCGGTGTCTCTAGGCCGATCTCGTCGTCGTTGGCGGTCATGGCGGATCCTCTCCGGTGCCGGGTGACCCGACGCTATCGCGGGCGATCGATCGCCGGAGCAGCGCCCGACGGTTCCCGGTGTGAGCGTTGATCGGCCGAATGGTGGAGTCGCTCACGTTTGTGCCATTGCGCCGATCACCGGGTTCGAACGCGGACCTATGATCCCCGGATGGACACACTCGACGCCGAGGGTCCGGTGCGGCTGGCCGGCGCCACTGCAGGCTCCGAAACGGACTGGGAGGCGGCCGCGGCCGCTGTCCTGCGCCGTGCCGGCAGGCTTGCCGAGGGTGCGACGGACTCCGCATGGGACCTGCTCTCGGTGACGACGGTGGAGGGCCTTGTCGTTCCACCGCTCGGCACCGCTGACCGGCTCGCCCGAAGGGGTGGGCCGGTGTTTCCCGCCGCCACGGCAACACCGGCCGGCCGGGCGGATGACGTCCGGGTTGGGTGGGACATCCGTCCGCTGCTGAGCGATCCCGACCCGGAACAGGCGTCGTCATCGGCGTTGACCGACCTGGAGAACGGTGCAACGTCCCTGTGGCTCACGGTCGGCGGCCCCGGAACGGCGCCGGGTGACCTCGACGCCGCCCTCACCGGGGTGTTCCTGGAGATGGTGCCGGTCGTGGTGTCCGCGCACGGAGCGGTGACCGACGCGCAGGCCGCCATGGAGCTGGCCGAGCTGTTCCGCCGCCGCAGCGTGCGGCCCGATCCCGGCAGTTGCCTGGGTGTTGACCCCGTCGGTCGCGCCGTACGGACCGGCAAGGCGTCTTCCGCCGCCGCCGATCTGGACATCGCTGTCGCCGACATCGTTCCACTGGCAACGAGTCTGGGTGTTCGGGCCATGACGGTGGACGGCACCGCCGCGCATGAGGTGGGCGCGGGTGACGCAGCCGAGGTGGGGTTCACGCTTGCCGTCGGGGTGGCCTACCTCGGGGCGCTGGAAGCCGCCGGCATCGGCGTCGACGACGCACTGGGGTTGCTGGAGTTCCGCTACGCCGCTACCGACGAGCAGTTCCCCACCATCGCCAAACTCCGCGCCGCGCGCGGCCTCTGGCAACGGGTGGGCGAGCTGTGCGGCGCGGACGGTACCGCGCGGCAGTTCCAGCACGCGGTGACCTCCGCTCCGATGATGACCCGGTACGACCCGTGGGTGAACCTGCTGCGGACCACTGTCGCGGCGTTCGCCGCCGGCGTGGGCGGCGCGGACGCGCTGACGGTGCTGCCGTTCGACAGCCGGCTCGGCGTCCCGGACGCGCTCGGCCGGCGAATGGCGCGCAACACCTCGTCGCTGCTGATCAGCGAGTCGCACATCGCCGCGGTGACCGATCCGGCAGCCGGTTCGTACGCCGTCGAGCTACTGACCGCCGAGCTCGCCGAGGCGGCCTGGGCAGAGTTCCAGTCGATCGAGGCGGCCGGCGGGGTGCTCAGCGCGCTGATCGACGGGTCGGTGCACAGCAGGTGGGCGGTCACCGCCGCCGAGCGGGACCGGCGCATCGGCACCCGGCGGCGCCCCATCACCGGCGTCAGCGAGTTCCCCCATCTACGGGAGACGTTGCCGGAACGCCGGAGTCCGGATGACGCCGGCACCGAACCGGCGGCGGGCTGGGCCGAGGAGTTCGAGTCGATGCGGGACCATCCGCCGGCGGCGCCGGTCTTGCTGGCCACGTTGGGTACGGTGGCCGAGCACGCCGCGCGCGCCGGGTTCGCCGCGAACCTCTTCGCGGCCGGCGGCATCGACAGCGTGACGGCAGGCGCGACGGGAACTGCGGCGGATGTCGTCGGTGCCTTCCGGGAGAGCGGCACGCCCGTGGCCTGTCTCGCAGGCACCGACAAGTCTTATGCCGCAATCGGTGTCGAGGTCGTGGAGGCACTCCGCGCCGCCGGGGCCCGCTACGTGATGCTCGCCGGACGGCCCAAGGGGCCGATCGCCGAAATGGTGGACGACCATGTGGCTGCGGGAGATGACGTGGTGCAGTTCCTGCGACGAACCCGCGATCAACTCCAGGAAGCGCAGGTGGCTCGATGACGGTGCCGCGCAATTTCGCCGATCTCCAGCTGCGCGACCCGGACCCGGGCGCCGACCCGGCCGGCCACCCCCGCAACTCCGACGGTCCCAGCGGCGCGGGACCGTGGCGCTCGCCCGAAGGCATTGCGATCCAGCCGGTCTACACCGCAGCCGATGTTGCGGGACTGGACGCGCTGGACACCTATCCGGGATTGACGCCGTTCCTGCGAGGGCCGTACCCGACGATGTACACCACCCAGCCATGGACGATCCGGCAGTACGCGGGTTTCTCCACCGCGCAGGAATCCAACGCGTTCTACCGCCGCAACCTCGCCGCCGGTCAGAAGGGGCTGTCGGTCGCCTTCGACCTGCCTACCCACCGCGGCTACGACTCCGACCACCCGCGCGTCTCGGGTGATGTCGGGATGGCCGGGGTCGCGATCGACTCCATCTACGACATGCGTCAGCTGTTCGAGAGCATCCCGCTCGACTCGACCAGCGTGTCGATGACGATGAACGGTGCCGTGCTGCCGGTTCTGGCGTTGTACATCGTGGCCGCCGAGGAACAGGGTGTCCCGCCGGAGAAACTGGCCGGGACCATCCAGAACGACATCCTCAAAGAATTCATGGTCCGCAACACCTACATCTACCCGCCGCTGCCGTCGATGCGGATCATCTCCGACATCTTCTCGTTCACAGCGGCGAGAATGCCGAAATTCAACTCGATCTCGATCTCCGGCTACCACATCCAGGAAGCCGGGGCGACCGCCGATCTGGAACTCGCCTACACGCTGGCCGACGGGCTTGAATACCTCCGTGCGGGAGCGGCGGCCGGGCTCGACATCGACGCCTTCGCGCCGCGACTCAGTTTCTTCTGGGCTATCGGGATGAACTTCTTCATGGAGGTCGCGAAAATGCGTGCCGCCAGGGCGATCTGGGCCCGGTTGGTCGGGGCTCAGGGCGCCAAGAATCCGAAATCGCTGTCGCTGCGGACACACTCGCAGACGTCCGGGTGGTCGCTCACCGCGCAGGATCCGTTCAACAACGTCGCCCGTACCTGCATCGAGGCGATGGCGGCGACCCAGGGGCACACCCAGTCGCTGCACACCAATGCGCTCGACGAGGCGATCGCGCTGCCGACCGACTTCTCCGCGCGGATCGCCAGGAATACCCAACTGCTGCTGCAACAGGAGTCCGGGACCACGGCGACGATCGACCCGTGGGGCGGTTCCTACTTCGTCGAGAAGCTCACCCACGATCTGGCGCAGCGTGCCTGGCAGCACATCCAGGAGGTGGAGGCCGCGGGCGGCATGGCCAAGGCAATCGAGGCGGGCATCCCGAAGATGCGGATCGAGGAGGCCGCCGCACGCACCCAGGCCCGGATCGATTCCGGGACGCAGGCCGTCATCGGCGTCAATACCTACCGCACCGAGGAAGCCGACGAACTCGAGGTGCTCAAGGTCGACAACCGGGCCGTGCGGGCGTCGCAGATCGCCAAGTTGCAGCAGCTGCGCGAGGAACGGGACTCGGAGGCGGTCCGGACGGCGCTGGAAGCACTGACCGCGGCCGGCGCGGCGAGCAGTGGCAGCGTGGGCGACCTGTCCACGAACCTGCTGGCGTTGGCGGTGGACGCCGCGCGGGCCAAGGCCACGGTCGGCGAGATCTCCGATGCGCTGGAGAAGGTGTTCGGGCGGCATACCGCGGTGATCCGTACGATATCCGGCGTGTACCGGGCCGAGGCGGGTGATTTCCCTTTGATCAAAAAGGTTCTCGAAGCGACCGACACCTTCGCCGAGGCGGAGGGGCGTCGTCCTCGGATCCTGGTGGCCAAGATGGGTCAGGACGGGCACGACCGCGGCCAGAAGGTCATCGTCAGCGCGTTCTCCGACCTGGGCTTCGACGTCGACGTCGGTCCGCTGTTCTCCACACCGGAGGAGGTCGCACAGCAGGCGGTGGACGCCGATGTGCACGTCGTCGGCGTGAACTCGCTGGCCGCCGGCCACCTGACGCTGGTCCCGGCGCTCAAGGCCGCGCTCGCCGATCTCGGTCGGCCGGACATCATGATCGTGGTGGGCGGCGTCATCCCGCCGGGGGATATCCCCGAGCTTCGGGAAGCCGGTGCGGCCGCTGTGTTCGGGCCGGGCACAGTGATCGCCGAGGCAGCGCTGGACCTGTTGCGCGAGCTGTCGGCGACGCTGCGACACTGACCGCCAGAAATGCCCGGCGTTGTTGAACAACGCCGGGCAATGCTGGAGCCAGCCGATCGGAGTCAACCGGCGGTCCGCTACGGAACAACGCCGGGCTCGGCATTCCTGGCGTTGCGATAGCCGAAGCCATTCCTCGGCCCGGGTCAGAACCTCGTTCTGGTCATCACTGAATTCTGCTTTCGCGTCCGGCCCACTCGTCCTGGCGCAGCAAATCCTTGCGAATCTTGCCGGTAGAGGTTCTGGGCAGTTCGAGAACGAAGTCAACCGTCTTGGGTGCCTTGAATTTGGCGATATGTTCCTTCACATACCCGATCAATTCCTCCTGACCGGCGAGGTGGCCGGCGGTGAGCACCACGAAGGCCTTCGGCCGCTCGCCCCACCGTTCGTCCGGGACCGCGATCACCGCGACATCGGCCACCGCGGGGTGGGTGGCCAGCGCGTGCTCCACCTCGACGGTGGAGATGTTCTCGCCACCGGAAATCACGATGTCCTTGGCCCGATCCAGCAATCGTATGTAGCCGTCGGGGTACCGGACTCCGAGGTCGCCGGAATGGAACCAGCCGCCCTTGAACGCGATGGCAGTGCCCTCCGGGTCCCTGAAGTACTCCTTCATGACGGTGTTGCCCCGCATGACGATCTCGCCCATGGTGACGCCGTCGGCGGGCACGTCGTCAAGTTCGTCCGAGTGTCCGTAGGAGAGCACGACCCGCGCTTCGTCTGCGGTGATCATGCCGACGCCCTGGCGTGACATCAGCCGCGAGCGTTCCGCGACTCCGAGATCGTGCCAGGAATCCTGCGGCTCGCAGACGGTATACGGACCATAGGTCTCGGTCAGGCCGTACACGTGAACGACGGTGACGTTGAGCTCGGCGAAATCGGCGATGATCGACGGACTGGGCGGCGCTCCCGCGGTCGTGACCGTGACCGCCTGCCGCAGCGGATGCGACAGCACCGAATCCCTCATCATCATCAGCACGGTCGGCGCCCCGGCCATGTGGGTGACCCCGGCCCGGTCGATCGCCCGCCAGATGTCGTCGGCATTGACCGCCCGCAGGCACACATGGGTACCCGCGACGGCGGTCAACGCCCACGTCGTGCACCAACCGTTGCAATGGAACATCGGAAGGGTCCACAGGTACTTGGATCCGTCGACGAGCCCCTGGTGGATGATCTCGCCGAGAGAATTCAGGTACGCACCGCGGTGGGTGTAGACGACGCCCTTCGGCTTGCCCGTCGTGCCCGAGGTGTAGTTCAGGCTGATGGCGGCGTTTTCGTCGTCGACCGCATGCTCGATGGGGGAGTCGCTGCCGGCGGACAACAAGTCGAGATATCCGGTGGTGAAAGCGAGCTCGACCTCCAGTCCACTTTCCGCGGGCAGGCTGATGACCTCGCGCAGTGTCGTGATGGCGGCGAGTTTCTCGCGAGCCGGCTCCACCAGCGGTGCGTCGGCGAGAAGCAGAACTGCGCCGGAGTGCTCGATGATCGCGGCGATCTCCTCGGGCGAGAGCCTGGTGTTGATGGTGACCAACACCCCACCGGCGAGCGGCACAGCGAAATGACCGATGAGGACCTCGGCGCAGTTCGGGGCGAGATAGGCGACCCGATCGCCGGACCGGAGCCCTCTGGACTTGAGCGCGTTCGCCAGTCGAACGACCTGCGCCGCCATCGCCGCGTAGGTGAAGGATCGGCCTCCGTCGATGATGGCTGTGCGGTCCGGATGCACAGCTGACGCACGCTGCAAGAAATGCAGCGGAGTGAGAGGAGTTTGCATGATTGATCGGCCACCTCGATTTGCGGCGTCTTGGTAACGCCTGAGCTGAACGTACGCTGTCGATGAGGGTCAAAACGACATGCGTTCGAGAAGAAATGCACCAGTGCCAAAGGTCCCGTTTGCAAATTGACTCTTGAGCGAATCGACGCGTGTGGGAATTGACACGTGCGGCAGGACGGTTTCCCCCCGCGCGCGCCGGCCGTCGTTCCCGCCGGCACCGAGGATGCTCTCGTCGCGACGGCCAAGGTGCTGACGGCGCCGATCGGGGGCTGGGACCTTCGGCCCTGCCGCTCACCCGACCTTCGGCTCTGCCGGGCACCCGAGGAGAGCGGGACCGTTTGATGTCGGACTCAAGGGGGTGGCCGATGTCGACATCCGCCCTCGGTCCCGCTCGCGATACCGACCGCAAGCGCCCCGGATATGCAAGCGTTGGCGGCCTATGTGCTGCTGGCCTGCGGATTGAGCTGGGTCTGGGTGATCCCGATGGCACTCACGGGATCGGTGGCGCAGCAGGGGAACGGGCAGCCGTCGCACTTTCCCGCGCTGCTCGGTCCGATGGTCGCGGCGCTGCTGGTGGCCTGGCGCATCGGCGACCTGAAGCGTCTGCTGCACAGCATGACCCTGGTTCGCGTTCCGCTGCGCTGGTGGGCGTTCGCGCTGAGCCCGGTACTGCTCGGATGCGGCGTTGTTGCCGTGCTCGCGGTCGCCGGAGCCGACATCCCGCCGGCTTCCGGCTTCGCCGAGATGACCGGTCTGCCGTCGTCGATCGGGGTACTGGGGGTGGCGCTGGTGGTCCTGCTGGTCAACGGCTTCGGCGAGGAGACAGGCTGGCGCGGTTTCGCCCTGCCGCTGCTGCAACGCCGGTTCGCGCCACTGACCGCGATGTGGATCGTGGCGGTGATCTGGGCATGCTGGCACCTGCCGAAGTTCTTCGTCCTGAGCAGTTTTCAGAACTTCGGCACCGGCGTGCTGGTCGGTTGGTTCCTCGGGCTGTTGGCCGGGTCGATCGTGTTGGGCTGGCTGTACAACCGCTCGGGCGGAAGCGTTGTGCTGGTTGCCATCTGGCACACCGCGTTCAACATGGTGAGCGCAACCGCTGCCGCCACCGGCATCCTCGCCGCCGTCGTGACCACTGCGGTGATGCTTCTTGCCGCTGTTCTGGTTGCAGCCGAAGTGAGTGCGGGCAAACATGGGCGGCCCTCGGTGCTGGGCCCGCGGCCCGGTGCGGTCGGCGCCTGGATGTGACCTCGACGACGGCGACGGGGTGACGGGACCTTGGGCCCTTCAAGTCGCATGCCCGGCCGCGAAGCATGAAGTGGCCAGGAGCGGCGGTCCGTTGTGGCCGGCCGGTTCTGACATCGACACCGCCACCACGTCGCATCGCCGCGAGACCGTCCGGCGGGGGTCCGGGCAGTACGTCATCGCACGAGGGAATGGGCGCTGAATGGCCATCATCGATCAGAGGCACCCGGTCGTCGCGCCGTATGCTGCCGGCGGCATCGACGCCGTCCGCACCGACGGCGGCCTGGTGCACATCAGGCCCGTCCAGCCGGAGGACATCGAGGCCCTGCTGGACCTGCATGACGGGGTGTCGGAGCGCTCACGGTACCTGCGCTTCTTCTCCTTCAGTCGCAACTCCGCCGTGGCTTACGTCCAACTGCTGGTACAACCGGCGAGCGAGCGACACGCGGCGCTGTGCGGCTGGATCGACGGCCGACTGGTCGGGGTCGCCGCCTTCGAGCGGATCAACGACACCGCTGCCGAGGTGGCACTGCTGGTCGCCGACGAACACCACCATCTCGGCATCGGCACGCTGCTGCTGGAACACCTCGCCGCGGCTGCCCGGCGCGTCGGTATCAACCAGTTCGACGCCGAGGTCCTCGCCGAGAACGGTGCGGCGGTCCAGGTTCTGCACGATCTGGGCTTCCATGTCGGGCTGCGGATGGAGGGCTCGACCGAACTCATCGAGATGGACCTGACGACCGACGACCGGGCACTGCAGGCAATGGACAACCGCGAACAGTCGGCCGGCGAGGCGAGCCTGCGCCCCATCCTCTCGCCGGCCTCGGTGGCCGTGATCGGTGCGGGTCAGCGCGCGGGCGGTATCGGGAACCAGGTACTGCGCAACATCATCGACGGCGGGTTCACCGGAACCATCTACGCGGTGAATCCGCGCCACGACAGCGTTCTCGGAGTTCCGTGCGTCGCCGATGCCGGTCAGTTGCCGGGCGCCGTCGACCTGGCCATCGTCGCGGTCCGCGCCGACCAGGTGCCGCAGGTCGTCCGGGACTGCGGCGAACGCGGTGTCCGCGGCGTGCTGCTGCTGACCGCCGGGTACAGCGAGATCGGCGAGGTCGGTCAGGCCCGGCAACGCGAGGTGATCGCGATCGCCCGCCGTTTCGGCATGCGCGTCGTCGGGCCGAATTGCCTTGGTGTGCAGAACACCGATCCGGCCGTGCGGTTGAATGCCACGTTCGCGTCACTGCCCAGGCTGGCCGGGCCGCTCGGCCTGGTCTCCCAGTCCGGTGCCCTCGGCATCGCGGTGATCGCCGCTGCCGCGCGCTGGGGTCTGGGGATCTCGCAGTTCGTCTCGATCGGCAACAAGGCCGACGTCAGCAGCAACGACCTGCTGCTGGACTGGCAGGACGACGACCGCATCACAGTCATTGCGCTGTATCTGGAGTCCTTCGGCAACCCGCGAAAGTTCGCCCGTATCGCCCGATCGGTGGCCGTCCACAAGCCGATCGTGGCCATCAAGGCCGGACGGTCGGCGGCGGGCCGGCTAGCGGGTCAATCGCATACCGCGGCGGCGGCGTCCTCCGACGTGGTCGTCGACGCGATGTTCGAGCAGGCCGGGGTGCTGCGGGTGGACACCATGCAGCAGATGCTCGACGTGGCTCGGGTGCTGTCGGACCAGCCGCTACCCTCCGGCCGCAGGGTAGTGGTGATCGGAAACTCCGGTGGGCCCGGCATTCTGGCGGCCGATGCCGCGGAAAGTGCTGGTCTGCAGGTCGTGACGCTGTCCGCGGAGACGGAAAGCCTGGTGCGTCAGGCGGTTCCGACGGCCGCGTCGTGCCGTAACCCGATCGACCTCGGTGCCGCCATGACGCCGGAGGCCATCGGCCGGGCGCTTCGGGTGGTGCTCGCCGCTGACGACGTAGATGCCGTGCTCACCCTGTTCACCGACGTCGCGGTCACCGACCCCGACGCCGTGCTGGCCCAGATCGCAGCGGCACAACGGTCCGGGGCGGGCATGGACAAGCCCGTTCTCGTCGTCCGGGTCGGCGCCGTTCCGGCCTCCGTCCCGATCGTCGGGACGGCACTGTCGCTGCCGGTGTTCACATTTCCGGAACCGGCGGCGGCCGCGCTGGCCCTGGCGGTGCGGTACGCGGCGATCAGATCGAAAGAGCAGTCGATGCTGCACCGGCCGGCCGACATCGACCGATCCGCGGCCAGGCGCTGTGTCGGGGCGGCGTTGTCGGCCGGCGAAAGTTGGCTCGCCGCTGACGATATCGCGACGCTGCTGGGCTACTACGGCATACCGCTGTGCCCGCAGCGGGTGGTCCGTACCGCGGATGACGCCGTGGCCGCGGCAGTCGAACTCGGCTACCCGGTGGCGGTCAAGGTCGCCGTCGGCGGTCTGCACAAGACCGACATCGGCGGTGTCCGGCTGAACATCGTCACCGAGGCGGAGGTGCGCGCTGCGTTCTCCGACCTGGCGCTGCTCTGCCCGGGTGGGCCGGCGATCCTGGTGCAGCCGATGCAGCGGCCTGCGACCGAGGTGATCGTCGGCGCGCTGCAGGACCCGCTGTTCGGTCCGGCCGTGATGATCGGCGCGGGCGGCGTGCTGGCCGACCTGATCGCCGACCGCTCGTTCCGGCTGGCGCCGGTGACCGGGTCGGACGCGGCGGCCATGATCGGTGCGCTGCGGACCGCGCGGCTCTTCGACGGCTACCGGGGGGCGCCGGTGGTGTCCCGGTCCGCGCTGGCCGACCTGCTGGTGCGGGTGGGGATCCTGGCTGACGACCTGCCGGAGGTTGCGGAACTCGACCTCAATCCGGTGATCTGCCGCGGTCAGGATGTGGTGGTGGTCGACGCAAGAATCCGGGTGGCGGTGCCGACGCCGAAACCGGACCCGGGGCTGCGCCAGTTGCGCTGAGCCGCGCGAGGGCGGCCGAATGTCGTACCCCGTGAGAGGCGTCCGATGGTGGTGTCCTTATGTCCGGTTCTGTGGTTAACTCCGGCCAGTGGACAACTGCTGGCCCAGGGCGGGTAACCGACCATTCGGTGTGTCGCAACGTCCGTTGGTTCTCTGTGAGGCGCCGATGTCGGAGCAACGGGACGTGCCGTCGGGCCTCGACCTGGCTTCCCATGAGATCAACAGTCCGCCTCGGACCACTTCTCGGTCGTCGGCTGCCGAGCCAGCCCTGACGTTCCCGGACCTCCCCAGGCTGGAGCTCGAACAGCTGCTCGGTCAGCTCGTCGAACGCGCCTCCGAGGTGATGGCCACCCAGGACCGGCTGCGCGGGCTGCTGCACGCCAACCAGATGATCGTCGGCGACCTCGCGCTGCCCGTGGTGCTGCGCAGGATCGCAGAGGCGGCCCGGGAGCTGACCGGAGCGCAGTACGCCGCGCTGGGCGTCATTGCCGCGGACGGCTACCTCGCGGAATTCGTGTACGTCGGGATGCCCTCCGATTTGGTCGAACAGATCGGACGGTTGCCGCAGGGCAAGGGTCTGCTCGGCGCACTGATCGACGATCCACAGCCGATCCGGCTCAACAACCTGCCGGGAGACTCGCGATCCTGCGGATTCCCGCCGCATCATCCCCCGATGAACAGCTTCCTCGGCGTGCCGATCCGGGTGCGGGACGAGGTGTTCGGCAACCTGTACCTGACGGAGAGCGGCAAGGGCGAGTTCACTGCCGAGGACGAACAACTGGTGCAATCGCTGGCGGCCACCGCCGGCGTAGCCATCGACAACGCCCGGCTTTACGAGGCTTCGCGGACACGGCAGCATTGGCTGCAGGCCACCGCGGCGATCACCCGTGAATTGCTGTCCGCCGATCCCAACCGGCCGTTGACATTGATCGCAGAGCGGACGAAGGAGATCTCCCGCGCGGATCTGGTGACGGTGGTCCTGCCCGCATCGGTCGACAGCGGCGACCTCCGGGTGGAGGTCGCGGTGGGCGAGGGCGCCGACGATCTCGTCGGGATGAGGTTGCCGGTGGACACCTCGCTGTCCGGTCGGGTCTACAGCACGGGCGAACCTCTCCGGCTCTCAGGTCCTGGTGAGCGACCGGGCCTGGCGCTCCTGGCGGCGCGAGACCTGGAGATCGGTCCCGTGCTGGTTCTGCCCATGGTCGGTTCACAACGCGTGCACGGGGTGCTGACCGCAGCCCGGATGGCGGGACAACCTGCGTTCACCGCCGAAGACCTCGAAATGGCAGGTGGTTTCGCCAATCAGGCCGCCGTTGCGATCGAGCTGGCCGAGGCGCGGAACGAGCAGCAGCGCGCGGCGATGCTCGACGAACGGGAACGCATCGCAGCGGACCTGCACGACCACGTGATCCAGAGCATCTTCGCCGCCGGGTTGACTCTGCAGGCCGTTGCGACGCGGCTGCCCGCCGGTCCTTCCACCGACCGGCTGCTGAGCACGATCAACGGACTGGACGACACCATCCGGCAGATCCGCACCTCGATCTTCCAGTTGCATCAGCCGCTGACGGTCGGCCGGCTGAACCTGCGCTCGCGCGTTCTGGACGCCGTGTCAGACCTCACCGCGGCGCTCGGTTTCGAGGCATCGATCCGGTTTTCCGGTCCGATCGACGACGTGCCCCCGGGGGACATTGCCGATGACATTGTGGCAGTGGTGCACGAGGCCCTGAGCAACGTCGCCCGGCACGCGCAGGCGTCGTCCGCGTCGGCGGACGTCACGGCTGCTCCCGACGGCGTGACCATCGTCGTGCGGGACGACGGCACGGGCTTGGGGGACACGGATCGACGCAGCGGGCTGGCCAATCTGCGCCGGCGGGCCGTGCGCCGCGGCGGGGCGATGGCACTGGCCGCGTGCGAGCCGCATGGTACGGAACTCCGCTGGTCAGTACCGGTCTCACGGTAGTTCGACACCGCATGCTCGGGTCCTGAGGGGACCTTCGGCACTAGCCGCCCCTAGCCCCCGAGGGCGCATCCTGGAAGGACATTCATCACAACAGGGCGCGTCCTCGATGCGCTGGGGAGATCGCCATGGCTGCCATTGCTGAACTAATGGACGTGAGCGCACTCGATCGTGTCGATTGTCTGAGATTGCTCACACCGGGTGGCTTCGGTCGAGTCGTCTGCACGGACGGCGCGCTGCCGACGGCCGAGCCCGTGAGCTTCGTCCTCGACCGCGAAGAGATCATCTTCCGGGCGTCCGACGGCGGGCGACTGGCCACCGCAGCGAAGAACGCTGTGGTCGCGTTCCAGGTCGACGAGTTCCAGAGCACGACGAGCACCGGGTGGAGCGTGCAGGGAGTGGGCCGTGCGTATGAGGTGTCGGGTGCCCGACGCCTTGCCGAGATGAGCAACCAGAACCATCTGGCGAATCCCCCCCGGCGCGACTCGATCGTCATCGCCGTGCCTCTGTGGCGGCTCAGCGGCAGGCGTTTGCTGGTGAGTGGTGCAGACGAGGCGGTCGCGGCAACGGTCTGAGTGCGCCTCCGGCGGCTGGTCGGAGGGGTGCTCGCACCCATTGTGAGCGAGCGGTCGCAGGACTATCGTCCGCACCAGGGCGCACGCCGCCCGCCCGTTTCGCGGGTGATGCCCGAGATGCCCGAGCGGCAGGGCCCGTCGGTTGCGCCCGCAGTGGCAGGGAAGATGTGGTCCGCTCGGTGGGGACGGGTGCTTGCAGCCTTCTCGGCAGGAGCAACGCGCACCACGGACCAGCGACAGCGCCAGCGGCACGACTTGGACTCGGACCGGAGGACAGTCATGGAGGCTCGCCAACCGCGTCAGCACCGCAGGGACGACACACACGTCGACACCGTCGGTGGTGTACTCACCGACTGCGACGAAGGGCAACGCTTCAGCATTCTCGCCGGGGCGAGGGCGGAGGGCTCTCCAGCGCGTATCGCGGCGGCCGAGGATGCGGTTTTCCGGCATTGCCTGCCGATGGCCGTCGAGATGGCATCTGCCGCCGGTGAACCGTCCGGCGCCGCCGAGCTCGAGCAGGCTGCCGAACTCGGTCTTGCTCAGGCCGTCCTGGCCTGGCGCCGGTCCGACGGGTTCGGGTTCGCCCAGTCCGCACGCAGGTCCATCAGCCACCGGCTACGGATGGCGACGGCGCCCGGGTGGACTGCCGAAGCGCCGATCACGCCCGGGCGACCGCTCGACCACTTGCCCGCAAACGCGATACCGCAGGCGGGTCCGGTGCTGTGTCATCATGCCGTCGAGGTGGCCATGCTGGACCGGACAGGCGTCATCATCTCGGTCAACGATGCCTGGCGTGAGTTCAGCACCGCCAACGGCGGCAACGGGAGTCGCACCGGTGTCGGGATGTCCTACCTGGCCGTCTGCGACGCCGCCGAGGATGACGAATACGCCCGCGAGGTCGCTGCGATGATCCGGGCGGCGGCGGCCGGCGACCTGTCGGCGCCGGTGATCATCACCGTTCCGTGCCATGCACCGGCCGTGCAACGCTGGTACGACGTGCTCATCTCACCGCGCTGGAACCGGCGCTTCCGGGTCATCGGCGTAGCCGTGACGTTGACGCTGCGGGCGGCCGCACCGGTCCGGTGATCGCACTACGTGCGCTACACGTGCGCTGATTCCCGTTCCAGCAGCGCGGCTTTCGCCTGCGGGCCGCCGATGTAGCCACCAGCGGTTCCATCGGAGCGCACAACGCGATGACACGGCACCACGATGGGCAGCGGGTTCGACGCGCACGCCGTCCCGACGGCACGGACGGCGCGGGGTCGGCCGGTCGCCACCGCAACCTGTGTATAGCTCTCGGTCGTCCCGTAGCGGATTGTCCGCAGGTGTTCCAGCACACCCAGCCGGAAACCACCGCTGAGCCGGAAATCGAGTGGCACATCGAAAACCGTTCTGGCACCGGCGAAGTACTCGGACACCTGACGCGCGATGGCATCGAGCCTGCCCGGCGCCAGCAGGATCCGTGGGCTGACCCGTTCGGCAAGGCGGAGCAGGACGCGATCGTGATCCTCCCGCTCGTACGCCACCCGGACCACGCCCGCATCGGTGGCCGCGAGCAGAAGCGTGCCCACCGGGGTGTCCAGCGTCCGGTACGCGATGTCCAGGATGCCGGCGGAGGTGGCGGCGCCGATCAACGACTCGCGCAGTCTGGACAGCGCCTCGGGATCGGTGTCGTACAGGCCCGCCGGCAGTTCGCTGCCGGGGTGCTGCGGTGCGGTTGGGCGGGTGATCATCAGGTGCCTCCGGAGCCGAGTGGAAGGTAGGTCCTGCGCAGTGTCCTGATGCCGTCCGCCGCGGCCCGGCGTACCGCGTCGGTGCTGCCGCCGAGAATCGCGGCGACGTCCTTGTGCGGCAGGCCAGCCAGGTAGTGATAGGCGACCGCCTGCCGTTGCCGGTCCGGCAGCGCGGCGACGTCCGCCCACAGCTGGTGGTCACTCGCCCCGGGGACGCCGACCGCCGACGGCCCATCGGGTGGCTGCCCGGTCGGGACAGGGGTTCTGCCCCGGCTCCTGATGACGTCGATCGCCTTGCGGTGCGCGATCGTCACCAGCCATGCCTGCACGTTGGCGCCGGCGGGGAGGTCGGGATACGCGCGAAGTGCCGCCAGAAAGGTTTCCGACCACGCATCTTCGGCGTCATCCGGTCCGAGCACGGCGCGGCAGACCCTCAGCACACAGACACCGTGCCGATCCACGACGCGTTCGAACGGCTCTCTGGTCACATCATGCAGACGCTGCGCAGCGGCGTTTCGTGAGATGGCGCATGACGCGAGCCTTGCGCGTTCGCCCGCGGGCCGTGGCGGCGGGGCGGTGGATCAGCCCACCGTCAGTGCCGGCGAGCTCGGTGCGGTGCCGTCATTGACTACAACAAGGCCGACCCGGACGCTGCCACCTGCCGGGATGCCGGCAGCCCAGCCGGTACCTGCGCAGCTGACGCGGCCCGAGGCCACGGTGCACGTCATGCCCCATGACGAGGAGACCGAGCGGGCGTGCGTGTCGGGCCAGCTCACCATCCAGCCGGTCACCGCCGTTCCGGGTGCTCGGAGGTCGAGTTCGGCGACATAGCCTGTCGCCCACTGTGTTCCCGGTCGCCAGGTTGCCGTGGGATGGCCGCCCGGCACCGGCGTCGGTGTGGTCGGACTGGTCGTGGTCGCCGGGGGGCTGGCGGTGGTGGGCTTGCTGGTTGTGGTCGTGGTAGTCGTCGCGCTCGGGCTGGTCACCGTGGGCGTGCTGGTGGTCGTTCCCGGATGCGGTTTCGGCAACAACGGCGCCAGAGCGTCCAGCTTTGCGTGCTGCGGCGTCGTCCAGTCGTCGGCAACCAGCCCGCCGGTGTCGCCGCTGTTCGGGTTGTAGGACCAGTATGCGAAACTCGTTCCGCGCTGGGCCAGGTAGCCGACCAGTGTCGTCAGCCAGGCACGGTCCGATTCGGTAGCCAGCCTGGTGCCGAACTCGCCGAGCAGCACGGGCGCGATGTTTTGCTGTTGCAGGTAACCCCAGTTGCGGTCCCAGATGGCGGGTAGGTTCGCCGGGTACCCGGGCTCGCTGAACCAGCGCTGGGCGTACACGCCGGCGGGGTAATCGTGCGCCGAATAGACCAGCTGGTTCGGAACCTCCAGCGCGATCGGGGAGGTTGCCGCGTCGGCGAGCCCGCCGCCCCACCACGTCGACCCTGCGGTGCGCTGGCGTTCGACGCCCTCGACGAAGATCAGCCAGTCGGGATTGGCGGCCAGAACGGCATCACCCGCGCGGGTCGCCGCCGCGGCCCAGTCGGTGGCCGGGTCACCGCAGCCCCAGCAGGCCGACCCGTGCGGTTCGTTGTGCAGGTCTGCGCCGATGACGGTCGGCCGGTCCCGGTAGCGATCGGCCAGCGACACCCAGTCGGCGATCCACTGCCGCTCGGGGAAGCGACCGGTGTACCAGAGTTCCGACTGCGATCCGGAGTCCGGACGGTGCCGGTCCAGGATGACCCGCAGGTGGCGCGCGGCCGCAGCGTCGACCACCCTGTCCATGATCTGCAGCGGCGTCTTGCCGATGAGGCCAGGATTTTTCCAGGCGCCGACCCCGTTCACCGCGGATGCTTGCGCGGCCAGGCATTCGGAGGAGAACGGCAATCGGATCGTATTGAAACCGAATGACGCAATCTGGTCCATCGCCTGATCGATGGTGATTCGCCACAATCCGTGCGGAGCGCAATTGGGCGTCTCCAATCCGAACCAATTGACCGCCCGGATCGTGAATTCCTCACCCGTTTCGGTGACAATTTTGGCACCGGCGGTATGCAGGCGCGGTGTGGTGTCCACCGCAGTCATCGCGGCCGAGGTGTTCGCGCCGACCAGGGACGCGATGACGAGCAGAACCGAGGAAACCGCGCCCAGCTGGACCATTCGCCGGCCACCCCGCTGGTGCCGCAATAGACGCCCGCTGCCGATTTCATTCTTTCCTCGACTCGTCGGCCCCATTCGCTCAGGTTATCCTTTGTCGGGGCGGCGCAATGACCAATTCCAGCCGTAACGCCGATGGTGGGCGAATGTGCGGTTGATTCCTTGCCGGGCCAGGTGTTGTCGCGATCGGGCGGATGGCCACATCGAACTGGGGGAGACAATGTCGGTGTCTGGGGATCCGGGCAGGGGCCTGCGCGGCAACCTGTTTGCCCGGGTAGCCGGCGTATTGATCGGCACAGCGGTCGGAGCGCTGCTGCTGGCTGGGTGCAGCGGGCAATCTGCGGGTCCGGTCTGGACAGGTGGCAGCTGCGCAACCACCGCAACAGCTTCGAGCGCCGGACCCGGTGCGGCACTTCCTTCGGCCGCCGGCGGTTGAGGCGTGTCCCCGCACCCCGGGACGGCGCCCCGGCCGGAAGGTCCTGATCCGGACTTCGGCCGTGGCCACCCGGTGCACGTTGGGCAGGCGGGGAATCAGCCCTGGGGGATTCCGCGGCGACGGAAGGCCGCGAGGCCTCCTGCCGTGAGGGCCACAGCAACGGCGGTCATCACGATGAGCGCCTCGCTCTGGATCGCGCCAACCGGCGGATTGCCCACGTGCGTGGTCGGCGAGAGGTCGACGATCCACTGGCGGAACTTCAGGCCGGGACCGATGAACGCGATGAACGCCATCCCGGCGTAGCCGGCCCAGGCGGCACCGAACAGCCGGGGGCGTAGGCCATAGACCGCCAGCGCGAGCCCACCGAGGATCAGCTCGGCCGGAAGGTAGGCGAGCCCCGACTTCAGGATCGGGGCGAGCTCGGCCGTGTCGCCGACCGGCAGCGCGGTCGCGAGGCCCAGCACGAGCGACGAGCCGAGCACGATCGTCATCAGACCCCCCAGCACCACCAGCGCGTGCGAGGCCAGCAGGCGGGCCCGGGACACCGTCCCGGAGAGCCGCGCCTCCAGCCTGCCCTCGGCCTCCTCGGTCCGCAGCGTGCCGATGGCCCCGATGACGTACCCCGCTGCGATGACCGCCAGGTAGAGCTGGGTAGCCGCGACGAGCCCGTCGATGGGCCGACTATTGGCGATGCCCAGGGCATCGGCAAGAGCGGGGTTGCCGGTCATCGCGTCGAGGAGCTGCTGGGACAGGGCGCCCATCATCCCGGTGAGCAGCACGCCGCCGGCGAGCCAGCCGAGGGTGGCGGGCCGGTGGATCCAGATCGCGAGCCCGATCGGGTTGCGTAACCGCGCGTTGGCACGATCGGGGCCGGCCCGGCCACGGACCAGGGCGCTGCCCAGGTCGCGCCGGCTGGCCAGCCGGAGCGCTGCCGCACCCAGGGCGAGGCCGGCCGCGACCGGGATGGTCAGGGCCCACCACCGCTGATCCCCGAATGGCGCTGCCTTCTCCGCCCAGCCGAGCGGGGAGAGCCAGGTGATCGAGGTGTTGGTCACCTCGCCCACGCCTCGCAGCGCGTAGGACACCGCGAGGGCGATGAGGCTCCAGGTGTAGACCCCCCGGGCGTGCAGGGTGAGCTGGGCGAGCAGGGCCGCGAGACCGGCGAAGACGAAGGCCAGGGCGCCCAGTGACAGGGCGTAGAGAAGAGAGCCTGCGAGCGGGACGCCGCAGATCGCCAGCCCGACGGCGAACAGCATCGCGGTGGTGACGATGGTGGCGGTGGCCACCAGGAGCGCCGCGAGGGTGGGATCGCGGCGGGCGATGCGGCCGGCGAGCAGCAGTTCGAGCCGGCCGGACTCTTCCTCGCGCCGCGTGGCCCGCGCCGCCAGGCTGATACCGAGCAGCGGCAGCAGGAACGCGGCCAGGAAGCCGAACTCGTCCTGGATGACGCCGCCGAGGGAGTCGATGCCTTCCACCTTGCCGTTGATCGCGACCAGGGCCTTGCCCGTTGTGACCGCCGTGGCGTACGTGTGGATCTTGGCGGCGGTGTCGTAGAGGGCGGCAATACTGGCTGCCGTGCCGACCATGCTCGCGCTCAGCGTAAACATCCAGATCAGGGCACTGCGCCGCTGGATGCGCCCGACGATGCGCAGCATGGTGCCCAGACCGTGCGCGCCATCCTGCACGGTCAGACTACGGACGCTCATCGAGAGGCCTCCTCCCGGCTGTCGTTGCTGGCCCCCTCGTCCGGGTCCAGGGTTTCGCCGTAGTTCTGCAGGAACAGAGTGCCGAGGCTGGGAGGCGTGACCGTGAGCGTGTGGATACTCGCCGCGTGCAGCCGCCCGATGACGCCGTCGAGGTGGGCGGGGTCGATGGTGAACCGGGAGTCCACCTGCTCGTCGAGCCGCTCGCGCTGATAGTCGGCGACCCCCTCGGCGTCGACCAGTCCGCAGGGGTCGGCAACGGTGACGGCGTGCACGGCCGTCCGGGTGTGTCGGCGCAGGTCGGCGAGGGTGCCGCTGATGACGGTGCGGCCACGCCGGATGATGCTCACCCGGTCGGCCAATGCCTCCACCTCGGCCATGATGTGACTGGAGAGCAGCACGGTCACACCATCCGCGCGCCGCTCGCGCACGCACTGTTGGAAGGCCTGCTCCATGAGTGGGTCCAGGCCCGAGGTCGGCTCGTCGAGCAGCAGCAGCTCGGCGTCGGCGGCCAGAGCGGCGATGAGTGCCACCTTCTGCCGGTTGCCCTTGGAGTAGTCACGGACCCGCTTGGTGGGGTCGAGCTCGAACCGTCCGACCAGGTCCAGCCGACGGCGTTCGTCGATGCCGCCGTGGGTGGCGCCCAGGACGTCGAGGCACTGACCGCCTGTCAGTCCCGGCCAGAGCGCGACGTCGCCGGCGACATAGGCCAGCCGGCGGTGCAGGCGGGGCCCGTCGCGCCACGGATCGCCGCCGAACAGCTCGACGTGGCCCGAGGTGGCCTTCATCAGCCCCAGCAGGACGCGGAGCGTCGTGGACTTACCGGCGCCGTTGGGCCCGAGGAAGCCATGCACCTCACCCGGGCGCACAGTGAGGTCGAGGCCATCCAGGGCCCGGACGTTACCGAAAACCTTGGTGAGGCCCTCGGCGTGGATCACCGGGGTGCTCACCGCCGCCCCCGGGGTTTCTGGTCAGGTTCTGGCGCGGTTGCCGGGTTGAATATTCCCTGCCGGTACACCTCGAGGGCAGTCGCCGCCCACCGCTGCAGGCCGGCACCCTCGACCGGATCGAACCCGAGTGCGGCGTGGATCTGCTCGCGGAGCAGGATCGTCGTGAGGTCGTTGACCAGGACCATCGCCGTCAGCACGTCGTCGTCGGCGCCGCGGCGCATGATCCCCGCCTGCTGCCACTGGGAAAGCGCCTGGCGGGTGGATTCCAACAACCGGCCGAACAACTCATCCGCCGCCGGGCCGCCGTCGATGAGCAGCCGTCGCAGGTACGGCATCAGCAGCGGCACCTGCTGCAGTTGACCGGCAAGGCTGGTCTGCATCGACGCGAGCGCCCCCTCGGCCGTGTCTTCTCCGGCCCCCAGTTCGAAAACTTCGTCGAGCGCCGCGAGCGCCCGCGCGTCGGTGGCGTCCTTCAGGCCGCGCTTGGTGGCGTAGTGGTGAGTCACCAACGACGAAGACACCCCGGCGGCTGACGCGACATCTCGGACGGAGACCGCGGTAACGCCGCGCTCGGCGAACAGCCGCATCGCCGCCTGCAAGATTGCGGCTGCTGCCGTCAGATCCCCCGATGCTGGACGCATGTGCAGATGCTTGCACAGTCGTACAGTCGGGTCAAGGTCGGCCGGTGGGGTTGGCAACGGCCGTCAGCGCCGCTTGAATGTCCGCAAACGTCCCACCGACGAGCGGCCACCCCAATCGACCACGACGTGCCAGATCGACCAGACGCTGTGACTATCGTGACCGTTGACAACCCAGCGGAATCGACGTCAGCGTGCGATGACGGCCTCTTCGTTGAGTCGACCAAGCTTGTGGGGGTTCCGGACCGCGTACATCCGTGCGATCCGGCCGTCGTCGATAACGAAGCTGATGACAGTGTTGAGCTTGCCGTCCAGCACAATGCGTCCCCCGAGCGCGCCGTTGAGCCACACCGTGTCCACCACGGCGGTGGGGGCGAGGGCGGCGAACTTCGACAGGAACGCAACGACCTTGTTCGCGCCTGTGATGGGGCGCCGGGCGGCTGCCACCAGTCCCCCGCCGTCTGCGACCACGACGACGTCCGGGGCCAGCACTTCGATCAGCCCTTGCACGTCGCCAGTGCTCAGTGCGGCCAGGAACCTTTCGACCACCCGTTGCTGCTCGGACCGGTCGACCTGTCTCCGCGGCCGGCGAGCGGCCACGTGCTCACGGGCGCGGTGCACCGTCTGTCGGACCGCGGCGGCGCTCTTGTCCAGCGCCGCTGCGATCTCCTCGTAGGGCACCTCGAAGACCTCGCGGAGCACGAAGACCGCGCGCTCGGTCGGTGTGAGCGTCTCCAGCACGGTGAGCATCGCCATCGAAACGCTCTCGGCAAGCTCCACGTCGTCGGCGACGTCGGGCGCGGTCAGTAGCGGCTCGGGCAGCCACTCGCCCACGTAGTCCTCCCTCCGCCGCGCCAGCGTCCGGAGCCGGTTGAGCGCCTGCCGGGTGACGATGCGCACCAGGTAGGCGCGTGGGTCGCGGACCTCCGACCAGTCGGCGTCGGCCCACCGCAGCCAGGTCTCCTGCACCACGTCTTCCGCGTCGGCCGCGGAGCCGAGCATCTCGTAAGCCACGGTGAACAGCAGGCTGCGGTGCGCGAGGAACGGATCGGTCATCACCGCGAGGCTACGTCCCGCCCCGCCAACTCGAAGTCGCACACGGCCGAGAAGCCCTGCGACTCAATGCCCATCGCCACGTTCGAGCGCGTGTAGAGGTTGGCAAGGGCGATGTGGGTGGTGAGCTCGACCATCGCCGACTCACCTATCTGCTGCAGCAGCCGAGCGAACTGGTCGTCGGTGACGGTGGGCGGTGTCGCGGTCATGGCCTCGGCGAACCCCATGACGTCCCGCTCGAGCGAGGTGAAAGCCTCCGAGGTCCGCCACACCGGCACCTGGCTGGCCTTGCGCTCGTCCAGGCCCTCGTTATGGGCATGGAAATAGCCGAAGTCCAAGCACCAGGAGCAGCCGACTTGCGCCGAGACGGCCATGTGCGCGAAGGACTTCAGGTTCTCGTCGCAGGCGCTCCACTTCTGTGCCTTGCTGCTGATCCCGAGGAAGCTCTTGAGCACGGGCCGGTTGTGGAAGTAGATGCCGATCGGCTCCGGCACCTCGCCGAGCAGCTTCCTGCTGAAGCGTTTCACCATCATGCCCAAGACTCCGGTGATAGGAGCGGGCTGGATGCGGGGCGTGCTGGTCATGTCGTCTCCTGGTGGTGGGCGTTGGCTACCACATCAAGACACCGGTCGCGGCTGCTGTGTGACACCCGGTGGGCGGCTCATTTCTTCCGCCGCTGACGACAGTCACGCGAAGGCGGTGGCCGAGGTCGACGGCCCGGCAGTCGCGCTGGCCTGGTAAATGCGCTCGATCTGGACAGCTATTACCTGTTCCACTCGATCAGGGCCGAGCTACTGCGCAGGCTGGGCCACCTGGACGAAACCGCTGCCGGTTTCGAGCTGGCCATCGCCCGCAGCGACCACGACGCCGAGCGGGATCCTGCGGAGGAGGCAGCACCAACTGCGGTGAGTGGCGCGCCGGCGCCCCCCCCTTCAAAGGTGGCCTCACGGCTGCGAACCCTACTTCGCCGCCGCGTAGCGCATCCACACTGCGTCCAGTGGATCGGCGGGTACGGAGGTGTCTTCAAAACCCTGCAACCGGTAGAAGTTCCCAGCACGCGTCGTACTCACCTACTGCGCTGACACCCAGGACCGCGGTGTCCTGGACCGCGATCAGACAATCTCCCCGCTCCAGCGGACCCGTCAGTTTCTCCGGACTCCACCACCGGTCGAGTTGTCGAACCACGTAACTGGGGCCTGCGAACGGACTGTACGTGGCAGGCCAGGTGGAAATCCGACGCAGCGAAACGCGTCCACATCGACGAGACCTGGCTGAAGTACGGTGATTTCCAGCCGATCGCAGTACGGGAGCTCGGGCGATGATCTCTGCGCAGCCCGACACGCGTCATCGGTGACTGTGGCGGCGTACCTTCGCCCAATGACCGAACAACTTGAGTGGGTGGGCGAGGACTGGTCGCGGGCGCTGGCAATAGTTGCCCACCCTGATGATCTCGAGTACGGCACGGCCGCAGCCATTGCCCGCTGGACGAGCCAGGGCAAGCACATCGCGTACTGCCTCGCGACGAGCGGCGAGGCCGGTATCGACGCCATCGAACCTGAGCGGTGCGGGCCGTTACGCGAGCAGGAGGAGCGCGATTCGGCCGCGGTCGTCGGTGTGGACAGCGTCGAGTTCCTGGGCCATCCCGACGGGATGCTCGAATACGGATTGCCGCTGCGGCGGGATGTCGCACGGGCCGTACGGCGTTTCCGTCCCGAGGTCGTCATCACCGGCTATTTCGGCCAGGCGTGGGCTCCCGGGGCGCTGAACCAGGCCGATCACATCGCAGTCGGGCGCTGCGTCGTCCATGGGGTACGCGATGCCGGCAACCGCTGGGTGTTTCGCGAACTGCTCGACGAGGGCCTGCAACCGTGCACCGTGACCACGGTGCTGGTCGGTAGCCCGTTCGGCATGCACGGCGTTGACGTCACCGATCATTTCGACAAGGGAGTGGCCTCGTTGGAGGCTCATCGGGAGTACCTGACGGGGCTCGGCGAGCACGGCATGGCCGATCCCCGGGAGTTCCTCGAGTCGATGGCCCGCCCCACCGGATCGCGCCTCGGCGTCAAGTTCGGGGTCCTGTTCGAGGTGATCACCGTCTGACGGCGTCGGTGCCCGCGCCGCCGAGCTTGCTCGCCTGTCCGGTCAGGCATCGGTCAAGGGGCCCGGGAATGGTCGGCGCTGGTGCACGCCGGGTGGTGATCCAGTGAGAGGGTATTGCCGGCCGGACCCTACGTTCTTGATCCGCAGCGTCACGGACCCGCGGCGACGACAACCTGGAAAGCGACTGGCAAGCCAACCGTCTCGTAAAATCGACGCGAACGCGCGAGGTCGGTCGAGGGCACGAAACCGACAACGGACTATTCGGAAATCACCCGCTCAGTGTGCCACTCCGCGGCTCGGAACGGATCCACCAGCCTGACGGCCCCCACCCCTTGGCGAGGCGGAACTGCCTCGGTGGCGGTTCGGCGCACGCGTGCACGTCGGGCAAAGCGCTGGCAGTTCGGCGCTCCACGACTGGGACGAAAGTGTCGTGGTCACCGTGCGCGAGGATCACTGGGCGAGGCCTGGTCGTGCAAGTAAGGGTGAGCTGGCACCTCCACGCAGAGCTTGCGCGCCAGCTAATCAGCGCTACTATCTACTGGTAGTCAGTATTGCTGAGTAGTTGGAAGGGCCTTACGTGGGCAAGCAGATGACGGAGATGCTCAAGGGAACGTTGGAGGGCATCGTCCTCGCGATCCTGTTGGACCGGCCCGCCTACGGCTATGAGATCACGGGGTGGCTGCGGAAGCAGGGCTTCGCCGATATCGCCGAGGGGACCGTGTACGCGCTGCTTGTCAGGATCGAACAGCGTGGCCTCGTCGACGTGGAAAAGGTGCCTTCCGAAAAGGGGCCGCCTCGAAAGGTGTATTCACTCAACGCTCAGGGACGTGAATATCTTGAAGAGTTCTGGAGGACGTGGAGCTTTCTGACAGAACGGCTCGAAAAGCTCCGCGGAGGAGGAAGCTAGAAATGGTCACAGGGTGGATCGAGCAGATCAGAGGGTCGCTCGAACAGAAGAGGCAATACCGAAAATACAAGGCGCGCACGGAGCGGCTTCCCGCGGGCTATCACATGGCGATCGATGCGCTGGCGCGGTATTTGATGTACTACGGCGCGATCACCAAGGGCAAAGTCAT
>JBBRVZ010000047.1:0-23601 GCA_038246445.1 Mycobacteriales bacterium
CCACGCCCTCTGGTCGAGATGCGGCCTGATCAGCGACAACCGCTCCGCCAACGGATCAGCGACTGGCTCGGGTGACGTCATACCACAAGTCTATCCAAATGAAACAGACAAACCTAGCGTATTGACCCGTGCGCCCTTAGCGCCGATTGCAGCCGCATCTGGGTTCTGCGGCCGGACAACGCCGAAGCGTTGGGCCGTTGTCTGCAGACCGGCGTCGTCGCGCTCGGAACAGCATCGGGCATTGTCGACGACGCGGCCGGACAGGACCTGACGGGCCTGCGTCAGATGCTCGGTGCACCGGCCCGCCGGGTCACCCGCCCGCTGGCTGCGCTGGCCCGTTTCCTCACCGAGATCGGCGCCGGCGACGAGGTTGCCGTGCTGATCGATGGCGGCCGCGATCTGCTGGTCGGGATCGTCGACGGCCCGTACGAGTTCGGACCCGCCGGCGGGGCGTCACTCACCCATCGCCGGCGGGTTCGGTGGGACCGCGTGGTACCCCGCAGCGCCGTCACACCGATGTCAGCCCTGCAGGATGTCCGCCCACTGTTCGACGTCCGCCTCGCCCCGAAGCAGCCATTCGACGACCCGGTGGTTGTCGACAACGCCGTGACAGTCGACAACGCCGTGACTGTCGGTAGCACGGCGGACTGACCGCGTCCGGGCGGGCTCTCGAGGACCTCGCCCGGGACAGCGGGGGTCAGCCGTCGACCTCGCCCCTGATGAACTTCTCCACGTTGTCGCGTGCCTGGTCGTCGGGGTACTGCACGGGCGGGGACTTCATGAAGTACGACGAGGCGGACAGGATCGGCCCGCCGAGGCCGCGATCCTTGGCGATCTTGGCGGCCCGGACGGCGTCGATGATGACGCCCGCCGAGTTCGGTGAGTCCCACACCTCAAGCTTGTATTCCAGGTTCAGCGGGACGTCGCCGAAGGCGCGGCCCTCGAGGCGGACGTAGGCCCACTTGCGGTCGTCGAGCCAGGCGACGTAGTCGCTCGGGCCGATGTGCACGTTGCGCGCGCCGAGATCCCTGTCGACCTGGGATGTCACGGCCTGGGTCTTCGACACCTTCTTGGACTCGAGGCGGTCCCGCTCGAGCATGTTCATGAAGTCCATGTTGCCGCCGACGTTCAGCTGCATGGTGCGCTCGAGAATCACCCCCCGGTCCTCGAACAGCTTGGCCAGCACCCGGTGGGTGATGGTCGCACCGACCTGTGACTTGATGTCGTCACCGACAATGGGAAGCCCGGCTACGCGGAACTTCTCGGCCCACTCGGGAGTGCCGGCGATGAAGACGGGCAGCGCGTTGACGAACGCGCAGCCGGCGTCGATGGCGCACTGGGCGTAGAACAGGGCGGCGTCCTCCGATCCGACGGGGAGGTAGCAGACCAGCACATCGACCTGTGCCTCACGCAGCGCCGCAACCACGTCAACGGGTTCGGCCGGCGACTCGACGATGGTCTGCTGGTAGTACTTGCCCAGTCCGTCGAGGGTTCTCCCGCGTTGCACGATGACACCCGTCGGCGGCACGTCGGCAAACTTGATCGTGTTGTTCTCGCTGGCGCCGATGGCGTCGGCAAGATCGAAGCCCACCTTCTTGGCGTCGACGTCGAAGGCCGCCACGAACTGAACGTCCGAGACGTGGTAGTCGCCGAACTGCACATGCATCAGACCGGGGACCCGGGTGCCGGGCTGGGCATCCTGGTAGTACTCGACTCCCTGCACCAGCGAGGAGGCGCAGTTGCCGACCCCCACGATGGCGGTACGGATCTTCCGTTGGGGCGATGTCATGAAGTTCCTCCTGGTGCGACGGCCGCCGGGTGGGCCGGCCGTGATCGGTGTCGCGTGACGCCGGTCAGTGGGGTGGGGTGGGGTGGTAGCGGGTACCGCTGGTGGGCGGTTCGGGCGGCGTTGCCCGGAGGCCCGTTGCTGGGCCGAGACGTTCCTGGTCGATCAGCTCGTTGAGCCAGCGCACCTCTCGGTCGGACGCCTCGAGTCCCAGTTGGTGCAACTCGGCGGTGTAGGTGTCCAGTCGCTCGGCGGCTTTCGTCATGGCGGATCGGAGTCCTTCACGCCGTTCCTCCACCCGCCTTCGGCGTCCTTCCAGGATGCGCATCCTGGCGTCCGAAGTGGTGCGGGAGAAGAAGGCGAGATGCACGCCGAAGCCGTCGTCCGACCAGGATTGCGGGCCGGCGTCACGAAGAAGCTCGCCGAGCCGTTCCTTGCCGTCCGCGCTGATCCGGTAGGTGACCCTGGAGCGTTTCGACGACAACGGCACCGCGTCGACGTCGGTGACCGGATCCTCGGTGGCGATGTGGCCAGCCGTCTGCAGCCTGCGCAGCGTGGGGTACAACGATCCGAAGCTGAAGGCGCGGAACGTCCCCAGCGTCGAATTGAGCCGCTTGCGCACTTCGTAGCCGTGCATCGGGGACTCGCTGAGCAACCCCAGCACGGCTAGTTCGAAAACGCTTGCGCTCTCCCTGACGACGTCGCTCACCTCCTGACGACCTGCTGCTTGTTCTGCCGACCACACTGCCGGGCGTACTGTCCGCGGCCCGCTGACCATCCAGCGCTGGTGAGATACCCGGGTCGATACCTCGGTGAACTATATCGGAACGATACGTCGGCGAACACAGCCACGCCGAAAGGTTTTTGGTTGGTGCACCAATCATTGGGGTACCATTGATCGGTGGATCCAACGGGCATGGTGGCGACATCAGGCGGCGCCGCCCGCGACTCGGATCCTCTCGCGCTGGACCAACAGGTCTGCTTCTCGCTCGTCGTGGCCGCCCGCAGCGTCGTGGCGCTGTACCGGCCCGTGCTCGACCCATTGCATCTGACGCACCCGCAGTATCTGGTGATGCTGGCGCTGTGGAAACACGCACCGGTAACGGTCAAGCGACTCAGTACGCTGCTGCAACTCGATCCCGGAACACTGTCACCGCTGCTCAAGCGCTTGGCGGCGGCCGGTCTGCTGACCCGCGAGCGTGACCCGGCCGACGAACGGCAGCTGGCGGTGGAACTCACCGAACGCGGCACCGCGCTACGGACGAAGGCATTGGTCGTGCCGCCCGCCATCGTGGGGCGACTGGGTATGTCGACCGATGAGTTACTGGACCTGCACCGGGCGCTGAGCCGGGTGCTCGACGCCGCCGCCGAAGCGGCCGACCGTTCAACGGCCGACGGGCAGAGGGCATGACGAGATGGCACACCACCGCACAAGCTGGCGGCACCGCCCGACAGCATCCGGCGGGCCGGAGCGCGCAGGACCGGCAAGAGGCGAGGACCCTGTGGCAGGGAGCGGCGGCGCGTGAGCACACACGGTGGGGAATACCGGGTAACGGACGGTGTCGGACGTTTGCGGCGAAACCTCGCACGGCGGGGAAGATGAACGTGACGCGCACAATCAGCCGGGAGGCGGCAACAGGTGGCCAGGATCGACGCGGAGTCCGGTGGCGGTGCTCCGCCGACCGGCATATCGACGGGGCGCCAGCACTCGCAGGACGCCGTCCCACCCGCCACCCCGCCGGCAACCGGCGGGCCGGCCCGCGGCTCCGAGCCGCCCCTTCGGATCCGGATGGACGTCCAGGAGATTCAGCGCGGCACCATCCGGATCCTGCTGGTGATCTCCGCCTGGCTGGTGGGGATCTGGGTGGTCAGCGCGGCCCGGCACTTCCTGTTCCTGATCCTGTTGGCGTGGCTGGTCGCGATTGCCGCGGAGCCGGCCATCCGATGGTTCGTCCGACGCGGTCGGAGTCGCGGGCTGGCCACGGCCGTGGTCGGCGGAACGTCCCTGCTCATCCTGGCGGGACTGTTCGTGCTGTTCGGCACCACCGCCTTCCAGCAGGCGAGTCAACTGATCAGCCAGGGCCCCGCCGTCGTCGGCCGGGTGACGACGCAGATCAACCAGACCTTCGGATCGACGCTGGACCCGGCCGCGATCACCTCGGGGCTGCAACTCGAGGCATCGGACGTGCAGGGCCTGGCCGACGATCTCGGAGGGGGCGTCCTCGGTGTGTTCGGGTCCTTGGCTTCCGTGGTCTTCGACCTCATCACGGTGATCGTTTTCTCGTTCTACATCGCCGGCGCGGGGCCAGGTCTGGTGGAGCGGCTCGCGGTGTGGATGCCGCACGAGCGGCAGTTGATGCTGGGCGAGCTGTGGCAGATCGCGACCGAGAAGACCGGCGGTTACGTCGCCTCCAAGGTCGTGCTCGCTGCCATCTCGTCGTTTTTCTACGGTGTCTTCTTCTACGCCATCGGGCTGCCCGGCTGGCTCCCGCTGGCGTTGCTGGTGGGTTTGACAGCACAGTTCGTACCGCTCGTCGGTACCTATATCGGCATCGCCGTGCCGATCATCGTGGCGCTTGCGGACAAGCCGATCACTGCGCTGTGGATCGCCCTGTTCGCGGTTGTGTACCAACAGATCGAGACCTACGGCTTTACCCCGCACGTGTCGCAACGGACCATGAACGTCAACCCCGCCATTGCTCTGGCCTCGGTGTTCCTCGGCGCGGCGATCTGGGGTCCGATCGGGGCGATCATCGGGGTGCCGATCGCCGCCGTGGTCGTTGCCCTGGTGGAGAACTACGGCCCGGAGCACCCGCTGGCCCCCGAAATCCAGGCGACCGCCGACAATGTGCTGACCGCGCCGGCGCCCACCGCCGAACGACCGAAACGAAGCCTGCTGCGGCGGGTGAGCGGTGAGCGGCCGGTGCGGCGGGCCGGTACTTGAGGAACCCGTCTTGCGCTGACGATCGACGCCGGCCGCGGCGGGGTTCGCCAGCACAGCGCCCAGGACGCGCCACCGACGGCGGTGACCCCCCGCGTACCCTGGATGGGTGCGGACCCAACGGGGACTGGTCGACTACGCGTTGCAGCGCAGGGCGCTGCTCGCTGAAGTCCGCTCCGGCAGAACCGGTGTCGTCGAGGTGTGCGACGCGTCGCCGTACTTGGTCAGGGCCGCAAAATTCCACGGAGTTGCCACCCAGACCGGGTGTCCGGTGTGCCGGAAAGAGCCGTTGACGCACGTCTTCTGGGTCTACGGCGACGAGATCCAACAGATGGCCGGATCGGCGCGATTGCCTGCGGAGCTAGAGACGATGGCCGGCTCTTTCGGCGAGTTCTCCGTCTACCAGGTCGAGGTGTGCCGGACCTGCTCCTGGAATCACCTGGTGTCTTCCTTCGTGATGGGGTCCAAAGGCGACACCGCGCCCAGGGCCAGGCGCCGCGCCGTCAAGTGATCCAGCGCTGCGCGGGACAGATCGACCCCTAGAGGACGCGGGCGAGGAACGACCGGGTCCGGGGATGGGCGGCGTCACTGAACACCTGTGACGGCGGTCCTTGTTCGACGATCACGCCTTCGTCGAGGAACGCGACGGTGTCGGCGACCTCACGGGCGAAGCCGATTTCATGGGTGACCACGACCATCGTCATCCCGTCCGCGGCCAGGCCACGCATCACGTCCAGCACGTCGCCGACCAGCTCCGGGTCCAGTGCGGAGGTCGGCTCGTCGAACAGCATCAACTTCGGTTGCATGGCCAGCGCCCGGGCGATCGCGACCCGCTGCTGCTGCCCACCGGACAGCTGGCGGGGGAACGCGGCGGCCCTGTCGGCCAGTCCGACCCGCTCGAGCAACGCCATCGACCGCTCCCGGACCGGGCCGGGCGCCTCCCGCCGGACCCGCACCGGTGCCTCCATGAGGTTGTCCAGCACGGACAGGTGCGGGAACAGGTTGAACTGTTGGAACACCATGCCAATCTCGCTGCGCCGACGGGCGATCTCATGGTCCTTGAGCTCGTGCAGCTTGCCGCGGTGGCGCCGGTAGCCGACCAGCTCGCCGTCGACACTGATCCAGCCGGCGTTGATCTTCTCCAAGTGGTTGATGCAGCGCAGAAAGGTGCTCTTGCCGGAGCCGGACGCGCCCAGCAGACAGAGCACCTCGCCGCCGGCCACCTCCAGGTCGATGCCGCGAACGACCTCGTGGTTTCCGTAGGACTTGCGCACGCCCCTGGCGACGAGCATCGGATCGCCGTTCACCGGTTGGTCGGTCATCGGGTGTCCCCACGGCCCACCGTCTCGACCGTCGGGCTGCCGTCGGGTGTGGCGTCGGACGCCGGCTCGGATCCGGTGGACTTGCCGCGTCCCGGTCGCCCCCGGAACTGGCTGTCGCCGCGGCGCAACCGGCGTTCCAGGAACGTCTGGCCGACGGTGAGGATGGTCGTCAACAGCAGGTACCACAGGCTCGCCGCGATCAGCAGCGGGATGACCTGAAACGTCCGCGAATAGATGATCTGGGCGGCGTAGAGCAGCTCGGGCAGCGCGATGACGCTGACCAGCGAGGTCGTCTTGAGCATCGAGATGGTCTCGTTGCCGGTCGGCGGGATGATCACCCGCAGCGCCTGTGGCAGCACGATCCGTCGGAAGACCTGACGGGCGGTCATCCCGAGGGCCTGTGCCGCCTGGGTCTGCCCGTCGTCCACCGATTGCAGCCCGGCCCGAACGATCTCCGCCATGTAGGCGGCCTCGTTCAGGCCCAACCCCAGCACGGCCGCGGTCAGCGGCGTGATCAGATCGTTCGCGCTGCCGGAAACGAAGGTGGGCCCGAAGGGAATGCCCAGTCCCAGCGTCGGATACAGCGATGACAGGTTGAACCAGAAGATCAGCTGGACCAGCAGCGGGGTGCCGCGGAAAAACCCGATGTACAGCAGGGCCGCCACGGAGACGATCGGGTTCTTCGAGTCCCGGGCGACGGCCAGCACGATCCCCAGCACCAGTCCGACCGCCATGGCCAACACCGTCAGCAGCACGGTGGTGCGCAGGCCGTCGAGGATCGTGGTGCTGGTGAAGTACTGGAACACCACGTCCCAGCGGTAGTTCTCGTTGCGGACGAGCGAGGTGATGACCACCACCGCGAGTACCAGCACCACCGCCACCGCCACCCACCGCCCGGGGTGCCGCAGACTCACTACCTCGCCGGGAAGGTCGGCCCCGGTGATCTTCCGGGTGGCGACCGGATCAGCCACGGGAGATCGTCGGGTCGGTGATGGCCCCCGTCGTGACCTTCCACTTCTCCAGGACCTGCTGGTAGGAACCGTCTTCGATGATCGCCTGCAGCGCGGCCTGGATGGCCGGGGCCAGTTCCGAGCCCTTGGGCAGGGCGAAACCGTACCGGGCGGGGTCGTAGTTCGCGTCGAGGACGAAGAACTGCCCGTCGGACTGCTGAGCCACGTAGGCCAGCGGGCCGAAGTCGGACACGGTCGCCTCGGCGCGCTTGTTGCCGACGGCCAGGTTGGTCTGCGCCGCATCCGGATAGATGTCGACGATGATCTCCGGCTGGCCCTTCGCCATGCAATCGGTGTTGAACTTCGGCAGGTAGTTGTCGGCGTAGATCGTGCCCTTCTGGGCGGCGATGCGGTGGCCACACAGGGTGTCCAGGGTGAGCCCCTGCGGGTTGCCGGCCGGGGTCATGATCGAGGTGCCGCCCTCGAAGTACGTCACGAAGTCGACCACCTTATTGCGGTCGGGTGTGACGCTCATGGCGGCGGCGGCCATGTCGTACCGGCCGCCCTGGAGCCCCGGGATGATGCCGTCGAACTTGAGCACCTGCAATTCGGGCTTCAGGCCGAGCGCCGCGGCGACAGCGGCGACCAGTTCGGGATCGACACCCTGCAGATCGTTGGCGTTGCCCGCGGCGTAGAACTCGAACGGCGGGTACCCCTCGCCGGTGGCGACGACCAGGGTGCCGCGCGCGCGGATGTCGGCCGGGACCAAGGCGGCGGCGGCCTCGACGACCCCTGCGGCCGACGCGCCTGATGCGGTCGCGCCGGTGGCAGTGGCCGACGAGGTGGAAGTCGAGGCCGAGGACGCAGTGTCACTGCTGCTTCCGCAGGCGGAGAGCAGAAGGGTCAACGCCGCCACGGAGGCAAGTAGTGAGACATGGGGGAAACGCGAGCGAGTGGTCACAGGAGCTCTTCCGTCGGGGGCGGTGGGTCTATGCCTACAGTGCCCGTGCTGCGAGGTCCAAACCCTAGAACCGCATCCTTGCTGTGGTAAACGCGGCTGCGTCGAATCACCGGTCCGACACGCACCGACAAGTAGCATCGCGGCCGTGACCGACGCCCCCGCGGACGAACCGTCGCCCGTGGAGCCGGGGGGCGGGGTTGCCCCGCATGCCGCTGCCCGCGGAACCGCGCCGAGCTGTGCCCTTTCGCTGACGGTCGCCGAACGGGTCGTTCCGAGCTGGACCGATCCCACGGTGCGCCGCGCGAGCGACCTCGTCGGCGGCCCGATGGGCCGGCATGCGCTGGTCGGACGGGCGAAGATCCTCACGCCGTTGCGGGTGTGCCTGCTGATGGCGATCGTCGTGCTGATCTGCGGCTGGCTGTTCAAGGCGGCCTGCATCCAGCAGGGGCCGGACGGATCCGGAGGTGTCACCCTCGATCAGGGCGGCGAGCGCCCGTGGATCAGCGCCTGCTACAACGACGCCGTTCCGCTGTTCGGCAGTCACCAGCTGAACAAGGGCGCACTGCCGTACACGACGTCCTGGCAGGACAACGGCGAGACGCGCTACATGGAGTACCCGGTCGTCACCGGCTATTGGATGTGGGCGATAGCCCAGGTCTCCGGCCGTTACGTGGAATTTGCCCGATCGAGTGGGCTGCTTCCGGTTCCGCTGGACGTAGCGGCCTACTTCACCATTGGCGCCATCTTTCTCGGGCTGATGTATCTGTGGGCGGTGTCGTCCACGGCGCGGATCGCCCGCCGGCGGGTGTGGGACACGGCGATCATGTGCCTGTCGCCGCTGCTGGTGGTGCACGCTTTTACGAACTGGGATCTGCTGGCCATCGGCATGACCGCCGCCGCGATGCTCGCCTGGTCCCGCAAGCATCCGGTCCTGGCCGGAGTGCTGTTCGGACTCGGCGCCGCGGCGAAACTGTATCCGATCCTGCTGCTCGGGCCGTTGCTCGTGCTGTGCCTGCGAGCGGGAAAGATGAGTGCCTGGACGCGAACGACGCTGGCTGCGGCCGTGGTCTGGCTGGCGATCAACGTTCCGGTCTGGCTGGCGGCGCCTGACGGCTGGTACGAATTCATCCGGCTCAACTCGGAGCGTCCACCGGAGTACGACTCGTGGTATTTCATCTATGCAACGCTGACCGGCTCGAAGGTGTGGGAGGCGTCCCCCGGCAGCGCCGCACCCACCCTGGTGAACCTGCTCTCGCTGGCGTTGTTCCTGCTGGCCTGCGCGGCCATCGGATGGCTTGCGTTGTCCGCCCGCCGCCGGCCCCGTTTCGCGCAGTTGGCCTTCCTGGTGGTCGCCGCCTTCCTGCTGACGAACAAGGTGTGGTCGCCGCAGTACTCGCTCTGGCTGTTGCCGCTGGCCGTGCTGGCCTTGCCCCGATGGCGTCCGCTGCTGCTGTGGCAGGCCTGCGAGGTGGTGGTCTGGGTGTTGCTGATGCTGTCGTTCGCCGGGGTCGCGAACAAAGGCCTGTCGATCTACCCGTTCATCAACGCGGCACTGCTGCGTGACGTGCTGCTGCTGGTGCTGATCCTGCTGGTGGTGCGCGACATCCTGCGGCCGTCAGGGGATGTGGTCAGGATCGCCGGTGATGACGACCCGTCCGGTGGCGTCCTGGAATATGCCGATGATCGGTTCACCGTGCCCTCCCTGCCGGGCCTGATCTCGGGGCTGCGTCGAACACCCGCGACGGACCAGCCACCGCCGGACAGTTCGGCTCCTGTTGTGGTCCCCGATACCGCACCTGCCGGTCGTCCCTAGCTCGGGCGCGTCGTCGGACGAGCCTGCCCAGCACAGTGGGAGGGTACGAGTCATGAGCCGTGTGCTGAGCCGCCGGGCTGCCAAGGTCATCGCGCCGGGCCTGTTGATCGGGCTGATCGTGGGCGGTTGCGGGAGCATTGGACAGGACGGCGGCGCGACCACGTCGTCGGTGACCCGATCGGAACCGGCCCCCACAGAACTGACGTTCGCAGGAGGGGCGCCGTCGACGGCATCGACCTCTGCACGGTCGGCGGCCGGTCCGCGCGGGAGCATCGGTGTCACCACGCCGCCCTCCACCGCCGCAACACCGGTAGCCGCGCAGACCCAGCCGCCGCTCTCCGCCGCACCCCCGTCGGCCATTGGCCACTTCACGGTCAACTTCGCCGGTGACGTCAACTTCGCCGACCGCACCGCCGATCGGCTGGCCGCCGACCCCGCCACCGTGTTCGGCGCCGCCGCTCCAGGCCTGGCGGCGGCGGACCTCACCGTGGTGAACCTGGAAACCGCGATCACCGACGGCGGAACCCCCGAGCCCAAGGCGTTCACCTTCCGAGCGCCGCCGTCGGCCCTGACGGCGCTGCGATCCGCCGGTGTCGATGTGGCCACCATGGCCAACAACCACGGTGCCGACTACGGCGAACCCGGACTGCGGGACAGCATCGCGGCGATCGAGGAGTCGCGGTTCCCCGTCATCGGCATCGGCGCCCGCGCGGCGGCCGCCACCGCGCCGTACCGGACCACCATCAACGGTGTCGACGTTGTTCTCTTCGCGGCGAGCGCGGTCCACGATCGGACGCTGGCGGTGTGGACGGCCGGCTCGGACAGTCCAGGTATCGCTAGCGCCTTCGACCCGGCGCTGGTGGCTCAGGTCGGCGCGGCCGCGGCGACCGGTGCCACTGTGCTGGTATATCTGCACTGGGGCACGGAGTACGTCAACTGCCCGGACGACGACCAGCTCCTCCTCGCCGACCAGCTCGCGGCGGCCGGTGCGACCGCGGTGGTCGGCACCCATGCGCACGTTCTGCAGGGCGCGGGCTGGCGACCGGACGGGAGCTACATCGCCTACGGCCTTGGCAACTACCTGTGGTGGCGCTCGTTCGGCAACGACCAGGACGACAACGGCGTTCTGACGCTCACCATCGACGGCGCGTCGGTGACGGGCGCCCGGTTCGCCCCTGCCCGACTCGATGACACAGGCGTCCCGGTGCCCGCGTCCGGCGCCGAGCGGGAGCGCACGAAGGCGGCGTGGGATCAACTCCGCGGCTGTGCCGACCTGTCGGCCGCCCCGCCGCGCTGACATCTCCCCCGGCTCCGGATGGACGCAGCACCCGCCGGGTGGGGGCCGGCCTCGCCGCCGCGAAGACCCCCGCCGGCGCAGCTTGTGTGATGTGAGCTCGCGCGAGTGACATCCTGGGAGGTGGCGGGCGCCACAACGGATCGCGGGTAGGCCGCCCCGCCGCCAACCAAGAGAGATCCCGATGACCAACACGACACCGGCGAAGCCGGTCGAGAACCTCAGCGAGGTGATCATCCGGTTCGCCGGTGACTCCGGTGACGGCATGCAGCTCACCGGTGACCGGTTCACCACAGAGACGGCGGCCTTCGGCAACAGCCTGTCGACGCTGCCGGACTTCCCCGCGGAGATCCGCGCGCCGGCCGGCACGCTGCCCGGTGTCTCGGCCTTCCAGCTGCATTTCGCCGACCACAGCGTCGTCACGCCCGGCGACGCACCGACGGTGCTGGTGGCGATGAATCCCGCCGCCCTCAAGGCGAACCTCGCGGATCTGCCGCGCGGCGGCACCGTCATCGTCGACATGGACGAGTTCGGCAAACGGAACCTGGTCAAGGCGGGGTACGCCGTCAGCCCGCTCGAGGACGGCAGCCTCGGGGACTACCAGGTCCACGCGGTCAAGCTGACCTCCCTGACGGTCGAGGCCGTGGCCAAGGTGGGCCTGAGCCGTAAGGACGCCGAGCGGTCCAAGAACATGTTCGCGCTCGGATTGCTGTCCTGGCTCTACCACCGACCGCTGGAGGGCACCCGGCGCTTTTTGGAGACGAAATTCAGCTCCAAGCGGGAGATCCTGCGCGCCAATCTGGTCGCGTTGGAGGCCGGCTGGTCGTTCGGCGAAACCACCGAGAGCTTCGCGGTCAACTACGAGGTGAAGCCCGCCGCGCTGCCAGCCGGCCGGTACCGGACGATCCGTGGGAATCAGGCGCTGGCCTACGGGCTGGTGGCGGCCGCCGAGCGGTCGGGGCTCGAGTTGTTCCTGGGCTCGTACCCGATCACCCCCGCATCGGACATCCTGCACGAGCTGTCCGCACTGAAGCACTTCGGTGTTCGCACCTTCCAGGCCGAGGACGAGATAGCCGGCGTTGCTGCGGCTCTCGGTGCGTCCTACGGCGGAAGTCTTGGGGTGACGACCACCTCGGGTCCGGGCGTGGCGCTCAAGTCGGAAACCATCGGGCTGGCCGTTGCCCTGGAACTTCCGTTGATCATCGTCGACGTCCAGCGCGGCGGTCCCTCCACGGGCCTGCCGACCAAGACGGAGCAGGCGGATCTGTTGCAGGTGATGTTCGGGCGCAACGGCGAGGCTCCGGTTCCGGTGATCGCCGCGCGTTCGGCGTCCGACTGCTTCGACGCGGCGCTCGAGGCCGCGCGGGTGGCAACCACCTACCGCACACCGGTTTTCCTGCTGTCGGACGGATACCTCGCCAACGGCTCGGAGCCGTGGCTCATCCCCAGCGTCGAATCGCTGCCGGATCTGCGGGTGCGGTTCGCGGCGGCCACCAACCACGGCGAGGGCGACAGCGCCGCCTTCTGGCCGTACCAGCGGGACCCGCAGACGCTGGCCCGACCGTGGGCCATTCCAGGGACTGCGGGTCTGGAGCACCGGATCGGCGGCATCGAGAAGAAGGACGGTTCGGGCGCCATCTCCTACGACCCGGCGAACCACGATTACATGGTGCGGACGAGGGCGGCGAAGGTGGCCGGTATCGAGGTGCCGCTGCTGGAGGTCGACGATCCCACCGGGGACGCGGACGTGCTGATCCTGGGCTGGGGTTCGACTTTCGGGCCGATCACCGGCGCGGTGCGCAAGCTGCGGGCGGCCGGCGTTGCAGTGGCGCAAGCCCACCTGCGATACCTGAACCCGATGCCCGTCAACACCGAGGCCGTGCTGCGGGCGTACCGGACCGTGGTGCTGCCCGAGATGAATCTCGGACAGTTGGCGCTGCTGATCAGGGGGATGTTCCTGATCGACGCGATCGCGGTGAATCAGGTTCGAGGGCTGCCGTTCCGGGTCGACGAGCTGGTGACGGCGATCCGGTCGGTCATCGACGGCAGCTATGTCCGGACGGCGATCGGCAGCGCCGGCCGGCTCGGCACCTTCGGGGTACCGATGATCTCCGTCGGTGACCCGGCAGCCGAAGCAGACGATCAGCGACCCGATGACACCGCCCTGCCCGCAACCGCCACGCCGGTCACGGCGACGAACGGAGCACCACGATGACCGGCGCCGAATCCCGCCCCGTCCGGACCCGTCCGCAGCCGGTCTCGCTCGCCGGCGCGCAGGCCCTGGAGCTCATCCCGAAGAGCGACATTCCCCGGACGGCCAAGGATTTCAAGTCCGACCAGGAGGTCCGCTGGTGCCCCGGGTGCGGTGACTACGCGATCTTGGCCGCCGTTCAGGGGTTTATGCCACAGCTCGGGTTGCGCAAGGAGAACATCGTCTTCATCTCTGGGATCGGGTGCGCAGCAAGGTTTCCGTACTACATGAATACCTATGGCATGCACTCGATCCACGGTCGTGCGCCGGCCATCGCAACCGGCCTCGCCAGCACCCGGCGGGACCTGTCGGTGTGGGTCGTCACCGGGGACGGGGATGCGCTGTCCATCGGCGGCAATCACCTGATCCACGCGCTGCGGCGCAACGTGAACATGAAGATCCTGCTGTTCAACAACCGGATCTATGGCCTGACGAAGGGCCAGTACTCGCCCACGTCCGAGGTCGGCAAGCGGACCAAGTCAACACCTCTGGGATCGTTGGACACCCCGTTCAACCCGGTTTCGGTGGCGCTCGGCGCCGAGGCCAGTTTCGTCGCCCGGACGATCGACTCGGATCGTCACCATCTGACGTCGGTGCTGCAGGCAGCGGCGGTTCACCCGGGTACCGCACTGGTCGAGATCTACCAGAACTGCAACATCTTCAATGACGGCGCCTTCGAGCCGCTCAAGGACGCCACCAGCAGGGATGAGATGACGATCAGGCTGGAGCACGGCACACCGATCCGGTTCGGGATCGGTGGGCACCGGGGCATCCTGCGTGACCGATCGGGGCGGCTGCAGGTGGTCGATGTGGACCAGGTCGGCGAGGCGGCCCTGCTGGTGCACGACGCCCATGACGACGACCCGTCGACAGCATTTGCGCTGTCGCGGCTCTCGCAGCCGGAGACGCTGACCAACACCCCGATCGGGATTTTCCGGGACGTCAACCGTGGCACGTACGACGCGGCGATGAGCGCCCAGATCGACACGGCGGTCGCCCGTCAGGGGCGCGGCGACCTCGCCACACTGCTCGCCGGCCGGGACACCTGGACCGTCAGCTGACCGGGCCGCGGGGCGGCGAGCCGACCGCGACCGCCGAGGTCCGCCGGCCGCAGTACGGGCGCAATCCCGTACTGGCCGCGATCAGAGCGGCTCTGCGCGAGGCCGCCGACCCAGCTCGAGCCACGCAGATGCAGGCGTACATGAAATCGGAAATGGATTACCTGGGCGTGCCGGTGCCCTTGACCCGGAAACTGACCAGGCAAGCCGCCAAGCCGGTGATCCGTGCCTGGTCGACCGACCCCGACCGCTGGCTCCGCCGGACCAGCATCATCTGCCAGTTGGCCCTCGGCAGCCGCACCGATACCGCGCTGCTCAGTGACGTCATCGTGCCCAACTTGGCGGACCGGGAGCTCTTCATCCGCAAAGCGATGGGCTGGGCCCTCCGGCAGTACGCCCGCACCGACCCGCACTGGGTACTCGCCTTCGTCGGCGAGCACGCTGCGACGATCAGCCCGCTCTCCCGCCGCGAGGCGCTCAAGCATCTGGGGTGAGGGTTGCGGACGACGCTGCCGTCGGGTTGTGCCGCGCCGCGAGTTTCGCCGGGCCGGGGTTTCGCTGAACGTGCTGGAATGCGTATTTTTCCCGGCTCCCGCGTCCCATTTTCTCTATGGTGATGGCGCTGTCCGTTTTCCCTTTTCCTTGCTGGAGGATCGATGCAGGTCGAATTGCGTCACAGCCCGTCCTACGCCGTCGCGAGGTTGCACCTTGCGCCCGGCGAACAGTTCCAGGGCGAGGCCGGGGTGATGGTCATGCAGTCGTTCGGCGTGACCGTGCAGTCGCAGATGCAGGGCGGCTTCATGAAGGCGCTGAAACGTTCCGCGCTGGGCGGCGAGTCGTTCTTCGTCACCACCTTCATCGGCCACCCACAATCCCCGACCTGGGTCGACGTCGCCGCGCGACTGCCCGGTGACGCGACGGTGCTGGAATGCAGTCCCGGCCGTGGTCTGGTGTTGACCCGAGGCGCGTGGCTGGCATCCGAGTTGGGTGTCAACCTGGACACCAAGTGGGGCGGTGGCGCGATGCTGCTCGGCGGCGAGGGCGGTTTCGTCGTGCACTGCACCGGCCAGGGGAAGATCGTCGCCGGATCTTTCGGTGCGCTGGATCTGCTGGAACTGCCTGCCGGGCAGGGGTTCACGATCGACACCGGGCATCTGGTCGCCTATGACGAAGGAATGCACGTCTCGGTCCGGAAGGTGGCCAAGGGCTGGATCCAGACCGGCAAGTCGGGGGAGGGTCTGGTGATGGACATCCAGGGCCCGGGGCGGGTGTGGACGCAATCGCGTAACGCCACGGCGCTGGTCGATTGGCTGACCACCGTGTTGCCGTTCACCCGTTCCTGACACCCCTTTGACCCGTGGCTGACACCGCGCTCCGCCGTCCGGATAGCCCGGACCGCTGTCCTGTTGTCGCCGTTGTGGAGCGCTCTGCGCTATGTGGGTTGATCACGACCGCCGACTGGCAGAATGCCGGGCATGTCGCTTCAGCCGGGTGAGGTTTTCGCCGGCTACACCGTCCAGCGCGAATTGGGCGCGGGCGGAATGGGCGCCGTCTACCTGGCGCATCACCCCCGGCTGCCGCGGAATGATGCGCTCAAGCTGTTGCGCCCCGAGCTCTGTTCCGATCCCAGCTTTGTGATGCGGTTCGAGCGGGAAGCGGACATGGTCGCGCAGCTCGACCACCCGAACATCGTCGCGGTCCACGACCGCGGTTCGCAGGACGGACAGCTGTGGATCAGCATGAGGTTCATCGACGGGATCAACGCCGAGGCCGCGCTCCGCGAGTACCGAGCGGGAATGCCCCCGACACGCGCCGTGCGAATTATCGGCAAGGTGGCGTCGGCGCTGGATTACGCGCACAAGCACCGCCTGCTGCACCGTGACGTCAAGCCGGCGAACATCCTGCTCACCCCCGGCCCCGACGACGACGAGGAGACCGAACGCGTTTTCCTCTCGGACTTCGGGGTGGCGAAGGCGATCGGCGAAGCGGCGGACAGTGTCTCGTCGCTGACCAGTACCGGAAGTGTTGTCGCGACGCTGGATTACGCCTCGCCCGAGCAGATCAAAGGCCAACCACTCGATCACCGATCTGATATCTACGCGCTGGGTTGCGTGCTGCACAAACTATTGACCGGCAGCGTCCCGTACCCGGCCGATTCCGTCGTGGCGCGGGTGTACGGCCACCTCAACAAGGACATCCCGCGGCCGTCCGACTCGGTGCCCGACCTGCCTCCGGCTTTCGACGAGGTGGTCGCGAAGGCGATGGCGAAGGAGCCCGACGACAGGTACCCGACCTGCCGCGCCCTGGCGCTGGCCGCGAGAGCGGCCCTGAGCAGCCCGTTCATGGACACGGCCGCCCGCCCGGCCGACGACCAGAGCCTGCCGACCACGGTGGTTCCCCAGTCCGGCGCTCAGGTGAGCCGGCCGATCGATCCCATGCCCGAGTGGTGGGGGCACAGCGGTGCCCAGGAGATGAGCCCGTCCCGTTCGGTGCGATCGGCGCCGTTCGAGCCGAACGGTCCCGGCTCGGGTGACTGGCCCGGGCCCGCCCGGCAGGGGTTGCACGGCGCGCCGGCCGGTGACGGCGGGACGAAAGCCGAGTACCTGGCTGGCGGGTCCGGGCTGCGCGGGTCGGCGGGGAGACCCCCTCGCGCGACGGCGATCCTGGCCGCGGTGATCGGCGGCATCGTGCTGGTCGGCGCGGTGACCGCAGCGCTGCTGTTGCGGGGCGGGGTGACCGGTACCGCGAGCCCGAGCGCACAGACGAGCCGTGCCGCGACCAGCGGACCGATCGCGTCGAGCTCCGCGGCGTCCAGCCCCGCGGGGTCGGCCAACCCCGGTCCGGTTCCCGGCCTTCCGCATTCCGATCCTCTACCTGGGGAGGTCCTTGTCGCCCCGCGGGTGGTGGACGGTGACACGAACCTGTACCTGATGGACGCCTCCAGCGGCGCTGTCGGTCAGCAGATCACCGATCGGCCGGGGAACAAGAACGTGGTGCTGTCGCCCGATCGCGGTTCGATGATCTACCTGCAGGTCCCCGAGGGAGCCCCGAACGAGCTGCGGACAGCGTCGGTCGCCGGCACCGGCGATCGAAAGCTCTTCTCGACCATGCCGCAGGGCTGCGAGAGTTTCGCCCGTCCGGGGTGGAATCCGGTGGATCAGGCGGAGATCGCGCTGCCCTGCATCGGCTCCGACGGCACCGTCGCGCTCCACCGGTTGACCGTCGACGGCACCGACAAAGGTGTGATCCCGACCGAATTGCCGGTGGTCGACGACGTCACCTACGCGCCCGACGGGTCGGCGCTCGCTTACTGGGCCGCAGAGAAGTCAGCGCCCGGCAAGATCTACACGCAACCCTCCGACGGCAGTGGGCCACCGACCGCCGTCACCGATCCGCCCAAGGGTGCCAGCGACGTCGATCCCATCTTCTCGCCGGACGGCAGCACGATCACCTTCGCTCGAACGCAGAGGCACAGCGCCGGGAAGTCGACGACCCAGCTGTACTCGGTCGGTGTCGACGGATCGGATCCGACCCAGCTCACCGACGGGCAGGGCGCGAGCCAGGGGCCGAGCTACTCGCCGGACGGCGCAAGCATCGCGTTCAAGAGCAACCGGCCGAACGCGGCCGGCACCCGGGACAGCCAGATTTGGGTCATCGACGCCGATGGCGGTAATCCGCGCGAACTGGGCATCGGCGACCCGGGGTCCGTCCAAGCCGGTTCACCGGGGTGGGGTCACCGATGACACATATTTCCGCGTCACCGGGATCGGTGCATCCGACATGATCTTCGGATTGTGAGCGGCGACCACGGAGCGGCTCAGCGACTCGTGGAGAAGTCGTACTGCAGCGGTTCGGCCGCGGCAGTGGGATTCCAGACGATGACATGCCACTGGCCGTTGGTGGTCAGCGTTTGGGCCCCGAGGTCGTCACAGGCGGACGTCCGGAGTGTGACGACGAACCCGTTGGGATCCTCGAGACCCCAGAGCAACGGGGAATCGACCGAGCATCCGGGGAGTGCCGTGAGTATGAGCACGTCGCCTTGCAGACCGGAGAAGGAGAAACGATCTGTTGCCCCCGCCCCTCTGAGGGCGCCGGGTTCAACAGCGCCGCCCGTGCCGACGGACCCCGGAACAGGCAACGGGAACTCCCGGATAGGACCGGCCGGATGAACGGTGAATTCGTATGAACCGCCCTCGGGTGCAGCGGCGTCGACCATCACGTGGATCCGCCAGGTTCCGGACGTCGTACTCGAGATCCGGCCGTGGTCCTCGCAGATGGACGCCAGCAGGCTCTCCTGGCCGTCGGGTGCGGTGACCCGCCATTGGACCGATTCGCTTCCCGCGCAGTCACTCTCGCCGGCGAAATACAGGGCATCGGCATCATCGTCGGCCGTGAAAGTGGTCGTCTCGCCGGGCGCCAGGGTTCCCGGGCCGACCGGAACCCCGAGCGTGACGGCAGCGTCCTGGACCGGGGCGACGTCACGCAGCGCGGTGTACCCGGCGGCATAGCCGCTGTCACCGGACACCGCGACGTCGAACTCGCAGTAATCCTTGTCGACCTCGTCCACCGCGGCGCACGCGGTGGCGGCTGCCGTCCGCTGTTCCTGGGTGAGCGCCGACGGGTCGACCAGCGCGGTGGGCACGGCGGGGCGGGTGAAGGTGTCGGTCGACTCGTTGTACGTGTAGTCGAACAGCGACCCGGCGGCCGTCACCCGCCAGCTCGCTCCGACAACGGTGTACAGCGGATCCGTCGGGGTGGCGCCGGTAACGGCCGGGTACCGGGTCCCGTCCCGGTCCTCCATCGTCGGGCTGCGCTCGACACCCTCGTACGGTCCGAGCATGCCGTGCAGCATCCCGAGACGCCCTGCTGCGGGGGTGATTTCGAGGTTCAGCCCGTACCCACCGTTGGGCATCGCAATCAGTTCGGTGCCGTCCGGCCAGCCGACCCGGAACCCGCCGGTGATCGGTGCGACGGTCCCGCCACCGGGCAGCGCCCGTGGCTCACGGAGGTCGACCCGCTCGCCGTCCAGGCGTAGTTCCGTGCGGTCGGGCGCCGCTGTGAGACTGATCCGATCACCGTTCACGGACGCCGCGACGGCGGTGGTGACCGTGACGGTGAGGTTCTCCGATCCGTGCGGTCCGCGAGCAGGTTCCTGTCTGGCCTGCACCTCGAGATCGCCCGCATCGGCCAGTGCCAGGGTGAACTCACCGGCCGCCTGGAAGCCGAAGGTATTGCCGTCGAAGCTGGTCAGGTGCGGGTCACCCGTGCTGCCAGCCGGCCGCTGCGGTGCGTCGGGGCCTCTGCTGTTGGGATTGTCGGGCAGTGCGTGCGGACGGCTGCCGGCAGGCGCCGTTTGGTTCTCGCCGGGTGGTGTCGGGCGGGGTGGTGGTTTCCGGCGGCAGTACTCCTGCAGGGTCATCGTGTCGCTGATGGCCGCGTTGCCAGTTTCTCCGCCAGGGACCGCGAGTGCCAGCGGGGCTGTCACCCGCTGGACCTCTTCACCGGCCCGTTCGGTTCCTTCCGGGCAAACGCAGGTTGCGCCGAGGCAGTAGTCGCCCTGGCTGAAGTGGACCTCCTCGAAGCCCGCGGCGTCCTGCATTCGGACGGGCGCGCTGGCGGTGATTCGGACGATCGTGTCCGCACCCGCGGTCACCTCGCCGCTGATCTTCGCCACCCGGATGTCGAATCCCGGGCTTTCCACGGTCCCTCCGTCGGCCTGGATGGTTGGCACGGGCGGCATGTCACCCGGGACCGCGACGCCGTGCACCTCCCAGGCATCGCCCCACGCCGGTTGCCGAAACAGAGTCGACGCCCACGTGTCGTACATGTCGTCGCCGTCGCCGCCGGCGGTCAGGTACGCGGTGACGCTGTTCTGGGCGCCGCCCCAGATGGTGGGGAACAGTGTCCAGGGGTCGCGCCCGACGTGTTGGACCTGGAACCACCACCCCATCGCGGTGTAGGTCCGCTCGAACAGTGGCAGTTGCGAGGTGAGGTACAGCTTCCAGTTCGAAGGGTTGCCCGCAGCGGCTCCGGTGATGTCAATGGCGCCGAATTCCGCCGTTCCCTCGAGCAGCCACCCGGGCGCCTTGCGTTGATCGGCCAGGGTCGGATAGCTGAAGTTCTGGAAGCAGTGGACGACTTCGTGCGCGAGCGTCGACGTCATCTCCTGCGGGACGGCGCTCGCCACCCGCCCCCATGTGGACGGCGGCAGATACATGTTGCAGGCCTTGGCCGGTCCGCCGTTGGGGGCCATCGGATCGTCACCCCCCTCGTTCGGAACCTCGCCGTCGGCCAGGCCGAGAGTCCACGCCCACGCGCCGTCCGATTCGGTGTCGACGAGGTAGACCAGCGGTGACGGGATCGTTCGTCCCAGCCGCTGAGCGACCGCTACGACCAGACGGTCCACCTCGGGCCGCAGCAATGAGGCTGCGGATGCCTTGTCGGTATCCCGTTTCCGCTCCGCCGCGGTCGGCTGCCGCAGCCGTGGTTGTTCGCCCGGCGGCGGCACTGCGATCGCGCTGACCGCGGTCCGCTCGGCATCGTCGAGTTCGTCCCAATGCGCCAGCATCGACCGCACCGCCCCCGACCCCGAGAGGTGCAGGTCCTCTGGATCGGGCAAGCCGGCGGGGATGGACACCCCTGTGAGCGGAGTGAACAGATAGCTGAACGCCTGCTTGGCCTGCTCGAGGCCGACGGTGCCGTCCGGTTCGGTCCTCCCGAGCAGCGCCATCAGCGCCGGGTCGGGACCGTCGGCGGGTGTGCTGCCGGTTCTGCCGGTCGGCGTTCCGGTGCCGGCGGTCGGCTGCCCGGAACCGGCCGTCGCCTCTCCGGCCACCGGCTCGGGCTGCAGGGCCACGATTGCCGCCGCCGCGATGATGGCGGCCACGAGCGCCGCTCCGCCCAGCAACCACCAACGCCGCTTGCGTCCGTTCGGCATGTCGAGGCTCCTCGTGGGCATCGGGCAACCCGTGCGGCCGCCCAGCCCTGCGATGACGGAGCACGGAATCACGCCGGTGATGCATGTGTGGTGACCCTTGTTGCGGCAAGGGACCTCGTTCGCGCCTCGACCGCGGTTGCCCCGCCCGCCTCCAGCACCCCGCCACGAGCCCCTGCCGCGCGGCCTTTCCCGCAGATCCCGGCACACAGACCAACGAGTCAGATCGACCCTCCCCGCGCTGGTAACATCTGGTGGTTGTCCAACGCCCGCCGAGTCCTGCAGAACAGGTCCGGCGGGTGCACCATGTTCCTTCCTCCTGCCGCGGAACGACCGCGGCCGACCAGCCCATAGGAGGTGCACGTGAGCGTTTCCACCGCTCCACGTCACTACGAATTGCTGCTCATCCTCGATCCCAACCTCGACGAGCGCACGGTCGCGCCGTCGATCGACACGTTCCTGAACGTAATCCGCCAGGGCGGCGGAAGTGTCGAGAACGTCGACATCTGGGGCAAGCGTCGCCTTGCGTTCGAGATCAGGAAGAACCCCGAGGGGATCTACGCCGTCATCAAGGTGACGTGCCCGTCCGCTGTGGTGACCGAGTTGGATCGTCAGTTGAACCTGAACGAGTCCGTGCTCCGCACCAAGATCACCCGTCCCGACGCCAAGTAGGGCAGGCAGACATGGCTGGCGACACCATCATGACGGTGATTGGCAATCTCACCGCCGATCCCGAGTTGCGGTTCACCGCTTCCGGCGCTGCCGTCGCGAACTTCACCGTCGCGTCGACCCCCCGCACCTTGGACCGCGCGTCGGGGGAATGGAAGGACGGCGAGGCGCTGTTCTTGCGCTGCAGCATCTGGCGACAGCCGGCCGAGAACGTGGCCGAATCGCTGACCCGCGGCTCCCGGGTGATCGTTTCCGGGCGGCTCAAGCAGCGCTCCTTCGAGACGAAGGAAGGCGAGAAGCGCACCGTCATCGAGCTGGAGGTCGACGAGATCGGCCCGTCGCTGCGGTACGCGACCGCCAAGGTGAACCGGGCCCAGCGGTCCGACAGCTCCGGTGGCGGCGGCGGTTACGGCGGCAGCGGATCGGGCGCTTCGTCGCGCCCGAGCGCGCCTGCTGACGACCCCTGGGGCTCGGCCCCGGCCGCCGGTTCCACCGGTGGCTATTCGGACGAACCGCCGTTCTGACAGCGGCTCGTTCCCTGAATCTTTCTGACCTACACACGAGGACACTCAATGCCCAAGCCCCCCGTCCGCAAGCCGAAGAAAAAGGTCTGCGCGTTCTGCAAGGAGAACGCCCAACCGATCGACTACAAGGACACCACCCTGCTCCGCCGCTTCATCTCCGATCGCGGCAAGATCCGCGCTCGCCGGGTGACCGGTAACTGCACGCAGCATCAGCGGGACATCGCCACCGCGGTCAAGAATGCCCGCGAGGTTGCCCTGCTGCCCTACACCTCCACCGCTCGCTAAGGAAGGGGAACAGACGTGAAGCTCATCCTGACCACCGACGTGCCCGGCTTGGGCGGACCCGGCGACATTGTCGAGGTGCGTGACGGCTACGGCCGGAACTTCCTACTGCCGCAGAACAAGGCCATCCTCGCCACCAAGGGCGCCGAGAAGCAGGTCGCCACCATCAAGCGCGCCCAGACGGCCCGCGAGATCCGCGGCACCGAGCACGCCAACGAGGTCAAGCAGGCGCTGGAGAACCTCGGCGACAAGCTGACCATCGTCGCCCGGACGACCGGCGCCGGCGGCAGGCTCTTCGGCTCGATCACCTCCGTCGACGTTGCGGACCTCATCAACAGCGCCGGCGGCCCGGTGCTGGACCGCCGCACCATCGATACCGGCGGGCACATCAAAACCGTTGGCGCACATCCTGTCGCGGTCAAGCTGCACCCGGGCGTCACGGTGGCGCTGACCGTGCGGGTCACCGCCGGCTGATCGACCCGCCCCCCGGCAGTTCCACGAGGCCGTCACCTCCTCCCCCGGGATCCGGTGACGGCCTCGGCCGTTGGCTTGTACGGACCGGGGACAACGGTGGAGCCGCGTTCCCGTTCTCGCCAACGCCCGCGATTGAGCGATGACCCGGATCAGCGCAGCTCGGCCTGCTGGACCGTTGCGGCGTCAGGATGATGACCTTCCTTCCTAGTCCTTCCCGACGCCGCTGTCGGCCTCGACCGTCTCCGCTCTTGCCGCCGCGATGCCGGCCGGAACCACGACGACCGGGACCGGTGAGTACCGGACGATCTTGATCGCCTTCGAGCCGAGGAACACCCTGGCGAG
>JBBRVZ010000048.1:0-23500 GCA_038246445.1 Mycobacteriales bacterium
GAACAGCACCCCGAGGAGCCGGCGGGTCAGGGAACCCCGAGTCACGGCTCCGCCGGTGGTCGCACTCGGCACGATCGTCTCCTGGTCCTGCGGGCTGGTGATTGGATGGACTGTCATCACAACGCCGTCCGGCTCCGCCCCAGGGGGCGGAGCCGGACGGCGTCGTGAGCCGGGTGAGTGCTACCTGGCACCCGTGGTGAACGTCCAGGTGACGGGAGCCAGCGGAACCCCGTTAGTGCTCCTGATCCCCGCGGTCAGGGTGGCCCGGTAAACGGTATTGGCCCGCAGTCTCGCCCTCGGCGTGAGGGTGGCGACGTGGGTGGTGGCGTTGTAGGTTGTCACCGCCGTCACCGCCGCCCCGTTCCCTCTGGCCGGGGCTGTCCGCAGCGTGAAGGTGCCCGCTGTGGTCGTCCCGGTTACGGCCTGGTTGAACGTCACCGAGACCGCCGCCGTCCGGGAGACCCCGGTGGCGTTGGCCGCGGGGGTCTGCGCCGTCACCGCTGGAGCGACCGCTGCAGCCGCGGTGGTGAAGGTCCCGGTCTGGGCCGTCAGCGCACCGCCCGCCGCGTTGGTGATGGCGGACGTGAGCGACCAGGTGTAGGTCGTTCCCGCCGACAGCGCCTTTGTCGGCATCAGCGTGGCCGTGGTGCCGGCGTTGTTCAGTGTCACCGCGGACGGCACCGTGGTGGTGCCCTGCTTGAGGGTGACCGACCCCGCCGGCACCGTGACCTTGCTGTTGAACTTCACCACGACCGGGGTCCGCCCCGCCGCCACGCCGGTGGCGCCGTTCACGGGCGTGACCGAGGTGACGGTCGGACCAGGTACCGACACCGTGGTGAAGCTCCAGCTCTTCCCGGTCAATGCCCCACCCGTGGCGACACTGGTGATGCCGGACGTGAGCGCGGCCGTGTAGACCCTGCCCGCGGTCAGCGCCGTCGTCGGGGTCAGCGTCGCGATCTTTCCGGTTGCGTCCAGGGCGACGGTGGCGGCCACCGATGCGGCGCCCTGGGTCAGGGTGAAGGTGGTGCTGTTGACCCCCGTCACCGGTTCGGTGAACGTGACCGTCACCTTGGTTGCGGTGGCGACACCGGTGGCGCCGGACGCCGGCGTGACGCCGGTGACCAACGGCTGGGTGGTCGCCTGGTCCGAGACCGCGGTAGTCGTGGACGCGTTGTAGGCGGTCACCTGGTAGGCGAACTGGCCGCTGGCAGCGGTCAGGTCCGTCCAGGTCGTGACATTCGCCAGGGCCGTGCCGACCTCGGCGTAGGTGCCCACCACCCCGTTGGTGATAGGAGCCCGGGTGATGCGGTAGCCGATCTCGTTCTTGGGATTACCCCAGGACGTCGGATCGGTGATCGAGACCGGCGTGCCGTCGGTCCAGGTCAGGGCCACCCCGGCCGCCGTTCGGGCGAGCTGGAGCACCGGCTTGTCCGGCGTCGTCCGCGGCACTTTGAGGGTGATCGGACGCATCATGTCCATCTCCTCGTGGCTGAGGATGTGGCAGTGCCAGACGTACTCCCAGCCGAAGTTGGTCATGGCGTTGGTGATCGGAGCGATCGGGTTACCACTGGTGTCGGTGTTGTTGAACCCCGCCTCGGATCCGTTCGCACCCGAGGTCGCGCCCTTGGCGCCGAGCGGCATCATCGGGTTCAGCGGTCTGTTGCTGTCCGGGATGCCGAACGGAAGCTTCGGCACGATGGGTCGCACCGCCACGATGGTGTCCTCGAGTGGACTCACCCTGACCGTGTCCTTCCAGCCCAGCTCCGTTGGATCGGGCGGGATGATGATGTTGTCCCAGGTCACCCGGTTGAGCACCTGCACATCGTTGAGGTGGAAGTGCAGCGGGTGGGTGTCCACCCCGTTGTGGGTGATCTTCCAGATCTGCGTGCCGTCCGGGGCCGCGGCCGAGACCGGCGTCACCTTCAGCGGGTCGGTGGACGCCGTGCCGTCGAGGTTCTCGGTGGCCGGGTTCACGAACGGGTACAGGATGATGTTCTGCAACAGGGGCGTCGCGCCCGGTGCTTCGAGGCCGATGTTGCCGCTCATCCGCCCCCACTCGTCGAAGTTCGCCGAGTTCATCTCGTCGTGAACGGCCTTGGGTTCTATCTTCACCCCCATCTGCGCACCGGACAGCGTGTTGAACTTGAAGGTGTCCCCGCCTTGCTCAGCGATCCGGGCGAAGCCGTCGCACTTGGCGGTCGGGTTGCTGGCCGCGGTGCAGTAGCCGGAGGCGACGAAGCTCGTGCCGAGGGCGCCGTTGTACGCGGCCTGGCCGACGACGATCGGGTTCTGGCTGGACTCGAACACCCCGGCCGGCTTGCCGGCGGCGTCGACGTGGTGGTCGAAGGCCGCGACGAGCTTGCCCATCTGGTCGGCCGTGGTGTTGGGCCGGTCGAAGGCCAGCGCCGGTGCGGCACTGGAGACCTTGACCTGCATCACTGTCCGGGTGTCCGGACCGTAGCCCGGCAGGGTGGACGGAGCGCCACCGGGCGACATGTCAGGACCGCCGGCGCGGTAGTCGTAGCCGGGGATGCGGCCGGGGAAGGCAGCCGGGGCGTCGTTGTAGAGGATCAGCGTCTTGCCGCGGTAAGCGGAGAAGTCCACCACCACATCGGCGCGTTCGGCCGGGGCCAGCAGCAGCGAGTGCTGGTCGACATTGCCCACGTCGAAGCGGGTGGGATCGGTGATCCAGGTGGTCTCGTGGGCGGGGACGACGACCGGGGCCGGCAGGAAGCCGCCCTCGTTGCCGATCTGGATCCAGTCAGGACCCTTCGGGCTCTTGGTGGTGTCCGGGGTCGGGGTGACCACCGGGTCTGTCTGGGCCGCCTGGACCTCACTGGCCTTCAGGGCCACCTCGGTGCCGGTCGCCGGGTCGGCGACGTACCAGGACAGGTTCCAGAACCGGTCGTCGGAGCCGTTGAGGATGCGGAAGCGGTAGGACTTCGGGTCCATCGTCGTGGTCGGGTACGCCGTGCCGTTGACCATCGGGGTGTCGTGGAAGGCCTCCATGCCGACCGAGTTGTTCGGCGTCGAGGGCACCAGCGCCGGCTCGCAGAAGTCGGCCACGTTCGGGTCGCACGTCGGGTCGTAGTAGGGGTTCGCCATCGGCGGGTACTTGGCGTCCTTGGCCGGCGGCCAGAACCACGGGCCGTAGAACCAGCGGCCGAACGCACTCATCCCGCTGGGGTCCCCCGGGTTCTGCGCGGGCATGTAGACGTGCGGCTGCCAGAGGTTGCCCTCGCCGCCCCACTTCTTGGCGTCCCAGGTCGGGTCGAGCTGGGCCATCCGCGACGTGCTGGGCACGAAGGTCTTGTCCTGGATGGTGAGGGGCGTGCCGGTGCCGAGCCCGTCGAGGGCACCGCCCGGCGCCATCAGCGCCTTCTCGGCGTCGTCGGTGATCATGTACCCGGCCAGCTCCCCGGCGTACACGTTCAGCCGGGTGATGCCCCACGCGTGGTCGTGGTAGAACATCATCCGCGCGCTCTGCTGGTTGGTGTAGAAGAAGGTCTCCGCACCGGGCCCGGGGTCGGGCATGTCCGGCACGTTGCTGACGCTGACGCCCTTCGGGTAGTCGGTGTTCTCCCCCACCGGCGTGGTCCACTGGTGCGGCGTGCCGTCGCTGATCCATGGCGTGATGCCGCCGTGCAGATGCAGGGTGGCGCGGTTCTCGGAGAAGCAGGTCGTCGGCTTGGGCGTGGCGCCGCACATCGGGTTGCGGACGCCGTCCAGCGGGCTGTTCTGGTCGGCGGCCATGACCTTGGGCACACCGTTGGCATCCAGCTTCATCATATTCGGACCGGCCCCGGCCCCCATCACGGTGGTGTCGACCGGAAGGAACAGGTCCCCATCCACTCCGGTGGGCAGCAGGTTGCGGAACAGCACCCGCACCGGACGGTTCTTGGTGGCATTGATGGTCGGGCCGAGGTAGTGCGGCTTGTCCACGGCGGTGTAGCCGCCGGCGACGGGGGTGTCGGGCTTGTTCGGGTCCAGGTTCGCGTTCGCGAGGGGGAGGCTCTTGCCCGGCACGACGCTGGTGGAGAGCTGCACGTAGCCGCGCAGCAGGGTGGCGGGCAGGTCGCGGTGCATCTTCTCCCGGTACTGGACCACCGCGATTTCGTAGTAGTCGGTGCCGGGGTAGGTGGTGGTGTCGGGCTTCGCGGTCGGGATGTACTGACCGAGGTCGTTGACCCCGGCCTCGTCCTGGCCGGGCAGGGTGTCGACGAACTTCTTGATCCCTGGGGTGAGGTACCCCGCGCCGGGCGCGGTCACGGTGATCCCGGTGACCGAGCCCTTGACGGCGACCCGGGCGGTGGCGCTGGCTCCCTTGTCAGCGGTGCCGACGGTGTCGGCGATGGTGACGGTGGGCGCGGAATCGTAGCCCTGCCCGCCGTCGGTGACGTCGATCCGGGTGACGCCGATCGTCGCGGTGACCACGGCCGCCGTGTCGGGGAGGGTCTTGCTGGCGTCGGTGACGGTCACCGTCGGAGCGGAGGTGTACCCGCTGCCCGGGTCGGCGATCGCGACGCCGGTGACGACGTGGTTGGCGTCCATGGTGGCGCTGGCGGTGGCCTGCGTCCCACCGGGGAGGTCGGGCTTGGACAGCGTCACCAGCGGCTGCGCCTGGTAGCCGGCACCGCCGTCGGTGAGCTTGAGGTCATCGACCACGCCGCTCGCGACGGCTGTCGCCGCGAAGCCGGCCGTCGGGTTGCCCCCGGTGAGCGTGACCTTCGGTGCGGTGAAGCCGAAGCCGGTCTCGTTCACGTCGATGCCGTTGATCACGCCGGTGGCGATGGTGGCGGCGGCGTGGGCGGCCGTGGTCGGGATGACGCCTGCGGTGGTGATGTCCACGGTGGGTGCAACCGCGTAGCCGGCCCCGGGGTTGGTCACGTCGATGCCGGTGATCGCCCCGGTCTTCGGGTCCACCGAGGCCGTGGCCTCCGCGCCGGTGCCCGGGTCGGCGATCGTCGGGGTGACGTCAGCGCTGAAGGAGTAGGTGCGGTCGTGGGAGAAGTTCGGGTAGCCCGGGTCGCCGAGGGTGAAGGACGATCCCTGCGCCGGGGCCGTCGCGTTGGCCAGGGTGGAGTCACTGCTGGCAGGGGTGCTCAGGGTGTCGCCGTTGGACACGACGTCGGTGTCGACGGGAACGCCTTGGCCGTAGAAGCCGATGACGTCGCCCTGCTGGACAGTCACTCCAGGCGCCACCGGGTAGGTCTCGACCTGACCGTCAACCACCGTCGGTGTCGGAACCGTGAGCTGAGGGCTGGCGTAGACGACGCTGTAGGCGCCCGCTGCGCCGCCCGGCCGCAGGACGAGAGCGTGGAATTTGCCGCCGGCCGAGGTCGTCGGGCTGGCGCCCGCCGGGCCCTGGTTCCAGCTCTGGAAGTCGTTGAGCGTGCCGGCCGCGAGTGGGGAGTGGTCCAGCACGACCAGCACCGGTCCCAAATCACCGATCAGGGGGGCGAAGTCGGTGGCGTACCGGCGCTCGATCAGCGGGCTCCCGAAGGACACCGGCGTCGGGGTACCGACGCTGATCTTCACCATCGCGTCCGCGAGCGTCTGCGGGCTGTTGGCCCAGTTGGGGTAGGGACCGAAGTAGTGCGGCACCACCGACTCGTCGGTGGCGCTGGCAGGGAGACCCTCGGCGGCCTGGGCGACCTCGGGAACGAAGAAGTTCCGCACCCCCTGTCCGGGGCCGATGCCGCTGACCAGCAAGGCGAGTACGACGGCCAGGACGAGGACGGTCGGCCGGGCCTTCCGGCGCCATGGGGCGCGGTGGAGGCGCGGACGGGCAGATGGGTGCATGGTTCCCCCTTGACGTTCGGAGCGCGGACCCGCGGACTCCTGCGACGAGGCTCCGTGATCGATGGGCCAAGAGGGGGGTTTATGACCGAACTGTCATGTGACGCCGCAACGTCTCGGGTCGGGCCGCACATCGATCGCGGGACGCCTGGGGGCTCGAGGTGGCGCGCTGCGGTAGGTCGCTTACCCTCGGCCGGTGACCGTGCTGATCGACCCGCCGCGGTGGCCGGCGCACGACCGGGTCTGGTCTCACCTGGTCAGCGACTCCTCCTATGCGGAGCTGCACGCGTTCGCGGACGCGAATGGGATCCATCGGCGAGGCTTCGATCACGATCACTACGACGTGCCGGGTGAGCGGTATGGGCCGTTGATCGACGCCGGAGCGCTACCGGTCGATTCACGCGAACTACTCCGCCGGATCGGCGAGGCAGGGCTGCGCAAGCCGAAGCGCGACCGCCGCTGAGAACGATGCCGCCGGGCAATCGACGTCGACCCGGGTGGCGATCGCCAGATCGAGCTCGACGGACGGCGTCGATCCGCGCGCCGAAATCACGGCGGCGCCAGGAACCGGGGGGCCATCATGGATGGGTGACCATCACGTCCCCGGCTCAGCGCAGCGGCACCGCCCGCCCTCTGCGATCGATGATCTGGCGGGGCGATCAGACGGTCGGCACCGACCTTCCCGCTGACCGGATCGCCGCCGCACTGGCCGACGACCCGCAGGTCAAGGCCTGGTGGTTCCTGCCCCGGGATGCTGCCACGATCGCCGGGACGGGCGAAATGCTCGGACTCGACCGGCTCGCGGTCGACGACGTCCTCGGTGCGCGCGAGTCCCCGAAGGTCGACACCATCGGCGACACGGTGATCATCATCAGCGGCGCGATCCGGTTCGACCCGGCCACCGCCGACCTGGACGTCGACCGGGTGTCGATCCTGGCAACCGAGCGGGTGCTCGTCATCATCGCCGATGACGGTGAGGCGGCCCGGCTCGCGCCCACGTTGGCGGACTGCGCCGGGCGGATGCGCATCGACGGAATCGGCGCCGGCGTTCACATCGTCCTGGAAGCGCTGATCCGGACCTACTCCGCCGCGGTGGAGGACATGGAGGAGGCCACCGACACCTTGACCTCCCAGCTGTTCGACGACAAACCGATGGGCCGCGCCGAGCAGTTGCAGGCGTTCCGGATGCGGCAGGCGATCGGCCGGCTCCGCAGGCTGGTGGCTCCGATGACGGAGGTCACCGCAACCCTGGCCGGCGCCGCCGCGCGGCCGAAGCTCGCCGATGATGGCCCCGAGCAGGAGGACGACGCGGTTGCCGCCCTGCTGAGCACCATGACCCGCAGGCGGTTCGCCGACATCGCCGACCACGCCCGGCACGCAGCGGAGGGCACCACCGGCCTTCGCGAGCTGCTGACCTCGGCGTTCGAGACCAACCTCGCGCTGTCCGACGTGCACCTGAACATGATCATGAAGAAGCTGTCGGCGTGGGCGGCCATCATCGCGGTGCCGACGCTGATCACTGGCTTCTTCGGGATGAACGTGCCCTACCCGGGATTCGGCCGCGGCGAGGGTTTCGCGATCGGGCTGGTCATCATGGTGTCGGCCGTGATCACGCTGTACCTACTGTTCCGCCGCAACGACTGGCTCTGATTCCGCCAGCGCGAAAGCACACTGATAACGGACAGGCCAGGGCCATGCCCGGCGGTTCAGGCGTGGACGCTGAGCCCTACCTTCTGGAAGCCCTTCAGATCCGAGTATCCGGATTTTGCCATTGCCCGCCGGAGCGCTCCGAACAGGTTCGTCCGGCCGTCGGCGCCCAGCGCGGGGCCGGTCAACAGTTGTCGCATCGGGACGTCAGCGGGGCCGCACGGGGCGCCGAAACCCCTGGGCAGCACCGGGTGTGCCGCGGTGGAGGGCCAATACCATCCGGCCGCCGGCGCCTCGGCCGCCCAGCTCAACGGCTCACCCAACATGACGGCGTCAGCGCCGCAGGCGATGGCTTTCGCGATGTCGGCGCTCGAGTCGATACCGCCGGCTGCGACGACATGCACGTACCGGCCACCGGTCTCGTCGAGGTAGGACCGGCGGGCGGCGGCGGCGTCGGCGATCGCGGTGGCCATCGGCACCGCGATGCCGAGCACGTCATCGGTGGTCGTCGTCGAGCCTTGCCCGGTACCGACGATGACCCCCGCCGCCCCGGTGCGCATCAGGTGGGTCGCGGTCTGGTAGTTGGAGCAGCCGCCTGCGATCACCGGCACGTCGAGGTCGGCGATGAACGACTTCAGGTTCAGCGCAGCCCCGTCGGCCTGTACGTGCTCGGCGGACACGATGGTGCCCTGGATGATCAGCATCTCGACGCCCGCCGCGATCGCCGGCCCGGCCAGCGCGGAGGCGTTCTGCGGCGAGAGCCGGACGGCGACGGTACCGCCGCCGTCACGCATGGCGCGGATGGCCTCCGACAGCAGATCCACTGATACCGGCGCGCGATAGACGCGCTGCAGCGCCGCGATCAGCTCGTCCGGATCGTCGACCCGCGCACCCTGCTCGATCAGCGCATCGATCTCGCGCTGCGGATCTGCGTAGCGGGCCCAGAGGCCCTCACCATCGAGCACCCCGAGCCCGCCGATCGCCGACACCACCGACGCCACAGCGGGTGAGACGACCGCATCGGACGGTTGGGTGATGAGCGGGATCTCGAAGCGGTAGGCGTCGATCTGCCAGGCCGTCGAGACGTCCGATGACGAGCGGGTACGTCGTGAGGGCACGATCGTCACGTCGTCCAGGTCGTACGCCGATCGGGCCGTGCGCCCCATGCCGATCTCGACCTCTGGCACCGGTGCTCCTTGCGATTGCGCGTCCAGCCGGGCGAAACACCGCGGCTGGGCTGTCGCGTTGAAGGGTAGGCGAAGCGCTCGCGCGGCACCTACCGCCCGACCCCACTGTTGATCATGCGGCTCAGCACGCCATCTCGGGCGTGTCGTCGGCGTGTCGCGTGCTGAGCTGCATGATCAACGCTTCCGACGTGCTGTCAGTGGTCGATGTAGTTCGGCGCCTCAGAAGTGATGGCGATGTCGTGCGGGTGGGATTCGCGCAGACCGGCCGAGGTGATGCGGATCAGCTTGGCGTTCTTGAGCTGCTCGATGCTCGCCGAGCCGGTGTAACCCATCGCCGCCCGCAGGCCACCCACCAGCTGATGCGCGACATCGGACAGCCGGCCGCGGAACGGCACCCGGCCTTCGATGCCCTCGGGCACCAGCTTGTCGTCGGAGAGCACGTCGTCCTGCGAGTAGCGGTCCTTGGAGTACGACCTGGCCTCGCCGCGCGACTGCATCGCACCCAGCGAGCCCATCCCGCGATAGGTCTTGTACTGCTTGCCGGCGATGAAGATCAGCTCGCCGGGTGACTCGGCCACCCCGGCCAGCAGCGAACCCAGCATGACGGTATCGGCGCCGACCGCGATCGCCTTCGCGATGTCACCGGAATACTGCAGCCCGCCGTCACCGATGACCGGCACCCCCGCGGGCCGGCACGCCTTCGATGCCTCGTAGATCGCCGTCACCTGCGGGACGCCGATTCCGGTGACAACCCTTGTGGTGCAAATGGATCCGGGCCCGACACCAACCTTGACGGCGTCCGCACCGGCATCGACCAGCGCTTGCGCCCCGGCCCGGGTGGCGACGTTGCCGCCGACGATGTCCACCCGGCTGCCGACGTCGGCCCGCAGCCTGGCGACCATCTCGACGACCCGCATCGAGTGCCCGTGCGCGGTGTCCACCATGATCACGTCGATACCGGCGTCGACCAGGGCCATCGCCCGCTTGTAGGACTCCTCGCCGACGCCGACCGCCGCCCCGCAGATCAGCCGGCCGTCCGCGTCCTTGGTGGCATGCGGGTACTGCTCGGTCTTGACGAAATCCTTGACGGTGATCAGGCCGCGCAGCTTCCCGTCACCATCCACCAGCGGCAGCTTCTCGATCTTGTGCTTGCGCAGCAGACCGAGGGCGGCCTCGGCGCTGACCCCCACCGGCGCGGTCACCAGCGGCATCGGCGTCATCACCTCACGGACCGGGCGGCTCAGATCCACCTCGAACCGCATGTCGCGGTTGGTGATGATACCGACCAGGCGCCCGTCGTTGTCGGTGACCGGGACGCCGGAAATCCGGAACTTCGCGCAGAGGTCATCGGCGTCGCGGAGCGTCGCGTCGGGCCGGCAGGTGACCGGGTCGGTGACCATCCCGGCCTCCGATCGCTTGACGATCTCGACCTGAGCGGCCTGGTCCTCGATCGACAGATTCCGGTGCAGCACACCCAGTCCGCCCTCGCGGGCCATCGATATCGCCATCCGGGACTCGGTGACGGTGTCCATCGCACTGGACAGCAACGGCACCCGCAGCCGGATGTTGCGGGACAGCAAGGTGCTGGTGTCCGCCTCGCTCGGAACCAGATCGGATGCATCCGGCAGCAGCAGGACGTCGTCGTAGGTGAGGCCGACGATGGCGAACTTGTCGTCGCGGATGGCCGCCCTACTCACCTCGAAGGGATCGGACACCACCGCGCGACCGAGGGTGGGACCCGACAATTCTGGTTGTGTCACCGACATGACCGACCTTCCGCTGACGCCCCCGACAGGGATGGGCCGGGCGATGGTCCGGCGATTGCGCGTGCTGCCCATCGTAGGGGAGTCGGCCGTAGCGGTGGCCCGGCGCCAGAGCGGCGTTCCGACGCGCTCACCTGCCCCCAGCTGACCCGGCAAGGCAGTCGATCGGCACAACGATGCGGGGGGTCGTAGTCAGCCGATAGGTGGTCCGGCCGCGGTCCCTGCGTCGGCGGCCGCAGTCTGATCCAGGACAGTGTCCCCGGTCGGGGTGTTGGCGGAGCTCTGCATGCCGGTCGCGGCGCCGACGGTGGCGCCATTCGTGCCCGGGTCAGTCTGATCGGGGGCCGCGTCGGTGCTGGTCGGAGTCGGCGCCGGCGCCGGGGGCGCCGCGGACGGGGCGGGATCTGTCGACGCCGACGCCGACGCCCGGTCGGCCGCAGCGGGTGGCGGCGGTGTCAACGCCGACGCGGGTGGCGGCGGTGTCAACGCCGGCGCACTTCCAGGGTCGACGGCTGCAGGCGGATCGGAAGCCGGCGAAACGGCCGGTGCCATCGTTGGCAGCACCGGCGCTGATCCTCCCGAGGGCGGACCGGTCACGACCGCAGCGGAGTCGAGCGGTGTGGACGGGGCAACGACCGACGCCGAGGGCGGCGGAACCACACCCTGACCAACGGCCGGCGGCACAACCGGGTCGGCCATCGACAGGGCAGGGCCTGCGTTCGGCTCGGGAAGGCCCACTGATGTAGAGGATCCCACCAGCGGTTGCGTAGGCACAGCAGCGGGTGACGACGGCCCCTGATTCACCTTCGACACTGAAATCGGTGAGGATGCAGATGGCGGCTTGGAGGAGAGCGCGCCCGCGCCCGGGTCCCGCGACGGGGTTGACACAGCTGATGCGACAGCGGCTTCCAAGCCACCGGCCAGCAGCTCCGGCGCCAGCGATGTACTCGACAGGTCCTGGGGCGCGGCCTGACGCCAGAGCTGATCGACCTGCGCCTGCATGTCGACGCGGCCGTCCACGTCGTCGACCTTGCCCAGTTCCACGGCGGCCCGGAGCAGGGCCAGCTGTGCCTGCTGGGTACGGCCGTTGGCCAGTGCCGCCTGCGCTTGATGCAGTGCGTCCTGCACGTTGTGCCGCGACGTCACGGACTCCGCGTGGTCCGGCCAGAGAACCTCGGTGACAGCCCACAGCGCACCGTCGGGAGAGGCGTGCCGGGATCCGACGGTCGCCGACCCCACCAGCAACGCGGCGATTGCCGCCGCGACGGCCAACGCCGGCCGCAGCGACCGCTTGCCAGCGGACACGCTTTCTGGCAGCACCGTGCTGTCTGCGCGGTGGACATCGGGCGGTGCCGGCAGTGGGACAGCGGCCAGCTCGTCACGCCAGCTTCGCAACACTTCGATCAGTGGGTCACCGGTCGCCACACCGAGCCGCCGGCGCCGGCCGTCCCGGGCCGCGGGACCCGCGCCCGCAGTGCCCGCCGCGATGACCGGGTATGCGTCGATGGGCTGGCCGATGGCAGGCTGGGCCATGGCGTCGACCAACCTGTCGTCGGCGAATACATCATCGAGATCGACCAACGGCGATCCGTGGTCGACCCGGCGGTGACCGGATCGGGGCGCCATCACACCAGCTGTTCGGTCAGCGTTGTGTCGGCCGCCAGCAGGCGGCGGAGTTTTGCCAATGCACGGTGCTGGGCGACGCGGACGGAACCGGCCGTCATGCCCAACGCATCGGCCGTGTCCTCTGCGCTGAACCCGACAACGACACGCAGGCGCAGGATTTCTTGCTGCGATTCCGGAAGGGCCGCCAGCAGTCCGTCGACGGCACCAGCGGTGGACAGCGCAACAGCGTTCTGCTCGGGTCCGACATCGGTCGACACGGAGTCCGGCACGTCGGCCATGGGAAGCGAACGCGACCGGGACGCCACCCGGTGCGCGTCGGCGACCTTGTGGGCGCAGATGCCGTAGACGAATGCCAGGAACGGTTTGCCCTCGCGGCGGAAGGTGGGCAACGCCGTAAAAACGGCCATGCACACCTCCTGGGCGACGTCATCGGCGGACGACAACGAGCGGTGGCCTGCGGACATTCGCGACCGGCAGTAACGGACGATTGCGGGATGGATGAGGCCGAGCACGCTGTCCAGCGCAGCAGCGTCACCGTGCACTGCTCTATCGACCAGCTCATCCAGGTCGCTCGAGTCGGTGGCATCCCGTGACTGCTTCATCGCGCTCGGCGGCTCCCCCGTTACATGCGGTGGCCTTTCGGACACGGTCGTATCCGTTGCTGCCACGCAACCTCACCGCGCGGGACCGCACAGAACCGGACCAACCAAGCGATACGGCCGCCACCGCTCGACCATCGTAGCCAGCCAGGGGGCCATCGTCTTCACCTCGCGCACGACCTCGCACGCGGTGTTGTCGCAGCGACGACGAGCGCAGCAAGTCAGGCGCCGAAGCCACGAGTGGGCGAACTTCGAAACGGCGGGCATTGGTACACCGTCAGGTTGCGGCGTCGCCCAGGCGGTGGAGGTCGCACACGCAATCGCCCAGGACCACGCCATGGTGTCCAGCCGGCGGGACGCCGGTCAAGCGACGAATCCGCGCCGAAATCCCAGAGCGACGGCTTGCGCCCTGTCCCGTGCCCCCAGCTTGCGGAACAGCCGGCGCGCGTGCGTCTTGACGGTGTCCTCGGACAGGAACAGCTCGCGGCCGATCTCGCCGTTCGACTGCCCCTGGCTCATTCCGCGCAACACTTGCATCTCACGCTCGGTCAGCGGCGCTTCGCCGTCCATCGAATCGCGCAGGGCAGGCAGTCGCGGCGTCGTGAGGGTGTCGGCCAGTGCAGCAACGATCTCCGGCTGCGTTGCGTCCCAACGCAGAAAACCCCTTGCGCCACAGGCGATCGCAGCGGCGATCGAGGCCGTGTCGTCCGGCGATCCGAAGACGATCACCACCGCTGCCGGGTGGATCGCCAGCAAACGCCGGGTCGCCTCGATACCACTGGTGAGTGCCCGCTGGGTGCCGATCAGTACGACGTCGGCAGCCTGCCGGCCGTACCGGGACAGCAGCTCGTCCCCGCTCGCGACGCAGTCGATCCCCTCGACCGACGGCACCGCACCCATCACCCTTGTCAAACCATCACGAGCGCTGCGGCGCTCGTCGCAAATCAACACGCTTGTCACGTGACTCCCCCTGCGGACGGTGTGAATAGCAACTGCACTGCGACGCCTGCCGGTGTGCTGAACCCCTGAGCGCCGGCGAGGCGAGGATACGGTCCCCCAAACGGGGGAATAGGAACGAAGCGAGCGATGGTCGACCCAATCACTGCGGACAGTAGCGGCATCCTCACAAAAAGACGCGATCTGGGGCCTGATCGACGGCGCGTCGCTGTGCGCCCGGCAGCCCACCCACCAGGCGCCCCCACCGCTGGTCCGGACTCGTCACGGCCGGCGGTAACGCCCTGATCAAGATCGACTAATTCGATGATCAAGGTCTTGTCGAGTGCCCGCGGGAGCTCTACTGTCTGGACATCAACAACGCCGGGATCAGCGCGGATTCGGCCCAGCAGCGACGAATCGGTGGAAGTGGCGAAGACCCTCGGGTCGCCAGCTGACTTCCTGACGAAGAGCCGCGACGCCCTCCGCACCACGATCCCCGGTATGGACGGACCAACGAGACGGTGGTCGGGAACAACCCCGTCTCGGCCGCAGTGTGCTGAACGGCTCTGATGGCAGTCGCTGTTCTTGATCGAGGACCGAGCTCCCGAACAATCGACACGGCCGCCGCGACGTCTACAGAGGGGATCGACGTGGCTGATACCAGGCGCCTGCCAGGCCCGAACGCGGACTTGTGGGATTGGCAATTGCACGCAGCGTGCCGAGGAATGGCCAGTTCGTTCTTCTTCCACCCGGAGGGCGAACGGGGACCCGCCCGTGCCCGGCGGGAGGCGCAGGCAAAGGCCGTGTGTTTCGAATGTCCGGCCCTGGCAGCGTGTCGTGCACACGCCCTGCAGGTGCACGAGCCGTACGGAATCTGGGGCGGGCTGTCCGAGGGAGAGCGTGCGCAGATGCTCGCACTGTCCGTCGCGCACTGAACCACCGCGCACTGAACCACTCGGTCCGGTGGCCCGGCGAGGATAGTTGCGGTCGGCTGGGGGGCATCGAAGCATTCGCGGGGTGCCACCCGTCAGTGATCCGCAGAATAGTCCGGACGGCGGCAGGGTACTGCTCGGACTCCGCGAAGGGACCATCCGGCGGCCTGCCATCACACGATGGTAGTGCTCCCGTCGCTCTTTGGCGCACCAATGGATGACCCCACATCGTGCCGGACAGTGACCACGTCATCCGTTCGCGTCTACCGCGACTCCACTCGGCGACCCCACTTCCCGATCCCCTTCAGCAAGCCGGCGACCCACTGGGCAAGCCGGCAGCCGGGCGCGCGAACGGGCGGGCGCCCCTGTTCGAGGTGCCCGCCCGTTGGTCGGCCTGTGCCCGCTGTCAGTGGCTGTGGCCGTGGTGGCCGCCCGCCGCATCGGGCTCATCGTGCTTGATGTCCACAACGGTGGTCTCGGTGGTCAACACCATCCCGGCGATGGACGCGGCGTTCGACACCGCCGACTTGGTGACCTTGACCGGATCGATGATGCCTGCCTTCACCATGTCGACGTACTCGCCGGTGTTGGCGTCGTAACCCTGACCGACCGGCAACGCGAAGATGTGGTTGACGACGACCGCACCCTCCACACCGCCGTTCGCGGCGATCCAGAAGGACGGCGCCGAAAGGGCGCGCCGGACGATCCCGACACCGGTGGCCTCGTCGCCGGGCAGCTCGGATTGCAGTTCCGCGAGCTTGGCCGACGCATGCACCAGCGCGGAACCCCCGCCGGCGATGATGCCCTCGGCGACCGCCGCCCTGGTGGCGTGCACTGCGTCTTCGATGCGGTGCTTGCGCTCCTTCGCCTCGATCTCCGTCGCGGCACCGACCTTGATCACCGCAACGCCGCCCGCCAGCTTGGCCAGCCGCTCCTGCAGCTTCTCGCGGTCCCAGTCCGAATCGGTGGTCTCGATGTCCTTGCGCAGCTGGGCCGCACGATCGACCACCGCCTCCGCCGACCCGCCGCCGTCGACGATCGTGGTGTCGTCCTTGGTCACCGTGACCCGCCGGGCGGACCCGAGTACCTCCAGGCCCACGTCGGACAGCTTGAGGCCGACCTCTGACGACACGACCTCGGCGCCGGTCACGATGGCCAGGTCCTGGATGAACGCCTTGCGGCGATCACCGAAGAACGGCGACTTGACGGCAACCACGTTGAGGGTCTTTCGGATGGCGTTGACGACCAGGGTGGACAGCGCCTCACCCTCGATATCCTCCGCCACGATCAGCAGCGGCTTACCCTCCTGCAGAACCTTCTCCAGCAACGGCAGGATGTCGGCCAGCGCGGAGATCTTCTCCCGCACCAGCAGGATCAGGGGGTTGTCGAGAACAGCCTCGCCGGCCTCCGGATCGGTGGCGAAATAGGGCGAGATGTAGCCCTTGTCGAACTGCACGCCGTCGGTGTACTCCAGTTCGGTGCCCAGGCCGGAGTGCTCCTCGACGCTGACAACGCCGTCCGCGCCAACCTTCTCGAGGGCCTCACCGAGCAGGTCGCCGATCACACTGTCCCGGGAGGCGATGGTGCCGACCTGGGCGATCGCCGCCCGGTCGCCGGCCACCGGAGTGGCCCATTCGGTGAGCAGTTCGTTGACCCGGTCCGCCGCCTGGCTGATGCCCGACCGCAGCGCCAAGGGGTTCGCACCGGCGGCAACGTTCCGCAGGCCCTCGGCAATGATCGCCTGGGTCAGGATGGTGGCGGTGCTGGTGCCGTCGCCGGCGACGTCATTCGTCTTGGTGGCCGCGGTCTTGGCCAACTGGGCCCCGAGGTTTTCCTGCGGGTCGTCCAGTTCGATGTCACGGGCGATCGTGACACCGTCGTTGGTAATCGTCGGTCCGCCGAACTTCTTGTCCAGGACCACGTATCGGCCGCGCGGGCCGAGGGTGACCTTGACCGCGTCGGCAAGCTTGTCGACCCCACGCTGCATGGCGGCGCGGGCTTGGGTATCGAAGCTGATCTGCTTCGCCATGATGTTTGTCCAGTCCTTGAGAAACTCGAGTGATCAACAGGGATCGGGACGTACGACCACGCCCCGACCGCCCGCGGGTGCGGGCCGCCGGGGCGCGGGTCGAACGTCAGCTCTGACCGGGTGCAGGAGCCTGCCGTGGATCCAGCAGGGCTACCGGCAGCCGGCCGGTGTCACTTGGCGACCTTGGCCAGCACGTCGCGTGCGGACAGCAGCAGGTACTCCTTGCCGCTGTACTTGACCTCGGTGCCGCCGTACTTGGAGTAGATGACCACGTCGCCTTCGACGACGTCGATCGGAATGCGCTTGCCGTTGTCGTCGTAACGACCCGGGCCTACTGCAAGGACGGTCCCCTCCTGGGGCTTCTCCTTGGCGGTGTCAGGAATGACGATGCCGGACGCGGTCGTCGTCTCGGCCTCGTTGGCCTCGACGAGGATCTTGTCCTCGAGCGGCTTGATGTTCACGCTCGCCACGGTGTGACCTCCCCCTTCTGGGGTTCGACTGAGATAGCAGTGGCCTTCGGAGTCACTGCTGGCGGTTGTCTACATGTGCCCGGCGAGGATCGGGCCCGTCGTCGCGGGTGCCGGGCCGTCACTGTGCCGTTCGACTAGCACTCTAGCCACGCGAGTGCCAGGTCTCAACCACCGGGTCCGGATTGATCCCGCGACGGGTTCGGTTCGCCACCACCCGACAACCCTGAGGACCACCGGCCGCGGTGTCTGCCTGCAGTGTCAGCCGACCGCGGGGGCCGCGAGATTCGCACCGGCATCGACCACCGGCGTCGATCACCACGAAAGGGCGGTGTTCACTCCAGCCGCAGCCGTATCCCCCTCGTCGTGTTTGACTATTCGCGCGCATGAATCGTCACCTGTATCCGTTCGCTGTCGATCGCACGGTTTTGTTGCGAGGCCGCGCGCGGCACGACAGGAAAGCGACAGACAGGGGCGCGCGATCGGTGATGACGACCGGTGAAACGGGGTGGAGAGAATCAATGGTGTGTACGAGATGCTTTCAGCCCCTTGACGATTGTCCGGCGTGCCGTGAGCAACGCTCCGCGATGGATCCGGCACCGGGATTGACCTGTACACCGTGCCAGTCGACGGGGTACCTCTGCCGACGGCACGACGGCCGTTGGCAGTAGACACTCGGGCGTCCGCGCCAAGCCTGCAGGGGACGGGCTGAGTCAGCAGTCGTGAGCAGCCACGGCAGGCGGTTTTTCCCGTCCCATCCAAACCACAGGTTGCGCGGGCAAGAACCTCCGATGGGGTGGCGAAGTAGGTGTCGTTCTGGCGGGCAGACGGCGGTCGGCGACTGCTCCGCCCGGTATGCACGTCTTGCGGAAGGTATGTCAGCCCAGCGTCTCACCCTCGGCAAGCAGGATCTCTGCGTTGGTTCCACTGATACCCTGCCGGGTATGGACCGTCACGCCCAGAGCCGTGCGGGGGGCGACTGGTCGTTGGGTTGACCACCGGGCGGCCGAACGGCGGAACCGACTCTTCGGAGGAAAGCGTGGTCGAACTTGCGCCCGAAACCTTGGGCCTGGTTGTCAACAGGTTGCGCCGTGCCCAGGGGCAGATCGGTGGCGTGCTCAAGATGATCGAGGACGGTCGCGATTGCCAGGATGTCGTGACGCAGCTCGCCGCTGTCAGCAAGGCCCTGGACCGAGCGGGGTTCGCCATCATCGCGGCCGGACTGAAGCAATGCCTGCTCGAGTCCGACGGCAAGGAAACGTTGGACACCAAGGTGATGGAGAAGCTGTTCCTGTCCCTGGCCTAGGCCAGCAATCTGCCCACCACAGTCTTCGTGGGCATGCAGCTTCGTCAGTGGGCATGCAGCCCGGTCATGCAGCTTCTATCGGCCTGACTGCGCGTCACAGGCTCGCCACGACCGGCGCGGCAAGGGCGACCTCGACGTCCGCGGGGGCGGTCAACGTGTTGTGCACGGTGCAATGGGACGCCACCGCCAGGAAGGCGTCCCGCCGCTCGGCCGGCAGCGTGGTCGGCGGGGTAATCGTGATGCTGATGTTCTGCACCCGGGCCGGCCGGCCGCCGATCGCGTAGGTCGCCGTCACCGCCAACCCTGCTGCGTCGATGTGATGCCGCGCCAGGTAGCGGCGGGCATAGAACGCAACGCAACTGGCGAGGCCGGCGACGAACAATTCGGTCGGTGTCGGCGCGACGTCCGTGCCCCCGGCGTCGAAGGGCTGGTCGACGAGCACGGTGTGACTGCGGATATCGACGGCGAACCGGTCGTCTTCGAGATGGCGCACCTGCAACACGTCCGACATGGCAAGGATCCCCTTCACTCGGGTGTCAGTGTGGACATCAGCTCAGCCCGTCGTCACTGATACCCCCAAGGGTATGAGAGATTCGCCATCGGTTACATGGCCAAAGGTCCCTACTATCGAGAGCGATCGGCGCTTGAGCTCTTGAGTTCAGTGGAGGCAGGGCGATTTCCCGGCACGGACGATGTGCCCAAAGTGAACCCAACTCCCGGCCCAGCGGGAGCAGGCCCGGTCCGGCGTTCAGCCGCCGCCGGAAGCGTCGTGCAGGCCGTCGCGCAGCCGACGCACGGCCGACGCACGGCCTTCAGCGCTACGGGAAGCGTGCCTGCATTGTCGTGCGAGGCGTACCACTCGTTGTTGATCCCGATCTCCATCCGGTCCAGCGCCGCCTTGGCGGCGAGCCGGCGGCCGGGGGTGAGTTCGGTGTCCACCTGGTGCAGCCAGCCGCGCAACTCGTGCTCGTCAGCGGCGCCATCGAGCAGGGTGGGGTCATTCGCGGCGAGCAGCAGCGCTATTGCGGCAATGGCGCTGTCGACCTCGTCGGACACAAGGTGCGAACTGGACTGGGTGACAACACGGATCACCTTGGACAAGCGGTCCCCGGTACGACCGTCCGTCGCCTGCCGCAGTTCGGACAGCAGCGTGGCCGCGGCATCCGAGCGCAGGAAGTCGTTGGCTTCACCGGCAGTAAGAGCGCTCATCGTTGAACTCCTCTGATCCACGGGCAGATGGACCTTCGCAAGGCACCGACAGGGTAAGGCCACTGCGGCAAATCGGGTGCAAGAAGGTCACCCCTGTTGCCGTGCCTCGTTCCGAGTCCCCGGATCACCATGCGCAGGAGGTTACGGTCAGTGCGGTCGGCGTCAGGAATTTCGGCACTCCCTTCATCGCGAGCGTGATCGCCGAGGTTTCGCGGTCCTTGCTCGAGGGGAATGACGGCGGGCTCGCTAGGCGCAGCGGGCCGCCAGCGCTGTCGCGGCCGTCGCCTTGCTGATGTTTTTCCCGCCCGCGTCTGCCGATCGCGGCTGGATTTCGGGACGCATAGAGCCGGGTGACCGGTGATCGTCGGTTCAGCAGACGTGGACCGTCGAGACCGGCAACCCGGGATTTCCGGTGAGCAACTCGTCCGACGGTGAACCGCCGGTTGCCACCACATGCGCGCCGACCGCGGCAATCATCGCGCCGTTGTCCGTGCAGAGCGCGGGTCTGGGCACCCGGAGGGTGATTCCCGCTGCGGTGCAGCGTTCCTCGGCAAGGACGCGGAGTCGCCGATTCGCCGCGACACCGCCGGCGATGACGACCGTTCCAATTCCGAGGTCCGTTGCCGCCCTGACGGTTTTGGCGGTGAGGACGTCGACGACGGCCTCCTGGAACGAGGCGCAGATGTCGGCCACATCGACCTCCTCGCCCGACCGCTGGGCGGTCTCGACGTGCCTTGCGACCGCTGTCTTCAGACCCGAGAACGAGAAGTCGTACCGTGCATCTCGGGGACCGGTCAGCCCGCGGGGAAACCGGACGGCGGCCGGGTCGCCCTGCGCGGCGAGCCGGTCGATGATCGGTCCGCCCGGGTAGCCCAGACCCAGCAGCCGGGCGACCTTGTCGTACGCCTCCCCCGCCGCGTCGTCGACAGTCGTTCCCAGCTCGGTGATGTCACCGGCCAGCTCGTCCACCCGCAGCAGTTGGGTGTGCCCGCCCGAGACCAGCAGCGCCAGTGCGGGTGCCGGCAACTCGCCGTGTTCCAGGGTGTCCGCGGCGACATGCCCGGCGAGGTGGTTCACCCCGTACAGCGGCACGTCCCACGCCGCGGCGTAGCCCTTCGCGGCGGCCACGCCCACCAGCAAGGCACCGGCCAGGCCGGGACCACAGGTGACCGCGACCGCCCCCACATCGGCCGGCCGAACACCCGCATCGGCGAACGCCGCGTGCACCGTCGCCGTCATCGCCTCCAGGTGCGCCCGGGATGCGATCTCCGGAACGACCCCGCCGAACCTCGCGTGCTCGTCCTGACTCGAGGCGAGGGCGGAGCCGAGGAGTTCCGGCGCGCCGTCGGTGATTCGGACCAGGCCGACTCCGGTTTCGTCGCAGGAGCTCTCGATGCCCATGACGATGGTCCCGACGGGTCGTGGGGCTCCCCCGGCGGAAGCGGGCGCCGTCATCGGGGACGCGCCATCGTGTAGGCGTCGGCACCGCTCGGGCGGTAATACCGGCGGCGGATCCCGACGATGGTGAAGCCCTCCGACTCGTACAACGCGGTGGCGGGCAGGTTGTCGGTGCGGACCTCGAGCAGCACGCGCCGGTTGCCGGCGACGGACAGCAACTGCCGCAGCAGTTTTCGACCGATACCGTTGCCCTGCGACTGCGGCCGGACGGCGATGTTGTGCACCTCCGCCTCGCTGCCCAGCACGGCTAGTCCCGCGTACCCGTCGATCTCGCCCTCGCCATCGCGGTGCACGAAGTAGTGGTTGCCGCCGTCGATCTCCGAGTGGAACATCTCCTCGGTCCACGGCGCGTCATCGGGGAACAGGATCAGCTCCAGCGCTGCGAGCGCGGGAATGTCCGTTCGGCGCAGGATTTCCAGGCCCGGCGCGACCGAGGTCGGATCCTTGGTCATCGACGACATCACCGGCCCAGCACTGACTTACGGGCGCCGGGCTCGGTCGCATCGGGCCTGCGCAGGTACAGCGGGGTCAGCGGACCCGGCACCACGCCGGTCAGCAGGGCGACCGCCGCGCACTCCACCAGAGAGAGAGCCGTCGACGGACCCGGCCCGGAGCCGGCGACGTCGGGTGCGGGGAAAGCCTGTTCGCCCTGCACGGAAAGCATTCCCGCCCCGGCCCCGGTCACCCGAGCCGGGGTGATCCCGTGCTCGGCAAGCAGTGCTGCAACCGAGGCGGGTGCGGCGACCACCGGTCCCAGGACCCTTCTGCCGTCCTCCCGATAGGCCGACAGATACACCTCCCGGCGCCGGGCGTCGGTGACGACGATCAGATCACCACTGAAGGGGGCAACGGACCTGGCCGTGCCGTCGTGACTGGGGACACCGTGCACCGGAATGTCCAGGGCGTCCCCGAGCGCCGCGGCGGTGGCGATGCCGACCCGCAGACCGGTGAACGGACCCGGGCCGAGCCCGACGACCACCGCATCGAGCCGGCCCAGTGTCAGGTCCGCGTCGGCGAGGGCGCTGCGGGCGAGCGGCATCAAGCGCTCGGCGTGGGCGAAGGCGTCGGTGAAGACCCGCTGCGCGAGCAAGGTTCCCGGGCGAGCCGCCTCATCCTGGTCGGTGGCCCCGCCGTCCAGCGCGGCGATGATTTGGTGGGGTTCGCGCAGCCGGACGGCACCGGCGGTCACCGATGGCGTCGAGGTATCCAGCGCGAGGACAAGCACGAGAAACCATCCTACGGCGGGCCGAGCGTCCGGCCGGGAAACGCCGGCGGGGCCGACCGGCCGGCGCGTTCAATCCCGGGTCCGATTCGCCGTCCTGGTTCGTCGGCCCTGCTCACCGGCCCTGCTCACCGGCCCTGCTCACCGGCTACGTGTCCGGTTCGGGCCGCTCGCGCGCCGGATACGCTTCCGTACCCGGTGATCGACGTGACCGCTGGCGCCGCAGCGTCCTCGCTGCGCGGTACGGTGCCCGCGTCATCCTCGTGGGTCCGCGGTGAAGGGAGGCGAGATGGCCGGCCAGGTCACGCTCGCCGACGTCGCCCGCTGGGCCGGCGTTTCCCTGGCCACCGCGTCCAGGGCGTTGCACGGCGGGGCGGGGCGGACCGTGGGGCCTGAATTGCGCGCCCGGGTGAAGGCTGCGGCTGCGGAGCTGAACTACTCCCCCAACGCCAATGCCAGGGCTATCGTCCGCGGTACCACCACCACGGTCGGTCTGATCGTGCACGACATCGCCGATCCATCCGCCGCCGCGCTGGCATCCGGGGTGATGGCCGCCGCCGCCGAGCGGGACCTGATCGTCACCATGGCGTCCACCCTGTCCGACCCGTTTGCGGAGATCAGACACGTCGAGGCGCTGCGCCGGCAGCGGGCCACGGCGGTCATCCTCGCCGGCTCGCGGTTCAATGACCCCGAATCAGCCGACCGGCTGGCGGAGGAGTTACTCGGCTTCTCGGTGGGCGGCGGGCACGTCGCCGTGGTCGGCCAACACAGCCTGCCGGTGAACACCATCGTCATCGACAACGCCGGTGCCGCAGCCCGTCTGGCTCGAGCCCTGCTGTCGCTGGGCTACCGCCGGTACGCGGTCCTGGCGGGCCCGGAAACGCTGCTGACCTCCGAGGACCGGCTCGCCGGGTTCCGTCAGGGGGTACATGACGCCGGCGTCGATCTGCCGGAGGAAAACGTCATCGCCGCGCAGTTCACCCGCGACGGCGGCTATGTCGCCATGACGGAGTTGCTCGACCGGGAGATCGACGTGGAGGTGGTATTCGCGGTCAACGACATGATGGCGGTGGGCGCGACCGCGGCGCTGCGCGACCAGGGCTACCGGGTGCCGCGGGACATGGCGGTCGCCGGCTTCGACGACATCTCGACGCTGCGGGATGTACTGCCGGCGTTGACGACGGTCCGGTTGCCGATGGTCGAGATCGGGCGCCGGGCACTGCACCTGGCGCTGGACCGGCTCCCCTCAGGCGGTGACGACACTCAGATGCCGGTCCTTCACACCGTGCTCGGCGAGGTGGTGATCCGGGACAGCACCCC
>JBBRVZ010000049.1:0-23439 GCA_038246445.1 Mycobacteriales bacterium
ACCCGACGCGCCCTGACGTGTGCCCTTGGGCCTGGTCCAGCCGCCACGGTCGTGCCGCATGTGCGCCGGGTCTGACGGGAGGTGCGCCGGTCCGTTGGACCCTGGTCCACAGCCAGGCGTCCGCAGGCGCGCCCCCGGAAACAGGCCCAACACGTCCCTGCGTCAACAGCCTCGCAGCGGCGCGGCAGAAGAATCGCGGCGGCGCCACAACCTCCCGGCGCAGGTGCCGCGCCGCTTCCCGCTGGCGTGGCTTTGCTCAGTTGAGCCCGGCGTACGAGTGCAATCCTGAGACGACCATGTTCACGAAGAACAGGTTGAACAGGACCGACACGAAGCCCACCACGGAGATCCAGGCGGCGCGCCTCCCCCGCCAGCCGGCCGTCGACCTTGCGTGCAGGTATGCCGCGTAGATCACCCAGGTGATGAAGGCACAGGTCTCCTTGGGGTCCCAACCCCAGTAGCGGCCCCACGCCACCTCTGCCCACATAGCACCGGCGATCACCGCGAACGTGTACACCGGGAAGGCAACGATGGCCGTGCGGTAGGCAATGCGATCAAGGGTTGCGGTGGACGGCAGCTTCATCATCAGCGGCGTGCGTGACGCCTGCGCCGTCATCGTTGCCCCGATGACCGCCGGCGCGGTCCCCGCCGCCGCCTCTGCGGCAGCGGTCTGCGAAGTAACCCGATCGGGATTGACCCGCTGCGAGCCGGTCACGCGGGCAGCCGACTTCCGGTCAGCGTTACCGCGCAGCACGTACAGCAGCGACGCTGCACCGCTGACCAACAGCACGCTCGACGACAGCGCAATTGTCGTGACGTGGATCCACTTCCAGTACGAGTTCAACGCCGGGACGACCGGGGCCGCCGGCACGTACAACACGGTCCCCGCCACGAACATCAGGATGACGACCGACAGCATCACGAACAGGCCCATCGTCCGGGCTCCGGTCCGCGTCAGCACGATCAGCCAGCACAGCACTGCGGCGGCGCAGATGACCGACGTGAACTCGTACATGTTGGCCAGCGGAAGCCGAGAGGTGGCCAGACCGCGCGCGAGGATGGACAGCAGATTGGCGCTGAGCCCAACCGCAGTCAGGACGACGGCGGCCCGGCCGATGCGATCGCCCCATGGCGTCCGGCGACGGGCCGGGAGCGCGCCGATCGTTCCCGCGTCGGCCGGCCCGCCGGTACGGGTCAGCGTCGACGTCACACTCCGGCCGGACCATGATCCGGCAGCCGCTGACCCGGCGACCGAGACCGCAGCGGTCGAGGCTACGGGTGCGCCGACCAGGTCGGCGGGGACGTCACCGCCCCGCCGGGATGCGAACTCGACGGCATAGCAGACCAACGCCACCATGTAGCCTGCCAACGCGGCTTCGAAGGCCAGGTCCGAGATCTGGGCCCACGTTTCGTTCATGACTCTTCCTCTTCCTACGGGTGCCGACCGAGTATCCGGCCGTTCCACTGTCCATCATCCGCGCCACCACCGACATCGCCCGCCGTGGGGGCCGTCATCGGGTGACCGCCATACCGCTCTGTTCGGGTAGTCGGGCGAGCGTCTCGAATTCCTCGCCGTACCCAGCCTGGTCCGTGCGGGCCAGCCCGCCGACCTCCACCACGGTACGGTTCGCGGCGCCGGTCCGGGGACCGGGTGCGCCGCTCAAGGAACCGGCGAAGGCGCCGGCCGGCGAGTCCACCGGCCGGAGCCGGAACCACACCCGCCGGCGCTTGCAGACCAGCGACACCATCAGTCCGATCAGCATCGTCACCGCGAAGACCAGCGCCCAGACCTGCGCCGGGTCGAACGACGTCTGCAGCGACACCCACTCGTTGAAGCCGGTGAAGGTGATCCGGGTACCGTCATCGAGCGTCACCGACTCACCGACCATCAGGTTCGCCCGGGCCTGCTTCGTCAGCAGCCCGTTGTCCACCTGAGCGGTGTCGATGGAAAAGACGGACTGCGCGCGGCCGCCCTCCATCCCGAGGTCCCCCCGGTAGACGTCCACGGCCACGCCGGGATTGTCCGGTGACGGGAAGTTCGACCTCATGATTTTGCCGTCCAGCACCGCCGTCGGCGCGAAGATCCCGACGATGGCAAGTTGCTGCTTGCGGATCTCATCGCCCGTCGCTCCGGGCGGGTCGAGCACCTTGATGGCACCCTCAGAGGTGAAGTTCGGGTCGTTCGCGGCCGGGGCGAACGGTTGCGAGTAGTCGCGGGTCGTGCCGTCCGGGTAGGTGATCCGGAATTGCGGGGTGAACCCGTGGCCGAGCAGGTACAGCCGCTCACCCTCCATCCGCAACGGGTCGTTGACCTGCAACTCGCCGGTCTGCCACCGGTCCGTGCCGGCGTCCGGCCCACTCTGCGAACGCACACCGGTGACGAAGCCACTGGCCTGACCCGCTTCGGTGTAACTCGCCTTGAAGCTCTGCACGTCCACGCAGAACGGGGACATCTCGGTGCCGTCGACGAGCAGACCGGGCCGGAAGTTGTCGTACGACGCCGGCGACGTCGAGCAGAACTGCGACCCCACGTTGACGATGATCGAACCCTCGTAGCCGACCATCTTGCCCACCGCGATGGCCACAAGAAGTCCCAGCAGCGACAGGTGGAACACCAGGTTGCCAATCTCGCGCACGTAGCCCTTCTCGGCCGAGATGGCCACCACCGCAGCGGGTGTGGACTGCACGCGGGTCGCTGAGGGCTCCTGCCGGAGCCGGCCGGGCGGTGCGGGGTCCTCGGTGCGACGGACGATCCGCCAGCGGCGCAATCCGGCGGTGATCCGGTCGGCGACCTGCTCGGGCGACCCCGCCACCTCGACCCGGTGATGGTGCGGCAGCCGGCCGAGGTTCCGCGGCGTCGCGACCGGAGCCATCCGCAGTTGCCCGACGAACTCGATGGTCCGCGGCAGCAGGCAGCCGATCAGCGACAGGAACAGCAGCAGGTAGATCGCCGCGTACCACGGCGAGGCAAAGACCTCGAAGAAGCCGAACCTATCCAGCCACGGGCCGATCGTCGGGTGGTCGGCGATGTACTGCGCCGTCTTGCTGCTGTTCAACGACCACTGCGGCAGCAGGGCACCCGGCAGTGACGCCAGCGCCAGCAGGAACAGCAGGATGAGCGCGGTCCGCATGCTGGTGAGCTGCCGCCAGGCGTTACGGCCCGCCGCGAGTAGTCGACGTGGGCCGCCCTGCCGGGGCACGTCACCGGCCGAGCCGGCGACCCGCGGCGTCGCGTCCGGTGCGTCGAGTGGTCCCGAGCCTGCGTGCGTGATGTCCCGAACCGTCATAGCAGCGTCTCGATTCCGGCGAAGCGGCCCTGCAGCCAGGCGATGAAGGTGCCCCAGAGACCGGTCAGCATCAGAGCGCCGAGGATGATCAGGCACACGGCGCCGACGACCTGGATCGTCCTGGTGTTCCGGCGCAGGAATCCCATCGCACCGGTCGCCCAGCCGGCGCCGAAGGCCAGCAGCAGAAACGGGATCCCCAGGCCCGCGCAGTAGAAAATGACCAACGACAGGCCCCGCCACGCCGAGCCGCCCCAGTCGCTGGCGTTGGCGAGCGAGAGCACGCCGACCAGGGTCGGACCGAGGCAGACGGTCCAGCCGAATGCGAACACCGCGCCGAGCAACGGGGCACCCAGGAGCCTGCCGCGGGGCCGGACGTGGAGCCGGTGCTCGGTCTGCAGGGGCCCGACGAACCCGAGCATCACCAGGCCCATGACGATCGTCACCGCCCCGCCGACCCGCATCAGGGTCTCGCTGTTGACCAGCAGGGCCCGCGAGAAGCCGATCACCGCTACGGATTGCGCCAGGAAGACCACGGTGAAGCCGAGGACGAACAGGGCCGTGGCGCTGACGGCGCGGCCGCGCACCGCCAGGCCGACCTTCGGCCCGGCCGACCGGGAACCCGCGGCGACGGGCACCGCGGCCTCGGCGCCGACCAACGAGGTGATGTAAGCGAGGTAGCCGGGCACCAGTGGGATGACGCACGGCGAGGCGAACGACACCGCACCCGCCGCGAGGGACAGCAGCGCTGCCAGCACGTACGGGCCGGAGACGACGGTGCCGGTCAGATCCATCCGGACCCGCTCACGCGCTCTCGGCGGCGATCGCGGTGACCGCGTCGATCACCATCGCCGGGTCGGTGATCTCTTCGAGCCAGACATGGGCGACTCGGCCCTGCCTGTCGATGACGATCGTCGACGGAATGGAACTGGCCGGGAATCCTTTGATCGAAAGCAGGGTGCGCATCGAGGGGTCGAAGATCGACGGGTACGACACCTGCTTGCTGGAGACGAAATCCGCCCCTGCCGTCCTGGTGTCCTTGACATTGACCCCGAGGAACTGGACGCCCTGGCCGGCCAACGCGGTGGCCGCAGCCTCGAGGTCCGGTGCCTCCGCCCGGCACGGGCCGCACCAGGATCCCCAGAAGTTCAGCACAACGACCTTGCCCGCGTAATCGGACAGCGAGACGGTGCCATCACCGGTGAGATTCGGTCCGGCCAGCTCGCCGACCGTACCGCGGTCCTGCACCGGGTAGGCGAACTCGGTCTTGCCGCCGGGCGAGACGAAGGTGAACGAACCGCCGTAGACGGTGGCGTCGTTCCCTGTGCTGCAGGACACGGCTGTCATGGCGATCACGGCGGCACCGACACCGGCGGCAAGCCGCCGGAAACCGCCGGCCGATCGGAGAATCGTCATCCGCCGACCCTGCCCGCCGGCACCGCGAGCATCTCGACGTCCGGATCGTTCACCGCGGCGATGTTTCGCACCGGCTCGGCGTACCAGGCGCCGGTGAAGACGCCATCGGTGAAGGACAGCGACGTCAGGGAGGCGACCGAGCACGTCCGCTGCCGTGGGTCGTGCCACAACCGCTTGCCCTCGAGGTACCGGCGCGCGGTCACGATCGGCAGCTGATGCGAGACGAGCACGGCTTCGTGCCCGTCGGCGGCGTGCACGGCGGCGTAGATGGCGGCGATCATGCGGTGGGCAATCTGCACGTACGGCTCACCCCAGGACGGCAACCGGGGGTCGCGCAGCTTGAACCAACTCCGCGGCCGGCCGATGGTCTGCCGGTTGAAGCCGAAGGAGTGCCCTTCGAAGTCGTTCGCCGCTTCGATGACCCGGTCGTCGGTGACGATCGTCAACCCGAAGGTGGTGGCGATGGGTGCGGCCGTTTCCTGGGCCCGCTGCAGGGACGAGGCCGCAAGGTAGGTGACGTCGGCTCCGGTCAGGTGCTTCGCGACGCCGTCTGCCATCGACCGCCCGGACGCGGCCAGCCGGTAACCGGGAAGTCGGCCGTAAAGGATGTTGGCGGGATTGTGCACCTTGCCGTGCCGCAGCAGGTGGACGACAGTATCGCTCACCGGGTCCGGCCGGCGGCGTTGGCGGGCAGCACAGTGGTCACACCTGAATTGTTCCAGGCATCGCGGCCGATGGTGATCACAATGGTGTCGACCCGATCACGTCTGGGTACGAGGGTGCACCGCCGGCCATGGCTGGTGCGGATCGGCGCTGCTGCCGTCGGTGATCATCCCACCGGATGACGTCGATCGCGGCACACAGCAGCAGCAAAGTGGCAAGCAGTGCGGCACCGGCGCCTGCGGTCAGCCAGGGTCCGGAGTACCGGGTGATCGGTGTTGCCGTCGCGCCCTCAAGGAACGGCGGGAAGTCGTCGGTGCGGATGCCGTTGCGGGTGAGCAGCACCGCGGCCACCGCCGACAACGCACCGGCCACAGCTGCGACGAACGATCGAAGGAGCAGCCTCGAGCGCCGGAGCGGCTCGGCGCCCGCGACAGCGTCCGGTGCGGCGCTACCGAAGGTCGGAGCGAAGGGATACCGGGCGGCCCCTGATGCCGTCGGGTCATCGGCAGGTGCCTGCTCACACCGGGCCGCATCGGTCTCCGCACGACCCGGCGCGCGGACGAGGTCGTTGTCGGCCCCGGGCCAGGTCAACCCGTGCGCCTGGCCTTGAGCCGAGAGAAGTACGTGGCCCCTCGGCCGATGTAGCTGAGCATGACCGCGACGATCAGCAGCAGCGTGGCGGCCAGCGTGAAGATGTTCGACACCCGGAAGAACAACGTCACGATGATGGACAGCACGACCGCACCGACCACGGTCAACCGGCCCCAGCCGGCGCCCGAACGAAGGAACCAGCCACCGACGGCGGCGATCAACCCGATGACGAGGATGACGACGCTGATGATGATGTTTCGCGTGCGCGCGGAGGAAACGGTCTCGTCGGTCAACGGGCGGAACTGCTTGCACGCCTCCGCCCGGCTGGTGTCGTCGGCGTTGGCACCGACCGGAACCACCACCTGCTCCCCGATGCCTTGGAAGTCGGTGACGCACTCGGCGATGCTGGCGTTGTAGGCCCTGACCGCGTTGTCGAGTTGCTCATCGGTCGATACCAGCGAGACGCCGCCGATGAACAGGAACACCAGTCCCGCCACCAGTGAGAGCACCGTGGCCGCTGTCACGGACCCGGGCGGGCGGATGGGCTGCCCGTCGTCGGGCGGCAGCGGCGGGGGCGTCATGGCCGCCCGGAACGAATCGAACAGTCCTGGGCGCTTGCGGGGGTCACCCGAGCCGAAACTCATGTCTTCGAACCTACCGGCCCGCGGCTCGGTTCATGTGCACGTCACCGGGGGTACTGGCGATACGCCTTCGATGCCGTGAAGTACTGGTTCGACAGCGGCAGGTACATCAGGATGATCCCGGCAAGGGCAAGCAGCGCTGTGACGATGTTGATGCCGGAGTTCGTGGCCGAGTAGCTCGCCCCATTGACGGTGACCGACCCGGTGGTCGGCGTCAGCGCGCTCAGCAGGCTCAATGCGCCGAAGACGGTCAGCACGATCCGCGCCCAGTTGCGGCCGGCGTGCATCTTGAAGGCAAACAGCAGGTAGATGGCCGCGAAGATCAGGAACACCACCACCAGGACGATCTTGGCGGTGTTCACCAGGGCTTGGACGTCGATGTTGGTGCCATCGGCTTGCCGTACACCTGCCTGCACGGCCTGGTCCCACGCGGGACTGCTCAGTGTCGTGATCAGCGAGATGAGTGACACCACCGTGGTCGCGATCCAACACCAGAAGGCCGCCGTCACGGTCACCGGGCGGACCGGCGGCGACGCCTGGGCGACACCTCCCGGGTACTGGCCGGGATACCCGCCGTAGCCCTGCTGCGGGCCGGGGTAGCCGCCCTGCGGATATCCCTGCTGTGCCGGATACCCACCCGGCTGTGGGTAACCACCCGGCTGTTGGTAACCACCCGGCTGCTGGTAGCCGGCTGCCGACGGGTAGCCGCCCTGGCCGGGACCACCGGGGCCCTGCCCCTGGTAGCCCGGCCCGCCGGCGGAGAAGGGGTCCCCCGGGCCGCCGGGACCTGAGGATCCGCCCTGGTCGGGTTGGTCTGCGGGGTTGCTCGGGTATCCGGGAGTACTCATCGGTAAACGGTAGCGCGGGGGGTGATCAAAAACCCCCGAAACGCACCGCAAAGATCATTGGTTGCGACGCAACTTCGATCGGCACGGCGCCGGCCTCACCGGCGACGCGGCGACTTGCGGGGCGGCGGCAGCGCACCCTCGGCACGCAACCTCGTCGCATGCTCGGCCAGCGAGTCGATCAGCGCACCGATCTCGGCGACCTCGGGCTGCACGTCGACCCGCAGGCCGAACTCCCGCGCCGTCTCGGCGGTGTGCGGGCCCAGGCAGGCGACGATCGACCGGGGGTGCGGCTTGCCGGCGATACCGACCAGATTGCGCACCGTCGAGGCGGAGGTGAAGCACACCGCGTCGAACCCGCCGGTCTTGATCGCCTCCCGGATCGGCGCCGCCGGTGGGGCCGCCCGCACGGTCCGGTAGGCCGTGACGTCGTCGATCTCCCAACCGCGCTCGCGCAGGCCTTCGGCGAGGGTCTCGGTGGCGATGTCCGCCCTGGGCAGCAGCACCCGGTCGACCGGATCGAGCACGTCGTCGTAATCCGGGAACGAGGCGAGTAGCCCGGTCGAGGACTGCTGCGCCTGCGAGATCAGCTCCGGGATGATGCCCAGCGCGCGGACGGCGTCGCCGGTCGCGGTGTCGACGCAGGCGATCCGGACACCGGAGAAGGCCCGCGCATCAAGACCGAACTCGAGGAACTTCTCCCACACTGCACGTACCGAATTGGTCGAGGTGAACACCACCCACTGATAGCGGCCGTCGACCAGACCCTTGATGGCACGCTCCATCTGGGCCGGCGTCCTGGGCGGTTCGACGGCCACCGTCGGCACCCGCTGCGGGATGGCGCCGTGCATGCGCAGCATGTCGAGCATCCCCTCCGCAGGGTCCCTGGTCTGCGGGATCAGCACCCGCCAGCCGTACAGCGCCCGCGATTCCCACCAGGACAGCCGGCTGCGCTGCGAACTGCCGGCACCGACCGCGACCACCAGCGGTCCTGGCATGTTCCCGCCGATCCCGTCCAGAGTTGCCAGGGTGCCGTCGACCGTCCGCTGGGTCGGCAGGGTCGCGCCGCAGGTGACCGACGCAGGGGTGTCCGCGGCCATCCCCGATTGCCCGAGAAGTGTTGCGGTGTCGGCGAGATGGCCGGCGGCAGCCTGCAGCAGCAACATGCCGGGGGCACCGGCGAGGCCCGCCCAATCGGAGGTCGACCTGACGTCGGCCACGGTGTGCACCGATCCGACGGCAATACCCGAATAGGACGCCACGGCGGCAGCCGACAAGCCCGGGATGACGTCGAACAGCACGGAACTGCGGGCCACCCCCTGCAATTCCTTGACCACCGGGTCGGCGGTGAGGACATCACCGGCCACCAGCCGAACCACGTACTGACCTCCGCGCGCCGCTGTCACCAACGACCTGGCGACCTCGGCCGGCTCGCCGACCGCCGGGCGGACCTCCGCATCCGGTGCCAGCGCGGTGATCTCGGCCGACACGTCGGGATCGGTGACGACCAGCGATGCACCGGCGAGTGCCGCTGCAGCTCGCACGGTCAGCAACCCCGGGTCTCCGGGACCGGCACCCACAAAGGCGATCCGGCCGACGGTTCTGCGTGCACGGGTCATGACGTGCTCCTAGCGAGTGGAGGAACGCCGGCGCGCAGGAACTGCGTCACCGACCAACGGTTTGTCGTCGCGGTATGCCCGAAAAAGGGTGCAATCAACATCAGATGGCGGTACCTATCAGTCGGTCTTGGGGGAGTCACCGGTGTGGAAGCACTCGTCATGGCCTCACGCCTGCCACCCAGAGACCATGGTTGACCTGGCATTGCTTGAACGGACGCCCCCGTTGCCGGCCGGCCGGCCGATGTCAACGCGTCGCGGTGAAGGACCGGATCGCCCGGGGGAATCTGTCGCAGCGCCGCCCGAATGCGGGTCCGACGGTGACGTGTCGGCACCTTGCAGGCTGGAAATGTAGACGGCTCTACGGGTTTCGTGGAACGCGAGGATCTGCAGTTCCAGCGACAGGTCCACCTGTCGAACGTCTACGTCCGGCGGCACGACCAGCACACCGGGGGCGAAGTTCAGGATCGACCGGACGCCGGCGGACACCAGAATGTCACCGACCTGTTGGGCCGCGCTCGCCGGAGTCGCGATCACTCCGATCGTCACGCCGCGGTGACGGCACACGGTGGCCGCGTTCTCGATGTGTTCTATGGTGCGGCCGGCGACCTGCAAACCCACCCGCTGCGGGTCCGTATCGAACAGCGCCGAGATCAGGAATCCGCGGCCTGCGAAACCGGGGTAGCCGGCCAGGGCCTGACCGAGATTACCCAGCCCGACGAGCGCGACGCGGTGGGCTCGGTGGACGCCGAGGGTCCGACTGATCTCGTCCACCAGAGTACCTACCTCGTACCCGACGCCACGGATCCCGTACGACCCGAGGAAGGACAAATCCTTACGGAGCTTCGCCGAGTTGACCCCCGCGGACTCGGCCAGCTCGTCGGAGGAGATGGTCATCGGCGGGTCGGCGTGGCCGGCGCCGAGGGCGGTGAGGATCTGCAGGTAGGCGGCGAGCCGGGCAACGGTGGCCTCCGGGATGGAGCGCACCCGGCCGCTCTCCCGAGCCCCGCCCACCTGCGCTGTCACCCGTTGCCTCCAGAGCGGGCTGCCCCGCTCGCGCCGTGGCGACCCACATATGGTAGGTCCCCGGTGCCCGGGAGCCTATCCACTCGTGAACGCGCGCACAAAGTCGTGGTGGGATCACAATCCCACCATGTGGGATTTCGTCGCCCAGCGTCACAATACAACGGTGCTCGGAACCGCTCTGTGGTCCGATGCGCGTTTTCAGCCCTGCAACGCCCGGCGTAGCCGCTCGGTGTCGATGCGGTAGTAGCCGTGCTCGACACCGTCCACCAGGATCACCGGCACCCGATCTCCGTACTCGGCCCTGTCGTCGAGGTCGGCGTCGACGTCGACGGCCGACCAGGTCGCCCCGGCCTGCGCGGTGATGTCCTTCACCTGTTCGATGGCCGTGTCGCACAACGAGCAATCCGCCCGGGTGAACACGGTGACGACGTGCGTCATGTCAGGACCGCCCCACGGCGTCCTTGAGCGCCCGGCCGATGACCAGTCGCTGGATCTGGTTCGTGCCCTCGACGATCTGCAGCACCTTCGCCTCCCGCATGTACCGCTCCAGCGGGTAGTCCTCGACGTAGCCGGCGCCGCCGAGAACCTGCACCATGTCCGTCGTCACCGCCATCGCCGTGTCGGTCGAGATCAGCTTGGCCATCGCGGCCTCGGTCGAGAACGCCTTGCCCGCGTCCTTGCGGCGGGCTGCGTAGAGGTACAGCTGCCGGGCGGCCACGATCCGGGCGGCGGCGTCGGCGAGCAGGAACGACACCCCCTGGAACTCGTCGATGGTGCGCCCGAATGCCACCCGGTGGGCGGCGTAATCGGTTGCGACGTCCAGGGCCGCCTGCGCGATCCCGACGGCGCAGGCCGAGATGCCGAGCCGGCCTGCGTCCAGCGCCGCCATCGCGATCCCGAAACCCTGCCCTTCCTGCCCGATCCGCCGATCCACCGGTACCTGTACGCCGTCAAAGGAGACCTGGCTGGTCGGCGATGCGCGGAACCCCATCTTGTGTTCCACCGCTCCGGCGAGAACACCCGGCGCGTCACCCGGCACGACGAACGCGCTGATGCCCCGGGCACCGTCATCACCGGTCCGGGCTGCCACCAGGAGGAAATCGGCGATCGGGCCGTGGGTGATCCAGGCCTTCTCGCCGGTCAGCACATACCGGTCGCCATCACGGACCGCCCTGGTCCGCATCGCGCCGGCGTCCGATCCGGCGTGCGACTCCGACAGGCAGTACGCGCCCAGGGTGGTCCCGCCGAGCATGTCGGGCAGCAGGCTCTCCTGCTGCTCCCTGGTACCGAATTCGGCCACCGCACTACAGGCGAGCACGTGCACGCTGGTGCCGAGCGCCACCGTGCCCCACCCGCGGGCCAGTTCCTCCAGCACCTGCAGGTACACCACCGCCGGCTGACCGCCACCACCGAACTCCTCCGGATACGGCAGCGAGAGCAGGCCGAGTTCGCCGAGCTGGCGCAGCAGCGCGCGCGGGAAAGAACCGGTGGCCTCGGACTTGTCGGCCATCGGCCGCAGTTCGCGGGTCGCCAGATCCCTGGTGAGTTCGAGAAGATCGGCGGCCTCCGGGGTGGGAAGCTCTCGATCGACAACGGTGCCGGTCATGGCGTGTTCGCCCTTCTGACGCGTGGACTGGGTTCGGTACGCCCAGTCTGTACTGATCGCCTCTGCACTGCGTCATCCCGCCCGCACTGTGTCATCCGCATGCACTGTGTCATCCCGCTTGCACCGGGTCATTCCGCAGCCACTGTGTCATCCGGTCGTCTGCGCCGAGGCGACCGATCAGAAGAGATCTTCGTCGGTGTCCTGGTCACCGCGAACGGCCCTGTTCCCGGTTCCGGGCAGCCTGGTGCCGAGCTCGTCCAGTCCGGCGGCCGGCTCCGGTGCCACGTCAACTGCCTCCCGAGTCAGCGGCTCGGTACCGACATCCATTGCGGCCGCCGTGTTCTCGGATCCGTCGGGAACAGCACTGAGTCTGGTCAGCGGCAGCCCGGTCGCCGCGGCGTAGCTCCGCTGCACCGCTGTCCGGTCCAGCCTGCCGACCTCGGTCCGCGGGAGCGCGCTGACCAGGTGGTAGGCGCCGGGCCGTTTGAACAGTGGCAATCGCCCGCTGACGAACTCGTCCAGGTCGTCGTCGGTGGGCCGTTTACCCGCACGCGGTACCAGCACGGCGACAACCTGGTGGTGCCCGTCACTGCCCGGCATCCCGATGACGGCCACCTCCGCCACGTAGGGGTGTGCGGCCAGCACATCCTCGACCTCGCGCGGGTACACGGTGAACCCGGCGACCCTGATGGTCTCCGCCGCGCGGTCCACCAGATGCAGCTCACCGGCATCGTCGAGGAATCCGATGTCCCCCGAGACGAACCACCCGTCGGGACCAGGGCCGCCCTTGCCGTCGGGCCAATAGCCGGAGAACAGCGTCCCGCCGCGGATGGCGATGCGGCCCACCTCACCGGCGTCCGGGGCCTCGGCGACGAAGTCGAACGCGTCGTGTGGGGCGGCGGCACCGGCGGTTTCCGGTCCGACGGGCGGGCTCACGTCGGTGCCGTCCGGCCCGATCACCCGGATGTCGATGCCGGGCAGTGGCCTGCCCACCGAGCCCAGGTGCGGCGTGCCGGTGGTGAGCGAACTGGTGACCACCGACGCCGACTCGGAGAGCCCATAGCCCTCCCACACCGGCTGCCCGAGCAGGGTGCGCACCCGCGCGAAGTCGTCCGGCTCGAGCGGCGCGGTCCCTGACGTCAGCAGCCGCACCGATGACAACGCCCGCTCGGCGCCCGGTACGTGCGCGAGGTGGTGGAAGAAGCCTGGCGCGCCGGGCACCACCGTCACCCGGTGCTCATGGGCCGAGCGTAACGCGGATTCCGTCGCGCGCCGGCCGGGCGAGGAGCTGTTGGTCGAGGTGCTGCCAGCGGACGTGCTTCCAGCGGAGGTGCTGTCCGGCGACCCGCTGCTCGGTCCGTCTCCGGCGGCCGGGACCGCGGTTCCGGCGCCCGGCCGGGGCACGCTCACCGACACCGAATCGAACCCCACCTCCGGCAGGACGCCGGCCCCGCCGACCAGCGTCAGCGGGAGGAAGGACACCACCCACCCGGCCAGGTGGTAGATCGGCAGCACCTGCAGCACCCGTTCCCCATCCTGCAGGCGCAGGTTGCCGAGCTCACCGATCGCCCGCACTGCCGCCAGCACCGCACGGTGCGAGAGCATGACGGCGCGCTCCGCCCGCACCCTCGCGAGCATCGCCAGGTCCTCGCCACCGCCCACCGCGGCCGGCGGCTCAGCCACGGGCGGGGCAGTCCACCACCGCGCCAACCGGTCAGCGTCCACCGCAACCGGCAGACCGTGCCCCTTCTCGTCGGTGATGGCGGCGAACGCACCCACCCGGTCGGCGAAAGCGCCCGTGTCACTGCGTGAGTGGCCGATCGGCACGGCGATCAGGCCCGCGCGGGCGGCAGTGAACATGGACGCCACCAGGTCCGCCCCCGTCGGCAGCGCGATGACGATGCGCTCGCCGCGGGGAACGCCCAGGGCGGTCAGCGACGCGACTCCGGCGTCGACCGCAGCGTCGAGTTCCGCCCAGGTCCGGTGACCGTCAGCCGACAGGATGGCGGGGCGGTTGGGATGTCGTCGGGCGGCGTCGCGCAGCAGATCGGCGACGTTCCTGGCACCGCGGGTTCGTTCGACAGCGGAGGCTACTGCCGCCGACGTACCTTTCGTCGCGGCCTGGGCCGTTACCGCGCTGGAGGGTTCGCTGTCGCCGATGCCGGGGCTGGTCACCGGTCCATTCTGGGCCACCGGACGGACGCTCACCCGTTCACCCTTCGCACTGGCGCCGGGTCATGGGCCCGAATCGTGCGGGCTGAGGTGGCCGGGAGCGCGTCGTGTCGTAAAAACCCGCACATGACGTCAGCAATACTGAGTCACCCTGTTCGTGCGCTTGTCGACACAGTCGTCGGCCTCGCGACCCCTGACGGTGTGTACCGGTCGGGTGAGCCGGTGCCGCCAAGGGCGCCGTTCGAAGACCGACGGATACGCTGGGCCCGCACATCGCAGTGTTCCGGCGAGGCAGGGAGCGAGAGTGAGGATCCGCAGGTCGCACGGCGCTCACGACCCGGCGCAGTCCGCCGAGATCGCTGGCGCGGCGTCGGCCGAGGTCGCTCACCTCGCCGTCCAGGAGGAGGAACCGCCCCTGCCCCCGGGGGCCGACCTGACCGCGGCGGCGTTCTTCGACGTGGACAACACGATGATGCAGGGCGCGTCCATCTTCCATTTCGCCCGCGGCCTGGTGGCCAGGGACTTCTTCACCACCAACGATCTGGTCCGCTTCGCGTTGCTCCAGATCAAGTTCCGGATCGCCGGTGAGGACGCCGAAGACATGTCCCGATCACGCGAGGGCGCGCTCGCGTTCGTCGCGGGGCGTCAGCTCTCGCAGATTGTGGAGTTGGGCGAGGACATCTACGACGAGCTGATGGCACCGAAAATCTATCCGCGGACCCGGGAGTTGGCGCAGCGGCACCTGGACGCGGGCCAGCGTGTCTGGCTGGTGACGGCGACGCCCGTGGAGCTGGCGCAGATCATCGCTCGCCGGCTCCAGCTCACCGGCGCCCTGGGCACGGTCGCGGAGCAGGTGGACGGCGTCTACACCGGGCGGCTTTTCGGCGAGCTGCTGCACGGTCAGGCCAAGGCCTCCGCCGTTCGCTCGCTCGCCGCGCGGGAGGGACTGGATCTGCGCCGGTGCACGGCCTACAGCGACTCGGTCAACGACGTCCCGATGCTGTCGGTGGTCGGCACGGCGGTGGCGATCAACCCGGACGGCGCGCTCCGCGATGTCGCCCGGGAGCGCGGTTGGCAGATCAAGGACTTTCGGTCCGGTCGCAAGGCCGCGAAGATCTGGGCACCGATGGTGGCTGGCGCGGGTGTGATCGGTGCGGGAGTGGTCGTGGGCCGGGCAGTCTGGCGGCGCACGGTCACGGCCTGACGACATGCCGCGCTATTCACAGATGATCACGGACCGGTGTTGGTTGCGTTGAGGGATTGGTCGCTTCGCTGGCGCCGTCAGCCCAGGAACGGATGCCCGCGCCGCAGAAGCAGCCGATACAGCGTCTGCTGGATCGTTTCCCGGACCCGGTCGGTCAGATTGAAGACCACCATCGGATCGTCGGCGGCGTTGTCCGGGTAGATGTCGGTGGGGATCGGCTCGCCGAACTCGATGATCCATTTGCTCGGCAGCGGAATCGCGCCGAGCGGCCCCAGCAGCGGGAAGGTCGGCGTGACCGGGAAGTACGGCAGCCCCAGCGCGCGGGCGAGCGGTCTGAGATTGCCGATCAGCGGGTAGATCTCCTCCGCGCCGACGATGGATACCGGGATGATCGGCATCCCTGTGCGGAGCGCCGCCGTCACGAACCCGCCGCGGCCGAACCGCTGCAGCTTGTAGCGCTGTGCATACGGCTTGCCGACGCCCTTGAACCCCTCGGGGTACACCGCAACGAGTTCGCCGCCGGACAGCAGCCTTTCGGCATCGGGGTTGCAGGCCAGGGTGTTTCCGGCCTTGCGGCTGATCGGCCCGAGGAACGGGGTGTCGAACACGAGGTCGGCGCCGAGCATCCGCAGTGGCCGGCGCATCGGATGGTGCTCGCGCACCGCGACCGCCGTCATCACCGCGTCGATCGCGATGGTCCCCGAGTGATTCGCCACCAGCAACGCTCCGCCGGTGTCGGGGATGTTGCACATTCCGAGTGTTTCGATGCGAAACCACTTCTCGTACAACAGCTTCAGCGGCGGCAGGAGAACGCTGTCGGCGAAGTCAGGGTCGTAACCGAATTCGTCCACCGTGTAGTCACCGGTGAGCCGGCGTCGCAAGAACGCGAGCGAGCTGGCCAACCCATGCTTCCACCCGGTGTCCGCGGGGACCTCACCACCGGCCTCGGCCCCGAAACCTGCGCCTCCGCTCGAGCCATCGGCGCCGAACTGCGCAGTCCTGACGTTGTCGGTCCCGGTTCTGTCCGGATCGATGGCTTCGTACTCACCGTGTATTGCCTTGATTCGGTCCGCCGCCGTTCTGCGTGCCTTGGGTACGTCCGCCTTGGGTACGTCCGCCTTGGGTAGGTCAGCCTTGGGTAGGTCAGCCTCGGGGAGGTTCGCCTCGAATGGGTCTGCCACGCTTGCGTCAGCCGCAATGTGATCGGCCGGGACCGTTCGAATCGGGCGGCCATCGGCCGGCTCGATCGTCCGGGGACCGTGCGGGGCCGGCGCGGACGCTGCCGTCACCGCCGAACGCACCGGGCGCGAACGTTTGGCGGCCGAGGAACGGGACGAGCCGCCGGAAGCGTCACTGCCTGCCATGACGCTCCCCCTTCGGTTCTGGTGTGGTGCACATCCGGGCCGACCCGCTCACCGGCTCCTCCTGCGGCGGGGCGCGCCCTCGGCGTCACCCTGGATCGGGACCAACTTCGGTCGCCCCGTTGCCGTGACGCGTGTTGCCGAGCCGCGTTTTGCCGAGCCGCGTGTTGCCGAGCCGCCATGCGCAGTACCATCCGGTGCCGTGGCATCTGTTGCGGCCCCGCGTCGTCCGGTGACGTCGGCAGTGACTTCGACCGCGATGGTGTCCTCCGGTAGGTAAACCCGGTCGGGAGCCAACGGGTTGGTCGGGTCGATTGCCGGCGCACCCGGAGTGCCGACCACGGCATGGGACCCTCCCGCGCTGCGCGCCGGTGAACGGTCCGGTTCAGGCCGCGCGCCGAGCCCTCGGGTCAGCCCGACCTCGAGCCGCCGAAGGATGCTCGGTGGCAGGGCAGGCCGCATCGTGGCGGCAAAATCGTCAAAAGCCTGCACGGTGCTGTACTGCGGCGTGAAGCCGACCCGCTTGATCAGGCGCGACGTGTCGAGCACCCGTCCCGATGACAGCAACTTCACCTGGCCCGGCGAGAAACCGCCAATCCGCAGGGCACGCATCGTCCGCGACAAGCCGTCCAGACCGAGCGAGGGTACGGCGAGCGGCACCCGGCCGGCCCGATGGATCGCCTGCGCCAGGGTGATGACGCCCTCGCCGGCGACGTTCACCGTCCCCGCGAACTCGCCGAGCGCCAGATGTTCCATGACGCCGACGGCATCGAGCTCGTGCACCAGTTGTAGCCTGGCGTCGCGCCCGATCACCATCGGCACGAACGGCGAAAGCCCGAAGTAGCGGGTCAGTGGCGTCACGACGGTGGGGCCGATGATGTCCGCGAACCGCGGTACCGCGATCCGGACGTCGGGTCGCCGGCGACCGAAACCCCTGACGTAAGCCTCGATGTCGATCGCGTCACGGCCCGGTCCGGACGACGGCACCGCGTGCGCCGACATCTGCTCGGTGAGGATCGCCGGGTCCCTGGACGACGCGCCGTAAATCGCCGCGGTCGATCTCACGATCATGTTGCGGACGCTCTCCGAGCGCTGGCAAGCAGCCAGCAGTTGCATGGTGCCGAGAACATTCATCTCCTTGGCCATGCTCCTGGCCGCGGACGACGCCGGCGTCGACGATGCGGAAGCGTGCACCACGGTGTCCACGCCTGCGGCGTCGATCACCCTTGCCACCAACGGGTTCCGAATATCGACGCGCGCGAAGTCGGCGTTGCCCATGCGGTGGCGGGCGGCCGGCTCCGGCAATGCGGCATCGACACCGATCACCCGCTCGACGTCGGGATGCTCGGCGAGCCGGCCGGCGAGGCAGGACCCGAGAAACCTGGTCACGCCGGTGACCAGGACAACCAGACCCGCCATCCCGCCCTACCCCTCGAAGATCATGAATCCGGCGCCCGACCGGCCCGGTCGAGCGCCGCCGTGACACAGCCCTTCGACACGCCATCGCCGATCAATCGGGTTTTGGCCCGCCACCGTGTCGGGCGGCTGTCCACCCGGCCCTACGGGCTTACTTGCCGGCCTTGCGACGCGCGACGCGGGTCTTCCGCAGCAACTTGCGGTGCTTCTTCTTGGCCATCCGCTTGCGACGCTTCTTGATGACAGAACCCATGAGGGCGAACTCTCCAACTGTGTGGTGCCGCCGTCGCGGTTGGTCGGCCGCCTCGACGCCTGGTGAACATCACGGATCTGCGCAACCCGCCCGCCCGGCGGACACCGGGCCCGATCATCCTACCGGTCAACGCCCGACGGGCCACCCTCGAGAAAACCTGACATGCGGTGGCCGGGACGATGTGCGCGCCGCCGCAGCCGCCCGGTGCGGGCTAACTTCAGCACCCTCCCGTGGGTCGCGCCGTCGATATGATGAAAATGCTTCCATTACGGGCAGCGGCGAATCGTCAGGTCACTCGAAAAACGGACACGGAACAGTACGATCGGCCCGCCAAAGACCGGGCCGAATGGATCAGCCGACATCGTTGAATGCGCTTCGCAGGTAGTCGTGCACGGCACGCTCCGGCACCCGGAAGGACCGACCGACCCGCACCGCCGGCAACTCCCCGGAATGCACCAGCCGGTACACCGTCATCCGGGACACCCGCATCAGCAGCGCCACTTCCGCAACGGTCAGGAATCGCATCTCGGCCAGGGTGGGTTCCCGAGGCGTTGGATCCCTCGGGGGTCGATCGTCACCAGCGGGCATCACGGCACCGTCTTCCGGCACGTCTCGCGTCGCCGGGCTTCCCCTCCGGCGGACACCATACGTACGTGCTCGGTGAACTCTAGCGGTACTGGTGGGAAGAATGCGATTGATGTGCAGCCACCCGGCGACCTCCGTGGACGTCCCGTCACCGGTTCGGGTGACGCAGTCCGAGACAGTCCCCGCACGAAAGTTGCGCAGCTGACGCGTGGCTGCTGGCCTCGGGAACCAGCACAGTCCGATCAGCCCGTTCGGATCAGCCCGGTCCGATCAGCCGGTGTGGTGAGCCTTTCCGAGCTCCGCCGACCGGAACGCCGCCGCCTCGATGGCCGACAGCAGAGCGGCCCGAACGCCGTGGTTCTCCAGCTCCCGGATCGCCGCGATCGTGGTGCCACCCGGCGACGTGACGGCCTCGCGCAGCGAAACCGGGTGCTCGCCGGTGTCGCGCAGCATGGTCGCCGCCCCGATGGCCGACTGGATGATCAAGTCCGTGGACACGGCTCGTGGCAGTCCCAACAGGATTCCGGCGTCGATCATCGCCTCGACGAGGTAGAAGAAGTACGCCGGTCCTGACCCGGACAGCGCCGTCACGGCGTCCTGCTGATCCTCCGGGACCCGCACCACCTTGCCCACGGTCGCCAGCAGGTCCTCGACGACCTGCAGGTGCTCCGGTCCCGCATGAGATCCCGCGGAGATGGCACTCATCGCCTCCCCCACCAGCATCGGGGTGTTGGGCATGACGCGGACGACCGGCGTCCCGTCGGGCAGGTGCCGCTCGTACAGCGAGGTGGGCAGCCCGGCGCACAGCGAGACCACGAGCGTCCCCGGCTTGATCGACCACGACAGCGCGCGGAGCAGCGGATCGATGTCCTGCGGCTTGACCGCAACCACCAGCACGTCCGCCGTCTTGGCCGCCTCGTCGGTTTCGACGCCGCGGACGCCGTACCGATCGGTCAACTCCTGCACACGGGTCGGGTATCGCTCGGTGAACAGCAGCGTGTCGGGGGCTCGGCCGGCGGACAGCAGACCTGACAGCAGTGCCTCGCCAATCTTGCCGGCACCGAGAATGGCGATCGTCGTCATGCACCCAGGGTGTCATGAACCGGCTCTCGGCGGCATCCGGCCGTTGCCGTTCCCGCGGTCCAAGACCGTCCACCATCAGGCTCACCGTCGCGGCCAGTCCGCTCCCCGCCTGGCTGTTCGAGCAGGCCGCCGGCCGGCAAGGTGCGAGGCCATGCATGGTCGCGAGAATGGCGGTGCCGATCACCTCCGGCGCTGGGGCGGTCACCACGTCGCGCTCCTGCGACCGGCTGATCAGCCCCAACCGCACCGCGAACGCCCGGTGGCCGCCAGCACGAGGTCCTGCGGCGGTCCCGGCGGTGCTTCGCGGCGAACGATGCCTACTTTGGTGTCCATGACCTCATCAGGCTGGACCGCACAGGATCTTCCCTCCTTCGCCGGGCGCACCGTGGTGGTGACCGGCGCCAACAGCGGCATCGGACTCGTCGCGGCCCGCGAACTCGCCCGCGCCGGCGCCCGGGTGGTCATGGCCGTACGCAACACTCAGAAGGGCGAGCAGGCGGCCACAACGGTGCCCGGTGACCGGGTGGTACAGCACCTGGACCTGACCGATCTGGCATCCGTCAGGGCGTTCGCCGACGCCTGGGAGGGCAACCTCGACGTGTTGATCAACAACGCCGGCGTCATGGCCATCCCGCTGTCCCGCACCAGGGACGGCTTCGAGACACAGTTCGGCACCAATCATCTCGGCCACTTCGCACTGACAAACCTGCTGCTGCCGCACATCACCGACCGGGTGGTGACGGTGTCCTCGACGGCTCACCGCGGTGGCAAGATCGCCCTCGGGGACCTGAATTGGGACACCCGCAAGTACGACTCCTGGGGCGCCTATGGTCAATCGAAGCTGGCGAACCTGCTGTTCACCCTGGAACTGCAGCGTCGCCTCGCGGCGGTCGGTTCCGAGGTCCACGCCTACGCGGTGCATCCCGGCTGGTCGGCGACCAACCTGCAGTCCCACTCTTCGACTCTGATGAATGCCGTCATGAAGGTCGGCATGGTTTTCGCACAGAGCGACGAGATGGGCGCCCTGCCAACGCTGTTCGCGGCCAGCCAGGACCTGCCGGACGCCGCCTATGTCGGGCCGGACGGCCGCGGCGAGTTCCGGGGCCACCCGACTCTGGTCGGAAGGACCGCCGCGGCCAGTGATGCCGACGTCGCGAAGCGACTGTGGACGGCGTCGGAGGAACTGACAGGCGTCCACTTCGGTCTCGGCCAACTGTCCGGCTGATCCCGGCCGCCCGGATCTCCTACCCTCGGCCGGCCACCAATGGTGCCTGCCGGCTGTACCTCGGTGTGTCGACGAGGTCAACGAGGAACCCGGCCAGATCGGCGCGGGTGATCTTGGTCGACTTCGGTGAGGAGCCGGCGTGATCCTCCACGGACCCGGTGGCGGGTCCGTCCTGGAGCCTCGGCGGGCGGACCAGCGTCCAGTCGAGGCCGCTGTCCCGCCATGCCTCGTACTCCAGGGTCTTGTCCTTGGCTGCGTCGCCTCCGAGCTTCTGGATGAGCGTCGAGATGATCCGGTCGCGCCGGGACTTGTTGTCCCCCGGGACATCGATTCCCGCGCCACTGATGCCGATGTACCGGGTCAGACCCGCGCCCTTCATCGCAGATGTCAGCAGCGGGGCGACGTCACGGTGCAGGTGCTTGTCCTTGGCCACCGGACCAAGTGCGCCGATCACCACCGCACAGCCATCCACCAACTCGCGCAATGCTTTCGGGTCGCGCGCATCTCCGACGACGGTGGTCACGCCCTGCGGCGCGGCGGACGGGTTCCGGACCAGCGCCCGCACCTCATGGTTGCCCGCCAGCAGCGCGTCGACCACCAACCGTCCGGTCCTGCCGGTACCGCCCAGTACTGCCACTTTCATGTGCTGCTTCCTTTCCTCCGGTGCTACGTCATTCGACGAGGTCTCGCCGTGATCGAGCGCACCGCGATCCGACTGCCGGCCTGGATGCGGCTCTTTCGAGGCGCCGTCCAGGTTCTGCCCACGCAGCCAGGCCGCCCTTTCCCGATGCGCAAACTCCGTGATCCCGTTGGGGTCCCGGCCCAGCACAGTCCGGACGTCGCCAGTCAGGCCCGCCGCCAGCCCGAGCCGCGCTGTGGTGTAGATGGCGGTCGTGACCAACACCATTGCCCAGGGCATGTCGAGTTCGCGGCGGGCGTGCCTGGCGTACCGGACGGCGCCGGGCCGGCGGTACCGGATGGGCCTGCCGAGTTCCCTGGTCAGGGCGGTGGCCACCGCGTCGTAGGTCAGCGCGACAGATCCGGTCAGGGTCCACGCCCTGCCGACATGGTCCGTCGGGTGGGTCAGCACCTCGACCGCGACCGCGGCGATATCCGGTGCGTCCACGAACGCCGTTCGGCCGCGGCCGGCGGGCACGAAAATCTCGTCCCTGTCCCGGATGTCGGACCGGTGAGTGGTGGACAGGTTCTGGAAGAAGAATGACGGCCGGAGGAACGTCCAGTCCATCGTCGATCCGCCCGTGGTCGGTTCATCGGCGCCGGCTGTCCGCAGCCACTTCTCGACGGTGGCGTGCGGGACGACCTTGTTCTTGTCGGCGCCTTGCAGGGACAGGAACACCACATGCCGGACGCCGGCCCGTCGGGCCGCCTCCAGCGATGGCACCAGGTCCCGCTGCACGTTCGACAACTGCGGCGGCCGGACCAGGAACATGACACGGACACCGGCGAACGCAGCGGCCCAGGTTCGCGGGTCGGTGAAGTCGAACGTCACCGCTTGCGCCCCGGCGAGTTCGGGATCGCCCGAAACACCGGCCGGATCACGAACGGCGGCACGGACGCGACGCCCCGCGGCCAGCAACCCGAGCACCACCGGCCGGCCGACATTGCCGGTCGCGCCGGTCACCAGGATGGGATCCATATATGTACGGTACAGGTATCAAGTGTCGGGACTATCTGCTGACGGGAACCCATCGATGACCACCCCGCCGGATCCGGCCCCGGGTGAGCTGGCCGGGCTTGATGACGCCCTGGTCCGGTTGCGGCGCCTGTGGTCGAGCCCCCGCCAGGTGATCGACCACGAAGGTCGGGCGGTCGAGATGTCCAGCGTCCTGGTGGTGGAGGCCTGCGCCAGGGGCGTGGCCTCCGGTGACGAGGTGAGCGTGGGCGACGTCGCGCACTTCGCCGACGTCACGCCGTCCACCGCCAGCCGGTTGGTGGACCGTGCAGTGCGCGCACATCTGGTGCGACGCAGCACTTCCGAGCACGATGCGCGGCGGACAGTGCTGCAGCTCACGCCCGACGGACGGACCCTGCAGGGCCGGGCACTGCAGGCGCGCCTGGGTTGGCTGGGCTCGGTGGTGCAGGGCTGGCCGGCGAAGGAACTGGCCGCCCTGGTCACCCTGCTGGGCCGATTCGCTGATTGCATGACGCCGTTCGGGCCGCCAACCCACGGTGAGGCAACGCACGGTGAGGCAACGCACGGTGAGGCAACGCACGGTGAGGCAACGCACGGTGAGGCGCCACCCGAACACCAGCCGCCCGACCACTCGTGCTGGTGATCCTGTTCGGCTCCCCCTCACGCGCCCCACGATGAGGTGCGCGGAGTCCACGACACTCGCCGGTACTTTGCCGTCGACACCGTTGTCGACGGATCGGTGCTGAACCGGAGCGAGATCGCCGAAAAGGCCGACCCTTTGCGTCTCGATCCGCCGCG
>JBBRVZ010000050.1:0-23429 GCA_038246445.1 Mycobacteriales bacterium
ACGGAGCCGCCCAGCACGGCGCCGACGGCCCAGGGCCCCGGTGGTCCGGCGCCTGTCGGCGGCACGACGCCCTCGGTGGCGACCAGCTGACCCGCCTGCGGGAACGCTGGGCCCAGTTGCTCAGTCGGACGCAGTCAACCGCTTCCGGAGCTCGGGCACATTTCCGGATTTGGGCAGTCCGCGTTTGACGAGCTCCTCCTGCAGCGCCGGCTTGGTCCAGCCGTCGTAGGCATCGGCCTTCTTGGCCGGCTTGCGCGCCGCGGGCTGTGGCTTGTCATCCTTCGAAGCGTCCTCACCGGACTCGTCCTTGCCGGAATCATCCTGACCGGAACCAGCTGTGCCGGCACCGTCCTCGGACGGCATACCGGTGGAGGGGATCTCGGCGTCGATATCAACTGCGGGCTGGACGACCGGTACCGGCTTCGGCTGCGTCGCAGGAGCTTTCATCACCGCTGAGGCCGCGGACGCCGTGGCCGCCCTCGCACCCGAGGCCATCTCGGCCAGTGGCCGGGTCACCGCCGCTGCCTGCTTTCGGGCCGCCTCGAGGATGGCCTCGGCCTGCTGGCGGGCGACCTGCAACATCGATTCGGCCTGGTCTCGTGCGGCCTTGCTGGCCGCATCCGCGCGTTCGCGCGCGGCTTCGATGATCGATTCGGCCTGCTTGCGCGCGGCCTCCGTACGCTCCTCGAGCTGCTCGCGCACGGCCTCGGCCTGAGCGCGGATGGCCTCGCCCTGATGACGTGCCACATCAGTGCCGGTCTCGACCTGATCCCGGATGGTCTGCCCGGCGGACTCCAGCTCGTCACGAGCCGCCTCACCGACACGCTCGCTCATCCCGAGCATGCGCTTTGCGAAATTTCGCTGACCCTCCAGCATTTTCTCGGCGAAGTCGAAGACCTGGTCGATCACCTGGTCCGGGTTGGCCGTGGTGCGCGGGACATCGCCGACCTTGCTCAATGCATCCTGGGTGATCCGTGTCCACGTTTCGATGGCGTCGACGGCCTGGGCCTGGGTCGAGCGCACTGCCGCCGCAAACTGTTCCTGGGACGAGGACATTGACGTTCCTTCCGGTCGGGCACCGCGATCGGGATCAACCGCGGTGGGAGTGTCACGAACAGGCGATCTGGATTGTCACGGTATCGACAATGGCGAGGATGCGCCGAACAAACCGACGGTTCGAAAAGGCCCCGGCGGGCATTCCCACCGGGGCCGTTCTCGCCGTTACCGATACGTCCCCGACCGGGTGCGGGGAACCTGTCGTCAGGAGCGAACGCGCGAACGACCGCCGAACTTGGTCCACAGCAGCAGGACGATGACCGAACCGATGACCGAACCGATGATGCCGGCAGGCTGCAGGAAACCGTCGTTGGAGTCGCTGCGGAACAGCAGGTAACCGAGGAATCCGCCGACGAATGATCCGACAATTCCGAGGACCACGGTTGCCGGGATCGACAGATCCTGCTTCCCCGGTACGAGCAACCGGGCCAGCGCGCCGGCGATGAGGCCGATGACCAGCAGGCTGATGATGAGACCGAACATGGTGCGTTCTCCCTAGGGATCTGAGGTGCACGGACGACCAGCGCCCGCAATGTTCGCGTAACCGGGCCTTGACCGGCCCGGGTGCGGCTGTCCAGTACCCCATGTGGCCGCGGGCAAACAATATTCGGTGCCCAGCGCTGCTCCGATCGGCGGAGGTCGTCCACGAACAGCGGCACTGCCGCACTGATCGAGACACCACTGGACAGATTCAGCGGGCTCGGTGACGTGTGTGACCTCCCCGCTACCGGGGAACCGGCGTGTCAGCCATAGGACATTTCGGATACAGGGGCCCTGGCCCACAACACGAGGAGCGCACAGTGGCATCCCTGATCAGCGACGTTGTCCGGCTCGCAGTTCGACTGGGCGTGGGCGGCATCCTTGCCGTCGACGGCTACCAGAAGATCCAGATCTGGTACGACGGACGCGCGTCGGCAGCCGCAGCGGCCGCCGACCCGGCGCTGACGACCACCGTAGGCGGCCGGCGGGCCGGATTGGCGGCCGGTGTGAGCCAGGTTGCCGGTGGGGTGCTTTTGATGCTGGGTGCGGCAACCCCGGCCGCGGGGGCGGCCGCCGCCAGCAGCATGGCCCTGACAGCGACGGCGCGCACCGAGGGCACCGCGTCACGGATGTCCGGCGGTTTCGAAGTGCCCGCCGCGCTGGGTGTGGCGGCCGGAGCGATTGCGCTGGCGGGCCCCGGCAGGATCTCCGTCGACCAGCTACTGGGTCACCGGCTGGCGAGCCGGCCCGCAGCGCTGGCCTCGCTGTTCAGCACGGTGTCGACCACCGGTCTGGTCCTGCTCAGGCGCCGGCGTGCTGCTGCACACCGCACCTGACTACTGCCCTCCTTCGCGAACACGCGGTGCGGACTGTCACACCCCGGGCGTTAGCTTGTTAGCAAGGAAGGAGCTAACGTAGCTAACAGGCACCGGGGATCCGATGCCTTCCGTCGTGAAGGAGTAGCACATGGCGACAGCAACGAACACCACAGCACAGACCGCGCAGGACGGCGCCACCGCCGACGCAGCGATCACTCAGGTTGCCGAGACCGTCGTCTCCGCAACCACCGCGGTCAAGGATGCCGCGTCAGAGATGGCGCATCGCACGACCGACGCCTTCGCCCCGGTCGTCAAGTCCGCCGAGGCGCACATGGCTGAACTCACCGGGACCATCACTGCCGAGGTCAAGAAGGCCGAGACGAAGACCCAGGAGCTCATGTACACCTTCACCGAAGAGATGAAGAACGCCGAGGCCAAGACCAAGGCGCTGACGGAGGTGTACGTCGAAGAGTTCACCAAGGCGCAAAAGGCGGGCCTTGACTGGAGCGCGGCGTTCCCCACGCAGTGGGCGCAGATGACATCCCGATCGATGCACAGCTACCAGGTCGCCGTCGAACGCTCGTTGAACGCCACCATCTCGTTCGCGGATGCGATGAACATCGACTGGATCAGCGATCTGACCCGGCGCAACGCCAAGGCAATGACCGACATGGTGGACTCGACGGTCGCCCAGGTCGGCGGGCTGCTGAAGTAGCGCCGCCCCCCGAAACCTGAAGGGGTGGATGGTCCCATCCGTCCATCCCTTCGGCTCACCACGAAAAACCTCCCCGACCAACAGGTCGGGGAGGTTTTTCGATGTTGATCAGACGTGTGCGGAGCAGCGACCGACGGCGGCCGGTCGGCTGACGCCAGGTGCGGTTCGGCTCTACGACAGGTACAGCACGGTCTCGTCGATGAGCGAGCCCAGCCGTTCGGTGCCGACGTTCTGCCGATTCCGCTCCACGTTCGAGGCCGCACCGAAGGCCATCACAGTGGCCGACTTGCGACCGAAGCCATCGCGCTGCCATGCGCCGCACCGGACCCAGCCGATGTGGCGCAGCGCCTCGTCGGCGGCGTCATCGCTCGACGCCCGCAACGGGGTGTCACTCACTCGCACACCACCACAGTCGAGCACAAAGATCTCGCCCTGCCGAGGTGCACCGTCACGGTGTCCGCCGTCACCCTGCACGACGGGCCAATCCATGCAGAACGAGGTGGCGTCCTCTTGTACAGCGGTGAAAACCGGGCCTTCCTCGATCATCACTGTCCTCCCATGACCGGCGGGCTATAGCCGGAGTTCGATGTGAGCGGCAACCCGACCGGGCGGCGTCGCCACCAGATGGCGCAATGACCGTCAGTTGCGAATGGCAACCGATAACGGTGTGGATGAGACACATCGATGCCAACCGGAACAACTGGACTCTGCCACGACAGTAGCGCGCCTGTCCGAATCAAGGAACAATCTGGGCGAATTGGCCTCCGTTCGGCTCACACGTGTGTGCGGGCACAGCTTTTCGCGCGGGCCGGAATTCCGATATGTCAATTGCGGTAACAAACGGTCGCAAGTCGTGCCATTGTCGGTCGACGGGGTATTCCGGCCGTTGCCGGCGACGTCACGGTGCCCGCTCACCGACCGGGAGGCGGTACGGCTCTCGCGCAACACGCGCTACACGCGCTACAGGATCGTGCCCGGCCGGTAGCAAGCGGCCGCAGGGTGCTCGGCGACCACGGCCGCGATCCGGCTTCGCACCTCGGACACCTGCGCTTCGGCCAGACCGGTGAACGACAACCTGTCCGCGAGCAGCGCGTCGAGATCGTCACGGGACAGCGGCAACCGCTCATCCGCGGCCAACCGCTGCACCAGATCGTTGTCGACCTGACCTTTTTCACGCATCGCCAACGCGACGGCGACCGAGTGCTCCCTGATCACCTCGTGAGCCGACTCCCGACCGACGCCCGCCCGCACGGCGGCGATCAACACCTTGGTGGTCGCCAGGAACGGTAGATACCGCTCAAGTTCACGGTCGATGACCGCCGGATAGGCACCGAAGTCCTCGAGCACCGTCAGGAAGGTCTCGAACAACCCGTCGATCGCGTAGAACGCGTCCGGCAGGGCCACCCGGCGGACCACCGAGCAGGAGACGTCACCCTCGTTCCACTGGCTGCCGGCGAGTTCGCCGGCCATCGAGGCGTACCCGCGCAGGACCACGGTCAGGCCGCACACCCGCTCGCAGGACCTGGCGTTCATCTTGTGCGGCATCGCCGACGAGCCGACCTGGCCCGGACGGAAGCCCTCGGTCGCGAGCTCAGCGCCGGCCATCAGCCGGATGGTGGTGGCCAGAGACGCCGGACCGGCGGCCAGCTGAACCAGGGTCGACAGCACCTCGTAGTCCAGAGACCGCGGATACACCTGCCCGACGCTGGTAACGACCTTCCCGCTGGCCGACATCTCCTGCACCACAGCGTTTTCCAGGGTTGCGACGGCATCCGCGGTGCCGAGCAGGTCCAGCATGTCCTGCGACGTGCCCACCGGGCCCTTGATGCCCCGCAGCGGATAACGGTCCAGCAGGTCGGAGAGCCGCAGGTACGCCTGCAGCACCTCCTCGGCCGCTGACGCGAACCTCTTGCCCAGCGTGGTCGCCTGCGCCGGGACGTTGTGCGAACGTCCGGCCATCACGAGATCGGAGAACTCGGCTGCCCGCCTGCCCAGCCGGTCCAGCACGGCGACGCACCGGTTCCGGATCAACTCGAGCGAGCTGAGCACCTGCCACTGCTCGATGTTCTCGGTGAGGTCTCGGCTGGTCATCCCCTTGTGCACCTGCTGATGACCGGCCAGCGCGTTGAACTCCTCGATCCGGGCCTTGACGTCGTGCCGGGTAACCCGTTCCCTCGCTGCGATCGAGCCGAGGTCCACCTGCTCGACGACCGCTTCGTAATCCGCGAGCGCACCGTCCGGCACCGCGACGCCGAGGCCGGCCTGCGCGCGGAGCACCGCCAGCCACAGCCGCCGCTCCGCGATGATCTTGTCCTCGGGCGACCAGATCGCCACCATCTCCGGCGAGGCGTACCGCTGGGCAAGAACGTTCTCGACGGCGCGTCTGCTCACGCAGCGATTGTCCCAGCCGATCGCGGATCGGGAGAATCAGCTCGCGAACACCAACCGGTCGAGATACTCGTTCCGAAAGACCCCATCCGGGTCCAGCCGCCCTGCCAGCGCGCGGAAGTCGCCCAGCCGCGGGTGGACAGACGCTAGTGCGCCGGCGTCAGCGACGAAGATCTTGCCCCAGTGCGGGCGCGGGGCGCAGTGCGCGATGGCCGCCTCGAGATCCACCAGCAGAGCCCGCACCGCCGCCTCCTGCCGAAGGAACGTGAAGTGGAATGCGACGCAGTCCCGTTGGTAGGCGGGGCTGAGCCACAACTCGTCCGCGGCGACCGTGCGGATCTCGCATACCTGCAGCAGCGGTGCGATCCTGGCCGCCAGTCCGCGCAGCACCGTCACCATCTCCGCCGCCCGGTCCTTGGCCACCAGATACTCCGTCTGCACCTCGTTCCCGTTGCTGGGCGTGAACGCCTGCTGGAAGTGCGGCAGGCGCTCGTGCCAGGGACCGGCCACGCCCAACTGGCCCGTGCAGACATCACCGGGCAGCCCTGGGAGCGGATGACGCGACACGGTCGCCGGGATGGCACCGAAGAACGAATCGCGGACCCGTGCACTGTCGTCGAACACCAACGAGCCCGCTGTAGGCACATCGATCCGGGACTTGCACCACACCTGGGATACCGTGTCGCCCTGAAGATCGGTAAACATGCTGACGCTGTGGGCGGCGCCGACGATCTCGGTGAAGTGCTCCTCCACGGCAGACCACGGGAGGTCCTCGAACACGTCCTGACGGACGTCGAAGGTGAGTTCCAGATCGAGGGTGACGGCACTGACGATCCCGAGCGCGCCGAGTGAGACGACGCCGCCGTCGAACCCCTCGTCACCGCGGGTCAGGGTGATCAGTTCACCGCTGCCCAGGACGTACTGAATCGCCCTGACCGCGCCGGCCAGCCCCTGGTTCAGTACACCCGATCCATGTGTCCCGGTCGCCACCGCGCCCGCGACGCTGATGTGCGGCAGCGACGCCATGTTCGGCAGCGCCAGTCCCGCGGTGTGCAGCGCGGTGGCCAGACGGCCGTAGTCGATCGCCCCGCTGACCGTGACGGTGCGGGCCGCCGGATCGATGTCAATGGCATCCGGTAGCCCGGTCGTATCGATGAGATCGCCTACGGTGTCGGCAATGTCGTTGAAACAATGTCGACTGCCCAGGGCCTTGGCCCGGTCGGCGCGGGCGACGATGTGCTGGAGCTGTTCAATCGACGTCGGTCGGTGCAGCCGGGGGGCCCGGTAGGTGTAGTTGCCGGACCAGTTCAACAGCGCAGGCGGCTCGGACAACAGGAGCTCCGACCCGCTGATGGACACCGCCATACCGACCCCACAATCCGGTTCGTGCCCGAAGACCCGCCGCGGCCCGCAACATAGCGAGGCTAACCCGGCCAGCGCACTTCGCCGTCCTTGATGACCGATGTCGGGGCCATCCCAAGCGAGCGGACGACCGCGGCCGAAACGTCGTGGCCGGGGAGTGCGCCGGACTGGGTCCGGTGGTCATTCCAGCGCCGCGAGCAGGGCCCGGGCGGCAGCGTCGAGTTGATCGGCGGACAGCCCGGTGGGCATCGACGGCACCGCGTCCACGGACCGCAGGCCGCCGATCGCGACCTCGTTGCCGTTGCCGTAGACGATCACCGTCTTCGCGCCGGAAGGGTCGGTGGCGACGTACCGGTCGCCGCCCGACGCCACGCACCGGGAGCCTGCTTCGCCGACGCTGCGCGCGCACGCCCCCGGCTCTGCGCCGACGACCCGCACCACCAGCTCTGTGCCTGGAACCGACCCAGGCAGCACCGCCCCGGCCACCGGGTTCGGTTCGCAGCCGCCGTCGAGCGGCAGGGGCGCCCCGAAGGCGCCGGGCGGAAGTGCGGCCGACAGGGCCTCGGCCGGCGGTGCGGCCAAAGCGGGCCAGCAAGCCTGCCCGGCGGCAGTGCCGGCCGATCCAGCCCTGTCAGCGGGGCCCGCCGCCTCAGCGACGTCGGAAGGACCGGCCGCCGCGGCGAGCTCGCGGGCGCTGTTCGCCGCGGTGGTGGTCGAACCGGTGTTGCTCGAGCTCAGTGGGATCACGATGGCTGCGATGCCGGCGACGGCCGCAGCGGCCACCAGCGCGACGAGGCCGGTGCGGCGCCGTCCGCCCGCAGGACGACCCTGTCCGGGTACCGCGGTCAGTCCGCCCCGCCGGGTCCGCTCAGCCCGCGCGGCCGCGAGGACGGAGTCGGCCGTGACGGCACTGGGTGGGGCCTGCGGGTCGTCGGCCAGCGCCTTCAGCAACCGGGAGACCGTGTCGGTACCGAGTTGCTGGGGGCCGGAGCCAGGACCTGCCGGCTCATCCTCATCCGGCCGCAGGTCCCGACCGTCACGGTCGTCATCGATCGGCATTGCTACTCACCACCCCGGGCGCCGAGCTCTGCGAGCACGGCCTTCAACGCGGCGAGACCGCGGGCGGTCTGCGACTTCACGTTGCCCTCCGAACACTCCAGCGCGGCCGCCGTGGCGGCCACGTCCATTCCCTCGTAGTACCGCAGCACCAGCACGGCCCGTTGACCCGGCGGTACCCCGTCGAGCGCCTGACGCATCAGCTGACGATCGACGACGCCGGAGGCCAGATCCGCCGTCAGACCCCGGTCGCCGGGAGCCTGCGGAAGTTCCGCCACCGCTCGTTCCCGCCGCCATGGACGCCGTGATTCGTCGATGGTCGCCCGGACCAGGCACCTGCGAACGAACGCATCCAGCGCCGCACGGTCCCGGACCTGGTCCCAGGCGCCGTACAACTTCACGAACGCCGTCTGGGTGAGGTCGTCAGACCGGTGCCAGTCGCCGCACAACAGGTAGGCCGTGCGCCGTACCCGATCGCGACGCGCGGTGACGTACGCAGCAAACTCTGCCTCCTCCTCCGGACTCACCGGGCCTCCAGCCGTATGGGGTAGACGGGCGCTGCCGGATGGATGGTTGCACGGACCGGCCATCTCGGGATGGGGGCGGCCGTCACGGTTCGTCGGGTGGCTCGTCATCGGGCACGATGGTTCGTCGTGCCCTCCCCGATCCGCGCGTCCACCCGGACCACCGGCTGGGCGTTGTTCGGTCTGCTGGCCGTTGCGGCAGCGTGGGGTTCGAGCGGCCCAATTGCTGCAAACCGTGGGGCTGCAATACACGCCGGCGAGTATTTCCGGCTTCATCACCGGCATGTACGTCGTGCTGACGCCGCTCTGCGCCGCAGTGCTGCTGCGCGTGCGGATCGGTGGGCGGGTCTGGGTGGGCGCCGGAATCGCCGCCGTCGGGCTCGCGATCCTGGGCCTGAACGGGCTCTCCATCGGCTTCGGCGAAGCGGTCACGGTGACGTCCGCCCTGATCTACGCCATCCACATCGTCGGGCTCAGCGCCTGGTCCGACGCCCGGGAAGCCCTGGGCCTGGCGACCGTGCAACTGGCGGTGACGGCCGTGGTCAGCGTCATCGCGGCGGTCATCGACGACGGCAGCATCGTGCTGCCCACGACGGGGTTCGACTGGTTGGCGATCCTGTACATGGCGGTGGTTTCCGGCGCGGTGGCGATGGTCGTCCAGTCGTGGGCGCAGGCGCATCTTGCGCCGTCCCGGGCGGCCGTCACGATGGCCACCGAACCCGCCTGGGCGGCACTGTTCTCGATCGTGTTCCTGCACGAGTCGCTGACCTGGCGGATGGCGGTCGGCGGTGGCCTGATGCTCCTCGCAATGATCACCGTCGAATCCGGCCCGCCGCCGAAGGACCCGACCAGGCCCACCCTTTCCGCACCGACGGGCCCCGTCTGACCGCCGCCCGGCGCCCATTGACCACCGCCCCGCCCCAGCCGACCATTCTGATCAGGCTCGGCCCAGGTAGGTCATCCGGTGTCGACGGCCGGCCAATCGAGCCACACCGCCCATGGGCCGCGACCGACCAGCAGCCGGCGCAGCGGCGGCGGGACATCGGCCCGGAACTCGTGCGGCGGGTTGCCGTGCGGCGGGTTGCTGGCGGGGGCCTCGGCGGGGTGCTCGAAGAGCGCGATCTCCTCGGCCCGGGACGCCCGGGTCCTGTCGATCAACCGCCGGATCGCCGCGCTGGCACCCCACGGCCACCGCTGACCCGCCTGCACCGCCGACCGTGATGTCAGGTCGGCGGCGCCGAGCCGGCCGAGCGCCAGATACTCCTGAACCCTGTCCTGAGCCGCGATCTCCGCAGGTTCGGGGTGCGTCGTGTCGAACAGCGCAACGCTGACCGCGGACGCCGACATTGCCACAGCCGACACCGAATCCGGCGCCGCGGGCACCGTCAGGCGATGACCGGCGACCAGGACGCTGTGCCATGGTCCGCTGACCGGCAGGGCAACCCACCATCCGGACCCTCCCGCGGTCAGCGCACCACTGGCGGCGAAGCGATCCGGGAAACCCTCGAGCAGGTCCGCGGCGCCCGGCAGCGGCGACGCCGCGCCGACCAGCAGGTACGACCGGTGCCCGTAGGCCCACAGCGTGGACGTCGCCATGGCCAGCTGTGCCGCCGTTGACGACCACAGCAGGGCGGGCTCCCCGGAGATCCGGAAACCGTCCGGCCGTGGCCGAGGAGCGAGCGCCACCCTGGACGTTGACGAGGATGTGACGGTCAGCGGCGCCCGCGGGTCGGTCCCACACGGATCGGCGATCAGGGCCGTGTAGGACCCGGCCGGCAGGTGACCGGAGATGGAGCCGACACCGACCGCACGCCGCGCCCCCGATCCGTCCTCGATGATCAGCATGGCGTTCAGATCCGCGCACCGCAGCTCGATTTCGCCTGCCGCAGAACCATTCCCGTCCACCTCGACGGACCCCGTCGGCGTCGCACCGGACGCACCCCCGGCCGGAGGCGTGGGCGTCAGGGGCATCACCTGCAGGCTGGGATTGGGCCCGCTGATGGTCGGCGGGAACGGCATCGCGGACACCACAGAACGCTCGAGGAAAGACCAGCGCACCTGACGCCCGGTTCCGTCCTGCCGGCCGCGGAGCACATGGTCAGCGTTCGCAGTGCCGGCTTCGGCCGGAGCAATGGCTGATCCGGCGGCGCCTGCGGCCAAGGCCGGAGCACGGCTCGCTACAGGTGGCACAACAGCCGACAGGAAGGCCGCTGTGAGCGCTCCCGGACCCCGCGCGGCGCCGAAATCAAGTACGGCAGGAGCGATATCGCCCAGCGAATGGATCCGGAACTGCATGGCCGAACCTGTCCTGCGGCGGCCGCGCCAGCCCGCACCGAGTCCGGCGGGCACGATCCGGTGACCGACGGGTAGCCCGGGCCCGCAGTCCAGCAGGGTGATCACCTCGCGGAAGTCGGCGTGAGCGAGGTGAGCCATCAGCTCCTCGACGGCGAGGCTGCCGGTCGCACCCACGGCCGGGTCGAAGTCGCTGAACAGGATCAGCGGCTGGGCCAAAAACGGCCTCACCGGGTCACTGAGACAGCCCTGCGCGGAAACGTAGACGTAGAGCCGGTCGCCGGAGAGGCCGGTCAGCAATCCCCGCAGGCGGAGGGTGAAGCACTCGAGGTCGGCCGGACCGTCGATCCACGACCGGTCGCCCGGTGGATCGCCGGCAGCAGGACTGAGCAGCAGCCGCAGGTTGCGGTGGTCGACGCCGCCTGCCGCCAGCAGCCACTCGCGCATTGCGACCGCGTTCGCGACCGCTCCGTCCGCGGCCGCGTCCGGTAGGTGCGGGTAATCCTGGCAGCCCATCACCAGAGCGGCTGTTCTCATGGCGTCGAAGCTCAAGGCACCGCACGAGATGCCCACCCGGGCTGCGCGGCGCCGCCGAGCATGCTGCTGCGCTGGCGGGTCATGAGCGAGGGCCTCCGGACGGGCATCGGTGTGAACCACTTGATCTTCATCCACGCAACACCGGACCGCACGATGGAAGCTCCGACGACGGAACCGCGACCGCGCAATTCGGCCGGCGCGACGCCCGATCCGATAGCAGCGGTGCACCGAAAAGGAGAGAAGGCGGCTCACGCCTGCTCGCCGGCCCGGGGATGCCCGGCACCGGACCCGGCCAGCGCGGCCCCGACCTGATCGGCGAGAGTCACAGCCACCCGGACCTGCTCGGCGGTCGCGCGAACCACCCGGGTCGAGGCGGTCAGCACGAAGTGGCCGTAGACGACGCCGGCGCTGCGGACCAGCAGGGCGATCCTCGAGTCGGTGGGCAGTCCGCGGCGAGCCACGCTGACCACGGACCCCGCCCGGGTGACGGCTCCGGAAGGGTCGAGGACCGGCCGGCGGCGACCGTCGCGGCAGTGCCCAGGACGCCGTCGAGGTAGCCCTGCCTCGTGCTGGCCCTGGCCTGCGCCCGGCGCCCCCAGAGGGCTATCTCGGTGACCGCGGCACCGACCACCAGCAGTAGCGCCGCAGTCTCGATATCGGCTGCGTCGGAGATGTGGCGACCGCAATGACAACGGGCCGGTGAGCCTGCAAAATCGGGTCGACCGTCATGGTTTCTTGAACCGCCTTCTCGGGTCTGGATGCTGACAACCGTCAGGTCGAGCGCCTACACATCACCCGGCCGGGGTGTGCCGGGCCGGATGCGGTTGATCGGTGGGCGCAAGCACGGACTCACGGTGCGCAGTGTCCGCGACCGGCACGGTGACGATCATGGTGAGGCCACCGCCCGGGGTGTCGTCGACCTCGATCCTGGCTCCGACCGCATCGGCCAGGCCGCGGGCCACCGCCAGGCCCAGTCCGACCCCGGCTCCCTTCGGCACGTCGCCCAGGCGCTGGAACGGGGCGAACATCATGTCCCGCTGATCGGCGGGCACACCCGGCCCGTGGTCGACGATCCGGATCTGCACCCGCCGGCCGTGTTCGTCGGAGATCTCCCCGGCCAGCAACCGCACCTGCTTTTCGGCGGGTGAGTACCGAACCGCATTGAAGACGATGTTCGCGATGACCCGTTCCAGCAAGCCGGCGTCGGTGTCGATCAGCGGCAGGTCGTCCGGGATGCAGTCGCGGACCCGGTCGCCGGGGATACCGATCAGCGCCTTGTGCATCACCTCGTCGACCGAAACGGGTCGGCGAAGCGGGACGACGACGCCGGTCTGCAGCCGGGACAGGTCCAGCAGGTTCTCCAGCAGGGCGTCGAGTTGGTCGGCGGCGATATCGGTGGCTGCGAGCAGATCCGTCTGATCCTGTTCGCTCCAGGAAATGCTCCGGTCACGCAGGCTCGACACCGACGCCTTGATGGTGGCCAGCGGAGTTCGCAGGTCGTGCGACAAGGCGGCGAGCACCGCGGTGCGAACGCTGTCGGCCTGCCGCAACCGATCGCCCTGCTCTGCCTCCCGGGTCATCCGTTCCCGGTCGACGGCCAGCACCGCCTGCGCCGCGAAGACCTCGACCAGACGGCGCTCCGCCGGGGTCAGCGGCCGCCCGTACAGGGCCAGCACCCACCCCGCTTCGGGCGGCCCGGCGGTGATCGCGACGTCGGCGGTGTCCGGGTTCACCATTCCCGCAGCGGTGTCCGGGACGTCATCGCCGGCGCCGGCGATCAGCCGGTACTGCCCGGCCGCCGCGTCGACACCGGACAACAGCAGCACCGATCGCATCGCGAACCCGACCCTGGCCTGCTCGAGGACAGCGTGCACCTGGTCGGTGGGATCGAGCACGCTGGTGGCAGCGGCGGCCACGAGTTGAGCCTCGGAGCGACCCCGCGCGGCCTGCCGAGCCCGCAACGTGCTGCGATCAACCACAGACGCCACGGTGACCCCGATGATGACGAAGACCACCAGTGCGAAGGCGTTCTCGGGTCGGGCGATGGTCAACGAACCGGTTGGTGGGGTGAACACGAAGTTCGCGAGCAGACCGGCGATGACGGCGGCCACCGCGGCGGGCAGCACACCGCCGATGAGGGCGTTGCCCAGCACCCCGAGCAGGAAGACCAGGAGCACGGTGGTCAGCCCGAGGCTGTCCCGCCAGGGCAGCAGCAGGGCGGCCAGTACGAACGGCAGCAGCACCGCCGCGCCCCATGACCGGAACCGGCCCGGACCGGGCACCGCGCTGGGGCCGGATCGTGGTGACCGGGCGGCACGCGGGTGGGTGATCATGGACACGTCGATGTCGCCGGAGCCCTTGACGATGGCGTTGGCCACGCTCGGCCGGAACAGCTGGGCCAGTCGTCCATGACGGGACGCGCCGACGATGATGTGCGTGCCGTTGACCGAGCGGGCGAAATCCAGAACGGTCGCGGCCACGTCGTCGCCGACGATGAGTTGCAGGCTGCCGCCGAGGTTCTCCACCAGTAACCGTTGCCGTTCGATCTCGGTCGCCGAGCTGGCGCCGGTGCCGTCGGACCGGACGACGTGCACGGCGATCAGCGACCGACCCGTGACCCGGCCGGCGACGCGCGCACCGCGGCGCAGCAGCATAGAACCCTCCGTGCCGCCGGTCAGCGCCACTACGATCCGGTCCCGGGCAGCCCAGGTGCCCTTGATGCCGTGCTGCGCCCGGTAGCGGTCCAGGCCCTCCTCGACCCGGTCGGCAACCCAGAGCAGGGCCAGCTCGCGCAGAGCGGTGAGGTTGCCTTCGCGGAAGTAGTTGCCCAGTGCGGTATCGATGCGCTCCGCGGGGTAGATATGCCCGTGCGCCATCCGGCGGCGCAGCGCCTGCGGCGTCATGTCGACCAGTTCGATCTGGTCGGCGGCCCGGACAACGGCGTCCGGGACCGTTTCCGCTTGCGTGATCCCGGTGATCGCGGCGACCACGTCGTTGAGCGACTCCAGATGCTGGATATTCACCGTGGTGATCACGTCGATGCCCGCTTCGAGCAGCTGATCGACGTCCTGCCAACGCTTATCGTGCGCCGACCCCGGGGCGTTGGTGTGTGCCAGCTCGTCGACCAGCGCGACCTGCGGGCGCCGCGCGATGACCGCCGCGGTGTCCATCTCGGTGAGCTGGACACCCCGATGATCCGCCACCCGGCGGGTGATCACCGGCAGGTCCCCGACCTGCTCGCCGGTGAACTCCCGGCCGTGCGTCTCGACCACCCCGACCACCACATCGGTACCGCGACCCGCTCGACGGCGACCCTCGCTGAGCATGTCGACGGTCTTCCCGACGCCCGGGGCGGCGCCCAGGTAGACCCGCAGTCGCCCCCTCGGCGTCCCCTTTGCCGAGGCGTCACCACGTTGGTCGCTGGCAGCCACCGGCGTCAACGCCCCGCGGCGGGCGTGGTTGCCCGGAGCGCGAGATTGAGGTCCAGCACGTTGACCCGCTCCTCGCCGATGAAACCCAGGGCCCGGCCCTGCGTGTTCGCCTGCACGAGACCGCGCACCTGCTCGAGGGGGATCCCGCGGGCCTTCGCGACCCGGTTCACCTGCAGTGCGGCGTAGGCGGGGCTGATATGCGGGTCCAGACCTGACCCGGAGGCGGTCAGTGCGTCGGGCGGGACGTCCGCGGGGTCGACACCGTTGTCGGCCGCGATCCGGGCGCGTCGCTCGTCGACCAGTGCCAGCAGGTCGGGGCTGTCCGCGGCCAGGTTGGATCCGCCCGAGGACATCGCGTCGTACCCGTCGCCCGCCGCCGAAGGGCGCCCGGCGAACCATTGCGCCGACGAGCCGTCCGCTGCGTCGAATTGCTGCCCGATGAGCTGCGACCCGACCGTGGCGCCGGAGCTGTCCGTGACCGGCGAACCGTTCGCGGCGTCACTCGCGATCAGCCGGCCGACGCCGAACACCAGCAGCGGGTAGGCGATGCCCAGCACGATCGACATCGCCAGCAAGAACCGCAGCGCGACAAGGGCTTGGCGGCCGGCGACCGAGATCATCGCCGATCCGGACGGGCGCGGGGTGATGGCCGGCTGCAACGGGCCGGGTGTGACCGCTTGGTCGAGCGACATGGGGATCAGCCGATTCCGGGGAGGAGGGAGATGACGAGGTCGATGAGTTTGATGCCGAGAAACGGCGCCACCAGACCGCCGACGCCGTAGATCAACAGGTTGCGGTTCAACAGCTGGGCCGCCGACGAGGGTCGGTACCGGACCCCGCGGATGGCCAGCGGGATCAGCACGATGATGATCAGCGCGTTGAAGATCACCGCGGACAGGATCGCCGAGGTCGGCGAGGACAGCCGCATGATGTTGAGCGCGGCCAGTCCGGGATAGGCCACCAGGAACATCGCCGGCAGGATCGCAAAGTATTTCGCGACATCGTTGGCGATGGAGAAGGTGGTCAACGCCCCGCGGGTGATCAGCAACTGCTTGCCGATCTCCACGATGTCGATCAGCTTCGTGGGACTGGAATCCAGGTCGACCATGTTGCCGGCCTCTTTGGCCGCCGCGGTGCCGGAGTTCATCGCGACCCCGACGTCGGCCTGAGCCAGCGCGGGCGCGTCGTTGGTGCCGTCGCCGGTCATCGCGATGATCCGCCCACCCTCCTGCTGCTGCCGGATGTAGGCAAGCTTGTCCTCCGGCGTCGCCTCGGCCAGGAAGTCGTCGACGCCTGCCTCCGCGGCGATGCTCGCAGCAGTCAGCGCGGTGTCACCGGTGATCATCACCGTGCGGATGCCCATTGCCCGCAGGTCCGCGAATCGCTCGGCGATGCCGGGCTTGACCACGTCCTTGAGGTGCACCACGGCGAGCACCGTGCTGCCCTCGGCGACGAGCAGCGGAGTGCCTCCGTCGGCCGAGATCTCGTCCGCGGCCGACAACGACTCCGGCGGGACCGTTCCGCCGTTCTCGACGACCCAGCGGGCGACCTGGGACACGGCGCCCTTGCGAATGGCCCGGAGGCGATCGCCGTCCGGCAGGTCGATGCCGCTCATCCGGGTGCGGGCCGAGAATTCGATCACCTCGCCGTCCCGTGCTGCCTCTTCCGCCCATTGCTGATCCACGTGATAGCTCTGCCGGCACAGCTCTACGATCGATTTCCCCTCCGGGGTGTCGTCGGCGAGGCTCGCGGCCAGCGTCGCGGCTGCCATCACCTCCTTCTCGACGCCGGGTGCCGCGATGATCCTGGCGGCCTGACGGTTTCCATACGTAATGGTGCCGGTCTTGTCCAGCAGCAGCGTCGACACGTCACCCGCGGCTTCGACCGCCCGCCCACTCATCGCCAGCACGTTGTGCTGCACCAATCGATCCATGCCCGCCACTCCGATCGCCGAGACCAGCGCACCGATCGTGGTGGGAATCAGGCAGACGAGCAGGCTGACCAGGATGACGATCGACTGGGCGGAGCCGGCGAAGTCCGACATCGGTTGCAGCGCGATCACCGCCAGCAGGAACACGATGGTCAGCGCGGCCAACAGGATGTTCAGCGCGATCTCGTTCGGCGTCTTCTGTCGTACCGATCCTTCGACCAGGGCGATCATCCGGTCGATGAAGGACTGTCCGGGTTCGGTGGTGATCCGGATGACGATCCGGTCCGAGAGCACCCGGGTGCCGCCGGTGACCGAGGACCGGTCACCACCGGATTCGCGGACCACCGGAGCGGATTCCCCGGTGATCGCGGACTCGTCGACACTGGCCACACCATCGACGATGTCGCCGTCCCCCGGGATGATGTCGCCGGCCTCGCAGACCACCAGATCACCCGCCCGCAGGTCCGCGGCGGCGACCTTCGATTCGTTGCCCTGCGTGTCGAGTCTGCGGGCGACGGCGGTCTCCCGGCTGGCCCGCAGCGTCGCGGCCTGCGCCTTGCCGCGGCCTTCGGCCACCGCATCGGCAAGATTGGCGAAGAGCACGGTCAGCCACAACCACACGGTCACGGCGATCACGAAGAGGTTGGGTTCGGTGAAGCACAGCACGGTGGCCAGCGTGGCGCCGACCTGGACGACGAACATCACCGGGTTGTGCCACATCACCCGCGGATCCAGGGCCCGCAGTGCGTTCGGCAGTGCCTTCAACAGGCTGGCGGGGTTGAACACGCCGGCGCCGACCTTCGCCACGCCGGTTCCCCGGTCTTCCGCGTTGTCCGGGTGGTGGGTGATGACGGGGGCGGTGCTCATCAGGTGAGTCCTTCTGCGAGGGGGCCGAGCGCAAGCGCGGGCAGGTACGTCAGGGCCGCAATCAGCACGACCACGCCGACCAGCATGACCACGAACTGGGGCCGGTAGGTGGGCAGTGTGCCGGCGTCATCGGGTCGGACACTTTGCCGTGCCAGCGAACCCGCGATGCCCAGGACCAGAGCGATGGGCAGCAGCCGGCCGACCAGCATGGCCAGGCCGAGAGCGATGTTGTAGAAGTCCGTGTTCGCGGACAGCCCGGCGAAGGCGGAGCCGTTGTTGTTCGCGGCCGAGCCGAAGGCGTACATGATCTCGGTGAGCGCGTGTGGACCCTCGTTCAGCGGACCCGCCCGACCGGCCGGCAGGGTGAGCGCGACGGCGCTGCCCAGCAGGACGACGGCGGGCGCCACGAGCAGGTACCCGGCGGCGAACTTCATCTCCGTCCCACCGATCCGCTTCCCCAGGTAGGTCGGCGTGCGCCCGACCATCAGGCCGGCCAGGAAGACGGTGATCACCGCGAGGATCACCATGCCGTACAGGCCGGACCCGACGCCCCCCGGGGCGACCTCACCCAGCAGCATGTTCAACAGCAGGATGCCGCCGCCGATGCCTGTGTAAGAGGAGTGCATCGAGTCGACCGCGCCGGTCGAGGTCAGCGTGGTGGACACCGCGAACATCGCCGACAGCGGTATCCCGAACCGCAACTCCTTGCCCTCGGTGGCCGCCCCCGCCGCCTGCAGTGCGGTGCCGGGATGGGCGTTCTCCACCGCGATCGTCGCGGCGAGAGCTCCCGCGTACAGCACCGCCATGGCGGCCAGGATCGCGGCGCCCTGTCTGACGTTGCCGACCATCACGCCGAAGGTTCGGGGCAGCGAGAACGGGATCACGAGCAGGAGGAAGATCTCGAACAAGTTCGCAAAGGCCGTCGGGTTCTCGAACGGGTGCGCCGAGTTCGCGTTCAGGTACCCGCCGCCGTTCGTCCCGAGCAGCTTGATCACCTCCTGCGACGCGACCAGGCCACCCGGAAGGGTCTGGGTGCCGCCGGCAATGGTGGTGATATCCGTCGGTGGGTTGAGGTTCTGGATCACCCCCGACAGCACGAGCAGCAACGCGGCCACGAACGACACCGGCAGCAGCAGCCGCAGGCTGATCCTGGTCAGATCCACCCAGAAATTGCCCAGCCGGTCGGTGTTGCGCCGGGTGAGCCCCCGAATCAACGCTGCCAGCACGGCCATCCCGACGGCCGCGGACAGGAAATTCTGCACCGTCAGGCCGAGTGCCTGCGCCGTGTACCCGAGCGCCGTCTCGCCGGAGTAGGACTGCCAGTTGGTGTTCGTGACGAAGCTGACAGCGGTGTTGAAGCCCTGCGCCGCAGGCATGTTCGGGGTGCCGTTGGCGAACGGCAGCCGCGACTGCACCGACAGCAATCCCCACAGCACCATGATCGACACCACGCTGAAGGCCAGCACGGCAAGCAGGTAGGTGCTCCAGCGCTGATCGGCCGTGGGGTCGATCCGCAGCGTCCGGTACAGGCCCCGCTCGACCCGGTTGTGCCGGGCAGGGGTCAGCACCGAGGCCATGTAATTTCCCAGCGGCACATGGACCAGAGCCAGGGCCGCCACCACCAGCAGGATCTGGAGAGCCGCGGCCAGCGCCGGACTCATCAGAATCTCTCCGGCTGCAGCAGAGCAACCACCAGATACGCCAGCAACAGCAGGGAAACGACCCCCGCGACGACCGTCATCGGTCCTCCACGCACTCGTTCGACATGCCCCGGGGTGCCGGGGCCGTCCCGAACGTAGGACCGGGTCGCGGACCGGGACGCAATCTTGACGCGTTCTTGACGCCGGCGCCGATGGCCTTGACGCGATCCTGACGGCGAAGCCCACGAACGGGCCGGTGGTTCGACGGCTGCCGCGGCCGGCGCAGGTGGTTGCCTCGCCGTTCCCGGCCGCAAACGCACTACGACTGCAGCGTCGCCCGCCACAGGATCGGCAGCGTCGGCTGCTGCGAACCGCCCGCGGGCTCGGCGGTGATCGCAACCACGGTCTCGCCCGGCTGCGTTTGCGCGCCAACTACCTGCGGCTTCCCGGCGGCGGCGTCGGGCAGCACCCCGAGCGACCGGGGCTGTTGGCCGGCCAGCGCCCACAGCTGGTAGGTGCGGCCGGACGGCAGCGCGGGAAGCCCCGTGACTTCGAGCAGGGCGGCCCCACAGGACGGCGCGTACTTCACCGTTCCGCCACTGCCCTGGGCCGGGGCGATCTGCCGCTGATCGGCCGCCGCGGCGACGCACTGCTCCGGGGTCTGCGCCACCTGGTCGTTCTGACCAACCTGGTTGACAGCGAAGATTGCTCCGCCGCCGACGACCAGCGCCGCGACGGCCGCGGCGAGTAGCGCACCGGGGCGGCGGTACCAGCGCTGCGCCGTGCCACTGGCCCGATGCGCGCCCAGCCGGCGCGACGGTGCCTGCGCCTCACCGGGAGCGGTCGTCGACGGGCCGGCCTCGGTGATCGGCGGCAGCTGTGGCGTCACCGCCACCCTCGCCATGACCGCCGCCCGAAGCCCCGCCGGGGGGCGCTCGGCCTGGGCGGCACCCAGCAATGCCGCGGTCTCCAGGAATCCGACTAGTTCGGCGGAGCAGGAATCGCACCCTTCGAGATGGCTCTGGAACTCCAGCGCCTCGTCCGCGGGCATCGCGTCCAGCGCGTAGGCCGCCGCGTCCAGGTGCGAATCGGCGCTCATGACGCCACCCCCAGGCAATCGCGCAGGCGGATGAGGCCGTCACGCAATCGGGTCTTGATGGTGGGCAGTGGGACCGTCAGGAGCTCGGCGACCTCGCGGTAGGTGTATCCGCTGTAATAGGCGAGCGTCACCGATTCCCGCTGCAGGTCCGTCAGCGCTTCCAGGCAACGGCGGACGGCCTTGCGCTCGAAGGCCGCCTCGACCGCTTCGACGACCGAATCCACCTCCCGCTCGGTGGACGCGTGCGCAACCTTCGCGTCCCGGTCGGTCGCGGCCTGGGCGGATCGCACCCGGTCTACCGCCCGGGCGTGGGTGAGCGTCATGATCCATGACGTCGCCGACCCTTTCGACGCATCGAAACGGCTCGCCCGGCGCCAGATCTCCAGGAAGACCTCCTGGGCTACCTCTTCGGCCTGGCTGGGATCGCGGACGATACGTCTGGCCAGACCGAACACTCTGGCGCCGAACCCGTCATACAAACGCGCGAACGCGTCCTGCCGACCGACGGCGGTCAATTGCAGCAGTCGCTCGGGACTGGTCGGCTCGGCCGGTTGATCGGGCACGACGGACAGCGATCGACGCGCCGATCCAGCCGCTGACCGGTCGGGCCATGAAGACTCCGGGGGAGGCATCGGCTCATCCTTTCGGCCCGCGGGGAGACCGCAGCGGGCGGGCAATGTGCCTCTGATTCGGTGCACTGAGCCGCTCGGATGGCCCAACGTTACGTTGGCTCGTCCTTGGCGAACCTTACAGTTCGCGCCCGGTCAGGACCGGGCGTTCCTTACGAAACGGTGACATCGGTGCGCGGCGGCCCCGGGAAAGCGCACGATGATAGGCGTGACTGAGCCCAGGCAACAGGACCCGGTGAAGCAATCTGCACGTTCGGCCCATCCGGACGGTGGCGGAGCGCGAATACCCGGCATGACCCGCTCAGTGCCTTCCAGCGAAGTGCGACCCGGATCAGACCCCGAGCCGCTGGGGCCCGCTGGCAGCCGGCCGTGGCGGCCGGGCGTCGCAGCTTCCGCGCTGGTCGGCGTCATCGCGATGGGACTCGCGATCGGTATCGCGGAACTGCTGGCCGCCCTCGGTCAACGGATTGGCATGTTTTCTGCTGCGTCGTCACCGGTCTCCTCACTCGGGCAGACGTTCATCCAGTTCACTCCAGAATGGCTCAAGGAATTCGCCATTCGAACGTTCGGCGAGAACGACAAGAATGCCCTCCGGGTCGGCATGGGCATCACCTTGCTGGTGGTGGCTATCGTCATCGGCATTGTCGGCCGGCGCAGTCCCCGCATTGCCGCAGGCGCGACCGCAGTTCTCGTCCTCATCACGGCCGGGGCGGTGCTGAGCCGGGCGGGCGCCTCGATCGTCGATGTGCTGCCCATCCTGCTGGGCGGGGTTCTCGGTACCTACTTCCTGGTTTCGGCGTTCAGACTGCAGCTGGACACCATGCCTGCGGAGGATGACGAACCAACCCGGTCGACACCTCTCGCGACGCAGCAGAATGACAACCAAATACCGGCCCATAGTGGCGCCGCGCATCCGATGGGTCGGGTGGACGCGTCCACGGCCAATCGCCGTCAGTTCTTCCGGATCGCCGGCATCGGAGCACTCGTCGCGGTCGCTGCCGGGGCGCTGACCCGATGGATTCCGAGCGCCGCCGACGTCGCGGCGAGCCGCGAGCGGGTAGCGCTTCCGGCCCCGGTGGATGTGCAGCAGGTGGACGTTCCGACTATCCGGATCGATACCCCAGGGATCACCCCGTTCGTCACCGACAACGACGAGTTCTACCGCGTCGACACGGCTTTCGCGGTCCCGCAGGTGACCACGGACGAGTGGCAGCTGAAGATCCACGGCGCCGTGGACCGTGAGATCACCTTGTCCTACGCGGATCTCCTCGCCCTGCCGTCGATCGAACGGATGATCACCCTGACCTGCGTGTCGAACGAGGTGGGTGGGGGCCTGGCCGGCAACGCGCGGTGGCAGGGTGTCCGGATCGCCGACGTGCTGGCGATGGCGGGGCCGCGGTCAGGCGCCGACTGCGTGCTGTCCACCAGCATCGACGGCTTCACCGTGACCACCCCGATCGACGCCCTGACCGACGATCGGGACGCTCTGCTGTCCTTCGCGATGAACGGGGAGCCGCTTCCCGTCGAGCACGGCTTCCCCGTCCGGATGGTCGTGCCCGGACTCTACGGTTACGTCTCGGCCACCAAGTGGGTCGTCGATCTCGAGGTCACGAACTTCGCCGACCAGAGCGCCTACTGGACCGACCGGGGCTGGTCGGCCCAGGCGCCGATCAAAACAGCGTCCCGAATCGACGTGCCGAAGAGCTTCGAGCAGTTGTCACAGGGTAAGGTCCCCGTTGCCGGCGTGGCCTGGGCGCAGCACCGCGGCGTCACCGGCGTGCAGGTCCAGATCGACGACGGCGAGTGGCAGGACGCCACACTGTCGGGCGAGGTCAGCACCGACACCTGGCGTCAGTGGCTCTACGAATGGGACGCGCGGGGAACCGGCCCGCATACCATCCGATGCCGGGCCGTCGACCCGACCGGAACGCAGACGGACCAGGCACAGGGGGTGATGCCGGACGGGGCGACGGGATGGGATTCCCGCTCCGTCACCGTCACCGCGTGACCCGGCAGCAATACCTGCCGGAGCCAGCCCACCGTTCTCGCGATTTCAGCGCTGCTGTAGGTCGGTCCGGTCGCAATCGAAGCGCAGGAAGATCCACAGCAGCAACCCGCAGGATCGATCCGCATTCCCGGGAACACCGAATCGCCATCGAACAGGAAGCCCGCTCGTCACCGCACAGCCCGCTCGCCCGTACGGCGACCATCTTCGGCGCCGCAATGTCAAGGAGTACGAAATGTCGATCAAGCGCACCCTCAACCTGGTGGCAGGGGCCGCCCTGGCCATCACGCTCGCAGCCTGTGGCTCGAATGCGACGACCGCGTCCAGCACCCCGTCGGCTGCCGCCTCCGAAGCCATGACCAGCGAAGCCATGACCAGCGAAGCGATGACCTCGGAAGCCATGACCAGCGATGCCATGACCAGCGATGCCATGACCAGCGATGCCATGACCTCCGGTGCCATGACCAGCGATGCGATGACCTCCGGTGCCATGACCTCCGGCGGCGGCGCCACTCCCGCACTCGTCGGCGCCGGCTGTGCCGATTACGCCAAGGCCGTCCCGTCCGGCGCCGGTTCGGTGGAAGGTATGGCGGCTGACCC
>JBBRVZ010000051.1:0-22831 GCA_038246445.1 Mycobacteriales bacterium
CTAAAGCGTCGGCGGGTGTTCTGACCGGACGGTATTTCGGTCCGGTTCATCGGGAGCGTGCACTTCAGGGTTGGACGTCCTGTCGTCCGGTCGATGCCGACTGTTCACCTGCGGTTTGTCTTCCCGGCACCCGGCGTCGACATGCTCGAGGTGGCAGCGGGTTCTTCGGGCTGCCACACCGAGGAGGCACGGATGGATTCTTCGTACCCGGAGGTCGTGGTCGCTGGGCTCGACGGCTCGGATGCCGCCATGTTCGCGGCCCACTGGGCCGCCGAGGACGCCATGCGGCGCGGGCTGACCCTTCGATTGGTGCACGTGATGACGCCCAGTGCCGACGGGGACTACCTCGCCCCGCAACTGGTGCCGTCGAAGGTGAGCGACGCGACGCGCCGCTGGACGCGATCGTTGCTGCATGAGGCGCGATCCACCCTGCTGGCCGAGTTCCCCGGGCTGCAGGTCGAGACGGTCAGTTCCGTCGGTGCCCCGGCGGCGGTCCTGCTCACGCAGTCCCGTCAATCGACGGTGACCGTGGTGGGCACGCACGGCGGCGGACGTCTGTCGGACGCCTTGTTCGGTTCGGTCGGTGCACATCTCGCCAGCCACACCAGGGGCCGGGTGGTCTTCGTCCCCGCGGAACGGCCGGAACTCGACGAGGGTCCCTCACCCTGGCGCACCGTTGCAGGACCCGTCGTCGTCGGGGTCGATGGCTCCGCACACACCGAAGCGGCCATCGCGTTCGCGTTCGAGGAGGCCGCCGTCAGGCGCTCCCTGCTGGTCGCGCTGCACACCTGGAACGACAAGCCGCAGCACGAGGCGGTGCGCCGGCCGCACAAGGCGGCGATCGACGGCATCCACGATCAGCGGCACCGCAATCTCGTCGAACTGACCGGCCGCTGGTCGGCCAGATATCCGACGGTCCCGGTCCGCTCGATGGTGCTGCACGGACGCCCCATCCCGACCCTGCTGGGATATTTGCACGAAGGACCGGACGGGCCACCACAGCTGCTCGTCGTCGGGGGTAGAACGCACGTGTCCGTCGCCCGACTGCTGTTGGGAACCACCGGATCGGCGCTGGTGCGATCGGCGTCCTGCCCCGTCGCGATCGTGCAAGGGGAACCGAACCAGGCCTTTGTCCTGAAATGACCGGATCCGGAAATGCGTTCGCCTTGCACCCCTTCGTCGTCCCTCGGTCGCAAGCAAGGCGCTGCACACCAAGACCCCGTCGTCGATGAGCACAGCCAGCGCCAGCTTCGGAAGTCGGTGGGCCGATGGCCTGCGGGCGGCCGAACGATTGCTGGTGCTGCTGGCCTGCCGGGCCGACGAGGCCGCCCTCGTGCGCGCCGGCTGGGTGGGACAGGCCGTCGACCTGGAGCATCGGTCCGACCTCGGCACCGTGCTGTTTCTGGCGGGCCGGGTGGCGCCCGACGTCATCGTCATCGGGACGATCGACGGCGGCCTGCCACCCGGGGAGTTCTTGCGGGCGCTGCGCCAGGTGGACTCGTACACACCGGTCGTCGTGGGTGCGAACCACACGGATCCGAGAGCCGGTCGTGAGCTGTCCGCGGCGGGCGCGACGGCGATCGTGTCACTCCCGTTGGCCGCGGGGTCGCTGCTCCCGGTCATGCAGGCAGCACTTGTCGACGGCGCGGCATTCCGGGCTCGGCCGATGGTGCTCGACGTGGGCAGGTTGCGCATCGACGGAGCCGGCCCGCGCATCTGGATCGATGAGGCGGAGTACGTGATCCCGCCGATGGAGTTACTCCTCCTGCGCTATCTGGCCGAGCGGCACGGCCAGATAATCTCCCGGGCCGAGCTGGTTTCCGCCGCCTGGCGTGAGCCCGTTGCCCAGCACAGCAACAGCCTGTCGGTTCATGTCGCCCGCCTGCGGCGCCGCTTCTGCCGCACGGCCGGCGAAGCGTGGATAAAACCGGTCCGGGGATTCGGTTACCAGCTGATGGTGTCCGCACCGCCGGCGGTCAGGCGACCGGAAACGACGAAACGCCTGCCGTGACGAGGGCGTCGCGTCGGTGGAGTGCCGCCTGGCACTGTCCGATTTGTCGCTTCCGTGGTTCATCTGCCGTTCATCTTGTCGGGGTCTGCTGGCCATGCGTGCCCTCTAGCGTCCAGTTCTGGCGGTCACCAACCGGTGTCCGGCAGCGCCCCCGAACGGGCGCCCATCACCAAGACCTGTCTCGAGATCATGGAGGTTTCTGCGTGAAGATCACGCGAATGAGCGGGCTGCTGGCCCTGCTGGCCGCTGGGGCCTTGACCCTGAGTGCGTGCGGAAGTGACAACAACTCGACGACTACGTCGCCAGCCGCGGCTGCTGGTACGTCTGCGGCCGACGCTGCCACCTCGGCCGCCGGCGCCGCTACGTCCGCCGGCGGATCGGTCGCAGAATCCCCCATGACGTCGGCCGGATCGGCTATGGCTTCCGGCTCATCCTCGGGTGCGGGCTCAGGTGCCGCGACCACGTTCGAGGGCGCCGGCTTCACCTGTGCCACCGGTGAGCTGCGCTCCTCGGGGTCCACCGCCCAGGGCAAGGTGATGGAGCAGTGGATCGCCGACTACAACACCCAGTGCGGGGCCAGTCTGAACGCGTACGGCGGCGGCGGCTCGGGCAAGGGCATCCAGGACTTCCTGGGTAACCAGGTCGACTTCGCCGGTTCGGACTCCGCACTCAAGGCGGACCAGGCGAAGACGGCCAAGGACAGCCGCTGCTCGGGCAACGCCGCCCTCGACCTTCCGATGGTGACCGGGCCGATCGCCTTGGCCTACAACATTCCCGGTGTCGACAGCCTGACCCTCACCCCCGAGGTGCTCGCCGCAATCTTCGCCGGCAAGATCACCCAGTGGAACGCGCCTGAAATCGCGGCCATCAACTCCGGTGCGACGCTGCCTGCGCTGGCCATCCAGGCCGTGCACCGCGCCGAGGACTCCGGTACGACGGAGAACTTCACCAAGTACCTCAAGGCCGCGGCTCCCGACGCGTGGACCTTCGATCCGGCCAAGGCCTGGGCCGCGCCCGGCGGGGTCGCCGCGCAGGGCAGCGACGGCGTCTCCAAGCAGGTGGCCAGCACGGATGGCTCCATCGGCTACGTCGAGTGGGGCTTCGCGCTGGATGATGGACTCAAGGTCGCCAAGATCGACAACGGCGGTGGCGGCGTCGAGCTCACCGCCGAGTCGGCCGGAAAGGCCGTGGCGGCAGCGGATGTCGTCGGTACTGGGCAGGACCTCGCGCTCAAGCTGGACTACGCGACCAAGGAGCCGGGCGTCTACCCGGTCGTCCTGGTGACGTATGAGATCGTCTGCTCCGCCGGTAACGGTGACAAGGGCGCGCTGCTCAAGTCGTTCCTCGGCTACACCGCCACCGACGGGCAGAGCAGCTTGCAGGACCTGGGTGCCGCGCCGCTGCCCGCGGAGATCCAGACCAAGGTGATCGCGGCAGCCCAGACCATCTCGAGCTGACCGTCAGCCCTTCGGCAAACGCCGTCCGATCCGTCACCATGAGCAGCATGACGATCGGCGACCCACCCGCAGTCGACACACCGGTGGTGACCGGGATCAGCGAGGAGATATGGCCAACCCGACAGATGGCACGGCGACAGAGGACGACCCGATGACCGACGATCAATTCGAGGTCGCGGCGCTCGGCGTACCGGGCGCGCTCCCGGTCGGTCCGCGCGACCCGGACGGCGAGGATCGGAGGGACCGGCCCGGACCTCGATCACCCGGTGGCCGGCCGGAGGCCGGCATCACCGGGCGGTCGGTGCGGTTGGGCGACCGGGTCTTCAAAGGCCTCGCAGCCGGTTCGGGTGGGTTGCTGCTCGTCGTCATGGCGGCGATCGCCGGCTTTCTGATCTGGAAGGCCATCCCCGCGTTCACGAACAACACCGGAAACCTGTTCACCACTCAGACCTGGAATCCACAGGGTGACCCGCCGGTGTTCGGCATGGCGGCGGTGTTCTTCGGGACCGTCGTCGCCGCCTTCATCGCGATGATCGTCGGTGTTCCGATTGCTATCGGTATCGCGCTATTCATCTCGCACTACGCGAGCCGTCGACTAGCCACCAGCCTGGGCGCGGTCGTCGACCTGCTGGCGGCCGTGCCATCCCTGGTGTTCGGCATGTGGGGCTTGTACTTCCTGATTCCGCAGACCCAGGGCTTCCAGAAATGGCTCTCCGATTACTTCGGCTGGATCCCGATCTTCGACAACGCCACCGCGACGACCGTCGGTCAGTTCGGGAAATCGCTGCTGATCGCCGGTCTCGTGCTCGCCATCATGATCATCCCGATCGTCTCGGCCGTCTGCCGTGAGGTCTTCCTGCAGGTCCCACGGGACACCATCGACGCCGCGTGGGCCCTCGGGGCGACGAAATGGGAGATGATCCGGACCGCCGTGCTGCCGTTCGGCCGGCCGGGAATGATCTCCGCCGCGATGCTCGGACTGGGCCGTGCTCTCGGCGAGACCATCGCTGTGGCATTGGTTCTCAACTCCGGTTTCCGGATCAACTGGCATCTCACCGAGCCCGGCGGCGACACCTTCGCCTCGACCATCGCGCTGAAGTTCGGCGAGGCGGGAGGTTCACCGACCGCCATCGCGGCGCTCATCGCCGCGGGCCTGTTCCTGTTCGTCATCACCCTCGTCGTGAACTCCATCGCCCGCATCGTCATCGCCCGCCGGAAGGAGTTCACCGCATGAGTGAGCTGCACCGATCGCCGGCCGCTGCCCGCAGTGCGCCGGCCGTCGCGCCGCCACCGGTCAAGCCGTCGGGCACCTCGGACCTGGTCGGTGTGCGGCTGCCCGCCTGGGCGCCGATCGCCGCCGCCACCGCCGGGGCTGTCGTGGCATTCGGCCTCAAGCTGCTACTGGGCTGGACCGGTTGGTACACCTGGTTCTTCACCGCGGCGGTGCTGTTCGTTCTCGCCCTGACGTCGTGGTCGTTCGCGGTGGAGGGCCGTCGCCGCGCGAAGGATCGTTTCGCCTCGACGCTGATCTACGCCTCGTTCGTCGCGGCGATCGTGCCGCTGGTACTGATCCTGGGCTACATCGCCGTCAAGGGATTCCCGGTACTGAGCGCCAACTTCTTCCTCAGGTCGATGAACGGCGTGACCAGCCGGCAGGACGGCGGCGGGCTCTACCACGCCCTGATCGGCACGCTCCAGATCGTCGGCATTGCCGCGGTGATCGCATTGCCGGTCGGGATCTTCACCGCGATCTACCTGGTGGAGTACGGCCGCGGGACATTCGCCAAGGCGGTCACCTTCTTCGTCGACGTGATGACCGGTGTGCCTTCGATCGTCGCGGGGCTGTTCGTCTACACATTCCTGCTGCTCGGTTTCGGTATGCGCCCGTTCGGGGCGGCCGGCGCCATCGCGCTGGCCATCCTGATGGTGCCCGTCTCGGTGCGGGCGTCGGAGGAGATGCTCAAGCTGGTACCGCGTGATCTCCGGGAGGCCTCGTACGCCCTCGGCGTGCCGAAGTGGCGGACGATCATCAAAGTCGTCCTGCCGACAGCGATGTCCGGCCTGATCACCTCCGCGTTGCTGGCCATCGCGAGGGTCGCCGGCGAAACCGCACCGCTGATCCTGCTGACCGGATACACCGCGTCGATCAATTTTGATCCCTTCAGCGGCGATCAGGCCACCCTGCCGATGATGGTGTGGGATCAGCTCGGCAAGCGATCTGGCACCACGTCCAACGCCTTCACCGAAGGCCGCGCGTGGGGCGCCGCACTGGTCCTGGTGCTCCTGGTGCTCTTCCTGAACATCGGCGCCCGCCTGCTCGCCAAGCTTGCCCAGCCGAAGACCCGCTGATGTCCCGATCACCCGCTGTTGTTGAATGCTGATTTCTTGAGAACGAGGATTGTGAGATATGGCCAAGCGCATCGACGTCGAGGACGTCAACGTTTTCTACGATGATTTCCTGGCGGTCGAGGGCGCCTCGATCAACATCGCCCCGCTGTCCGTCACGGCCCTCATTGGGCCGTCGGGCTGCGGAAAGTCGACGTTCATCCGGATCCTGAACCGCATGCACGAGGTGATCCCCGGCGGCCGGGTGAGCGGCAAGGTAATGCTCGACGGCGAGGACCTGTACGGACCGGGCGTCGACCCGGTGAACGTCAGGCGGACCGTCGGCATGGTGTTCCAGAAGGCGAACCCGTTCCCGACGATGTCGATCTACGACAATGTCGTCGCCGGATACAAGATCGCCGGCACCCGCAAGAACAAGAGCGACATGGACGACATCGTCGAGCGGTCGCTCAAGAGTGCGAACCTGTGGGAAGAGGTCAAGCAGCGGCTCAACCGACCGGGCGGCGGGTTGTCCGGCGGCCAGCAGCAGCGGCTGTGCATCGCCAGGGCCATCGCGGTGGAGCCGGCGGTGCTGCTGATGGACGAGCCGTGCTCGGCGCTGGATCCGATCTCGACGCTCGCCATCGAGGATCTGATCAGTGAGCTCAAGGCCCGGTACACCATCGTGATCGTCACCCACAACATGCAGCAGGCGGCCCGGGTGTCGGACCGGACGGCGTTCTTCAACCTTGCCGGGGTCGGCCAGCCGGGCAGGCTGGTGGAGTACGACGACACCGCGAAGATCTTCTCCAATCCGGTGCAGAAGGCCACCGAGGACTACATCTCGGGTCGATTCGGCTGAGCCGGGGCGCTTGCCGGGTCACCTTGGGGGTGACGGCGGCCCTCCCAGACGGCCGCAGCGGCCTCGCTACAACCAGCGCCTGGCCCGGAATACCCGGTGCAGAACGAACCCCAAGGTCAGCATGAGCAGGATCGCGAACGGATAGCCGTACTCCCACTTCAGTTCCGGCATCGCGGAGAAGTTCATCCCGTACACCGTGCCGACGAGTGTGGGCGCAAACAGGATCGCCGCCCACGCCGAGATCTTCTTGACCTCCTCGTTCTGCGTGTAGCTCGCCTCGGTCAGGGCGCGCATTTCCTCGTTCTGCCGTTGGGCCACCAGCGTCGCGTTGACCGACAGCGCACTGGACAGCAGGTCGCGGTATCCGTCGACGCGCTCGACGAAATGCTCGACGTGATCGGCCACGTCACCGAGGTGATGCTGCAGCTCGATGTCCACGCCGTACTTGTCGAATCCGGCCGTCAACGCCGCCAAGATCTCGCGCAGGGAATGGGTGGCGCGCTGGAACTCGATCACCTCGCCGGTCAGCTCGTAGATCCGCCGCGAGACACCGGGGTCGCCCTGGAACAGCTCATTCTCAATTTCGTCGATATCGTTCTGCAGCCCGACCAGCACGGGAATGTATTTGTCGACCACCTCGTCGAGAATGGCGTACAGCACTGCCTCCGTGCCCATGCACAGCAACTGCGGCGTGGTCTCCAGGCGGCGCCGCACCTTCACCAGGTCCGGGCACTCCGCGCGGCGGATCGTGATGACGAAGTTCTTCCCGACGAAGATGTGCAGTTCGCCGAACTCCACCTTTTCGACGTCGTCGAGATAGCGCGCCGGACGGAGCACGACGAACAGGGTGTCGCCGTACCGCTCCATCTTCGGCCGCTGATGCGCGGTGATGGCATCCTCGACGGGGAGTTCATGCAGGTCGAACTCTTCCGCCACCGAGAGAATCTCGTGCTTGTCCGGACGGTACAGCCCGATCCAGGCCATCTGATGGCTGCGGGTGAAGCCTTCGTGCGCTCCCGCTCGAGGCATCGCCTCGTGGACACGCTGACCGTCGACGTACACGGCCTTGTCGATCAGGGTCATCGGTGGCCCCCCGAGTGGTCACGAAGCGGCGGTTGACGCCCGGTTCGGCCCAGTCTCACACCGCTCAGTTCGTCAGCAGGGCGCGTTCACCGATTGTTCACCGCTAACGCCAGCGATGTTCATGCGCTCTGTCCCACACATGATTCCGGCGCGCAGACAGCAGTTGCACACCTGCGTCATTGCCGACTGTGGATATCAGCTCTCCGGGGCAGCGGTCAGAGCGGGGGTCGTATCGCCGCCGACGTTCTCGCCGGTGACCAGGAAGACCACCCGGCGGGCGACCGACACCGCATGATCGGCGAACCGCTCGTAGAAGCGCGCCAGCAGGGCGATGTCGACGGCGGGGCCGACCCCGTGCCGCCAGTCCGGGTCCAGCATCGCGGCGAACAATTCGCGCTGCAGGTCGTCCATCAGGTCGTCCTCGACCTCGAGCTGACGGGCGAGCTCGACGTCCCGCTCCCGCAGCACGACACCGGCCTGGTCCGCGAGGTGGACGCCGATACGTCCCATGCGCTCGATGAGCGGCCGGATCTCGGCGGGCACGGCGTGCAGCGGGTGCCGGCGGCGGGCTGCCTTCGCGACGTGAATGGCCAGCGCGCCCATCCGCTGCAGGTCCGCGACGATCCAGATCGCCGCGATCACCGAGCGGAGATCCGATGCGACAGGCGACTCGAGAGCGAGCAACTCGAACGCGACCTTCTCCGCGTTGGCCCGCATCTCGTCCAGCCGGACGTCCGAGGCGATGACCTTCTCGGCGATCGTCAGGTCGGCGTCGAGGACGGCCTTGGTGGCGTCACGCAGGGCATCGCTGGCGACGACGCACATCGATGATCCGTGATCACCGAGGTCAGCGAGCCGCAGATGGTAGGCCTCTCTCATGGTTCAACGATAGTTCCCAGCGCTTGTTCTGCCGAAACCCGAGCATGAACGGCCGGTGAACGTGTGACAGACACCGCGTGGGGCGGCTGTCCCGTCAGGCGCAGAGTCTCGTTAAGCGCAGGGTCTCGTCAGGCGCAGAGTTGCTGGCCGGCGTTCACCGACGGCAGCGCGCCCGAGATCAGCGTCGGGATGGCGGCACCGTCCGGCACGGCGGTGTCGACCGTTCCGGTGACGACGACGCCCGCCTGCACCGCGGCGACCTTCCCGTTCCAGGTCCTGCCCAGCAGCAGTCGTACCTGGCGGCCCAGCCCAGTGGTGGGAACCAGCGTGCCCCCGACCGCGGCTGCGACCGTCAGTGCGGCCGCCAGGTTGGCGGGTTCGTATTCGATCGTCACGCCCGGTGCGGTCTGGCCATCGGGGGCCTCCAGGTCGGCGTCGGTGAGGCCGAAGCCGGTGTCGTTGAGCAACGTCATCGCCTCGGTGGCAACCCCGGTCCGCCCGGTGACGTTGACGACGGTCAGATCGACGTCGGCCGGGTCGATGGTGCGTGCGGATTTCGGCGCGTCGGTGGTCGGGGTGGGGGGCGCGGTGGTCGGCGCAGCGGAGGAAGACTGGGTGGCTGCGGGTTCGCCCGGCAGCGGCCGGTCGTTGACCAGTGCGTCGAAGACGGCCGGCGCCTTCTTCTCGTCGACGTCCAGCGCGTCGGGGTCGGACGACGCCGTGACGGTCGGCAACGTGAAGAACGTGACCCTTGCGGGATCCAGGGTGCCGAAGGACTGGGCGAGGGTCACCAGGTCATCGATGGTGACGTTGTCGGTGAAGGTATTGGAGACGAAGGCCTGCAGGAATGCGTCCAGCTTGGCGGGATTGAGCAGCGTGCCGGCACTGGTCACCTGCTGCAGGATCGCGGACAGCACGATCTGCTGGCGACGGATCCGTGCAAGGTCGGAAGCCTCGTCGCCCTTGACGTTCCGCGCTCGAACGAGGCTGAGCGCCTGCTGCCCGCGGATCGTCTGCACGCCACCTGCGGCGACCACGACGCCGAGTTCGGCGTCGTCGATGCGTCCGCAGACGTTGACCGTGACCCCGCCGAGTGCGTCGACCATGTTCTGGAAGCCGGCGAAGTCGATGCCGATGACCCGGTTGATCCGCAGCCCGGTCAGATCCTGGATCGCCCGCACCGAGCACTGCGGGCCGCCGACCGAGAAGGCCGAGTTGATGCGCCACCGCTCGCCGGGATTGGTCGGATAGTTGGCCGCGGACAGCCTGCCCGTGGCCGCATCCCAACTCTTGCAGGTCGGGGCATCGATCAGGGTGTCCCGCGGGATGGACAACACGGTGACGTGCTGCCGGTCGCCGCTGATGTGGACGATCATCTGGGTGTCCGAATTGGCGACATCGTTGCCCGTACTGGCATCGGTTCCGCCGGCCGCGCTGTTGGTCGCGCCCGCCCTGGTGTCCGACCCCAGCAGCAGGATGTTCTCCGGCTGGAACGTCGTGCCCGCACCCTCGGCGGGCGTCGTCGGGACGGCGGTGGCGATGTTGGTGTCGTCCGAGACGATCGCCTGCACCTGGCGGGCGACGATGCCGGAGTCGGCACGCGACTTGATCGCCCATTCCCAGCCCGTTCCGGTGAGCACGAGGACCGCGACAAGGGCGACGGCGATCCGGCCGGCGATCAGCCAGCGGTGCCGGCCGGGGTGGGCACGGTGCCGCTCAGGGCTGGTGTCCCGCGGAGCGGAGCTGTCGTCGGCCCGTCGCGGGTCGGCAGCGCCGGGATCGCGCGGCTCCTGGCTCACGCGACCTCCTGACTCGGCTCCATGACGGTAAGTGCGGCATTCGGGTGGACCACGCGACGTGACCCGCACCCCGATGGTACGGACAGTTGCCCCGACTCACGGTAGGAGTGGCGTCCGGTGATCTGATCGCCCGGTCGTGTCAACCTCACGCCTGATTTCTCTGTTGACTACCCGGATGACGCATCGCGGCGCGGGGCGTTCAGTTGACGCACAGTGCTGTGAGCGATGCCGCACCGCCCTGCACCCCCAGGTGCAGGGTCGTCAGGTCCGTGCCGGTCATCCGGTCCCCGGTGTAAGTCCGGATCAGCACGGGCAACGCGTAGACCGTTCCGGACAGGGTGCCTGCCTCCGGTCGCCAGTCAGGCGTGGGGCGCAGCCCGGTGAAGACAGGTTCGAAGCGAAGTGTCGACGTGGTGGGTGGGCATCGGCCCAGGGTCTGGGCGGAGCCCGGATCCACCACAGCGGCCAGCACCGCCTGCTGCCGAGCCGCCGCGCCGCCGGCGGCGGCATTCACCCGGTCCAGGGTTGACCGGATGGCCTGCTCGTCAGAGGCAGGAATCGTGGCCGGCCGTGCTCCGGGATCGCCGACCGCCCGCTGCGCTTCAGCGGTCTGTTCGACCTCCGTCCCGGTGCAGGCGGCCAGCATCGTCAGTACGCCCAGCACCGCCAGGCAGATCAGCGTCAGGACCAGTGCGGCCGACCGGCGTGATGTCCCCGCCGGCGGGGCCGATCCCCGCTCGCGCACCGGTCGGTCAGCCTCCGCCGTCATCGAGCTCCGCCCCCTCCGGGACCACCTCGGAATCGGGGTCGTCCAGCCAGCCGTGCGGCAGGGCCACCCTCCGCTGCGGGGAACCCTGCCGCCCGCGCGGCCCGTCACCGGCCATCGGGAACGGTTGGTCCAGATCCAATCCGGCCAGCAGATCGTCGAGCTCGGCCAGCGTGGACACCATGCCCAGCAGCCTGCGAGGTTCGGATCCGACCGCGAAACCCTTCAGGTACCAGGCGATGTGCTTGCGCAGGTCGCGCATTCCACGGTCCGGTCCCATTTCCTGGCAGAGCAGCTCCGCGTGCCGCCGGAGAATGCCCGCGACGGCGTGGAGGTCGGGCGGCGTCGGCGCGGGCCGGCCCTCGAAGGCGGCCGCCAGCTCGGCGAACAGCCACGGCCTGCCCTGGCAGCCGCGGCCGACCACCACGCCGTCGCATCCCGTCGCCGTCATCATCTCCAGCGCGTCGGACGCGGCGAAGATGTCGCCGTTGCCGAGCACCGGAATGCTGGTCACCAGCTGTTTCAGCCTGCCGATCGCGTCCCAATCGGCCTTCCCGGAGTAGTGCTGAATGGCCGTCCGGCCGTGCAGAGCCACGGCCGCGACCCCGCAGTCCTCAGCGATCCGGCCGGCGTCCTGGTATGTCACATGGTCCGGATCGATGCCGATCCGCATCTTGACGGTCACCGGGATGCCCGCCGGGGCGGCCTCGCGCACCGCCGTACGGACGATCGAGGAGAACAGCTTGCGCTTGAAGGGCAGCGCGGACCCGCCGCCCTTGCGGGTGACCTTGGGCACGGGGCATCCGAAGTTGAGGTCGATGTGGTCCGCAAGGTCCTGCTCGACGACGATCCGCACCGCCTGAGCGACGACGACCGGATCCACCCCGTACAGCTGGACCGAGCGGGGCGTCTCGTCCGGCGCGAACCGGATCATCTCGCGGGTCTTCGGATCGCCGGCGACCAGGGCGCGGGTCGTGATCATCTCGCAGACGTAGAGCCCGGCGCCGAACTCCCTGCACAACGTGCGGAACGAGGAGTTGGTGATGCCGGCCATCGGGGCCAGGACCACCGGCGGCCACACCGGGTACGGCCCGATGGCCAGGGCACCGGTGCGTGCCTGTGTCGTGGAGGAGCTCACCCGAGCATTGTCCCCGGTCCGCGCAGGCTGCCGAGCCGCTGCGGGACGGCCGGATGGCAGGGTGTCGCCATGAATACTCCGTTGACCCTGGGCCGCCTACTCGCGCAGCGGGCGGCCGACCGTGCTGACCTGCTGGCGGTGCCGGTGCATGCGGCGCTGACGACATGGGACGCGGCGGTGTCGGTGGCACCCATCGATCCGGCCCTCGCGGACACCGCGGCCTTCTGCGACGCCTACGACGTATCGCCGGCCGCGTCGGCCAACTGCGTGATCGTCACCGGCAAGCGGGGCGGCGAGCAGCGCTGGGCGGCTGTGGTGATCCTGGCGATCACCAGGGCCGACGTGAACGGGGTGGTGCGGCGGCGACTGGATGTCCGGAAGGTCTCGTTCGCCGCCATCGACGACGCGGTCGCGACGACCGGTATGGAGTACGGCGGGATCACCCCGATCGGGCTGCCCGCCGGCTGGCCGATCCTGGTCGATGCCGCGGTGGTGGCCGCGGGGCCGGTGGTGATCGGCTCCGGCATTCGTGGTTCCAAGATCATCCTGGACGGCGCGGACCTCGCCCGGCTGCCCGACGCAGACGTGATCCAGGGCCTTGCGACGGCTGTGTGAACGCGGGTTGTCAACCCCACATCGTGCGGCGATGTGGAAGGCTGCCCCGGCATGGACCCTGCTGCCATCAACCCGCCATCACCGACCCGGACGCGGGTGCCGAACACGCGAGCGCGGACGGCATGACCGAGCACGGAGATGACGTCCGGTCCGTCGACTGGCGGCAGGGCTGGTGGCTCAATCGCCCGCCGCACGTCGCGATCAGGCAGGGACGGCTGGTCGTCCGCGCCGCGCAGGGCAGCGACGCGTGGCGGACGACGTCGTACGGGTTCGACCGGGACAGCGCGCACGCACTGCTGAGCGACCTACCCGACGGCTGGGCGGTGCAGGTCTCGTTCCTGGCGGATTTCGGCCAGCAGTTCGACCAGGCCGGCTTGCTGGTCCGGATCGACGAGAAGCGCTGGACAAAGGCGGGTGTCGAGTTCTGCGACGGTTTCCTGCAGGCCTCCGCGGTGGTCACCGACGGTATGTCCGACTGGTCCGTCGCGTGGGTGGCCGACTGGGCGGGGAGCGAGGTCACGGTGCGGGCGAGCCGGGCCGGTGACGCCCTCACCCTTCGGATCAGGCGCGGCGAGGAGCCGTGGCGGCTGCTTCGGCTGGCACCGATCGACCCGGACGCCGTCGCCTACGCCGGTCCGTACTGCGCGGCGCCGGAACGGGATGGTCTCACCGTGACCTTCGCCCGTTGGGCGGCGGGACCGGCTGACGGGCACCTGCACGGCGGCTGATCTGATGTCGGCATGACCACCGCCGCGGACCCGACCGAGTTGATGGATCTGGCCGTGCGCGCCGCACGGGCCGCAGGTGTGGAGCTGATGAGCCGTTACGGCCGGATCCAGGGACTGGAGATGAAATCCTCCGTCACCGACCCGGTGTCGGACGCCGACCGGGCCGCGGAGCAGATCCTCGTCGAACTCATCACCGGCGAACGACCCGATGACGGACTGCTCGGCGAGGAGGGCGCCGATCGCCCGACCCGGTCCGGCATCCGCTGGGTCCTCGACCCGCTCGATGGCACGGTGAACTACCTCTACCAGCTGGACAACTTCTCGGTCAGCGTCGCGGCCGAGGACGGTGACGGCGCACTGGTGGGGGTGGTGCACAACCCGGCCACCGGCCGGACGTTCAAGGCGATTCGCGGCACCGGTGCCGCCGTGGACGGCGCCGCCCTGCACGTCAACGACCCGGTTCCGATGGACAGGGCCCTGATCGCAACGGGTTTCGGGTATGACGCCGAACGTCGCCGAGCGCAGGGGGCGCTGATCGCGGCACTGCTGCCCCGTATCCGCGACATCCGCCGGCTCGGCTCCGCCGCTCTGGATCTGTGTGCGGTCGCGGCCGGCGCCGTTGACGGGTACTTCGAAGAGGGCGTCCAGGCCTGGGATGTCGCGGCAGGCGGGTTGATCGCCAGGGAAGCCGGCGCCCGGTACGCCGTCGTCACCCCCACTGGTGCCGAGACCGGCTGCCTCGCGGCGGGTCCGGCCCTGTTCACAGACCTGCTGGCCGCGCTGGGCAGGCCGGCGGCCGGCTGAAGAGTGGGGCGATCACGGGGAGAAGGCAGCGAGGAACCGGTCCCGGAAGCTGTCCATCGGCCACACCGGCGCCGCCGGTCCGGGCCGCACCCCGTCCTGCCAGTTCCACCCGGCAATCCTGCTCAGGACGGCGGGATCCCGGGCGATGACGGTGATGGGGACGTCATGGCTCGCCCCCTCACCACTGACGATGGTCGCAGGCTGGTGGTCGCCGAGCATCACCAGCACCAGATCGTCATCCCCGTAGGTCCGGACGAACGACAGCAGGCTGGAGACCGAGTAGGCCACCGAGCGTCCGTACTCGGTGCGGACCTGTTCGGAGTCCTTCCACACGTCTGCGGCGGAGCGGCCGCGGGCCGGCATGGGATCGAAGACGGATCCGTCACCGACGGCGTCCCAATCAAGGATCGACGGTAGCGGGGCCCAGGGGGAGTGGCTCGAGGCGAGGTCGATCTCCGCCATCACCGGCCCCCGATCGCGGGCCGCCAGTTCCCGCCGTTGCAGGGCCGACAGGGTGTACTGGTCGGGCATCGTCGCGTACCCGAACTCAGGCCCTTGGTATCCCACATTTCTTGCGTCGTAGAGCTTCTGGTAGCCATAGAAGGACTCACCGGAGGACCAGTTCTGCTCGTTCGACGGGACGACGCCAACAGTGCGCCACCCTGCGCGGGCGAAGGCCTTGCTGAGGGTGAAGCGGTCGGTGGTGAGGAGATGGTCGTAGCGCTGCTGGTTGTCCACCCAGAGCCCGGACTGCAGCGTCGAATGAGCGAGCCAGCTGATGCCGCCGAAGGTCGGTGACGTCAGGAAAGCGCTCCGCGCGGCGAAACCGGCCGACGTCAGCTCCGCCGCTCCGGCATCCAGGGCGGCGAGAACGGGCGGCGAGGCCACCGGGCCCTCCAGCGCCACCCGGCCGTAGCTCTCGACGAACGCGATCAACACGTCCTTGCCGCGCAGTGCACTGAGCAGCCGGCCGGCCGGGATGTCGTTCGCGGGATCGTCCGACGCGGTGGTGCGGAACGACTGCCCGTCGTGGATGCGGTCGACAGTGGCCCGGGCATGGTCGTAGGCAAGGGTGGCCGCGGCGCCGGAAGCCACCGGAACGCCCGGCACCAGCTGGGTGCCCCACAGCAGGCAGAGGATCCACACCGCGGCCAGGCCGGAAACGACGCGTACCGCACCCGTTCGGTGCCGCGCGGCCAACCCGGTCAACCGCAGCAGCGAGAGCGGGACGAGCACCAACAGTGCGATGCCGACAACGACTGCCGCCACAGCGATCACAGTGCCGGCGCCGGCGCCGACCGAATCGCGCAGCACGCCGGTGGCCGGGCCGAGGTAACCCCAGTCCGACACCGCATCGAACGGCCTGTCCAGCGCCGCCCGAAAGCCGATGTCCAGGACCCTCAGCACCGTCAGCAGCCCGAGTACGACACCGGCGACGGGAACCACGACGCGTCCGGCCCGCCGGGGCAGCAGCACCGCAACGAGCACCACGGCCAGCCCCTCGACGGGGATGCGCAGCAGGGCGAGCGGGGTCAATTCGGTGAGGCTGTCGGGCGTGACGAGGGCCAACCACACCAGGGCGAACGCCCCGATGCCGGCCAGGGCCGCGATGGTGACGCGGACCGGGCTCCGGGCGCGTACGCCCGGGTGCCCGATGTCGTCGGTGGGGACGGAACCCGCTGCGGGCGGCCCATCCGGCGCGGTACCGGTGTCGCTGCCGGTGTGGGTATCGGTCACAGCCGCTCCGCGGATCGATGCACGGGGCCGGTGCCGGCCGGGCTCGTCACTGCCCGGCGCGGCTCCGCGGCCGGCCGGTTCGTCCACAGCCAGACCACGTCACGGCCGAACGATTCGGCAAGCAGCGCAACGGTCGCCATCAGCAGGAGCGCGGTGACCGGCGGCGGCCCGAACCCGGATGCCGAGAACGTCAGCACCACGCCCGCTGTCGCCGCGACGACCTTGCGCCAGTACCGGAAGGGCAGCCTCGCACGCATCCACGGCACCGCCTCGCCGACGAGAAGGAAGGCGTAGCGCGCCAGTCCGATGACCGCCACCCAGTGACCGGCCGACCGGGCGACGAAAACGCTCAGCACCATGATCAGCAGGGCGTCGACCTCCATGTCGAACCGGGCACCGATCGCGGTTGCGGTCGCGGTTCGCCTGGCCACCGCGCCGTCCACGGCATCGAGCAGCAGAGCCGGAACGCTCAGCACGACGACCGGCACGGCCACCGACGCGGCTGTGGCGAAGGAGTCGGCGACCAGAGCCGCCACCGCCGCGAGCAGCGTCGCGCGGGTCAGGGTGACCCCGTTCGCGAAGCCCACAGAGGTGGCGCCGGCCCGGTCCAGACCGCGGGCAAGTGCGGCATTGCCGAAGACCGCCACGACCAGGCCTACGAGCCAGCCCCATCCGCCCAGACCGACGGTCAGGTCCACCGCGGCGAGCAGAGTCGCCGCCGCGAGGACCCCGGCCAGCGCGGCCAGGTGAACCGTCCGCATGATGCCTCCGTATCAATGGTGTCAGACCTAGTACGCGAAATGCGACGATCGGGTTCATTGCGACGCGGGACAGGGGTGAGGTGGTGTCCGATGACGCCCGCGCCTTCTGGATCCGCGAACCCGGCCTCGGGGAGATCCGTCCGGTCGGCATCCGCGAGCCCGGGCCGGGTGAGGTGCGGGTGCGCACCGTCCGCACGGCGGTGAGCCGCGGCACCGAGACGCTGGTCTTCCGCGGCGGCGTGCCCGAAAGTCAGTACGACACGATGCGGGCGCCCTTTCAGGAGGGCTCGTTCCCGGGCCCGGTGAAGTACGGCTACCTCAACGTGGGGGTCGTGCAGATCGGTCCGTCGGAGTTGTTGGGCCGCATCGTGTTCTGTCTGTTCCCGCACCAGACGGCGTACGTGGTGCCGGCCGCGGCCGTGCTACCGGTGCCGGACGAGGTTCCCCCGGCCCGCGCCGTTCTGGCCGGCGTGGTGGAGACGGCGGTCAACGCACTGTGGGACGCGGCACCGCTGGTGGGCGACCGCGTCACCGTTGTCGGTGCCGGCATGGTTGGCTGCTGCGTGGCGCGGTTGCTGACCCGGTTTCCCGGCGTGCAGGTCACCCTGGTCGACATCGACCCCGCGAAGGACGGCGTAGCTGCCGCGCTCGGCGCGGATTTCAGGCTGCCGGACGACGCCGCAGGTGGTCAGGATCTCGTCATTCACGCCAGTGCGACGGCAGCCGGTCTGCAACTGTCCCTGGACCTGCTGCGCGTCGAGGGTAGCGTTGTCGACCTGAGCTGGTACGGCGACGCGGACGTGCGGATCCGCCTCGGCGGGGCTTTCCATTCCGGTCGACTGGCCATCCGGTCCAGCCAGGTCGGCCTGGTATCCCCGGCACGTCGCAGCTCGCGTTCGCCTGCGGACCGCCTCCGGCTCGCTCTGGACCTGCTGCGGGATCCCGCTTTCGACTCGCTGATCACCGGCGAGTCACCGTTCGAGGACCTACCGCAGGTCTTGCCGCGGTTGGTCGACGGGACGCTTCCGGCGCTGTGCCACCTGATCACCTACGACCTGACGACCGACCGGATCACCGACGACCTGATCAACGAGGACGCTGGACCCGCGGGCCCAGCCGTCGCGGACCGCGTGGGGAGAGGCTGATGTTCACCGTCACCGTGCGCGACCACATGATGATCGCCCACAGCTTCCGCGGCGAGGTCTTCGGACCGGCGCAGCGTCTGCACGGGGCGACCTTCGTCGTGGACGCCTCCTTTCGCGGTACCGCGCTCGATGCGGACAGCATCGTGGTCGACATCGGTCGTGCGGCAGCCGAACTGCGGGACGTCGTCGGACAGCTCGGTTACCGCAATCTCGACGACGACCCGAATTTCGCCGGGACCAACACCACCACGGAGGTACTTGCCAAGGCTGTCGCCGACCGGCTCGCCGACCGGGTCCATGCCGGCGCACTCGGGGAGGCGGCCCGGTCGCTGGCCGGGATCACGGTGACGCTGCACGAGTCTCATGTCGCGTGGGCCAGCTATGAGCGGGAGCTGTGACGATGCCCGCGCCCGGCGCCCGCACGGTCAGGATGAGCGACACCGTGCATGTCGTCGTCCCTGACTGGATCGACGATCACGCACGGCCGAGCGGCGGCAACACCTACGACCGCCGGATCTGCTCCGGCCTGGCGGCGCTGGGCTGGATCGTCCGAGTGCACCCGATCGCCGGCCGCTGGCCGGTCCCGGAGCGCGCCGACCTGGCCCGGCTCGCGGTCGTGCTCGACGACATCGATGACGAAGCAATCGTTGTCGTCGATGGGCTGATCGGGTCCGCCGCGCCGTCGGTGCTCGTTCCACGGGCCGGACGGCTCCGGCAGATTCTGCTGCTTCATCTGCCGCTGGATCTGGGCGCGCCCGACGCGACGTCAGCGGAGGTCGCCCTCGGCGAGCGGTCGGTGCTGTCAGCGGCGTCAGCGGTGCTCACCACCAGTCGGTGGACGCGCGGCTGGTTGCTGGACCAGTACGGGCTGCACCCGGACGCCGTGCACGCCGCCGTGCCCGGGGTGGACATCGCCGAGCCGACTTCGCCGAGCCCGCCAGGCGGCCGATTGCTCTGTGTCGCGGCGGTGACGCCTATCAAGGGACATGACGTCTTGATCGGTGCGCTGGCCGGATTGGACGAGCTCGGGTGGTCCCTGCGGTGCGTGGGGTCGTTGTCGGCCGAACCGGGGTGGGTGGCGCAGCTGCAGAAGCAGGTCGCTGCAGCCGGTCTCGCCGACCGGGTCGAGTGGTCCGGGACGCTGACCGGGCCGGGACTGGCCGACGCCTACGCCGCCGCTGACGTCATAGTGGTCGCCTCCCGGGCGGAGACCTACGGGCTGGTCGTCACCGAGGCACTGGCCCGCGGGTTGCCCGCCGTCGCCGTCGACGTCGGTGGCCTGCCGGAGTCGCTCGGCGCCGCGCCGGACGGCAGGGTTCCAGGCCTGCTCGTCAGCCCCGCCGACCCGGCCGCACTGCGTGCGGCGCTGCGCCGATGGCTGACAGAACCGGTGCTCCGCGAGCACCTGACGGCGGCGGCGCGCGCCCGTCGGCGGCAGCTGCGGAGCTGGGCCGCGACGGCCGCCGACGTGTCGCGGGTGCTGACCGACGTCGCACGAGATGGTTCCGTTCGTGCATCGGCATCGGCTTCGGCATCGGCTTCGGTTCAGCGCATCCCCGCCAATCGCCTGAACACCGCCGCTCGCCCAGCTGTCGCGAGGCCGCGATGACCGCCCCGGCGCGCGCGGCAGCATCGTGGCTGTCGCTGCGGGAAGGTGCCGACGGGCGGGCCCGGTCGACCGAGCTGGTCCGCGAGGTCGCCGCCGTACTGCCGCACGAGAACCCGCTCGTCGTGCACGACCTGGGCTCCGGCACCGGGTCGATGGGCCGCTGGTTGGCGCCGCTGTTGGCATCCCGATCAGCACCCCGGTCGGCACAGCCGTTCGCCCGGCAGCACTGGGTGCTGCACGACCGTGACGCAGATCTGCTCACCGAGGCGGCGGGACGGCCGGTGGTGGGCCGGGGCGGCGAACCGGTCACCGTGCAGATCCGGCTCGGCGACGTCACCTGGCTGTCCGCTGACGACCTGTCCGGGGCCGGCCTGATCACGGCATCCGCTCTGCTGGACATGCTGACCGCCGCCGAACTGGAACGGCTGGCCGGTCTGTGCGCCGCGGCGGACTGCCCCGCCCTGATCACCCTGTCGGTGACCGGCCGGGTCGAGCTCGAACCGGCCGATCCGATGGACCACGCGCTACGGGACGCCTTCAACGCCCACCAACGACGCAACGCCGGACGGGGCCTGCTACTCGGACCGGACGCGGTCGACGCGGCGGTGGAGGCCTTCCGTCGACGGGGCGCGGAGGTACTGGTCCGACCCAGCCCCTGGCGGCTCGGTGCCGACGACTTCGCGCTGACCGTGCAATGGCTGCAGGGCTGGGTCGGTGCGGCCTGCGCGCAGGACCCCGACTTGATCGACGACGCCGCACCGTATCTGTTGCGTCGCACCGCATCCGCCGTCGACGGCGTGCTACGGGTGACGGTCCAGCATGACGACCTGCTGGCGGTGCCTCGATGAGCGCCGTCACGCCGCAGATCCGGCTGCTCTGCGGCGCAGGCATCCTCGCCGTCCTGGTCTGGCGCGTTGGGGCCGGCCCGTTCCTCGACGGGCTGCACACGGTGACGCCCGGATCCGTGCTCGCCGCGGTCGGTATCGGTCTGCTGACCACCGTGTGCTGCGCCTGGCGCTGGAAGCTGGTCGGCCGCGGAATGGGGCTCTCCGTTCCGTTGCCGCGCGCGATTGCGGCCTACTACCGGTCGCAGTTCCTCAACAGCACGCTGCCCGGGGGTGTCATTGGGGACCTGGATCGCGGGGTCCGGCACGGGCGGCACGGCGGCGACATCGGGCTCGGTCTGCGCGCGGTCGCCTGGGAACGGGCTGCCGGACAGGTCGTCCAACTTGTCGTGACGGTGGCCGTGCTGGCCGCGCTGCCGTCCCCGCTGCGGTCGGTGCTGCCGGCCGTAGTGGCGGTCGCAGCTGGAGCGCTTGCCGTGCTGGCGATCCTCGCGTTCCCGCTCCGCCCCGGCACCGGCCGTGTCGGGCGGCTGATCCGCGCCGGGGTGTCCGATGTTCGGCGTGGCCTGCTGCCACGGCGGGTCTGGCCGGGTGTCGCGCTCGCCTCCATGATCGTGGTCCTCGGACACACCGCGACATTCCTGGTCGCTGCGCGCACCTCGGGGTCGACGGCGGCCATGGCTGACCTGCTGCCGCTGGCGCTGCTGGCGCTGCTGGCGATGAGCGTGCCGGTCGGCATCGGCGGTTGGGGTCCGCGGGAAGGCGTCGCTGCGTGGGCGTTTGCCGCCGCCGGCCTGGGGGCGGGGCTGGGGGTGGCGACGGCCGTGGTCTACGGGGTGCTGGCGCTGACCGCATCGCTGCCCGGAGCCGTGGTCCTTCTCGCCTCGGCCGTCACCAGACGGGCCGCCGGCACCCGCGTCGTGGGATTGGCGCTGCCATCCGGGACCGCCGTCGTCGCCGTCGCCGGGGCCGGCCGTGGCTGATCGCCCGTACACCCTGCTGAGCTGCGGGATGTCCCTCGACGGCTACCTGGACAGTGCGGCGAGGCAGCGCTTGTTGCTGTCCAATGCCGCCGACTTCGATCGCGTCGACGAGGTACGCGCCGGCTGCGACGCCATCCTGGTGGGCGCCGCGACGGTCCGGAAGGACAACCCGCGACTGCTGGTCAGAACCGCCGCGCGGCGGGACATCCGCATGTCCAAGGGGCTACCCGCGACGCCGACGAAGGTGACGGTGACCCGGTACGGGCAGCTCGATCCGTGCGCGAACTTCTTTTCCGTCGGCGACGCCGAGAAGCTGGTCTACTGCCCCAGCAGTGCCGTGGCCCCTACGCGTGCCCGCGTCGGCCCGCTCGCCACCGTCGTCGACGGCGGGCAATCCGTTGAGATGTGCGGCGTCAGCGAGGATCTCGCGAGCAGGGGCGTCCGGCGGCTGATGGTCGAGGGCGGTGGCTCGGTGCACACCCAGTTCCTCACGGCCGATCTCGCCGATGAGCTGCACTTGGTGGTGGCGCCGTTCTTCGTCGGTGACTCACGCGCCAGTCGTTTCGTCGGCGACGGCCGCTTCCCGTTCCACGCCGACCACCGGGCAACGCTGGCGGAGGTGCGCCAGATCGGTGACGTGGTTCTCCTGCGCTACGCGTTATCGGCGAGGTTCGGCACCGATGCCCGTTCGTTCTGACCTCGTCGCCCGGCACTGCGGTCGTCGTGACAGCAGGTCGGTGTTGGTGAAGAACCCGCGACGTGCGCAGGGATACTCCGCACGCGGACCCGGCGCGAGCCGCGGTGTCGCCCAGAAGGCGGTGTCGCCCAGAAGGCTGTGTGGGGCAAGACGGTGGTGCCGAGAATTGCTACTGCTTCCCGGTGGCCAGTTCCTCGAACTCGGTGACGTTGTCGAACTCGGTTCCCATGGCGATGTTGGTGACCTTTTCGAGGATGATCTCGACGACGACCGGCACCCGGAATTCGGCCATCATGGCCAGTGCCTTCTCGAAGGCGGCTCCGATCTCGTCGGGCTCCCGGACCCGAATTGCCTTGCAGCCCAAACCCTGCGCCACCTTGACGTGGTCGACGCCGTAACCATTCAGCTCGGGTGAGTTGATGTTGTCGAATGCGAGCTGCACGCAGTCCCGCCCATGTGCTGCGATCCGGCAAGGTGCCCGCGGCGCGGCGTTCCCGGGCCACTTCCACGAAACGCTCCAGTGCTGCCCCGGCGTCGGAGACAATGCCGTAGTCCGGGGTGAAGATCCGGCCGATCTGAGTGGGCTC
>JBBRVZ010000052.1:0-21544 GCA_038246445.1 Mycobacteriales bacterium
CCGGGTCACGGGTGAGCGACGCACCGGGCGAGCTCGCGTCCGTTCGGCAGGCATTTCAAGGGGTGGAGCCGTTTCACGTGAAACACCGACGACGAGCCCGGAAAAGCGCGGCATCCGAGTCACCTTCGTGATCCGTGCGGCGTGGTGCGACAAGCTCCGCCCAACTCCGCCGTAGCGTCCGAGATCGCGGCATTACTCACTCGTTCGTGTCTCTTGCGATCCGGGACAGCCGCGGCAGCGACCAGACCCTGGAGGCGAGATGAGCATCGATTTCGATGTTTCCCGTGAAACCCCGAACATCGACGAAGAGGACACACCGCTTGCGCGAGCGACCGAGGCTGCGCTTGAAATGCGCTCGGGCGACCTCACCCTGCCGCGGCCGCGTCATCGGCGGGTATTCTCCGTCGCCAACCAGAAAGGTGGCGTGGGGAAGACCACGACCACCGTCAACATCGGTGTCGCGCTGGCACTGTCCGGGCTGAGCGTGCTGATCATCGACCTGGACCCGCAGGGAAATGCTTCAACCGCACTCGGTGTGAACCGCACCGCCGGCACGCCGTCGGTGTACGACGTTCTGATCGGCGAGATCACCCCCGCCGAGGCAATCCAGACGTGCCCGGATGCGCCGCGACTCGGCTGCATACCGGCCACTATCGACCTGGCCGGCGCGGAGATCGAACTCGTCACGATGGAGGAGCGCGAACTCAAGTTGAAGAAGGCGATCCAGGCCATCGACGCCTACTACGACTACATCTTCGTGGACTGCCCGCCATCGCTCGGCCTGCTCACCGTCAATGCGATGACCGCCGTCGATGAGGTGCTGATTCCGATCCAATGCGAGTACTACGCGCTGGAGGGACTCGGCCAACTGCTGAACAACATCAATCTCGTCAAGGAACACCTGAACCCGGATCTGCTGGTCAGCACCATCCTGCTGACCATGTACGACGCACGCACGAAGCTCGCCGATCAGGTGGCCAACGAGGTGCGCAAGCACTTCGGTTCCAAGGTGCTGACCACGTCGATCCCCCGTTCGGTGAAGATCTCCGAAGCACCGGGATACCAGCAGTCCGTGATGACGTACGACCCAGGATCCCGAGGCGCCATGAGCTACAGGGACGCCGCCCGCGAAATCGCCGACCGAGGAACGAAGGAGCTGTCATGACCGGCAAGTCAAGAGGTGGCCTCGGGCGCGGTCTCGCCGCGCTGATTCCGACCGGGCCGGACACGACAACGGTGGCCGACGTTCTCATCAATGGGCCGGCTCCGCGAAGCGACTCACCGTCCCTGTCACTGGTCGCTGGGCCTGCGACGGTCGCCGAAGGCAGCAACCACAACTCGGCACAACCCGAGGACGCACCTGTGACCGGCACAGTCGCAGCTCACAGAGAAGATGATGCGTCAACCATCAGCGGGCATGCCGGCCCGCGGTACCTCGACATTCCCATCGACCAGATCCGTCGCAATCCGAGAAATCCGCGCACGGTCTTCGACGAGGATGCGCTCGTCGAATTGACGCACTCGATCCGTGAGTTCGGTCTACTGCAGCCCATTGTCGTGCGCGATGTCCCGGGCGGCGGATTCGAACTGGTGATGGGTGAGCGCCGCTGGCAGGCGGCGCAGCGCGCCGGGCATCCAACGATTCCGGCCATCGTGCGCCGCACCGAGGACGCCGACCTGCTCCGTGACGCCCTGCTGGAGAACATTCACCGGGCAAACCTGAACCCACTGGAAGAGGCGGCGGCCTATCAGCAGTTGCTCGAGGAATTTGACGTCACGCAGGAGCAGTTGGCGTCCAGGCTGGGCCGCAGCCGGCCCGTCATTTCCAATACGATCCGTCTGCTCCGGCTGCCGGTGCCGGTGCAACGCCGGGTCGCCGCCGGAGTGCTGTCGGCCGGACACGCCCGGGCACTGCTCGCACTGCCCGACCCCGACGACCAGGAGCAGCTGGCTGCCCGGATCGTGGCCGAGGGTCTGTCCGTCCGTGGGGCCGAGGAAGCGGTGACCCTGCTCGCCGGTCGCCCCGCCCCCCGTCGACGCAGCGCCTCGACGAGGAAGAGCATCCCCGGTTTGGACGATCTCGCGGTCACCCTGTCGGACACCTTCGACACCAGGGTGAAGCTGGAATTGGGCCGTACCAAGGGCCGCATCGTCGTGGAATTCGCCACCCACGAGGACCTTCGGCGGATCGTGACCGTCATGGCGCCGCATGCGATGGCGCGGGATACTCTCAACGATGAGAACAGTGCAGCGGAAACGGGTTCCGTCGACCAGAGACTCCAGGCAGATCTGTCACGGTGACGGATCAGCCGGGGGGCGCTCCGCAGGAAAGCGAGAAGCAATACAGAGCAACACTTCTCGGTCGTGCGCATTCCCCGGCCAACCAACTCGGTTGACGGTGCGTCGGGGCGAGTACGGCTGCGTCGCGTCCGACGACGGCTCGGGTGATGGCCCGACGCAGCAGGCCCCAGCCCGCCGCTTGCGGGTCATCCAGCCCGGTTGATCGCCTGCTCGACCAGATCTGCGTAGACCGCGCCGAGATCGCGGCCCGACTCGACCACCGACATCGGCAGCATCGAGGTCTCTGTCAGTCCGGGGGAGACGTTGACCTCGAGGAAATGCACGACGCCGTCCGCGGTGGCGATCGCATCGGTGCGGGAGATGTCGCGTAGACCCAGCGTCCGGTGCGCACCCAACGCCAGCTCCGCCGCCGCTTCGGCCACCTCGTCGTCGAGCCGGGCGGGAGTGAAATACGTTGTCAGCCCGGCCGTATACCTCGACTCGTAGTCGAAGATGCCGCTCTCGGGGACGATCTCGACGGCGGGAAGCGCGATGCCGTCGTCATTCTCCTCGAGCACCGTGATGGCCAGTTCGACGCCCCCGACGAATTCCTCGACGACAACGATCTCCCCGTAGGCGAAGGCACCGACCAGGGCCGCCGGCAATTCCTCCGGCGACCGCACGGCGGCCGCACCGAGGGCCGATCCGCCGTGCTGCGGCTTCACCATCAGCGGCAGCCCCAGGTGGCTGATCAACAGGCCGATCACCGTCTGCGCGCCGAGATCCCGAAATGTCGAGTGCGACAACGACATTGACCGGGGCGTCGGGTAGCCGGCCCGGCGCATGAGATTCTTGGCGATGTTCTTCTCCCACGACAGCCGGCAGTTCGCGCCCTCCGTGCCGACATAGGGAACCCCTGCCATCTCGAGAATTCCCTGGATAGCGCCGTTCTCACCGCGGCCACCGTGCAACGCGATGATCGCCGCGTCCGGCTTCGCCTCGATGAGCCACGGAATCAATTCGGCGTCGGCGTCCCGCAGGGTGACGTCCATTCCACGAGCGCGGAGCGCCTCGTTCAGCCGGGACCCGGACCGAAGGGAGACGTCCCGTTCGTGACTGAGTCCACCGGCCAGCACCACCACGTGACGCGTCATCGCGAACTCCTTGTGCCGTAACGCTGCGTGCAGAACCGGGTACCGGGGATGAGATGACGGTGCCTCACGCCGTGTCCGGTGACGGCGAGGACGGGCTGAGCGCCGGGCGGGACCAGGTGGTGCCGAAGGTCCGCATCACGTCCAATTCGCTGTCGAGAACGCCGGCCAACCGGTGCACGCCCTCCTCGATGCGTTCGGATGTCGGAAAGCAGTACGACAGCCGCAGCTGACGGGACCCGAGACCATCGGCGTAGAAGGCGGTTCCGGGTACGTACGCGACCCGGGCCGTCACCGCCCGGGGCAGCATGGCCGCGGTATCGAACCCTTCGGGCAACGTGACCCAGACGTAGAAGCCCCCAACGGGATGGGTCCAGGTGGTTCCCTCGGGCATGTGCTGTTCGAGCGCAGCCAGCATGGTGTCGCGCCGCTCCGCGTACGTCTGCCGGTACGCCTTGATCTGGCCCAGCCAGTCGAACTTGGCCAGGTAACGGGAGATCAGCATCTGGTTGAACACCGGGGGGTTCAACGTCGCGGCTTCGTTGGCCAGCACCAGCTTCTCGCGAACGGCATGCGGGGCCAGCACCCATCCGACCCGGAGTCCGGGCGCGAAGGTCTTGGAGAACGACCCCAGGTAGATGACGTTATCGGCGTCGTCCGCGCGGATCGCCCTGCGCACCTTGTCGTCGAAACCCAGTAGGCCGTAGGGGTTGTCCTCGAGAATCGCAATGCCCGCACGGCGACAGATCCCGGCGATCACGCCGCGCCTGTCCTCGGACATCGTCACGCCGGCGGGATTGTGGAAGTTGGGAATCGTGTACAGCAGCTTCACCCGACGGCCGGCCTCGAGACAGGTTTCGATGGCGGCCTCGAGCGCCTCCGGGATGAGGCCGTCGTCGTCCATGGCGACGTGCACGACCTGGGCCTGGTAAGCCTGAAAGGTCCCCAGAGCGCCGACGTACGAAGGAGCTTCGGCGAGGATGACGTCACCCGGATCGATGAAGATCCGGGTCGTCAGGTCGAGCGCCATCTGCGACCCGACCGTGACCATGACGTCATCCGGGTGCGCCTTGATGCCCTCCAGCGCCATCACCTGGCAGATCTGCTCGCGGAGCTGCGGGATGCCCTGCCCCGAGCCGTACTGCAGGGCGACGAGGCCGTCCTCGGCGACCAGTGCACCCGCTTCGGCGGCGAGCGCCTCCAGCGGAAGCGATCGCAGATACGGCATGCCGCCGGCGAGCGACACCACTTCTGGACGGTTGGCCACAGCGAACAATGCCCTGATGGCCGAGGCCCGCATTCCGGCGGTGCGCTGCGCGTATCGCTGGATGTGCTGGTCCAGGCTGTTGCCCGTCATGCGAACACCTCGACATGGTGGCCGGCGACTACCCGACCCTCGGCCGGCAGCGCGGTCCTGTCCGGCGCCGGAGCGGTCCGGGTCATCCTAGCCGGGGCACCATCGGCCATCCGCCCGACGAGCTCGCCCGAACCCGATAGCCAGCGTCCGTGGTCCGGGCCGACGACCGGCATGGAGCAACGGCCGATCGGCACCTATCCTGACCGCTGATGCATGTCGGCTGTTCGTCAGCGGCTCCGGGCGGGCCATGCCCCGTGCCGACCGTCATGGCGTCGTGCCAACAGGGGCGACCAACCGGGGCAAGGGAGCGGTGTGACGCGAGCGCTGGTGCCTTTGTCGATGACGACGATCGGCTTGCTGCCCGAGCGATGCCGGGGTTGTGTGTCCTGGGAGCTCGATCAGGACGCGGTCCGGTCCGCGGTCCGGATGGGCGACACCGAGTTCGAGAAGGAGGTCTGGCTGTCCGGGGTGATGCTCACCTGGGGATCTGCCGGCCAGGTTGTGACCGTGGACGACGTCCCCGTCGGCTTCGCCCTGTTCGCACCGCCCACCGCGGTTCCCGGAGCGACCGCGTTCCCGACCTCACCGGTGTCACCCGATGCGGTCCTGCTGACCACGGCCCGGATTCATCCTGACTTCACCGGCCAGGGGCTGGCCCGGTACCTGCTGAACGGTGTGGTCCGGGAGCTGACCCGGCGCGGGGTGCGGGCGATCGAGCTGTTCGGCCGGGAGGAGCCGGGCGGATGGTCCTTCGGGAGCCGGGACATCGACGACGACGAATTCGGCTGGCTGGAGACCAGCCGCGTGCACATCGCCGGAGTCGATGTGGAATGGGCCCAAGATGACCGGCCGGCCGCCGCACCAGATCCGGCATCGGAGGAGAAGGACGACGCGGTCCCGCCGTGCCTGCTCCCGGCCGCCTTCGCCAAGGCGGTGGGATTCGAGGTCGTCGCGGCCCATCACCGCTATCCGCGACTCCGGCTCGAGCTCGGCCAGGACATCGGTTGGAAGGCCGAGGTGGAGTCTGCCCTGGAGAAGCTTTTCACCGTCATCACTGTGCCCGCCTCACCGTCTGCGTTGGTGTCGGGGATGGCCGGCCAGCGGTGATCCGACCCGACCGCCGGGCGATCAGGCGGAGTCGCGGATCGTCCGCTCGTGGGCCAGCAGATCCGAGAAGCTGAAGCTGCCGGTCTGCGGGTCGTCGCGGCCATCGAGGTACAGCCGCTTCACCGCCACCAGCATGCCGTCGGCGAGCCGGTTCCGGAAGTCGTCGGACAGCAACCGCATCCGCTCGTCAGGGTTGGACAGGTAACCCATCTCGACCTGGATCGCCGGCATCACCGTCAGCCGCAGCACATCCCACGGCCGGTGATGCACCCGGCAATCGGCGAAGCGGGTGCGCGCCACAAGTTCACGCTGCACCAGTTGGGCCAGCGTCTCGCCGACCGTGGAGGTGGCGCCGGAGTCGGATCCGAAGTGGAAGGTGGCGATGCCACAGGCCTGCGGGGAGGTCGAGCCGTCGATGTGCAGGCTCAGCAGCAGGTCCGCACCGACCCTGTTGGCGTAGCCCGCGCGTTCCTCCGCGGTGGGATTCTGGTGGGGACCGCGGGTCAACGAGACCCGCATCCCGGTCGTGGTCATCCGGGAACGCAGTCGCTCGGCGATGTCGTAGGTCAGGTCGGCGGCGCGGACGTCGGCCACACTCCAACCTGGGTCGTCACCGCCGTGACCAGGGTCCAGCACGATGTGCTTGCCGTGCAGCCGCGGACCGGACTGACGGACCAGTTGGTACTCACGCAGGTACTGCGGCCGGCCACCGGTCACCATCCGGCCGATCCGGTTGAGTTCGCGATACGTCCCGGCGCCGAAAACGCCGTCCTCCTGCAGGCCGCGGTGACGTTGGAAATCCCGCACGCAGGCGTCGGTCAGCGGGCCGAAGACGCCGTCCGGCCGACCGGTGTTGTATCCCATCTCGGCGAGCCGGGTCTGCAGTGCCATGACGTCGTCACCGGTCATCCGGGCGGAGAGCGTGTAGGTCAGCGGGCGGTCGCCGAGCGTCCACCGCGCATCGGTCAGCGACCGGACGGTCACCGGCCCGACGATGCCGTCGACGATCAGGCCCCTGCGCTGCTGGAAGTTGCGGATCGCACCGTCGGTGGCCGCGTCGAACTCGACCAGCGACCGGTCGGTCCCGTTGAGCGAGGGCATCAGATGGAGACTCGCCAACGCCTCGCGGACCTCAGCAACCGCCGGTCCTCGATCACCGCGCCGCAGCAGCATCGCTCTCCTTGATCTCGAAATTGTCACATCGACATGGTTGATATGGGTACAGGTGCATCGATGCGGGGCTATCGATACGGGCATCTTGAAACAGGCACAGCGATCGCGCACACAGCGACTCGTCACAGCGACAGAGCAACCACGGTGGACGCACGCCCTGGAGTACTGGACGTCCGGCCGGCAATCCGGTTGGCATCGGACCGCAACGAACTCGTCATCCCCCCGCCGACGGTCCCTATTGTGCAACGGATCGACGACTGGCCCGACCATTACACGCCTCCGGTCGCAATCTTCCGGTCTGCCCGCGCAGCCACGGTGGTTCCAGACGGTGAGCCAGCACTGGAAGGGTGCCACCACGCGGAACTGCCGCCCTTCCGGATAGATTCCGGAACAGGCGGCAGCGGACGAGCAGCTATCAGGCCAGGACGTCGGCGAACTCGGCGAGCAGGGCCGCCTTCGGCTTGGCGCCGACGACCTGCTTGACCGGCTTGCCGCCCTGGAACACGAGCATCGTGGGGATCGAAAGGATCTGGTACTGCTGAGCGACCTGCGGGTTGGCGTCGATGTCGAGCTTGGCGACGGTGACCTTTCCCTCGTGCTTGGCGGCGATCTCCTCGAGAATGGGGGAGACCATCCGGCACGGCCCGCACCACTCGGCCCAGAAGTCGACGATCACCGGTATATCGGACTGCAGGACGTCGGCGGTGAAGCTGTCGTCGGTGACTTTGACGGTTGCCATGGGTTACCTCTTCCTGTCGATCGTGCTGTTCTGATGGGTGATGCTGCTGCGCAACGACTTGCTGCTCTGTGACGCTGTTGTCGGATCCGGCCGGTCGGCGGGATCGAGCCGGTCAGACGCCGAGCGAGTCGGCGAACGCCTGAACCGGCTCCTGCGGGATCGGGTCGGTCGTGTGGGTGGACGGCCCGTCGATGACGGTCCGCGGGTGTGACGCCAGGTAGTGCTGGGCGTCCAGGGCCGCGGCACAGCCGGACCCGGCGGCGGTGATGGCCTGCCGGTAGGTGTGGTCGACAACGTCGCCACTGGCGAACACGCCTTCCACGCTGGTGCCGGTGGAAGCGGTGGCCCCGACCGACGCTCCGGTCAGCACGTACCCCTCTTCGTCGGTCGCCAGCTGCCCGGTGAACAGCCCCGATCGTGGATCGTGACCGATCGCGACGAACACGCCGGTGACGGCCAGCTCGGTCTGCGCGCCGGTGACGGTGTCGGTCAGGGTCACGCCGGCGACACTGGTCTCACCGTGCAGCGCCGTGATGGCGGCATTGGTCACCCAGCGGATCTTGGGGTCCTTCCGGGCACGATCCAACATGATCGCGCTGGCCCGGAACTCCTCCCGCCGGTGCACGATCGTCACCGACCGGGCGAACCGGGTGAGGAAAGTGGCCTCCTCCATGGCGGAATCGCCGCCGCCGACCACGACTATGTCCTGGTCGCGGAAGAAGAACCCGTCACACGTGGCACACGCCGAGACGCCGCGGCCGATCAGCCGCTGCTCCTCGGGCAGCCCCAGGTAGCGGGCGGCGGATCCGGTGGAGATCACGATCGCACGGGCGTGGTGTGCGACTCCGTCGACGGTGACCGTCTTGATCGGACCGGACAGGTCGACCCCGTCCACGTCGACCATGCGCAGGTCCGCGCCGAAACGCTCCGCCTGCTCGCGCATCTTGGACATCAGCTCGGGGCCCTGGATCCCCTCCGGGAAGCCGGGGAAGTTCTCCACCTCGGTCGTCGTCATCAGGGCACCGCCGTACGAGTAGCCCTCGAACATCAGCGGGTTGAGCTCTGCCCGCGCGAGGTAGACGGCAGCGGTATAGCCGGCGGGACCGGACCCCACGACGATGACGTCCTGCACCGGCTCCGTCACCCCGGTCATCGAGGTGCTGGGCGCTGCGGCAGCGACATTGTGGTCGATCACACTATTTCCCTTCATTCCATGCCGGCGGTGACACGGGCGGGCCCCCGCTGACATTGATGTTCCCGCGAAGTGTTGTTCGATGAGTCGAGCACACCGACCACCGCGAGGGTCGGCGGCACAGCCATGTCAACGCCAACCCACCGAGGAAAGATTCCCCCACCCGGAGGCCGACGGGCTCAACTGGCGAGCACCGTGACTTCGTTGATCTTGCCCTGGAACTGGCCGTCCGGGGTCGGGCTCAGGCCGGTGAGGAACACCAGCAGGTATTTGGATTTGGGCGCCTTGGTCAGCGGTATGTCGACGCCACCGTTGGTGACGGTGCCGGTTCCGACAACCGCGGTCTGGTCCAAGGTGGCGGTCGGTGACGTTGCGGACCGGACCTGCACGGTGGAGCCGTTGGTGGCGCTCTTGATGTTCACCGTTGTCGGTGTGACCTCACGCTCCAGTTCGAGCATCAGCCCGACGCCCGTCTTCAGCGTCGGGAACTGCTGCTTGTAGACCCACGTCAGCCAGGCCGATTCGGGGTTGCCGTCGAAGGCCCGGTCGACATAGTCCTTGTAGTCGGGGGTGCCGTCGCCTTGCGGGTCGTACACACTGCCGCCGACGATCGACACCGGGCCGGCGACCGGCGGAGCGGCCGACGAGGTAGCGGCGGACGGTTTCGGGGCACCCGGTGCCGCCGCGGTCGTCGGACCGGCAGGGGCCGCGCTGGCCGCGGTATCGATGACGGGCGACTCATCGGGTGCGGTGTTCTGGAAGGACGCAACCACCTGGTTCGTCAGCCCGCCCAGCGCGATGATGATGAGGACGGCGAACACCGACAGCACCACCGCTGCCAGGGAGAGCTTCACCCGGCGTTCCTTGATCAGCCTGCGGTCAGCCACGCTCAGCGGTCGGACCTCCGCCGACGGGGACGGTCGCGGAGGCCCGACGACATCCGGACGCCGCAACAACGCCGCGATGGCTCCGACGGCGTGGATTCCGTCGGGTTCCTCCGGATGCAGGGCCCGCTCGGCGAGCGCGGACAGCGCCTCCGGAACCGAATGATTGACCTCGGCCGCGGGCAGCTCGCGGCCGAGGCTTGTCGGTGCCGCGGGCATCGCGCCCGCGGAGGCGCCCGGCTCGATCGGGTCACCCAGCGGCCAGGTCCCGGTCAGCATCAGGTAGAGCAGCGCCCCGATGGCCCGGATGTCCTGATCGGTCGTCGCGGTGCCGTGCGCGATGACGTGCGACAACCGCACCTGGCCATCGAAGTTGACCCGGATCAGCGAGGGGTTCAGGGCACCGAACGCGATGCCGTTCCGATGCGCCTCGGCCACCGCCTCCGAGAGCTTCGCGGTGATCGACGTCGCGACGTCCGCCTCCAGTGGTCCACCGGAGACGAGGTCGGTCAGCGTTGCACCGTCAACCCACTGACCCACGATGTAGGACTGACCATGGTCGGTGCCGACATCGAGAGTCTGCGGAAGCCCGATGTGGTGCAGCCGGCCGGCCCGCAGGGTCCGGGCCACCGTGGCCGAGGAACCGCTGTTGTCCGGCAGCACAGTGACAGCCATGTCCCGCGGCAGCACGGTGTCCTTGGCCCGCCAGAACCAGTGCCCCGACCCGTCCTCCGAGACCAGGCCGATCAGCCGGTAGCGGCCGCCGACCGTGGTACCCGGGGTCAGCTCCTTGCTGTACCCGGGATTGGCCTCGGCCGCCGCGCGGGCCGCCGCGGCGGAGGCGGTGACGGGCAATGTCCGCTCCACGCCCACGTCGCCGAAGAGCTCCTCCGCCTGATCTGCCGGGATCTCGCCGCGGAGCAGGCTGCGCAGGTCGTCGTCGTCGGGTTCGTGGCCGTCCGGCCGCCCGGCAGTGGCGTGTCGTGCACCGTCCGGAATCACCGCCGTGGACTCGGCCGCGGACCCGTCCTCCGGCCCGACCGCCGCGGCCTGCCCATCGACGCCGGGCGCGCCGCTACGGACCGCCGGGCCACCACTGTCATTCGGCACCGCGTCGAACACCTGCTCCCTGCTGCTCGATTGCCTGACAACCGTACCGGCGGTTGCCGACGGTGCTGTTGCTGCCGCCCCCGGTAACGCCCCCGCTGCGAGGGTGTCATGTTCCGGGCCCCCGGTGGGCCTTGCCGCACCCGCGCCGGGCCCCTGACCGCCGGACCGCGGCCGAAGGAGCCTGATGATTCTGGTGCGGAGCGGAATCAGCTCCTCCACCTTGAGCAGAGTCGCCACAGCGGCGATCACCAGCAGTCCGACGGCGCCGGCAACCAGGATCTGCGCCACCGCGTCGCCCTGACCGGTGATCTCTTGCCCCAGCAGCCGGTTCCCGACCAGCAGCGCGGCACCGGCGCCGGCCGCACCCGCGACGGTCATCTTGCCCAGCGTGACCAGCGTGCGCCGAGTGCCCATCGGCCCGAAGCGTGCGCGCAGCCAGATCTCACCCGCAATTGCCCCCACCAGGTACGACACCGACATCGACACGGCCAGCCCCGGAACGATCAGCCGTTCGTCGAGCGAAGCGCTGGCGATCATCAGCGGAACCCTGACGGCGACCATGATCGCGTTGATGATGGTCGGGGTCCTGGCGTCCTTCATCGCGTAGAAAACGCGCATCTGGACCAGCGTCACGGCAAGTGGCACCAGCCCGAACGCGAGCGCCGCGAGGGTGGTGCCGAGCACGACCGTCTGATCGAGTTCGACGACACCGTACAGCGAGGTGGCGACGGAGAGCGAGGTTGCCAGCACGATCATCCCGGCGGCGATCGGCATCAGCGCGGCGATCGACAGCCTGCTCGCCAGCCCGGCGTCCTGCTTGACCTCGGCCATCTGGCCGGCGGCCGCGTGCCGGCTCATCCGCGGCATGATCGCCGTCAGGATGGACACCCCGATGATCCCGTAGGGCAGTTGGAACAGCATCGATGCGAACGCATACAGGGTGATTCCGCCGGCCTTGTCGGAGGCGACATTCGTGGTGACGATGTACCCCACCTGGGACACCAGCACGTAGGCGACGGCCCACAGCAGCAGGGCACCCGCTTCGAGCAACCGCCGGTCGCCGCCCCATTTCCAGCGGAACCGGAAACCCGATCGAAGCAGCGCCGGGATCATCACCGCCGCCTGCAGCACGATGCCGGCGGTGGTGCCGAGCCCGAGCACCAGGAACTGCGCGCGGGTCAGGCTGGTCAGGCCGCCGGTCTGCCCGGACGGCATCAGGTGCAGCGCGACGCCCACCCCGATGACCAGCAGATTGTTGGCCACCGGTGCCCAGGCCGGGATGCCGAACCTCTCCTTGGTGTTCAGAATCGCGCCGAACAACGCGGCGATGCCGTAGAAGAAGATCTGCGGCAGCAGCAGGTAGGCCAGAGCGTTGGCCAGGCCCTGATCGACGGCGCCGCCGTCACCGGACAGGTACAGCCCGGTCAGTAGTGGCGCGGCCGCGACCGCCAGCAGGGTCGCACCCAGTAGACCGACCAGCGCGATCGTCACCAGGCGCTGGGTATAGAGCTCGCCGCCATCGGGATCGGACCTTGCCCTGGACAGCAGCGGGATGGCGACCGAGGTCAGCACACCGCCGATCAGCAACTCGAAGATGATGTTGGGCAGCGTGTTCGCCAGCGTGTACGCGTCATTGACGATGCCGATCCCGAGAACGCTCAGCAGCACCACCTTGGACAGGAAGCCGGTGACCCGGCTGACCAGCGTCGCGACCGCCATCACGGCGCCGGCGCGCACCACTCCGCCGGTGCGGGCCGTCTTCATGCCGGTCACGTCGTCGACCGGAACCAACTGCGGCGTATCCGGTGGCGCGGGCTGCTGTGCGGGCGGCGCCCCTGAAGTCGTCACGACCGCTCCGTCCCGACCTGATCGGTCTGGTCTACCGTCGTTTCCTCGGCCCGCGCCTTCTCGGCGGGGTCGGCGAGCAGAACGGCCCGCAGACCGATGTGTGGCTCGTCATCAGCATCCCGGCCGACGGCGGGGTCGGTTCCGTCATCGGCCGGCAGGCCCGCGGCGGCGGCTGCCACCCGCGCACGCCGCGCACGCAGTCGCTGAACGATCCGGAGCACCACCATCAGCACCAGCACGCCGCCGGCCACGACGATGATCACGACGGTCAATGCGCCATAGGCGGTCGATTCCACCGTCAGTTCCACCGGCGGTCCCCAGACGCTCCCGTCCGCGCCGATCAACTGCGCCGTCACCTGGAACTGACCCGAGCGCGAGACCTCCGCGGGGATCCGCACCTGTTGCGACCGTCCGGCGGGCACGACCTGGACCACCGGGTCGGTGACGGTGAGCCCCACGCGTTCGCCGCCGCTGATCTGTACCCGCACCGGAACATCCCACGGCAGTGTGTTCTGCACGGTCAGCAAGAGCGGGGACGTCGATGACGCCAGCGTGTAGGAGTTGCCGGCCGACAGGATCTGGACGCCCTGCCAGATGCCTTCGGTGGTGGTTTCGACGGTGCTGAGGTTGGCATCGCCGATGGCCGGGTCCTGCCGGAACGCGGTCGACGCGGCCGTGTCCAATGCACGGTCCAGTGGTGCCAGCACGAGTTCGGGGTTGCTCGCCTGCGGGGTCGCCGCCATCGTCCTGCGCAGGCTCGTCACCCGACCGCGCTCCGCCGAGATCCGCCGGACGTAGCTCTCCGGCAACTCCTGCTCTCGGGCCTGCTGCGGGTAGGCGGTCAGGGCCGCTTCCGACGCGCCGCCGGCGATCCGGGTCAGCGGCACGCCGGCGATCACCCGACTCTTCCCCAGGTTCGTCAACAGGTCGGTGAGCACGCGCAATCCGGATGCATCGGGGGACCAGCGGCGGGCGGGGGTGAACACGGCCGGCGCCGCCCCACTGTCCAAGGAACGCTGGGCCAGGATCCCGGTCAGCGCGTTGACCCTGGTTGCCCACCCGGACTGGCGTCCCTCGTCGATCAGGTTCCGGACGCTGTCCAGCACGTCGGCTTCGGCGATCACCGACGGCAACCGGTCGGCCGCGACGGCACCGGGGTTGGCGGACACGACCGCGGCGCCGTCGGTGGTCGATTCCGGGTCCACCGACGATCCGGCCAGGACCCCGGTCGTGAGCCCGGCCCCGCGCAGTGCCGACAGGGCCGCTGCGTCGACGGCGCCGTTGATCGGATACCCCGTGCTGGTGTCGAGGCTGGCTGCGGAACCCAGGACGCGCCGCGTCACCTCTGTTCCGAGCTTCACCGCCGCGTCCACCTCCCCGGCCAAATCTTGTCGTGTCAGCGCAACCACGTCCGGGTCGCCGTACGGAAGCATCACGACCGGGTACCGGCCCGCGAGGTCACGCAGCTTCTCGAGGAACGACGCGGCGCTGGCCTGGCCGGTTCCCGCTTTGGTCCCCGGAATGCTGACGGTCCCGGGGATGTCGCTGCCGGCGGAGCGCGCATCGGTGCTCGTCGTCGACGGCGTGGTCGCGGGCGGCCCGTTCGTATTGTCGATGACCGCACCCGAGGTGGACGCGGCACCCGGCGGCTGTGCGGGAACGGCAGCCGCTGCGGAAGCGGACGGCAGAGCGGGCGCGGTGACGACGCGCTTCGGGGCGGGGCGCGCAGCCGAGGTGGCGGAGCTGGTGGCCGCAGAAGGTGTTGACGGTGTCGAGGCCGCCGCCGCTTCGGCGGCCCGCAGGATGTCGTTGACCGACGGTTGCGGGCGGCCCGGGTCCGCCACCACCCGGTAGGGCCGCGTCATCCGGTCCAGCTCGTCCAGGAGTTGCGGATCCAGGACCACTGTGATCGAGCCGAGCGGCAGCGAACTCGCCGCGCTGTCGGTCAGGGCGTTGACCAGGGTCGTCAGCCGGCCACCGGGAGCGATGTCGGTGAGCAGGTTTTCGTTGAGGAACACGCCGCCGACCCCCAGGTGCGGTTGGTCGACGACGGGCCAGACGACGTTCACCGGTAGCGGTCGCGAGCGGGTGGGCGTCACCGGCCCGGTATCGCCGGGTGCGGGCGCGTCCCCGGGAACCCCCATGACGGTCAGCAGCAGGTGCAGTTCGCCGACCCGCGCCGCCACCGGACCGTCCGGCAGCACGACGCCGCCGTTGACGTTGACCATCAACGGGTACACGCCGGGCGCGGTGACGGCCAGCCCCTGCCCGTCCGTGATCGATGCGGTGAACCGGAACGGAGCCGATTCGCCGGCCGCCAGGGTCGACGCGGGCGGTGCGCCGACCGCGGTGAAACCTTCCTGCACCCGCGCGCTCGGCTCGCTCGGCTCGGCCAGCTCCTGCCTCACCGCCGCCGCGTCGTCCAGCGCCGGGCCGCGGTGGAACCGGTAGATCAGACCGGTGATCGCCTCCGGACCGGTGTTCGTCAGCGTTCCGGTCACGGTGAACCTCGTCGGTCCACCAGCGGTGACCAATGCTGGGCTCACCGTGCCTACATCGAAGGACAGCCGGCCGACGTAGTCCCCGAACGGTTGACGGGTCGTCGTGTGCCGGTCGGACAGTCCCGCCGCCGACACGGGCCCCGCGGCCGCCGCGGTGACCAGGAACACGGTGCTGATCAGGGTGGCGATCAGCGCGGCGAACCGGGCGACCCGGTGGGTCACGTGGGATCCGCCAGCATCTCGACGGCACGTCGCGCCAACCGCCGCTCACCGGCGTAGGCCAGCCGGGCGGGCAGGTCGGTGAGCGGTACCCAGGCCACCTCGGTGACCTCCAGGTCGGCATCGGACAGCTCACCGCCGACCGCCTCCATCAGGTAGTGGTGGACCCGCTTGTGGATCCGCTTGCCCTGGGCGATGAAGGTGTATTCGACACTGCCCAGGCGGGCGGTGATCCGGCCGGAGATCCCGGTCTCTTCCTCGACTTCACGGACCGCCGCCTGTTCGTGGGTTTCGCCGTGCTCGACGTGGCCCTTGGGCAGCGACCAGCGAAGCCGTCCACGTCGGTCGAGACGGCCGATCAGTGCGCCGGACGAGGTGCCACGATCGGTTCTGACCACCAGGCCGCCCGCGGACGTCTCGTCCGCCTTGCGCCGTCGCGGCGCCGCCCGGGTGACGGGGTGGCGGACGGTGGGCATTGGCCGATGGTAATGCGGGGAGGCACCCCTCGACGGCGTCCAACGCGGCCGCCGGTGGGTGCGGAAACTCCGATGTCGGCCGACATCGTCGCCGCGCCCTGAGCAGCACCGATAGACTGGCCCGTCGTGTCCCCCGCCCCTCGTCGGTCTTCGCCGTCCGCGCATCCTGTCCCCCCGGGAGCCGCGGGCGGCCCTTCACCGTCGGGAACACCTCCCGCGCGGCGGCCGGAACGGGGATCGCCGCAGGGACGATTGACCCGCCTGCAACAGGCCGCGGTCGTCGAGCTGTTGCGTATTTCTCCCGTCGCTGACGAGCTGGGAACCCGCTTTGCTGCCCGCGGTCACGAGCTGCACCTGGTCGGCGGCCCGGTCCGCGACGCCCTGCTGTCCCGGCTGGGCAACGACCTGGACTTCACCACCGACGCCCGTCCCGACGAGATACTGGCCATCGTCGACGGCTGGGCGGATGGCACCTGGGGTACCGGGATCGAGTTCGGCACCGTCGGCGTGGCGAAGGCCGGTCTCCGCCTGGAGATCACCACCTTCCGATCCGATCTGTACGACGGCGACACCCGCAATCCGGTGGTGACGTTCGGCGACTCACTCTCCGGCGATCTGCTGCGGCGGGACTTCGCCGTCAATGCGATGGCGCTCTCGGTGCCCGACCACCGGTTCACCGATCCGTTCGGCGGTCTGGACCAGCTCGCCAGAAGGGTGCTCGATACCCCGGGTGCTCCGGCCGACTCCTTCCGTGACGATCCGCTGCGGATGCTGCGGGCAGCCCGTTTCGTCTCGCAGTTGCGGTTCAGCACCGCACCGAGGGTGGTCGAGGCGATGACGGCGATGGCCGGGGAGATCGACCGGATCACTCCCGAACGCATCGGCGCGGAGCTCGTGAAGCTGGTGCAGGGCGCTGATCCACGGGCCGGGCTGGCGTTGCTGACCGACACCGGGCTGGCCGATCGGGTGCTGCCGGAACTGCCTGCTCTGCGCCTGGAACGCGACGAACACCAGCACCACAAGGACGTCTACGAGCACACTCTGACGGTTCTCGATCAGGCCATCGCGCAGGAAACCCACGGTCCGGATCTGACGCTGCGACTGGCGGCCCTGCTGCACGACATCGGCAAGCCGGCAACCCGCCGGTTCGAGGCCGTCGGCGGCGTCAGTTTCCACCACCACGAGGTGGTCGGCGCCAAACTCGTCCGCAAGCGGCTGCGCGCGTTGCGGTTGCCGAAGGCGCTGATCGAAGACGTCGCCACGCTGACCTTCCTGCATCTTCGGTTTCACGGCTACGGCACCGGCTCGTGGACGGATTCGGCGGTTCGCCGCTACGTCACCGACGCCGGGGAGCTGCTGCCGCGGCTGCACAAGCTGGTCCGGGCCGACTGCACCACTCGCAACCCCGCCCGCCGGGCTGCGCTGCAGCGGTCCTATGACGACCTGGAGGGACGGATCGAGGCGATTGCAGCGCAGGAGGACCTCGCCCGGGTGCGGCCGGATCTCGACGGCAACGCGATCATGACGTTGCTCGGCGTCCCGCCCGGTCCGGTTGTCGGACGCGCCTGGGCGTACCTCAAGGAGCTCAGGCTGGAGCACGGACCATTGCCGCGCGACCGGGCGGAGAAGGCGCTGTTGCAGTGGGCGCAGGGTGAAGGCGTACTCGGCTCCGACACCCGCCCGGCCGGCTGATCGGACCGTCCGGCGGGCTCTACCGCTGCTGTTGTGACGCTGCGCCGGGGGCGCCGGCCGTTGGTGCCTGCTCGGCCGGGGAGTCCGGGTCGGCCGTTGCGTGCACCGGCGGCGGGTCTCCCAGCAGGTCGAGCTCGTCCAGGGCGACCGGCCCGCTGCGAAGCCGGGACATCGCCAGGCCGTACCCCAGGCCCGTCACCAGGAACAGCCCCGCGACCAGGATCACCGCGCCGACACCGGCGCCGTTGGCCGGCACGATGGCCGCCCCGACCACGAAGGCGCCTACGTAACACAGGTTGTTCGCCGTGTCGTACAGCGCGAAGACCCTGCCGACGTACGCGTCGTCAGAATCGGCCTGCACCACCGAGTCCATGCAGACCTTGCTGGACTGGTACGCGAACCCGACCGCGAATGTTGTCACCAGGGTCGACCAGATGGTGAACTGGCAGCCGAAGGCCGCCACCAGCGCGGAGGTCACGGTCGACAGCAGAACGATGTATCGGGTGCGTCCCAGGCTGCGCACCACCGGCGCGGTGACGACGGCCCCGGCGAAGACACCCAGTGCGGCGACCGCGAGCACCTCGGCGATCCCGGTCGTGCCGGTTGCCAGGATCCCCGATCCTTCGGTGAAGTATTTCTGGAAGAGCAGCAGCACGACCAGCGTGCAGATGCCGAAGCAGAACCGCACCGCCATGACGACCAGGATGGCCAGGCCGACGGTCGGCCGTTGCCAGACGTGATGCAGCGCGCTGGTCAGGCCCTCGAGGACCGCCAGCAGCGGTTGGGCGGGCTCATCGGCGTCGTCCGGACCGAGCTCCATGAGCCGGAATCGCATCGCGGTCAGCGCGGCGGCCAGATAGAACAGCAGCACCGACGCGGTGATGATGGCGATCCGCCCATTGGCATCGCCGAGCAGGCTGCGCAATGCGATGGCGTACCCACCACCCGCCGCTGCGGCGATCGCCCCGGTCGTGGTGGTGAGCGCGTTCGCGCCGACCAGTGAATCCCGCGCGACCGTGTGCGGCACCGAGGCCGACAGGCCTGACCCGACGAACCTGCCAACGCCCATGATGAACAGAGCGGTCACGAACAGCACGATGCTCGGCGCGCCCGCGGCGATCTGGACGGCGACCACCGCGACCAGCGCGCACCGGATCAGGTTCGCCCAGACGATCACCCGGCGCCTACTCCACCGGTCGAGCAGTGCACCGGCGAACGGGCCGATGACGGAGTACGGAAGGATCAGAACCGCGAATCCGGCGGCGATCTCGGCGGGATCGGTCTGACGCTCCGGGCTGAACAGGACCAGAACGGCCAGTGCGCCCTGAAAGGCGCCATCGCCGAAGGCGCTGAGCACCCGGACGAACACCAGGCGGCGCAACCCCGGCACGCGCCACAGCGGGAGCAGGCCGCGGACGGATGGCCGCGCCGCCTTGGTCGTGCTCGGCTGCCCGTTCTGGGCATGAGAGTGCGCGGCGTGCTGCTCGGCTGTGCCGGCGCCCGTCGCCGAGGGAATTCCCGGGGTCACGCCAAAACGGTACGCGGCCAACCGCCGCCCGTCCCAGGCCGCAGCGGTGTTCCACCGGTACGGGGGACCTCACCCGCCTTGCCCGTCGGGGCCCGCGGGCCGGCTGTCGACACTGGGTGACCCCTGACCATCGGCCGGCTCGATCCCGACGTCGATGTCGGCCCGCCGACACGGCCGGTCCCACCGCACAGGGTGCCCACCGACAGGGAGAATGGACCGCGATGAAGCAGATAGCGACGCTGCGGGCCGGCATGTTGCTGGTGGCCACCCCGGAACTGCGGGACCCGCACTTCCGGCGGACCGTGGTGTATCTCGTCGCGCACGGCGAGGACGGCACGGTGGGCGTCATTCTCAATCGGCCGAGCGAGACCGCGGTGCAGAACGTGCTGCCCACATGGGCCTCGCACACCTCGCGCCCGCATGCCGTCTTCGCCGGAGGTCCGGTCCAGACATCTGCGGCGATGTGCCTGGGGGTGTGTCGCGTCGGCACCAACCCGGTCGAGGTCGACGGTGTCGTCGGCGTCACCGGATCGGTGGTTCTGGTGAATCTCGATGCCGATCCGGAGATTGTGACGCCGGCGCTGCGCGGGGCACGGATCTACGCCGGCCGCGCCGGATGGGACGCCCAGCAGCTGGTCGACGAGATTCTGGAGGGGTCCTGGTACATGGTGCCGGGCATGCCGGACGACGTCATCGCCGGACCGCGCACCGATCTGTGGTTCTCGGTGCTTCGGCGGCAACCATTGCCCTTGGCGCTGATGGCCTACCACCCGGGCGACCTCACCCGGAATTAGTCGTTGCGCCGCATTCGCACTGCCGCGGCTGGACGGGTTGGCCGCGCGTCAGGCGGATCCGGCGGCCGCCGCGGGGTTCGTCCGGAGAATCCCGGCACACCCACCGCCGCCGCAGGCGCATCCGGAGCAACCGGTCTCGGCCGAGCCAGGACGGCGGGCCGGGATCGGAACCTGCCGGGCGGCCCGGTCGCCGAGCACGCCGGCGGCCATCAGTAGCGCGAGCGATCCGGCGAGCCCGACCAGGGCGATCACGATCGTTGCCGCCGTGGGTACCGGCAGCACGACGACCAGGACCGCGACGACGCCGGCCACCACCGCGGCGCCACCGGACACCGGGGCGGCGACCTTGTTCGCGAGAGAGAAAGCCTCGTCACTGGCTATCGCCGCCGGGGTGTGGACGCCCAACCGATCGGTTCGCTGCAGGGATCCGGCGCGGCCGCGCGCCGCCATCATCCCGGCGGCAGCCGCCAGCACGATCAACAGCAGGGCGAGCGGAATGCTGATGAACAACGGCGCGGCGGACACGCCGCAATGGTAGTCGGCCCGTCAGCAGGGCGGAGATGTGAGATGTGACGCCCGAATGTCGGCAGGTCATCGCGTGGGGCCATGATCACGGGGCCAGGATCGCGGGGGGCAATGATGCTGCTGGTGACGCCGGTGAGCAGCAGCGACCACTTCGGAAGGGTCGCGGCCGCAGGGTACAGTCTTCTTCCATGGCAATGATCCGGCGTCTTGACACGCCGCGCCGACTTACGGGCCCGAGGTAGAAGGATCCATCCGGCCGGCGCGGCGCTCCCTCCTGTATCGCAGGAGGGTTTTTTTGTGCCTGAGGGGCGACCGATCACTGCAGACGAGGAGACACCATTCCGATGACCACGACCCCGATACCGACGGCGGCGCAATCAACGCCCCCGCAGCCTGGAAAGCCCGCTGCAGGAGATGAGTCTCCGCCGTTCCGCTATTGCGCCGCGCTGGCCGCGGGCATCGAGGCCCGCTGGCAGGACAGGTGGGAGGCGGAGGGCACCTTCAACGCCCCCAACCCGACGGGCCCGCTGGCACCCGCCGACGGCGCTCCGGTGCCGCGGGACAAGTTCTATCTGCTGGACATGTTCCCGTATCCGTCCGGCCAGGGCCTGCACGTCGGGCACCCGCTGGGGTACATCGGCACCGACGTGATCGGCCGGTATCTGCGAATGACCGGCCGGAACGTGCTGCACACCATCGGGTATGACGCCTTCGGATTGCCCGCCGAGCAGTACGCGGTGCGGACCGGCACGCACCCGCGCACGACCACCGAGGCGAATATCGTCCGGTATCGCGCGCAGCTGCGACGGCTGGGATTCGGCCACGACCAGCGACGCGGCGTGGCGACCACCGACCCCAAGTTCTTTCGGTGGACCCAGTGGATCTTCACCCAGCTGTTCCAGGCCTGGTACGACCGGGATGCGCAGCGGGCACGGCCCATCAGCGCCCTGGTCGAGGAGTTCGAGAGG
>JBBRVZ010000053.1:0-20915 GCA_038246445.1 Mycobacteriales bacterium
CACCAATGTTCCGCCCCATTCCATGAAATGCCCGGCAGGCGCGCCGTGGGAATGGCATTCATTTCAAAACATCTAAAGTCCCCATTCGTCCGAGGATTCCGCAACCCTGTGTTCCACGGCGTCAAAACTGCGAAAGTCGAGAAGAGAGTGGAGTCGAGCAATACCGGGACGGGCAGTTCCTATTCGCCGGGATCTGCTGGTGCGCGGCGAAGTCTCCGACTGGACGTCGGCAGTCGATCAACCGATCACGCCGACGCAACCTCGGCACACTCCACCGTCGGCAGTCGTCCAGAAACACTGCGCCGCAACGTGTTTGGCCTACTTCTGGCGAGGCTGGTTGAAGCGGATCATGTTTCCTGACGGATCGCGGAAGGAGCAGTCCCGCACGCCGTAGGGCTGGTCGATCGGTTCCTGCAGCACCTCACCACCGGATGCCCGGATCTGCTCGAACGTCGCGTCGCAGTCTTCGGTGGTGAAGATGACACCGCGAAGTTGGCCCTTTGCCAGCAATTCCGCCATGGCTTGCCTGTCGGCCGCAGGGCCATTCGGATCTGCCAGCGGCGGCTCGAGGACGATGGCAACGTCGGGCTGCGAAGGCGCACCGACAGTCACCCAGCGCATGCCCTCGTACGCCACGTCAGCGCGCACCTCCAGGCCGAGAACGTCCCGGTAGAAGGCGAGCGCCTTGTCGTGGTCGTCGACCGCGATGAAGCATGTTGAAAGCTTGATGTCCATGACGGTCACGCTACGGGCGGGACCACACTCCGAGCTTCTCCATTCCTGACCGGTCGGGTGTAGGACTTCGCAATGCAAGCCGGGATGGCCGCACTCTCGTCATGGGAACGGGCCCGGTAGGCGCTCGGGCTCTCACCGACCAGCTCGGTGAACCGGGAACTGAACGACCCCAATGACGTACAGCCGACCGCGAAGCACACCTCCGTCACCGGCAGGTCGCCCCGCCGCAGCAGAGCTTTGGCCCGCTCGATCCGGCGGGTCATCAGGTAGCTGTACGGCGTCTCACCGAAGGCCGCGCGAAAGCTGCGCGAGAAGTGGCCCGGCGACATCAGAGCGAACCGGGCCAGCGCCGGAACGTCGAGCGGCTCGGCGTAGTCGCGGTCCATCAGGTCACGGGCCCTGCGCAGCCGGACAAGATCCTCCACCCTCACGTCGTCACCATCCCACAACGCGCTGCTCGGGCGCAGTTGCGAGAGTTAAGGCCTGATGCCGACGGCGATTCGACCGTCAGCGTCACCGATGTCCGCCGCGCGGAGCCGGATGCCGGTGATTCTCTCCGCGAGCAAGAACGCGTCTGGCATGGGATGAAGTTCACCGTTCTCGCCCGGGAAGGTGATGCCTTCCTCTCGGGCAGGCGATAGGTAGCTTCGTCGGAGTTGTCCAGCAAAGGATCGAAGTGTCTGCCCCCAGTATTGCCAGGGTCTCGAGCGGGCGCTTGCCTCTGACCAGGGCCACGGCGACGCCGTCGGATAGCGGACTGTAGTCGTCCTCGTTCCAGCCAAGAGGGTCTGCTCTCGGGTCGGCAGCGATCATGCGAACAATAGGAGCATGAGCCGATCGGATGCCGCCCTGCTGGTGTACGACGGTGACTGCGCCTTCTGCCAGCGGTGCATCGACGTGGGTTCGAAGATTCTGCCCGTGCCCTTCCAGGCCGAGCCGTACCAATTCCTGCCGCTGCACGACCTGGGCCTGACGGTGCAACAGGCCAGTTCGGCGGTGTGGTGGGTGCAACCCAGCCGGCCGGGACGCAGTGGTCACCGGGCGGTGGCAGGACTGCTGCAGGTGCAGCAGCGCTGGTGGTGGTCCAGCGCCGGGTGGTTGCTCGAGCATCCGCCGGTGTCCGCTGTGGCGGCGTGGATGTACGCGTTGATCGCGCGTCACCGGCACCGGTTGCCGGGCGGCACCGCACAGTGCCGGGCGCCAGGGCGTACAGCAGCCCAGTTGCCGAATGTGGCCTGACGGCGCGCTGTCAGCGCTCCACGGGCGGCCCGCTGTCGACCGGCGAGGAATCCGCCGTCCCCGGGTCAGTTCGATGTTCGTCCGGGTAGGCAAGGGCCCGGCACTCGTCGGACAGGTGCTCGTGCTGCCACCGCAGTTCGGCGTCGGCCGCACCGGGATTAGTGGGCTCGGACTGCATGATCGCGGCCAGGGCAGAGGCGGCAGCATGCCGTGGATGCCCTCCCCGGTGCGCAATGGCGCAGGCCTGCCCCGCTGCCCGGGCCGCCGAACGCGCGGCTCGGTCCTGCACGGTTCTGGCGGCCTCGTCGGCCTGCAGCGCGAGTACCTGCAGCGTTCCCGCCGGAATGTCGCCGCGGACCCACGCTCGGGCCGCGTCGATGGCGGCCCTGGGCCGCGGGTCGTCCGGTGACGAATCCTCGAAGATGGGCAGTACGCGTTCCGCGCAATCGGCTGCCCACCCTGCGAGCACCCGGCGGTCGTCCTCGCTCATCGTCAGGAAGCTGGAATGACGTTCCACGTGGCTCAGTGTTTCATCGCACGGTCCCCGGGGGACGTCCGACGGTGCGGACCACGCGGAACATGGGTGACGATGGAGCCGATCGGACCTTCCGGGAAGGTCCTGACGTGGTGGTGGGGACGGTGTATATGACACAGGTGCACGTCGATGTGCTGATCGTGGGGGCGGGCCTGTCCGGAATCGGGGCAGCCTGCGTGTTGCGTCGGGAGTGTCCGGACAAATCGTTCGCGATCCTCGAGGCGCGGGACGTCATCGGCGGCACCTGGGACCTGTTCCGTTATCCCGGTGTTCGGTCCGACTCCGACATGTTCACCCTGGGCTATTCCTTCCGGCCATGGCGGGCGGCGCGGGCGATCGCCGACGGGTCGTCCATTCTGCAGTACATCCGCGACACGGCATGCGAATACGGCGTCGACCGCGAGATCCGTTTCGGACACCGTGTTGTGGCGGCGGACTGGGACGGGAGCACCGCCCGCTGGGCCGTGACCGCCCAGCGCTCCGACGGGATGACGGCCCGATTCACCTGCTCGTGGTTGTCGGTGTGCGCGGGCTACTACGACTACGACGCTGGATACCGTCCCGGATTTCCCGGCGAGGAATTGTTCGCGGGCGTGCTCGTCCATCCGCAGCAATGGCCGACAGACCTGGACTGGACCGGGCGCCGGGTGGTGGTGATCGGAAGCGGTGCCACGGCGGTGACGCTCGTCCCCAGCCTGGCGAAGCGCGCCGAAAAGGTCACCATGGTGCAGCGCACACCCAGCTACATCGTGTCGATACCCGCGAACGATCCCCTCGCGCCGAAGTTGAAGCGGCTACTTCCATCACGAATCGCACACGGCATCATCCGGTGGAAAAGCATCGGGGTCAGCACACTGTCCTACCAGTTCGCCCGGCGTCAGCCGGAATCGATGAAGGCTCTCGTCCGCAAAGGACTGATCCGCGCGCTCCCACGCGAATACGACGTCGACCGCCATTTCAGCCCGCCCTACAATCCGTGGGACCAGCGGCTCTGCCTGGTGCCCGACGGGGACCTGTTCGCCGCGCTGTCCACCGGCCGCGCGGAGGTGGTGACCGAGAGGATCGAGACCTTCACGCCGACCGGCATCCGACTGGGTTCGGGTGAGGAGATCCAAGCCGACATCATCGTCACAGCAACGGGTCTGAGCATTCTCGCGCTCGGCGGGATGCAACTCACCGTCGATGGCGAGCAGGTGGATCTGAGCCGGACCGTTGCCTACAAGGCGATGATGCTGTCGGGTGTGCCGAACTTCAATCTGGTGATCGGCTATACGAACAGTTCGTGGACGCTCAAGGCGGACCTGGTCAACCGTTATGTCGTCAGGCTGCTGAAGTTCTTGGACCGAAGGGGCTATGACAGGGCAACACCCGTCCCGCCGACAGGTGAGCCGGCGGATCAACCATTTCTGGATTTCCAGGCCGGGTACGTCACCCGGGCCATCGATCAGTTCCCCCGGCAGGGCAGGCGGGCCCCGTGGCGGCTTTACCAGAACTATTTCCGGGACGTGCTGCTGATGCGCTATTCCAGGCTCCAGGACGAGGGCATGGTGTTCAGCGCCGGCCGGCCGGCCGGCCGGTCACCGCGCCGCGACAGGGCTGGAAAGGGACGTGGCGGGGTGAAGCGCCCCTTCGACTTCGCCTCCGGCACAGTGATTGTCACCGGCGCAGCCAGCGGCATCGGTGAGGAATTGACGTACCGTCTGGCACGCCGGGGCAGTGCGCTTGCGCTGGTCGACCGAGATGCGGAACGCCTTGGCGGTGTTGCCCGCGCCGCCCGGGCCGTGTCACGGCGCCCGGTGACCACCTATGTCGTCGATCTCGCCGACACAACGGCCGCGCGTCGGTTGGGCACGACCTTGGCCGTAGCGCACCCGGACACCTCCTTGCTGATCAATAATGCCGGCGTCGCGCTCCGCGGCATGTTCGAACAGGTGAGCGAGGAGGAATTCGACTGGCTGATGGCCATCAACTTCCAGGCGGTGGTCACACTCACCCGCGCCCTGGTGCCCGTCCTGCGCGGCAACGCCGGGTCGCATGTGGTGAATGTGTCGAGCATCTTCGGCATCATCGCCCCCGCGGGGCAGGTCGCGTACTGCAGCAGCAAATTCGCCGTTCGAGGATTTACCGAAGCGCTACGCGCTGAACTCAGCCCGAGCGTCGGTGTCACCGTGGTGCACCCCGGCGGGATCCGAACCCGCATCGCCCGGACCGCCCGTATTGCCGCGGCAGTTCCCGCTGAACAGGCTGCGGCGGGCAGCGACATGGTCGACCGCCTGCTGAGCTTCCCCCCGGGGAAGGCCGCAGCACGCATTATTCGTGCGGTCGAGCGTCGTCGCCCGCGGTTGCTGATCGGTATGACGGCAGTGCTGCCGGACCTCGTAGCCAGGGCAAGCCCGGCGCGCGTCCCTGCCCTGCTGGCGATGCTGCAGCGGGTCGGTACTGTTGGCAAACGGTCAGCGGGATCAAAACGTTAGTCCTGTCGGCGACGAAAAGCGTTCGGCTGAAAGCACTTCCGCAACTCGTGGTTATTGTGGCGGTATGACACCCACCAGTGACAGGACCACCAGTGGCGGCCCCTACAGCCACCACTTCACCCCCGCGCAGGGCAAACAGGAGTCGGTGGCCGTCGAAACACCCGAAGAAGTCGAGGTGGGGTTCGGCGATGACGCAGAAGGCGCAGTGGGAAGCGGCGCCCCGGTGGAGTCGACAGGTGCGGACACCGGCGGCGCCTAGCGGCCGCAGGGCAGCGGCTGGCTCCCCCACGGCCGCAGTTCAGCGGCGACGCCGGATCGCGAAGAACACTGCGAGCAGGACCACTGCCACCGCAGCTGCCAGGCCGTATCGCCGGACGGGTACCTGCGCCGACAACGTCGACGCCAGCACGGGTACCGACCCGAACTGAACCGCGGAACTGCCGGTGGCGACCCGGCCGAGGGTGGACTCGGCACCCTCACCGAGCCGGACGATCATGCCGCCCGGCCCGGTGACGTCGACGGTGATGCCGGCCTGCGTCAACCCATCAGCGGCACGCCCGAGGGCGCGCGGCCCGCTGACCCGGCCCACGCCGGACGGCAGCGCTGCCCGGTTGATCGTCGACCAGAACTGCAGTGGGCTGTCGGTGTGCAGCACCAATGCGGTGCCGTCACCGACGAGATGGGCTCGCTGCCCGTCGGTTTCGATCCGGAGATCGGCCAGGACGGACACCGCCGGCCGCACGGTCATGCGGCGCCGGCGCCCTCCGCGGTCGTGATCCGCAGCGTGCCGTTGAGCCGCCAGGTGGCCCGTGGTGCCTCCGGGCCGGTCTCCCTGGGAACCTCGATGTGCATGTCGACGAATTCGTAGTTGATTGCCGCCCCACGCTCCGTCAGATACGACCACAGTTCACGGGCGAGATCGGCAAAGCTTGACTGCTGGTGAGGCTCGGAATGAATCTCGGTCACGGTTGCACTCCTTGATCGGTCCAGTCGGCCCCGGGCAGTGTGCTGGAGGCTCCGACAAACCTTACTGGTGAACGAGGCCGGCCGGATGCGAATGCGATGGCTCGGGTCACGGTCATCCTGACGTTCAGAAGCGACCGCCTCCGCCACTCACGCTGCCGCCGCCGCCACCACCGAACCCGCCGCCACCGAATCCACCGCCGCCGAATCCACCGCCGTATCCGCCGCCGCCGAAGCCTCCGCCCCAGCCGCCGCCGCCGCGCCCGCTGCGGCCGGAGTTGAGCACCGAACTCAGGATAATCCCGCCGAGCAAAGCACCATTGATGCCGCCGCCCCGTTGTGACGGCCCCCCGCCCCAGCCGCCTACGTCCTGCTGAGCGATGTCGGCCGCTTCCCGTGCCAGGGTGGCCGCCTGCTGGGCCTCGGTGAGCGCGGCGGCGGCGTCGGTCGGCCCGAACGACTCCGCTGCCGCCAGGTGCCTTTTCGCTTCGGCCAGCCGGGTCCGTGCCTGGCTGCCGATCGCACCCCGACGGGTGGCGATGAAGTCGTCGGCCGACGTTACCTCGGCTCGCGCCGTCGACAGCGTCTGGGTCAGCCCCGCCTGAGCACGTTGCTCACGCTGCTGCGCGTCCCGGGTGGCGGCCAGGATGGTGTCCAGCGCCTTGTCCGCCTCCTGCACCTTGTGCAGCGCGGTCAGCGGATCGGCGGCACCCTGCGCGGATCGAGCCATCGACAGCAACGCCTGAATCTGGTCGAGCTGTGCGCCGAGCGCGGTCCCAGCGGGTCCGGCCTCCGCTTCCGAGAGAGCCCGGCGGGCGGCGGCGAGTTCCTGATCGACGGCGGTCATGGCGGTGACGAGTTGACCTGCGGCCGTGGCCAGGTCGGCGGCGGTGCGCTCGACCGCGTCCAGCAGGGTGGTCGCCTGTCCGGCGGCCTCCTGGGCCGCGCCGGCGGCGAGCACGGCCGCTGCCGCAGGTGCCGTCGGCACGCCGGGCTGCGGAAGCGTCGGCGGCCCGTCCGCGACCGGACCGGGTGCTGCCTGCTGCGCCTGCTGCAAGCTGGTGCGGGCGAAGGCCAACCGTTCCGTCGCTTCGTGCGGGTTGTTGGCAACGGTCGTCAGGGCCGCCGGGGAGTACTGCTGTTGCAGGGAGCGGAGTGTCGCACCCACCCCGTCGAGCCGGGCCTGCTGCGCCTCGATCGCAGTCGGCAATGATGCCAGCACCTGCGGCAGATTCGCGCGCAGGTCCCGCAGCGCGTCGAACCGATCACTTTCCTCGTCGAGCTTCTGCGAGGCGTCGGCGCACCGCTGCAGGATCTCGTTCATCATCGACCGCTTCGTCGCGTCGTCCTCCGGGATGTCGTCGTCCACCCTTTGGCGGACCTCGAACGCCGCGGTGAGCGACTCCCGGGCGGCGTCGAAGGCCGCCCGGAACTGCGCGACGGCGGCCGGGCCGAAGTCCGACTCGGCGGCCGAGAGCTCGAATTCGCTGGCCCGCACGGCGTTGTCGGTGTCGATGAGCGCCTGCACGCTGCGCGCGGAGAGCTGGTCCAGCGGTTCGAGGGGTTCCTTCGGCCGGCCGTTCGGGCCGACACCGGCCGGGCCGCCGTTCTTCTGGGCCGCGGCGTTCCGCCTGCGCCGGCTGATCAGGTAGGCACCACCGCCGACCACGACAGCGCCGCCGGCGACCCACCACAGGGCCGATGACGACGAACCGCCGAGCGCGTCCCGGTAACCGTTGGCCGCCGCGATGGCCGCACCGGCCCAGTCACCGTCGACGAGCTGCGGGCGGACGTCGTTCTGGTCGACCTTGGTGAGCTGACTGCTGCTGAGCTTGAAGTTCGGCGGCACCTGGACGCTGTACGCGCGACCCTCCGTGGCGATGGCCAGCAGCAGGTCGCTGGCGCCGAATCCGGACAGGCCGAACGTCTGCCGGGCCCACGCGTCGCCATCCACCGGATCGTCGAAGTTCGGTACGTACACGACGAACAGGTTGATGTTCTCTTCGCTCGCGAGCTGATCGAGCGCCGCCTGGACGTCGGCCTGGTCACCGCCGCTCAGCGCACCGGCCCGGTCGGTGATCTGCCCCGGCACCCGGAACGGCGGCTCGGCGGCAGCCGCGGTGGGCAGCACGACGGCCAGCAGGACGGCGATCGCCCCCACCATGCCGGCCCACCGTTTACGTGTATTGGCCATTTCGGTCCTTCCCCGTCGGAACGCTGGCCCGAGGGTACCGAGCCGGGGGCAGCTGACCAGGATCCGCGTGTGTAGATCGACGCAGCGCTGGAGCAGTACCCAGAGCTTTACAACACGCGGTTGCCGACCCGGCTCGCGGTCTGACGCTGGGTTGCCGGCCCGTTCCGTGAGGTCGCCGCGCGTGGTGGGTCGGCCTGAGGCGGGGCCGACCCGATCAGGCCGGCCGATTCGCGGGGGCGAATCCATGGGCGCGGGAGCTCTGCGCTCTGATGACGTGGGTGACCGCGTTGATCAGCGCCAGGTGGGTGAAGGCCTGAGGGAAGTTGCCGAGATGACGGCCGGTCACCGGGTCCAGTTCCTCCGCATACAGCCCGAGCACGGAGGCGTGCGACAGCAGTCGCTCGCACAACGCTCTCGCCCGATCCCCCTCACCGATTTCGACCAACGCGGACACCAACCAGAACGAGCAGATGGTGAAGCTGCCCTCCTCCCCGGCAAGCCCGTCATCGGTTTCTTCGACCCGGTAGCGGAGCACGAGACCGTGCTGCGTGAGCTCATCGGCGATGGCGAGAACGGTGGCCCGGATCCGGTCGTCGTCCGGCGGCAGGAAACGGACCAGTGGAGCCAGCAGCAAAGAAGCATCCAGCGCGTCGGAGCCGTAGCGTTGCACCAACACCCCGCGGTCGTCGACCCCATTGGCCAGGATGTCGGCATGTATCTCGTCCGCGATCTTCTGCCATTTATCGGCGATGGCCGCTGAGTCGTGCAACCTCGCCAGCCGGACCCCGCGGTCCAGGGCCACCCAGCACATGATCTTGGACGCGGTGAAATGCTGCGGTGCACCGCGCACCTCCCAAATGCCCCGATCGGGCGCCCGCCAGTGTGCGGCGGCCTGCTCCACCTGGGCGATGACGATCGGCCAGAGCTCCTCCGGCAGCTGTTCCCTGGATCGCGTGTGCAGGTAGATCGAGTCGAGCAGCGCACCCCACAGGTCGTGCTGCTGCTGGTGGTAGGCACCGTTCCCGACGCGCACGGGACGGGCGTCGTCGTACCCGGTGAGGTGATCGAGAATGACCTCGTCCACTCGTCTCTCGCCGCCGACGCCGTACATGATCTGCAGGTCGTTGGGGTTGTCCCGGCAGACGTCATGGATGAAGAAGAAGAAGTCGTCGGCCTCCCGGTCGAAGCCGAGCGTGTACAGACCCCACAGTGCGAAGGTGGAGTCACGGATCCAGGTGTAGCGGTAGTCCCAGTTCCGTTGCCCGTGAGGCGTTTCCGGGAGAGATGTGGTGGCCGCGGCGAGCAAGGCACCGGTCGGTGCGTACGACAGGCCCTTGAGCGCAAGCGCGGACGACTGCAGGTAGGACCGCCAGGGATGGTCGGGAAAGGTCCCCTGGCTGAGCCACTGTCGCCAGTACTCGCAGGTGCGCTCCATCCAGTAGTTGGCCTGCTCCATCGATTCCGGCGACGGCAGCTCGGAGAAGGCCAGCGCGACGTAATGCACGTCCCCGCGCTTCATCTCCGTTCGTGCCATGGCCGTTTGGCCCTCGAGCCCTACCCGCAGCGAGCTGGACAGCTTCAGGGTCGGCTGACCCTTGGCACAGGCGACGACGTCGGAGTACCCGGGTCCGGAGTAGTGCCATTGCGCGCCCTTGCGCGCGTAGTCGAACACCGGTTCGCAGCTCATCTGCAGGTCTACATCGCCGTAGATGCAGGTGAAGGTCCGCAGCAGAACGTGCGCGGCATCGTCGTCGGTGGGGGACCGGCGGTGCGTCTTGGAGCGCTGGTCGGTGTTGTGCCACGGCGCCATGATCAGCGCGTCGCGGACGACGAGCCAGCCCGTCGACGTTTGCCACGTCGTCTCCAGCACCAGGGTGCCGGGAAGGTAGCGACGGGCCGCGGGAACCGCGACGCCGAAGGGCGCGACCCGGAACGAACCGCCCGCCCGATCCAGCAGTGCGGTGAAGACGCTCGGCGAATCGGGGCGCGGCACGCACATCCATTCGATCGCGCCGGACGGCGCGATCAGGCAGTTGGACTCGCAGTCCGACAGGAATGCGTAGTCGCCGATCCCCGGGAAGTTGCCGGACCCGTGAATGGGGGGATGGCCGGGAGCCATGCTCGTCGAGGCCACCGGTGACCCGGGTGCGGGCTCGGCGTCAGGAGGCAGCGGCCCCGACGTCGTGGCAATGATCGACAGGGGGGAAGCGTCCCCGTCGGTAACGAACCCGGTCAGGGTGTCAGCGGACCCGGAATCTGTCACCCGTCCATTCTCGGTCATCGACAGAGGATCTGTGTCGCACCCAGATCAGCAGAAGCCCTGCGTCGGCAGGTCCGTTCGACGGCGTCATCAGGCATTGACCAGATCGAATTTTTCCCATGGGCCGATCACCGTGCGATTGGCGATCAGCGGTCGGGTTCCCGCGCTTTCCGCGGCGACGATCTTGAAGTTGTTCTGTGCCCGCAGGCTGATCGATCCGTCGGTATTGCTGATGAGGGTGAACAACTCCCACGCGCCGATGGCGTTGTGATCGGCGATCAGCGGGGAGGCACCCGCGTTCTGCGCGCAGACGTAGCGATTGTTCACCTGCGCACGGAGGGCAATGGTGGTTCCTCCGCGGCCGATCAGCTCAAATCGCTCCCAGGGACCGACGACGGTGCGATTGGCGATCAGCGCGGCCGCGCCGGCCCTCTCCGCAGCGACGTATCGGTTGTTCACCCTGGCGCGCAGCGCGACGACCAATGGCTTGGTGCAGGAATCCGCAGCGGGTCCGCCGGCCGCCCAGGGCAGCGGGATTGCCGGTGCGTCCTGATTGTTCTGCACATAGGTGGTGGCCGGTCCCTCCCACTTCGCGTAATAGGACGGGTAATTGCTGCCCTGCACCGCGTTCGCCGCGGAGGTCAGCGCCATGCCCTGCCAGTTGTAGATGTCGAGCAGGCCGCGGGTGGGGGCGGCGCTGCGCGATCCACCGAAGAAGGCCATCGCCTCCCACCGAGGGTCGAGCAGACGTTTCACCACCGCCGCCGGATCGGTGACGCCGGTGCTGACCCCGTAATTGCCCCAGCCCGATGACGGGCGCTGCTGGTACAGGCCGATGGAGTCCGTGTCATGGGCTCCGTCGGAATAGCCAAATCTGTCGTGCGGATAGGTCAGCGACAGCTTCGTCACCGCCATCCAGTAGGCGCGACCGGGCGAGGACCAGTACGTGAACTGCTGGCTCGTTCCGTCGTTCGCCAAATTGCGGATGCTGGATTCCTGGTACATCACCATGACGGCGATGATCTGGCCCTTGACCGGGACACCCATCGTCTTGGCGACCCCGATGGTGCTCCTGACCGCGACCCGTCCCGACGCGCCGGTCGGCACGCCGTCGCTCGCGCGGGGAGTGCACGATGCCGCGGACACGGCCTGCTGGGTCGTCGTGCTACCCCTGGCCGCAGCCGCAGCCGAAGGCGACACGACTGCGCCGAGAAAGACGACGATTGCCGCCACCAAGGGCACCATGGCACGCCGATCACGGCGGTGTTGGTGATGGCGGCGGTGGTCACGGCGGTGCTGAGCGGTCACTGGTAATCCCCCACGTTTTCTCGGCGACTGTTGGCAGTACGAGCGACCAACTCCGCCGTTCCGGCGACACGCCGGCCCTGACCTCAGATGAAGCGGCTTCCCCGCTGATAGCTTAGCGTGTTTGGACGATTGCATTCAGTGACCATGAAGTCGCAATCAGATGCGTCTGCGGTGACGCTGATTTCTGATGCAGGGAACAACAGCGCGCGCACTGCGGTTGGAACAATCAGCAAACTTGAGTCGGAGCGGCTCAGGTCATTTGACACGATCGGATCACGCAGGCATTGTGGCGTCAAGACCACAGAGAACTGCCTGTTCGGCCGTGCGACCTGAGAGTTGCCGATCGGATTTTCACGCGCGACACCAACCGGGGCCGCGCGAAACAGGAAGACCCGCCGGGCGTTATCGGCGGGGTAGCAGCTGGAGGATTGCATGTCGCGTGCCGTCGGTATCGACCTCGGTACCACCAACTCGGTCGTCGCCGTCCTGGAGGGCGGGGAGCCGACCGTCATTGCCAACGCCGAAGGCGCCCGCACGACCCCGTCCATCGTCGCGTTCGCCAAGAACGGCGAGGTGCTGGTCGGCGAGGTCGCCAAGCGTCAGGCGGTGACCAACGTCGACCGGACCATCCGTTCGGTCAAGCGTCATATGGGCACCAACTGGTCCGTCGGGATCGACGGGAAGACCTACACCGCGCAGGAGATCAGCGCCCGGGTGCTGGGCAAGCTCAAGCGCGACGCCGAGTCGTACCTGGGTGAGCCGGTCGTCGACGCGGTGATCACCGTTCCCGCGTATTTCAACGACGCCCAGCGCCAGTCGACCAAGGAGGCCGGCGAGATCGCGGGCCTGAACGTGCTGCGCATCGTCAACGAGCCGACCGCGGCCGCCCTGGCCTATGGCCTGGACAAGGGTGAGAAGGAGCAGACCATCCTGGTCTTCGACCTCGGTGGCGGCACCTTCGATGTGTCCCTGCTGGAGATCGGCGACGGCGTCGTCGAGGTGAAGGCCACCGCCGGTGACAACAAGCTGGGCGGCGACGACTGGGACGAACGCGTCGTCAAGTACCTGGTCGACAAGTTCAAGCTGGCCACTGGCATCGACCTGACCAAGGACAAGATGGCCATGCAGCGGATCCGGGAGGCCTCCGAGAAGGCCAAGATCGAACTGTCGTCCTCGCAGCAGACCTCCATCAACCTGCCCTACATCACCGTGGACGGGGAGAAGAACCCGCTGTTCATGGACGAGTCGCTTTCCCGCGCGGAGTTCCAGAAGATCACCTCCGATCTGCTGGACCGCACCCGGAACCCGTTCCACCAGGTCATCAAGGACGCCGGCGTCAAGGTCGGCGACATCGACCATGTCGTGATGGTGGGTGGTTCCACCCGCATGCCGGCCGTGACCGATCTGGTCAAGGAGCTGACCGGTGGCCAGGAGCCGAACAAGGGCGTGAACCCGGACGAGGTCGTCGCCGTGGGCGCCGCCCTGCAGGCCGGTGTGCTGCGCGGCGAGGTCAAGGACGTGCTGTTGCTGGACGTCACCCCGCTGTCCCTGGGCATCGAGACCAAGGGCGGCATCATGACCAAGCTGATCGAGCGCAACACCACCATCCCGACCAAGCGATCCGAGATCTTCACCACGGCCGAGGACAATCAGCCGTCCGTGCAGATCCAGGTCTTCCAGGGTGAGCGCGAGATCGCTGCCTACAACAAGAAGCTCGGCATGTTCGAGCTGACCGGGCTGCCGCCGGCACCGCGCAACGTGCCGCAGATCGAGGTCACCTTCGACATCGACGCGAACGGCATCGTGCACGTATCGGCCAAGGACCTGGGCACCGGCAAGTCCCAATCGATGACGATCACCGGCGGCTCCGCGCTGCCCAAGGATGACATCGACCGGATGATGCGGGAGGCCGAGGCGCACGCCGAGGACGACAAGGCACGCCGCGAGGAGGCCGAGATCCGCAACCAGGCCGAGGCGCTGGTCTACCAGACCGAGAAGTTCATCAAGGACAACGACGAGAAGCTGCCCGAGGAGCCCAAGGAGCGCGTCAAGACCTCGATCACCAAGGTGAACGAGGCGCTCAAGGGCACCGACATCCCGGCGCTGAAGTCGGCTGTCGAGGAGCTCGCCAACGAGTCGCAGCAGCTCGGTTCCGCGCTGTACGCGCAGACGCAGGCGGACGCGGCGGGCAGCACCGAGGGCGCGGCCACCGGCTCAGCCGATGGGTCCCCCGGTTCGCAGGAGGAGGAGATCGTCGACGCCGAGATCGTGGACGAGGCTGAGAAGAAGTGACTGAATCCGGCGCCGAAGGCGCGCACGGGGAGGAGCCGGTGATCCGCGACAAGAGACGGATCGATCCGCGGACCGGCAAGCTGCGGGAAGGTGGCGCTGGTCCACTCGGCGGGACCGGTCCCTTCCCCGGGGCCGGCCGGCATCAGGCCCCGGACCCTGCCAATCCGAACGACGCGGCCCAGCCGTTGTCGGTCGACCTGAGTGCGGCCGAGCTCGATCTGGCGCGGCAGGAGGCGGCCGAGCGCACGGCTGACCTGCAACGGGTGACGGCGGAGTACGCGAACTACCGCAAGCGGGTCGACCGTGACCGGGAATCAGTGGTGACGGCCGCCAAGGCCAGCGTGGTGCTCGAGCTGCTCACAGTCCTGGACGATCTGGACCGGGCTCGGGCGCACGGCGACCTCGTTGGGTCGTTCGGCTCGGTCGCGGACAAGCTGACCGGTGCGCTGACCAAGCTCGGGCTCGCGCCACTCGGCGCGGTCGGCGATCCGTTCGACCCTGCCGTGCACGAGGCCGTGCAGTTCGGCACCTCTTCGGACGTCACCGAGCCCACGGTCTCCTCGGTCTTCCGTAGCGGCTACACCCTCGGCGATCGGCTGGTCCGCCCGGCCGTTGTCGTGGTGACCGGACCGGAGCACGACGCCGCTCCGGGCGAGCAGGCCGACGCAGGCGTCACGGAAGTCGATCAGAGCCCGGTCGACGCCGAACCCGCAGGACCATGATCACCCGTGCCGGTCGGCGCTTGCGCAGGAGCGCGGGCGCCCGCCGGCACGGGCCCGCTTCGGTGGGCACGCATGATGGTGAAAGTACTCAACTGACCAACACCGAAACGATGTCGATGGTCGCGGCGGATGCAATGACGACGAGGAAGGGAGGTTCCGAGTGAGCGCGAAGGACTACTACGAGAAGGACTTCTACAAGGAACTGGGCGTCACCAAGAGCGCATCCAGCGCCGACATCAAGAAGGCCTACCGCAAGCTGGCCCGGGACCTGCATCCCGACAAGAACCCCGGGAACAAGGTCGCCGAGGACAAGTTCAAAACGATCTCCGAGGCGTATGACGTGCTCTCCGACGCCGCCAAGCGCAAGGAGTACGACGAGGCCAGGGACCTGATGTCGTCCGGCGCATTCCGTGGCTTCGGCGGCGCGGGCGCCGGAAATCCTGGTGGCGCAGGCGGTTTCGATGTCAATGACATCTTCCGCAATGCCAGTAGTGGCGGCGGCACTGGCGGCCTGGGCGACCTGTTCGGCGGGTTGTTCAACCGGACGAACGCAGGCAGTGCTCGCAGCCCACGGGCGCGTCGGGGTGCGGACGTGGAGACCGAGGTCAGACTGGCGTTCAACGACGCGGTGACCGGCGTGACGGTGCCACTGGGGCTCACCGAACGGACCACCTGCCCGACCTGTCACGGAGTCGGTGCACGCCCGGGTACGTCACCGCGGGATTGCCCGGTCTGCCAGGGCACCGGGTTGACCACCCGCAACCAGGGCTCGTTCGCGTTTTCCGAGCCGTGCACCAACTGCCACGGCACCGGATCGGTGATCGACGACCCCTGCCCCACCTGTCATGGTGAGCGAACCGTGGTGCACAACCGCCGACTGACAACCCGTATCCCCGCAGGGGTCTCCGATGGCCAGCGGATCAAGCTCGCCGGCAAGGGTGAGCCCGGACCCGGCGGGGGCCCAGCCGGCGACCTGTTCGTCGTGATCCATGTGTCCGCACACGAGCTGTTCGGGCGTAGCGGCGACAACCTGACCCTGTCGGTCCCGGTCACCTTCCCGGAACTTGCCCTGGGCACCACCCTGACGGTCCCGACGCTGAGCGCTGCCGTCAGTCTGCGGGTGCCCGCCGGGACGAGCAATGGCCGGAAGTTCCGCGTCAAGGGCGCCGGCGTGCAGCGCAAGGACGCTACCGGTGACCTGATCGTCACGGTAGAAGTGGCGGTGCCCCAGAAGCTGTCGGCGGAGGCGAAGACAGCGCTCGAGGCCTTCGGCAAGGCTCAGAACGATGATCCCCGCCAGGCCATCACCCGTGCCCTCCGCTCCCGGAACGGAGCGCAGGCCGCTGGTGCGACCGCCGGCAGCACGACATGACCGGCCTGCGTTCGCGCCGCGGGGCCGGGGACCCGGCTGCCGGCGGCCGCCGGCCGGCCGCCACGAAGGCTGGCTCCGACGCCCCGGCCGGTTCGGGCCCGGCATTGTCCGGCCCGGCCGACGGTGGGGCGTCGTCATCACACCAAACTCGTCCGGACGGGCGTCTTCCCGGCTCGCAGGGTTTCGAGGTGGACGCCCCGTTGTTCGTCATCTCCGTCGCCGCGCAACTGGCGGGTATGCATGCGCAGACCCTGCGGTCCTACGACCGCGAAGGCCTGGTGTCGCCCGGCCGCACCACGGGCGGCGGACGCCGGTACTCCCAACGCGACATCGAACTGTTGCGCGAGGTGCAGCGGTTGAGCCAGGACGAAGGCGTCAACCGTGCGGGCATCCGCCGGATCATCGAGCTCGAGGCGCTGGTCGACGTGCTACGCGAGCAGCTGGACCAGGCAACCACCGAGATCGCTTCGCTGCGCGCCGATCTCATCGAGTCACGGATGGATGCGGCCAATGCGGCCGCGAACGCGATCGCCGGACTGCGCCGCGATGTCGTGCCGTGGCACGAACCCAGTACCGCCCTGGTCGCCTGGCGCCGGCAGCGGCGCCGCTGAGTGGTCCTTGAACAGCGGGACCGGCCGAGTCCCGGCGGGTAGGCGCGCGCATCGAGCTGGCGCGACGATCCGATGCGCAACGGCCGACGGCTGGAGTGTCACAACCCGCTGGCGGGGCTGCGACCGCACCCACGCGTCTATCGCCTCCCGGAGCGCCGCAGGGAAGACCGACTCCGAAATGTGGCGGCGCCTGTCGTGAGTAGCGCAAGAGGTAGTTGATCCCTGCGCGCCGCCGCCAGGATTACTTGAACTTCTCCACGCCGGCGACGACATCGCCCTTGTCGATGAATGCGGTGTCCGTGGCGCCTGATCCGCCCCGGAGGAAGTCGTCGCCCTCTTCGCCGAAGGCGTACACCTTGGCGATGCCGGCAGCACGGACGGTGTCGTCACCGGTGCCCATCCAGGCGTAGGTGGTGGTGCCATTGAATCCGACGGTCAGTTTGTCGTTGCCCTGGTAGCCGTAAACCTTCACGCCGTTGTACGGGTAGACGCTGAAGGTGTCGTTTCCGCAGGTGCCTTTGAGCGTCTGGTTGTCGTAGCCGGCTTGGAAATGCTGACCGAAGCAGGGGCTCGCGGCGGCCGGGCCGGCGGTGATCAGGGGCAGGGCGACGGCCGCTCCGAGCCCGACGAGCACGGATGCGGCGCGGATCCGGTGAGTTGACATATCTTGGTTCCTTTCCTTCTGCCGATTCCCGGGTGAAAGCGGCGATGTCAGCAACTCTGGATGACGTCGACCGCCCGGTCGTCGGGGTACGACCCCGAGGTTTTCTTCGCTCTCCGACCCCGAGGTCGCCTTGTCGACCCCGAACGAGCCACGATTGCCGCCGCGCGCCCGGAGCAACTCTTCGAATTGAGCACTAACCCGCACAGATGGCCGCCGACCATCCCGAGACGGACGGCCGGTTGCTCGAACGAGGCGTGGAACGCGACCTGCTCGAGCGTTTGCTCGACCAGGTCGCAGCGGGGCAGGGGTGCATCGAAGCGCTCGAGGGTCCCGCCGGCATCGGCAAGACGCAGCTGATGCTGGCTGCCAGGGCATCCGCCCAGTCGCGCGGATTCCGGATCGGCCGGGCTACCGGTGCCGCCCTGGAGACCGACTTCTCGTTCGGGGTGGTCCGTCAGTTGTTCGAGCCCCTACTGGCCGAGGCGGACCGGTCGGGTCATGGCGGCCAGCTCTTCACCGGTGCGGCGGCGGCGGCCGGCACGGTGCTGAGCGGCGCGCTGGGTGCGCGCCCCGACGAAGCACCCGGAGCCGTCCTGCACGGCCTCTACTGGCTGACCGTGGGTCTGGCTCGCCGTGGCGCTCCGCTCCTGTTGATCTGCGACGACGCCCACTGGTTCGACGGGCCGTCGCTCCGCTTCCTGGCGTATCTGGCGGCTCGCATCGATGAACTGCCGGTGGGTGTGTTGTTGGCCGGGCGCCCACCGGGGCGAGGCTCCGAGGCCGACCTGCTGAGCCGACTGCTGGCCACCCCCGGCGTCCACCGGACAAAGCCAGACCCACTGTCCGACCGTGCGGTCGCCGAGCTCGTCGAGCGCTGGATGGACGATCCGCCGGCCGCTGAATTCTGCCAGGCAGTAGCGCAAGCGAGCCGGGGCAACCCCTTTTTGGTCGCCGAGATCAGCCGTGTGACAAGAGATTCCGGACTTACCCCGACCGCCGCCAACGCCCGGCGGTTGCCCGATGTGAGCGCCGATGCCGCTGTCATGGAGCGGATCGGCGCCCTGCCGCAGGAGGACCTGGCGGTCGCTCGAGCCGTGGCCGTTCTCGGAACCGACGCGCACCTGCGCCACGTCGCCGTCATGTGCGACACGGACGTGGACACGGCCGGACGGACAGCGGATTGGCTGTTTCGGGCGGAGATTCTCGATCCCGCGCGTCCCATCCGTTTCGTCCATCCGCTGATCGGCTGGGCCGTCTACGAAGACCTGCCACCGGGCGAACGATCCGCCCTGCACCGGCAAGCCGCGGCGGTCCTCGCCGGCGAAGGCGCACCGGCCCAACGCCGAGCCAGGCACCTTCTGCTCACCGAGCCGGCCGGCGATCCGGAAGTGGCTGCCGTCCTGTTCTCGGCCGCTCGCTCCGCCTTGGCCGAGGGCTCGACGGACAACGCCGTCGCGCAACTCCGCCGTGCCCTGGCCGAACCGCCGCCGGCCGATCGCCGTCTGGACATCGTCCTTGCCCTCGGCACGGCGGAGTCGGTGGTGATGGATCCGCATGCCATCGACCATCTCGACGAGGCGATCGCTCTGCTGCCCGACGCCGCACACCGTCTGGCGGTGGCCACGACCCGGGCGATCGCCCTGGGCCTGGCCGGGCGACCGGCGGAAGCCGTTGCCTCGCTAGAGGTTCTGGGCCGAACGTTGCCCGAGGAGTCGAGCCTGGAGCTGTTGGCCGCATTCGCGTTCGTCGGTACCTCGAGCCCGTCGGCCGCAGTTCTGGTGGCCGAACGTGCAACGACCCTCGCCCTGCGGGTGACCGGTGCGGATGATGGCATACCGGCCGGCGTGCTCGGCGTCCGCGCGTACGTGGCGGCCTGCGCCTGCGAGCCCGAGGAGCGGGTGGTGGAGTTCGCTCGCCGTGCGCTCAGTACGGTGCATTCGCACGACCGCCTGTTGCCCGCCTGGTTCCACCTGCCGGTCGCCGCCCTGCTGATGCTCGACCTGGGCGGGGAGGCGGCCGCCGCGCTGGAGCAGCATCTGGCCACCGCTCGCCGATCCGGCGCCCCGGTCCTGGTCGCCATTGCGCTGTTCCTGCGGGCGCTGATCGCTTTCCGCTCCGGCGATCTGGACGATGCCCGTGCCGATGCAGGCGCTTCCCTGGACGGCTGCGTCGAGTACGGCCTCTCGTTCGTACTGCCCGGTCCGCTGGGAGTATTGGTCGATGTGCTCCGGGAGCAGGGAGACCTGGCCGGCGCAGCCGCCCTGCTCGAAGCGCACCCCCTGGAACACGGTATCGGTGAATCGGTCTTCGACCTCTTCCTGCTCCCCGCTCGAGGGCGGTTGCGTGGTGGGGAGGGACATTTCGAGCAGGCGCTCGCGGACCTGGAACTGGGCCGTCGGCTCAGTCTGAAATGCGGCGGGCGTTCGCCCAACCCGATGAACTGGACTGCCGAAATCGCCTTCGGGATGGCCTTGGCCAGCCATCCGGAGGCCGTTGTCCACGCCAGGCAGTCCCTTCGCGAGGCCCAGCAGACCGGTGGTCGGCGCGACCTCGCGGAGGCACAACGGGTCTGCGCCATGACAGGCGATCGGGGCACAGCGGCCTTGGCCACGGCCGCCGGCGACGCTTTCCGTGCGCTCGGCGCGCGCCTCGAGGAATGCCGAACCCACTTGGCCTACGGCGCATCGCCCGACGTCGTGGGGACACCCGGACAGCAGCAGGCGTACGAGGAGGGCCTTCGGCTGGCGCAACGGTGTGCGGCGACACGCCTACCAGAAACTGCAGATCACCTCACGACGGGCGCTGGCCGGAATGGTCGGCTGAATCCGGTTCGATGGTGCCCCGCTACGACTTCCTCATCGAGGAGGATCTGCGGGACTCCAACTTGGTGCCCGACGGTGACGGCGTCCGCGCACCGCGGAAGAACCGACCCATGCCACCATGCCGCAATCCGACCATGCCGCAACCCCCGCTATTTCCGTGATCGAGTCCGCAACCGCGATCATGACCCGCCAGCGCCGAGCACCCCACCACGACGGTGTATCCGGCCAATTCTCAAGACCCACGATGACGGCAGTGTCCGAACCCGGGCCTAGTGTTCGACTCTGTGCGCACAAACCCGCCGGCGTTGACGGGAACCACTGTCGCGGCCTCATCACGGACGGAGACAGCATGAGCACGGTGACGACGGAGTCTTCGGAACCGCACGTAGCCGACACCCACGATCTGATTCGCGTGCACGGCGCGCGGGTGAACAATCTCAAGGACATCAGCGTCGAGCTGCCCAAGCGACGGTTGACGGTCTTCACCGGTGTGTCCGGATCGGGCAAGAGCTCGCTGGTGTTCAGCACGATCGCCGCGGAGTCGCAGCGGATGATCAACGAGACCTACAGCGCCTTCGTCCAAGGTTTCATGCCCACGCTGGCCAGGCCGGACGTCGACGTTCTCGACGGACTGACGACGGCGATCATCGTCGACCAGGAGCGGATGGGCGCGAACGTCCGGTCCACCGTCGGTACCGCCACCGATGCGAATGCCATGCTGCGC
>JBBRVZ010000054.1:0-20882 GCA_038246445.1 Mycobacteriales bacterium
CCTGCTCCGCGGTGCGGCGGATCATCCCGTAGGCGCTGGCACGGTTGTCGCTGGTGGCGGTGATGTCCAGGAACGTCAGCTCGTCCGCGCCCTCCTCGTCGTAGCGCCGGGCGAGCTCGACGGGGTCGCCCGCGTCCACCAAGCCGACGAAGTTGACGCCCTTCACCACCCTGCCCTGGCAGACGTCCAGACAAGGAATGACGCGAATGGCGACGGGCATGACGAACAGCGTACGAAGTCCCGCGCGCAGGCGAGCTGCGGTAGCCACGGAAACGTAGTCGAGACCGGCTTTGGAGCTGACCTGCGCCCAGCCGGCCAGCCGGGCAGCTGCGTTGGCCGACCAGCTGGCCGGGCCCACGATCAGTCGGGCTTGCGAACCCAGCAGAGGCAGAACGGATGACCGGCCGGGTCGGAGTAGACCTGGAAATTGTCCAGCTCGTCATCGTGGGCCGGTTTGAGTACCTTGGCCCCCAACGCCATTACTTCGGCGTGCGCCTCGTCGAAATCTTCCACCCACAGATCGAGGTGGATCTGCTGCGGGGCACCGTCCGGCCAATCGGGCGCCACATGATCGGGCGCGAGCTGCACTCCGACCCGGGGGGCGCCGTCGACAATCACCATGTGCCAGCCGTCGTCCACGTCCACTGACCCGCCGAGAAGGCCGGCCCAGGAGTGACTCTCCGCAGTGACATCGGCGGCGTCGAGGACGACCACCTGACACTTGATTCGCATCCGGCGATCGTGGCACAACGGCCAGCTCGGGTCTCAGTGCGCGACCAAGACCCCTATGGCCAGCAGTCCGGTCGCCGCAGCGGTTCTCACCAGGTCCGCGCGGAGCAGCGAGCGATACGCGGCGGGATCCCACCCGGCCGACAGCCGGCGGTGCAACGGAACCGCGACGAACGCCGTGACGCCGAGAACCACAGCGACCAGAGCGGCGGCCGACACCGACGGCCAGACTCCCGCCGGACGATCAACCAGCAGCCAGCCGGTACTGAGCGCGAGCGTTGCGAACAGCGGGCCGACGACGACACTGATCCTGCGTTGATGGGCCCGCTCGTAGGCGACGAACGCCTCCGTCGGCACGGCCGCGAACTGCGGGTAGACCACCACCTGCACGGTCCACTGGAATGCGGCGTAGGCGGCGGTACAGATCACGAAAGCCGTGGACGACAAGGGCATGGTTCATGATCTCGCGACTGCCGTCGTGGCGGAGTTTGTCCGCTCCGTCCAACGGCGCAGTAGACAGATGCAAGGCCGTCGGAGTACGGAACCCGGACGACGCCCGCGACCCGGCGTCCGACGGGACGATACCGCCGGGCATCCACCTATCATGGGCGCACTGCCATACCCACGCGAAGGATGACGCCGGTGAGCGAACAACTGCGCAGAGTGCACGCCCTGCTTCGTGCGGGCAACGTGCCATGCATGTTGAGCACAAGTCCCGGCGTCTGGGACGACGGGGCAACGGCGCTCCTGGCGGGAACGCCGAATGCGGGGCCCTGGGAAGTCCAGTTACTCCAGACCACCGACAGGCTGGTCCTGCTGAACGAGCGCGAGGCCATTCAGATTCCGCGAACCGCCACCGACGAGGCCATTGCCGACGCCGTCAAACTTCGGGTCGTCCAGGCGTGGGCCGAGCAGGGCGACCCCCAGGCTGCCGCGGTCCTGCGGGCGCTCACCGGCGCGGCCGGTCAGGGTTCACGGGCATCGACAGCACCCGGATACCGGGACCGGCGGGGTGACTCGGCCGGTCTGCGCACCGTCACCGTTGAATACGTCAACCCGGCGCAGCTCGTTGGTGACCTTTTCGTCGCCGCCACCCGGATCGGCTGGGACCTGGTCAAAGGATGTGTTCCCGGCTACGCCATTGCCATGGCGATGCTCAATCCGTGGCTGAGGTATCAGCGGGCGTCGATCAGGCGATGAGTGGATCAACAGGTGACAGGCAGGTTGGACTGCCCGAGCTTTACCCCAGAGGTTGAGACCAGGCGGTCAGTTCCACCTCCACGAGCATCTCATACGGACCACCGCTGTCACGGCGCTCCTCCGCCGGCCGGTGGGGCATGTCAGCCGGCGACCGCGGCCAACGCCAGCGGCAAGGTGAAAGCGCCGGCGTACAAGGCTTTCCCGATGATCGATCCCTCCACACCGAGCGGCGCGAGCGCGGCCAGTGCGACCAGGTCGTCGAGCGACGACACGCCGCCGGAGGCAATCACCGGTGCCGGCGTTGCCGCGCAGACCGCACGGAGCAGGTCCAGGTTGGGCCCGCGCAGGGTGCCGTCCTTGGTGACGTCGGTGACGACGTACCGAGAGCATCCCTGCGCATCGAGTCGGGTCAATGCCTCCCAGAGGTCGCCGCCGTCCTCGGTCCAGCCGCGTGCCGCCAAGGTGGTTCCCCGGACGTCCAGCCCGACAGCGATCCGCTCCCCGTACCGGCCGATGGCCGAGGCACACCAGTCCGGGTCCTCCAGCGCCGCCGTTCCGATGTTCACCCTGGCGCAACCTGTCGCCAGCGCCGCCTCGAGCGAGGCGTCATCCCTGATGCCGCCGGACATCTCGACCTTGACGTCCAGCGCACCAACCACCTCGGCCAGCAGGCCGGCGTTCGAGCCGCGGCCGAAGGCGGCGTCCAGGTCGACCAGGTGGATCCACTCCGCGCCGTCGGCCTGCCAGGCCAGCGCCGCCGCCAACGGGGCCCCGTAGGTGGTCTCGCTGCCGGCCCTGCCCTGGACCAGCCGGACAGCCTGCCCGCCGGCCACGTCCACGGCGGGAAGAAGTTCGAATCTCACGGGCGTCAACCTACGGGCCGGCCCGGGACGGTCCGACCGGCAGGCACCACAACGCCTGCGCATCCCGGCCGATCCGGGCGATCACCAGGGTGGCCGCGGTGCTGGTCGGCCCGGTGAGCGCGGGCCGGAGGCGCTTGCGCAGGTCGTCCGGAATGACCGGCGTGCCGCGCTGCTTGATCTCCAGGGTGCCGACCCGGTCCCGCCGGGCCCAGCCGGCCACGGTCCGCTCCCGATAGGGCGCCACCTCCAGTACCTGGAACGCCCGGACGCCCTGCGGCGCAACGGGTCCGAACAGGTAGGCGAGGTGCGGGTCGAGGAGCCGCAACCCATGCCTGGCGGCGTACTGGCGGACCAGGTGTGAGCGGACAACGGCAGGATCCGGGTCCACCAACAGGTCCCCCGGAGCTACCTCGCCGACCCCGGCATCGTCCGGGTGGTCGCTGGTGAGCTCGAACCCGGCGATCCCGGGTCGCAAGGACAGCACCGTCGCCCGCCGGCGGACCCGGGCCAGTTCCGGCGGCCAGAGCACCGCCTCCCTGGCGCTGCCGTCCAGCGAGACGATCTCGACCTCCCCGGGCCGGCCCAGCCCGTCGTAGTCGATCCCCGGCGGCAACCGCAGCACCGGCGGCCGGCCGGCGTGCACGGCGTCGATGTCCGTCACCGACGGAACGGTGAAGGTCGTGGTGATCCGCCGGCCGCCGTCCCGTCGTGCCGGGTCCGCATACCCCAGCAGACCGGTGGAGACCCTGGTCAGCGCATCGGCAATGGCCAGTCCCGCGGTCAGCCCGGAGGCCGCCAGGTTGTGCCGGGCCATCGACACCCGTACCGCGTCCAGGTCCGACCCGAGCGGCGTGGGGTGCGGCCCGCCGACAGCGGCCAGCGCGCTCAGATCCGCGCCGATGGAGCACGTCAGGTCGTGCACGCGCACACCGGCGAGCCGCCGCGCCCGGTGCTCCGCCACCACTGTGGGCGTTGCCTGCTGCAGGGCCTCGTCAGTGAAAAGCCATTGCGCCGCAGCCGAGCCGAATTTCGCCGCGGCCCTGCGCCGGAGCCGGACCGTTTCGGCCACCGGACCCGCCCGATCCCCCAGCGCCGCGCGGAGTTTCGTCAGATCCGCCAGAAGCGTCGCGTCGCTGAGGGCGAGCTGGTCCGCATCCGACAGCGCCTGCGCACCAGCGGGGCCGGTCAGGAAGCGGACGTCGGCCGGGCTGAACCGGTAGGCCACGGGTGTTCGGTCCGGCCGGTCAGCGACCGGCGAACGTGGCCTTGCCGGGTCCGTTCTCCAGGAACGAAGCCATCCCCGTCCGCTGGTCCTCGGTGCCGAACAACCCGGCGAACCGCCGGTTCTCGACCTCGAGTCCGGCAGCGAGCGGCCCGTCCATTCCCTCGTCGATCACGCGCTTGGCCGCCGCCAGGGCCGCGGTCGGGCCGGCCGCGAGCTGGGTCGCGAAGGCCATCGCCTCGGCAAGCACGCGATCAGCCGGAAGCGACCTGGTTGCCAGCCCGATGCGCACCGCCTCCGGACCGTCGACGGGGCGCCCGGTGAAGATCAACTCCTTGGCTTTCGTGACGCCGACCAGCCGCGGCAGCCGCTGCGTTCCGCCGGCTCCCGGGATGACCCCCAGGGTGACCTCCGGCAGGCCGAGCCGCGCGTCGTCGGCGACGAATCGGAAATCCGCCGCCAACGCCAGTTCGCAACCCCCACCCAGGGCGAAGCCGGTGACCGCGGCGACCACCGGCTGCGGCAGCCGCGCCACCAAGCTCACCGCCTCGTTGAGACTTCCGATCAGCACGGCGATCTCGTTCGACTTCAGACCAGCCATCTCGCTGATGTCGGCACCGGCCGCGAACGCCCGCAGACCGCCGTACACGACAACCGCCCTGATCGTCCGGTCCTGCGCGAGCCGGCCGGCGACCTCGATCAACTGCCGGTGCATCTCGGCGTTGATCGCGTTGACCGGCGGCCGATCCAACCGGATGACGCCGACCGCCCCCTCGACCTCAAGCCGTACCAGCGTCGTCATGGACACCTCCTTCTGTCATCGGACCGCGGGCGGATTCCCTCGGCGCGTGTCACCGGGCGAAGGCGAAGAAGCGCCCGTTCCTCGACTCCAGCGACAGTGCCATCCCGAAGGTGTCCGACAGCGCATCCTCGGTCAATGTCCGCTCCATCGGTCCGGCCGCGACCACCCGCCCGCCGCGTAGCAACAGCACATGGCTGAACGCTGCGGGTATTTCCTCCACATGGTGGGTGACCAGCACGGTGGTGGGCGCGAACGGGTCGACCGCCAGTCCCGACAGTCGCGCCAGCAGGTCTTCCCGCCCGGCGAGGTCGAGTCCGGCGGCGGGTTCGTCCAACAACAGCAGCTCCGGGTCGGCCATCAAGGCGCGCGCCGCCAGCGCACGTTTGCGTTCGCCTTCCGACAGCGTTCCGTACAGCCGTTCGGCCAATCCGGCAATGCCCATCGCGGACAACAGATCTCGCGCTCGGGCGAAGTCCAGCTCGTCGTACCGCTCACGCCATCGTCCGATGACGCCGTAACCGGCCGACACCACGACGTCCAGGACAGTTTCCATGGGCGGCACCCGGCCGGCCAGCGCGGCGGACGACAGACCGATCCGCGGACGGATCTCGGTGACATCGACGGCTCCCAGCCGTTCCCCGAGGATGTGCACGCGGCCGGACGTCGGAAACATCTGGGCCGACGCGATTTGCAGCAGCGTCGTCTTGCCCGCGCCATTGGGACCGAGAATCACCCAGCGCTCGTCGACGTCGACGTTCCAGTGCACCCCGTCCAGCAGCACCGCCGGTCCACGGCGCACCGTCACCTCGGCCAGGTGCAGCACCGAATCCGGTCCGGGCATGATTGACGGGCGGGGCGGTGCTGATCTCGTCACGGGCCTCATTGTGTCCCACGCAACACTGGGGACACAGCCCACCCCGTCACCGTCTACCGCTCCGGCTCGGCCTCGTCCGCGGTCGCAACCAGCACTCATAGCCACGGCAGCACGGCGCGCTGGAGGTTCCCAGGTACGTGGTGCTCCATCGTGCCGGCCGGCGATCGTGCAGCTACCCGGCCCCTCGGCAGGCCGAAGGGAGAGCGGGATGGAAACAACGCCGACCGACGCGGCCTGGCGGTACGAGCTACGCCGACGGGCCGCCTGGACTCCGGCCGTTCTGCTGCCCACCCAAGTCATGCGGAGACGGCGGCGTCTCGATCAGGAACAATCGCCGGATGTCACGACCCTCGCCGCCCTCCTCGGACTTCGACGACGGCCGGGCCGGTGCCGCGCCGCTCGCCCCGACCCGCAGGCGGAAGGACCGGGACGCCGGCCGACCAGGAAAGATCGACACCCATGCCGAGCCACGGGTGGGGTCCTCGCCGCACCCGGGACTTCCCTACCCGCTGGGCGCCACGCCCTACGACAGCGGCACCAACTTCGCCGTCGTCGCGGACGGCGTCCCCGGTGTCTCCGATGTGCTGCTCAGCCTGGTCGGCGAGGACGGCGCCGAGCAGCACCTGCCGATGCGGGAGCGCACCTACGGCATCTGGCACACCTTCGTCCCCGACATCGGCCCAGGTCAGCGCTACGGCTTCCGGGTGCCGGCTCGTGATGCGTCCAAGATTCTGCTCGATCCGTACGCGCGGCAGCTCACCACCACGGAGTACGACCTCGTCGCAGCCGCGTCCACCGGGGTCGACACCCTCGGCAAGGCGCCGTTGGCGGTGGTCGTCGGCTCCGAGGGCACCCGCTCCCTGTCACGCCGACCGTTGATCCCGTGGGAACAGACCGTCATCTACGAGGCCCACGTAGCCGGGCTGACGAAGCTGCATCCCGAGGTTCCACCGGAACTGCGCGGCACGTATCTCGGAATCGCCCACCCGGCCGTCATCGCCCACCTGAAAAGCCTGTCGGTGACGACGCTCGAACTGCTCCCGGTGCACGCCAGCGCCGTAGAACCTGGACTCCAAGCGAACGGCCGGCGAAACTATTGGGGTTACTCCACTCTTGGCTTCTTCGCGCCGCACCCGGCGTACGCGACGGTGCAGGGCAGGGAGGTCGTCGAGTTCGTCGCGATGGTCGACGCCCTGCACGAGGCCGGGATCGAGGTCGTCCTGGACGTGGTCTACAACCACACGTGCGAGGGCGGGGAGGGGTTGCACGTCGACCTGTCGTGGCGGGGGTTTTCTCCGCAGAACTACTACCTGCCCGATGGCCGCGACATCACCGGCACCGGCAACACCCTCAATACCGGCAAGCTGGCGGTCATCCGGATGGTGACCGACTCACTGCGCTACTGGGCGGACGAATTGGGCGTGGACGGCTTCCGATTTGATCTTGCCTCCGTCCTCGCCCGCCCGGGCGGGGGCCACTTCGACCGCAACGCGGCCCTTCCGAACGCGATCGCCTCGGATCCGGTGCTGCGAACCCGCAAGCTGATCGCGGAGCCCTGGGATGCGACCGGCGAGGGCTATGCGGTCGGCGGTTTCGGCCCCAACTGGGCGGAATGGAACGACCGGTTCCGCGACACCGTCCGCGACTTCTGGCGGGGCGGCCACGGAATTCGCGACCTCGGCTACCGGCTCTCCGGATCGTCCGACCTCTACGCCGGGAACCGCCGGCCGTGGGCGTCGATCAACTTCGTCACCGCGCATGACGGATTCACGTTGCGGGACCTGGTCTCCTACAGCTACAAGCACAACGAAGCCAATGGCGAGCACAACCGGGACGGCACGGACAACAACCGCTCGGCCAACCATGGAGCCGAAGGTGACACGGACGATCCCTCCGTTCTCGAAGTTCGCGCCCGGCAGGCCCGCAACATCGCGGCGACGTTGCTGCTGTCCACCGGGACACCGATGATCACCATGGGCGACGAGATTTGGCGCACGCAGTGCGGCAACAACAATGCCTACTGCCAGGACAATCCCATCAGCTGGGTCGACTGGACGGCGCTTGGCAACTCCGCGCCCGACGGCGGCACAGTGGATGAGGCAACAGGACCCAATCCGGCCGTCGACATGCTGGCCTTCTTCCAGCGCACGCTGGACATTCGTAGCACCGCGCCCGCGTTCCGGCAGGCCGAGTTCTTCGACGGCCGCGCACCCGACGGCGGCGATCACCATCCGGATCTTGTCTGGTTCCACCCGCGCGGCCTGCCGATGACCGGACACGACTGGTTCGACGGATCGCTCGACACCGTGATGATGTGGATCAATGGACGCGATGTCCGCGGCCACACCACCGGCGGAGAACCGCTCACGGACGATTCCTGGTTGCTGGTGCTGCACGCCGGGGTCGACTTGCTGTCCATCGTCCTTCCCGGCAGGCCCTACGGCACACGGTATTTCCCGGTGCTGGACACGGGCTCCCGGACCGGCGAACCGTTGGAGGCGGCACCGTTACCGGGCGGGAAGGCCGCCAACATCCCCGGCCGGACGGTGTGGCTGCTCCGCGCTGACCGCTCCGTGCCGGCCCATGCCGGCGACGCCGACGGCTCACCGACTCCGGTGCGCACGGCGGGGCAGCATTCGGACGCCCAACCCGGAGAACTGCCCTGACTCACCAGCCATGCAGGCCGCCGGAGGCGCAGGGCCCGCTCGGGACATCGAGCCTGCGTCGGGCACCCCGCCCGATCGTCCCGCTCCGACGGGTCCAATGGCCCTGCCGAACGACCGCGCCCGGGTTGACGCTGGATTCAGCAACAGGTCCGCTGCGCCGGCGGTTCCGATGGGGCCCGCCCGCCACCCATGGGTGCTTAGAAGCCACCCAGCGGCCGGATCAGTGAGGAAAGGTGCCGAGATGACCACCTACGACGTCCGCGTCACAGCCCCTGCCCGCAGCGCGGGAAGCCGACACCGCGCCGGGTACCTTCCCATCGCGGTCACCACGGGGGTTGCCGGAATGGGTCCACTCGTGGTCGTCGGCGTGGACGACTCCGTCTGTGCGCGGCGGGCCGCCGGCTGGGCCGCCGACGAGGCGGATCGCCGGCACGGACGGCTGCTGCTCGTGCACGCGTACGCACTGCCGGCAACGGGCTACTCCGGCTACAACCCGTTCCCCGCCGACCTGCTCGCCACCCTCGAAGAGGAAGCTCGGGACACTGTCGTTGCTATGGCCGGCGAATTGCAGGAACAGCACCCGTCGATCTCGCTCGGCACCTTTGTCACCTACGGCGATGCCGTGACCGTTCTTCGCAGTGCCGCCTCGGGTGCGGCCCTGGCGGTCGTGGGCGGGCACCGCACCAACCGGATTGCCATGGCGCTGGGATCAGTCGCCGGCAGATTCGCCGCCGGAACCCACGTTCCGGTCGCTGTCGTTCATTCCGCGCAAACCCCTTCGACCGGAACGGTTGTGCTCGGTATCGATGGGTCACCGGCCGGTGAGCGCGCCATCGGATTCGCCTTCGAGGAAGCCGACCTGCGCGGCGTCCCACTGGTCGCGGTGCACGCATGGACGAGCTCGGTCGCTGTTGGGCCGGTGCCCGGCTACTCCGCCGTCATCGCCGACGACGAGTCGATCGAGCAGTCAGAACGCGTCCTGCTGTCCGAGCGCCTCGCCGGATGGGTGGACAAGTACCCCGACGTGGCCGTCGAGAAGGTGCTGGTAAGGGGCACCGCCGAGAGGGCCATCCTGCAACGTGCGGCGGCGGCGCAACTGATTGTCGTCGGCACCAGGGGCCACGCAGCATTGACCGGACTACTGCTCGGATCCACCAGCCAGGCTCTCATCGCGCACAGTACGGCCCCTGTCGTGGTGGTCGGGACGTGATGTCTTGGCTAGGGACTTTGGGCCCTGGTACCCACCGGCTCGCGGCAGCGATGCTGGGCCCGATGTGCCGTCGAAGTCGAGCTGACACCCTCGAGGATTCCCCATGACACAGACCGATCCTGCCCGTCGCTCCGAGCTGGAGCATATCGAGCGCGCCGAATGCGTGTCCCTGCTGCAGCAGGGACTCATCGGCCGAGTGGTGTACACCTACAACGCTCTGCCTGCCGCTCAGCCGGTGAACTATGCGGTTGATGGAAACGAGATTGTTTTTCGGACCGCCGGCGGCGACAAGCTGAAAGCCGCGGTCAACAATGCCGTCGTCGGTTTCGAGGTAGATGACTTCGACCCCACCGCCCGGACCGGATGGAGCGTTCTGGTGGTGGGCCAGGCCTACCACGTCATCGACCAGGAACGGCTGGCCTGGTTGGTCTCTCGGCTACCGGAGCCATGGGTCACGGGCCGGTCCACCTACACCGTCGCGGTGCCCCTGACCAAATTGTCCGGGCGCCGCCTGGTCAGCAAGGACAGCGTCTCGGAATAGTGATCCGGTCCGATCCGAGCACCCCCGCGGGGCAGCGCCTAGCAATCGCACGCCTCGCCCAACAGTCCCGGGCAATTTCCTTCTCGACCCGCTGGCGGTAGAGAACCGCGACGGTGGGATGTCCGTCGAACCCTCGATGCAGTCGCCGGGATCCCAACTCGGCAACCCCGCCCGGTTTGCGGTGAGTCCCCGCCGTTCCGGCAACCGGCCTACCGACCAGGTTCACTCCGCCCCGGTTGCGGTCACTGCCCAGCAGTGCGGCACGGGCCAACGCGGGTGGCAGCGCGGGTAGGCCGTTAACCCCTCCCTCCCGGTGCGCCGAACCCGGTTCGGACGCCCCCCACCCAGCAAGAGGTTTGCATGGACGTCCTCGTCTTTCGCGCTTCCAGTTCGCCTCGACCAGCATCTTCCACTTCTTCTTCGTCGCCCTGACCGTCGGTCTCGCCTTCCTCATCGCGGTCATGGAAACCATCGCGTACACACGCAAGAACCGTCGCGCCGTGTACGGCGCCCGACCCCTGGTCAGGCGGTGGTCACCAGCCCCAGCTCCGCCGGCGAGGCCAGCAGCTCGTTCCTGGGGAGCACCCGGACCGTGTAGCCCACGGCTCCGGACATAGTCAGCGGTAGGTGCGCCTCATACCGGTATCCCATGTCGACACTCCCCCCGGGATCGACCGAAGCGGGCACGAAATCCATGTCGAAGGTGGCGATGTCGTGCAGTTGCTCCTTGAAGTCGACACGTCCGGTGACGGCCTGCACCTGGACGTCCTCGGATGTCAGTCCACCCAGGTCCACGTGGGCTCGCAGGGTCATGACGTTGCCCAACGATGGTTCGGTACCGATTCCCGAGGTGTCGACATTGATGACCCGGATGCTCGGCCAGGCGGCTCTGACCTGTTCCTTCCAGGCGGCCAGCCCCTTGGCGACCGTCAGGTCCGCGGTGATCGCACGGGAGAACACAGACGCCGGGCCGTAGTAGCCGATGACGTAGTCGCGGACCATCCTGGTCGCCGCGACCCTGGGGCCGAGGAACGCGAGCGTATGCCGGACGGTGTCCACCCACCCCTCGGGGCGGCCGGTGTCGTTGCGGCGGTAGAACAGCGGCGCGACCCGCTTCTCGACGAGGTCGTAGAGCGCAGCTGCTTCCAGATCGTCCCGGCGGACCTCGTCGCCGACGCCGTCCGCGGTCGGGATGGTCCATCCGTCATGGCCGTCGTACAGCTCGTCCCACCAGCCGTCGGAGATCGACAGGTTCAGCCCGCCGTTCAGTGCGGCCTTCATCCCCGACGTGCCGGACGCCTCCTGTGGGCGGATCGGGTTGTTCAACCAGACATCGGCACCTGCGCACAGCACGGACGCCATGCTCATGTCGTAATCGGGCAGGAAGACGATGCGGTGCCGGATGGTGGGGTCGTCGGTGAACCGGACCATCTCCTGCATGTACTTCTTCCCACCATCATCGGCGGGATGGGCCTTGCCCGCGATGACGATCTGCACAGGCCGCTCGGGGTCGAGCAGGATCGCGCGGAGCCTGGCGGGATCACGCAGCATCAGGGTCAGCCGCTTGTAGGTGGACACCCGTCGGGCGAAGCCGATGGTCAGGATGTCGGGATCCAGAATGGTCTCCGTCCACCCCAGTTCGGCCACCGTCGCGCCGCGTTGCAGCTGCGAGCGACGCGCTGTCGTCCGTGCCATCGTGACGAGTCGGTGCCGCAGGGTGTTGCGCAGTTCCCAGAGTCGTTCGCCCGACACGGCATCGGGAGCCGGCCATTCCGAGGCCGATGCCAGGTCCTGCCAGTCCGCCATATCACCTGCGACGTCGTACATCTCGCGCGCCGCCCAGGTCGGGAGGTGAACGCCGTTGGTCACCGAACCGATCGGTACCTCGTCCGCTTCGAATCCCGGGTACAGCGGCGCGAACATGGTGCGGGACACCGTGCCGTGCAGCTTGGCGACCCCGTTCGCGCGCTGGGCAAGACGAAGCCCCATGTGCGCCATGTTGAACCGACTGGGATCGTCCTCCGACCCGAGCGCCAGCACCTCGTCGACCAGCAGGCCCGGCACCAGGCGGGACATGCCATCGGGACCCGTGTCGAGATAGTGCCGGACCAGATCGATCGGGAAACGGTCGATGCCCGCGGGAACCGGCGTATGGGTGGTGAAGACGGTTCCTGCGCGCACCCCGGAGAGCGCCTCGGAGAACGACAGCCCGTCCTCGGCGATCAGGGCCCTGATCCGCTCGAGTCCGAGGAAGCCGGCGTGCCCCTCGTTCATGTGGAAGACCTCGGGCATCGGCTGGCCGGTCGCAGCCGCATAGGCGCGAACCGCCCGCACACCACCGATACCGAGCAGGATCTCCTGCTTGATCCGGTGATCCTGGTCGCCGCCGTAGAGCTTGTCCGTGGTGCCGCGCAACGAGTCGTCATTGGTCTCGTTGTCGGCGTCCAGCAGCAGCAGCGGCACCCTGCCGACCTGGGCGCACCAGATCCGAGCGGTCAGCAACCGGCCGCCGGGCATCGGGACACTGATCGACAGGTGCTCGCCCCTGGCGTCCAGCACCCGCTCGATCGGCAGACCCTGGGGGTCGTGCGCGGGGTAATGCTCCTGTTGCCAGCCGTCGGCCGACAACGACTGCCAGAAATAGCCGTACCGGTACAGCAGGCCGACGCCGATGACCGGTACGCCCAGGTCGGACGCCGATTTCAGATGGTCGCCGGCGAGTATGCCCAGACCACCCGAGTAGTTGGGGAGAACTTCGGTGACGCCGAACTCCATCGAGAAATACGCCACCGCCGCCGGCAGGGATTGACCGATGGTGACCTGGTGCTGGTACCAGCGCGGATCTTGCAGGTAATGGTCCAGGTCTGCAGCGAGACCGTGCATGCGGGCAAGAAAGGACTCATCCCTGGCAAGCGCGTCCAACCGGGAAACCGACACGGCGCCAAGCAATTTGAGCGGATCACCTTCGAACCGCTCCCACAGATGACGGTCGATGTCGGCGAACAGGTCCTGGCTGGCCGGGTGCCAGGACCATCGTAGATTTCGAATGAGTGCGCCCAGCGGATGCAACTCCGGCGGGAGTTGCGGTCGGACAGTGAACCGACGGAGAGCCTTCACGGGAGAAATTTAGCCCCTCGACCTACCGAACTCCTACTCGCCGCGTGCTCGCCCCCGGTCCGTGATTGCTCGTTCACCACCACAGTGAAACAGCATCACAGCGGGCATCGGTGGCGCGCATCCGCGCACGATCGGGCGAACGCCGCCCCCGATTCGGACACGGTTCGAACGTGGTCGGCGAGCCCCGGCGTGACCGGTACCTTTGGCCGGTGGGCGGCCGAATCGCACAACGCAGGCGGTGCCGCGAGCAGGCACAACACCAGCCACGACCACCGCGCACGGCTCGTCCGCGATTGCGCACGACGGCGTCGGTGATACGCCACCGTCGGTGCTTTTCAACCGCCGTCAGGTGGGAACCATGCACTGGGGGCTCGCGCTGTGAGGCGTCGGCCCCCTTGTCACGCACTGCCGCCCGCTGCGCCGGGAAGCGGTCACCGACGCCGAACACGATCTCAGAAAGGTGAGCATGTCCCCAACAAACGGGCAGAGCGCGGTCCGGGAACCCGTTGCCAGCCAGTACGGGTCGGCGCGGCCGATCGCCGGCGGTGAGAACGATCGGGAGTGGTACAAAAGAGCGGTCTTCTACGAGGTCCTGGTCAGGGCATTCGCCGACTCCAACGGTGACGGGACCGGTGATCTGCGCGGCCTGATCGACAAGCTCGACTATCTGTCCTGGCTCGGCGTCGACTGCCTGTGGCTTCCGCCGTTCTACGACTCCCCCTTGCGCGACGGCGGCTACGACATCTCCGACTACCGCAAGGTTCTCCCCGAGTTCGGCAACGTCGCAGACTTCGTCGCGTTGCTTGACGCGGCACACGAACGTGGCATCAGGGTCATTACCGACCTCGTGTTGAACCACACCTCCGATGCCCACCGCTGGTTCCAGGAATCCCGGCATCACCCGGACGGGCCCTACGGCGACTACTACGTCTGGCGTGACGACGACACGGGGTACCCCGACGCGCGGATCATCTTCGTCGACACCGAGCCCAGCAACTGGACTTTCGATCCTGTTCGGAAGCAATATTTCTGGCATCGCTTCTTCTCGCATCAACCCGACCTGAACTTCGAGAACCCTGCCGTCCGTGACGAGATGATCGACATCCTCCGGTTCTGGCTGGATCTGGGCCTCGACGGGTTTCGGCTGGACGCTGTGCCGTACCTGTTCGAGGAGGAAGGCACCAACGGCGAGAACCTGCCCCAGACACATGATTTCCTCAAGCGCTGCCGCAAGGTGCTCGACGTCGAGTACCCGAACGCGATCCTGCTGGCCGAGGCCAACCAGTGGCCCGCCGATGTGGTGGACTATTTCGGCGATCCGGCCGTGGGCGGCGACGAATGCCATATGTGCTTCCACTTCCCTTTGATGCCACGAATTTTCATGGCAGCCAGACGGGAATCGCGATTTCCCGTCTCGGAGATCCTCGCGCAGACACCGGCGATCCCGGAGAACGGCCAATGGGGGATCTTCCTGCGCAACCACGACGAGCTCACCCTCGAAATGGTCAGCGACGAGGACCGGGACTACATGTGGAACGAGTACGCCAAAGACCCACGGATGAAGGCCAACATCGGCATCCGCCGCCGCCTGGCCACCCTGCTGGACAACGACACCAACCAGCAGGAGCTCTTCACGGCAATGCTGCTCAGCCTGCCCGGATCGCCGGTGCTGTACTACGGCGACGAGATCGGGATGGGTGACAACATCTGGCTCGGTGACCGCGACGGCGTCCGCACCCCGATGCAGTGGTCGCCGGATCGGAACGCCGGCTTCTCACGGTGTGATCCCGCCAGGCTGTACCTGCCGGCCATCATGGACCCGGTCTACGGTTTCCAGACGGTCAATGTCGAAGCGCAGATGAATTCGACGTCATCACTGCTGCACTGGACTCGCCGGATGGTCGAGATTCGCAAGCGCTATGCAGCTTTCGCGGTCGGGCAGTTCACAGACCTCGGCGGCTCCAATCCCAGCGTGCTGTCCTACACACTGCATTTCGACGCCGACACGGGCGGGCTGACGGGACAGCCGCACACGGTGCTGTGCGTGAACAATCTGTCCCGGTTCCCGCAACCGGTGGAACTGGACCTGCGCGACCACGACGGGGCCATTCCGATCGAGTTGACCGGCCATACCCCGTTCCCCCGGATCGGCCAACTCCCCTACCTGTTGACCTTGCCCGGACACGGTTTCTACTGGCTGGACATCACCGGCCGCCCGGAGGACATGTGACCACCCAGCACGTCGGCGCCGCCGACCGCGACCTCGTTCCCCTGCTGGTCGAGTACCTGCCGCACCAGCGCTGGTTCTCCGCCAAGGGCCAGGTACTCGACAGCACCGCCGTGCACATCGCGGCCCGGACGGTGATCGCGCAGGACCTGCACGGCACCGACGTCGAGCAGATCCTGTTCACGGTGCGAACCGCCAGTGGTTCGCAGCGCTATCAGCTGTGGGTCGGCTGGACCGATCAGCTGTCCGACCTGCTCACGTACGCGGCCATCGGCACCGTCAACGGTCAGACGGGGTTCGACGCGCTGTCCGACACCCGGGTGTCGACCCTGCTGTTGGAGTCCATCGACGAGGACCGGAATCTGGGCGAAGGGCTGACGGCGCGCCGCGAGCCAGCGGCCGAGATCGACACCACCGCGGTCGGCAGGGTGAGCGGCGCGGAGCAGTCCAACACCTCGCTCATCTACGGACATTCCGGCATCCTCAAGATGTTCCGGCGGATCGAACCCGGCCCCAATCCCGACGCCGAGATCCATCGCGCCCTGCACGCCGTCGGCTGCACGCACATCGCCACACCGCTGGGCGAGATCGTCGGACCCGTGGACGGCGACGAGACGACGCTGGGGCTGCTCACGGAGTTCTTCGCCAACAGTGCGGACGGCTGGGCGATGGCGACCTCCAGCGTCAGGGACCTGATGAGTGAGGGCGACCTGCGTGCCGACGAAGTCGGCGGCGACTTCGCCGCTGAATCCGACCGGCTCGGCGAGGCCGTCGCCGCGGTCCACGGCGACCTCGCCACAGCCTTCGGAACGGCGTCCGCGCCGCCGGAGGAACTGGCCGCGATCCTGGACCGGATGCGGGCCGACGCGAACGCCGCCGCCGACCTGGTGCCGTCGTTGGCCGAACACCGCGCCGGCATGATGGCAGCATTCGGGCGGGCCGCCGATCAGACGAGCGAGATCACCCTGCAACGGATTCATGGGGATCTGCACCTGGGTCAGGTGCTGCGCACCCTGACCGGGTGGAGGGTCATCGACTTCGAGGGTGAGCCGGCCAAGCCGCTGGAGTACCGCCGGTCGATGCACAGCCCGCTCAAAGACGTGGCGGGCATGCTGCGCAGCTTCGACTACGCCGCTCGTGGCCTGGTGGTGAACCCGCACTCGGACGCCCAGCACAAGTACCGGGCCGCGGAGTGGGCGCAGCGCAACCGCAAGGCCTTCTGCGACGGCTACGCAAGAGCCGCCGGAAGCGATCCACGGGAGGCCGGTAACCTGCTTCGAGCCTTCGAGCTGGACAAAGCGATCTATGAAGTCGTCTACGAACACGGACACCGGCCGCTGTGGGAGATCATTCCGCTGCAGGCCGTCGTCGCCCTCATCAACACCGGAGGTTCCTCTTGAGCGCCAACCCCCCGGATCACCCTTCGGGCACCGACTCGGCCGGCCCCGCGACGGGCGACGCGGTCGAGAAGCCCGCAACCACCCCGGCACCAAAGATCCCGGCCAAAAAGACCAGAGCTCGCAAACCGGCCGCTACCAGCTCGGCTGACGCCACGTCCGCCGCCGGGGCGTCCGGAGCGGCAGCCCCCGGCACGCGGAGCAGGAAGCCCGCCGCGACGACGGTCGGCAACGATGGTGCGCCCGCGAAGCCGGCGCCGCGTCGGCGGGCTGCCGCGAAGTCCACCACGCCGGCCGCCACACCTGCTGCGGGGGCCACCGAACCCGCTGCTGCCACGGCTGCGGCCACCACGGCTGCCGGAACGAACAGACCGGCTGCCGGTGGCAAAGTCGAGACTCCCCTGGCGCCGGACACCCCGGCGCAGGTATCGCCGGTCGAGGTCTCTCCCGGCACGCCGGCCGGGCCGGAGCCGGCAGACGGACCTTCCGACGACGACTTCGAAAAGCTGATCGGCGGCGACACCCACAATCCGCACGGCATCCTGGGTGCCCACCCGCAGGACGACGGGACCACCGTCGTCCGCACCCTGCGGCACCACGCAAAAAGCGTCACCCTGCTCCAGGAGGGCAAAGAGGTGCCCTTCGAGAGCACCTACGGCGGTGTTTTCACCGCTGTCATCGACGGGCCGGTCGGTGACTACCGGATTCGCGTCGACTACGGCCCCGGCGCGGTGTACGAGGTCGACGACCCGTACCGGTGGTTGCCGACGCTCGGCGAGATGGACCTGTACCTGGTGGGCGAGGGCCGGCACGAGAACCTGTGGGATGTCCTGGGTGCACACGAGCGCACCTACGACACGCCCGGCGGCGCCGTCTCCGGTACCTCCTTCGCCGTATGGGCCCCGAGCGCCCGCGGCGTCCGGGTGACCGGGGACTTCGACCACTGGTCCGGCGCGGGTACGCCGATGCGGTCGCTCGGATCGTCGGGCGTGTGGGAACTGTTCGTTCCCGGAGTCGGTGAGGGCACCCGTTACAAGTTCCAGATCCTCGGCCAGGACGGCGTCTGGCGGCAGAAGGCCGACCCGATGGCCTTCGCGGCGGAGGTGCCGCCGGCCACCGCGTCCCTGGTGAGCACCGCGCGGCACGAGTGGAACGACGCGGAGTGGATGCAGACCAGGGCGGTCACCGACCAGCTCAACGGTCCGCTGTCCATCTACGAGATCCATGCGGGTTCCTGGCGGGAGGGCCTCAACTACCGGCAGCTGGCCGACGCCCTGATCGCGGAACTGGCCGACACGGGGTTCACGCACGTCGAGTTCCTGCCGCTCGCCGGCCACCCGTTCGCGCCTTCCTGGGGCTACCAGGTGACGTCCTACTACGCGCCGGATTCCCGTTTCGGCTCACCGGATGACCTACGGTACCTGATCGATCGGCTGCACCAGGCCGGTATCGGCGTGATCATGGACTGGGTTCCGGCGCACTTCCCCAAGGACGAATGGGCCCTGGGCCGATTCGACGGCACCGCGCTCTACGAGCACGCCGACCCGCGTCGCGGAGAGCAGCCCGACTGGGGCACGTTCGTGTTCGACTTCGGTCGCCGTGAGGTGCGCAACTTCCTCGTGGCCAATGCCCTGTACTGGTTGGAGCAGTACCACCTCGACGGTCTCCGAGTTGATGCGGTCGCATCGATGCTGTACCTCGACTACTCCCGAGAAGACGGTCAGTGGCTGCCGAACATCTACGGCGGCAACGAGAATCTCGATGCGGTCGCGTTCCTCCAAGAGACCAACGCGACGGTCGGCAAGCGCGTGCCAGGCGTGCTGATGATCGCCGAGGAGTCGACAGCCTGGCCGGGCGTCACCCGCCCGACCCACCTGGGTGGTCTCGGATTCCACCTCAAATGGAACATGGGCTGGATGCACGACAGCCTCGGCTACATCTCACGGGAACCGATCTACCGGTCATGGCACCACAACGAGATGACGTTCTCGTTGATGTACGCGTTCTCCGAGCAGTTCGTGCTGCCCATCTCCCATGACGAGGTGGTGCACGGTAAGGGTTCGCTGTGGTCGAAGATCCCCGGTGACGAATGGCAGAAGGCTGCGACCCTTCGGGCTTTCCTCGCGCACCAGTGGGCGCATCCGGGCAAGCAACTGCTGTTCATGGGTCAGGAACTTGGTAACCCGTGGGAGTGGAACGAGGCGATCCAGCTTCCCTGGCAACTGAGGGATTACCCGTTGCACAACGGGATCCGTTCACTCATCGGCGATCTCAACAGGGTGTACAAATCCAGCCCCGCGCTGTACTCGCAGGACTTCACCCCAGCCGGCTTCACCTGGATCGATGCCAACGACCGCGAAGGCAACGTCCTGGCCTACCTGCGGTGGGGCTCGGACGGCTCCGTGGTTGCCTGCATCCTGAACTTCTCGCCGAGACCGCATGGCGGATACCGCATCGGCCTGCCTTTCGCAGGTGTGTGGCGGGAGGCGGTGAACACCGATTCCGAGCTGTACGGGGGATCCGGCGCCGGCAACATGGGCGCCGTCATCGCCTCCGATCAGCCCTCACACGGTCAGCCGGCGTCGGCCACGATCACCGTTCCCCCGCTCGGCGCGCTCTGGCTGGTGCCCGAAACCGGCCAGTAGGCTGAACGGATGAAGCGTGTGGCCCACTGACCGAGCAGGAACGGGGACGCCGATCCGACCGGGTCGGCGTCCTTGTGCGGTCCCGGCGCCGCCGCCGTACCGCCCGGGGCGTGTTCGCCGTGGTGCTGGGCCTCGCGCTCGCCGTCGCGGGGATCCTCGCGTCGACCTCAGCCGGCCGGCAGGTGGGGACACCGCTGGCCGCCGAACGGCTCGACCTCGCCCCACCGGGTGTTGCCGTTCGGGTGGTGACGTCCTTCGGACCGTCCGACGGCGAGCCGCACACGCTAGCCAGCTCGGCCGACGGTGACCGTGCGGCGGGAGCCGTGCTGGCCGACCTCGAGGAGTACTGGTCACACGAGCTCGCCTCCTCCGATGGTCCCGGATTCACCCGACCGGCCGGCGGATATGTCTCGATGGACTCCACGGCCGAACGCGGGTCGGCGCTGTGCGTCGGAGAACCGGGGCAGATCGCCGGTAATACCTTCTACTGCCCGCAGGGTGACGGGATCGTGTTCGATTCCTCATCGCTCGTGCCCGTTCTGCTCGGCCGGTACGGGGCGGCCGGCCTGGCGGCATCCTTCGCGCACGAGTTCGGCCACGCGGTGCAGGCACAGGTGGGGCCGACGTCGCGGGACAGGCAGCGCGACCCCAAGCGGTACCCGTCGATCCTGATCGAGGCGCAGGCCGACTGCGATGCCGGAGCATTCCTCGCGTGGGCCTCGTCCGGCGGCACCCGGCGCCTGCACCTACCGCCGTCCTCGCTGCTGCGCGCGGTGTCTCCGCTGCTCGATTTCCGGGATCCGGCGACGGTTGCCCCGACCGACGCCACCGCCCACGGCCTGGGACTGGATCGACTGACGTTCATGGTCACCGGTTTTCGCGCCGGCGCGACGGCCTGTCAGGCGATGACGACCGGTGGCCTCGACGTCACCCTCGGCCGGTCCGGGGTGACCACCAGTCCCCCGTCCACCCTCCCCCGGTACCCGTCCGACGCAGCCGTGCAGGACGCTGCGGCGTCGTCGGTCAGCGACTTCCTGGGTTCGTTGGCTTTGCACAAACCCGGCACGGCGAGCGGCAGCAAACCTCCGGCGCTTGACCAGGCCGACCTGCGGGTCGCCGCGCCGCTGGGCCAGTTCGCCGTCGGCGCGGCCGTCGCACTGTCCGTCGGTCGCTCGCTCACCGGCTCGGACTCGGGCGGCGCCTGCTTCACCGGCGCCTGGACGGCGTCGGTGTTCGGCAGCGCCGAGGTTGACGAACTCGGCTCGTGGCCGACAGACGCGGACGAGGCGATGGACCTGGTCCGGAACCGTCCCGGGGCGCGGTTCGAGGACCTGACCGGCTTCGCCGACGGCTTCCACCAGGGATTCGGGGCTTGCCGCTGATCCGGCG
>JBBRVZ010000055.1:0-20312 GCA_038246445.1 Mycobacteriales bacterium
CTCGTGATGATGTGTTGCGCGCCCGGCCGGTACTACTGCTCGGGAGTTGGGGCCAGCGCTGCGGGCATGGTCTCCGGCCGGGGGAGCGGTGGTGGCAATCCACGACGCCAATGCGGCGGCGCGGTCGGTTCGGTCAATTAGATCTACGAAGACCGGCGGCCCCGTCCAGGTCATGGCCTTCTCGGCGCTTTGGCCCCAACCGACAATGGCGACGCTGGCCCGTTCGCAGCGACCCAGGCAGCCGGTGGCGATCAGCACCGAGTCCGCCCGGCATCGGATAGCGGCCCGGAGTTGGTCCAGTGTGGGCGCCGCCAGCGTTGAGGCCGGCCCGTCGTCTCGGTCGCGACTGGTCGGCTCTCGACGCAGGGCCGCGCAGCGATGCCCTGCGCAGAACGCAACGAACAGTGTCTGACTTCGGCGAGGTGCTCGATCTTGGGACATGTATCCCCCTGGGGTGAGCGGCGGCCAGCGAATCCGGCGTCTGCCCAGACTATCTGAATGAGAATCACCATCAATAAGGTAGGTTTTGATCGAGCTACCCAGCTTGCAAGGAGCGGGTGCCCGACAGCTGTCGCGCACTTCAGCGAAGCAGTCCAAGCACGCCGCTACCTGGGACGATGTTGGCCCAAATGGGCTGCCGCTTCCAGGACCCCAACAGAACTGGTGGGTCATGCCGTCGCGTATGTGGGAATAGATGCCCGCCAACCAACCCACTGTTACCCCAACGGTCACGGTGTCCGACACCACTCTCCGCACACCGGTGCAGACATCTTCCCCGCGGCGAAGTAACCCCGCCGGAAGATCCCATGCCATGGGTATCCGTCCATCGGGCGACCAAGACGTTGCTGTCGTCGTCACGGATCACCGCGGCGACCCAGCATTGCTGCATGGGTGCGCTGCGCGCGATATCGCCACAATATTCGTGGACTTCGACGGCATTCGGGGGCTTTGACGGCAACAGCCCCGCGGTATGCTCTTGCCCATGTCAGCCCAGGGTGTGTTTTTGGTGTGCCGCCGCGAGGTCGACCTCGTGCGCGTCGCCAGCGCAGCCTGTTGTTCCGCCGTCTGACACCCCCCGTTGCTCCTGCGCCGGGCTGTGATGTCGGCGCGTAGACCCCCGGGTGCTCCGTGTTGATGTGACGGTTGCCGGCCCGTCCGCAAGGAATCCCTGTGTCGCCTGCAAATGTCACTGTGCCGCTGCCCGCGGATGGGTCGGCCGCTGCCGAGCCACGATCCGCCGGTTCGACGTCGGCAGCCGCCGGTCCGACATCGGTGTCGACCAGCGGCCCTGCTCCGCTGCCGACCTCGGCGACGACGCCGCGGGCTGCGCGGCGGCCACGGTCCGATGCCGCGCGTGGGCAGGGCCAGTGGGCGCTCGGGCATCGGGAGCCGCTGAATCCGAACGAGCGGATGAAGAAGGACGACGACGGGCTGCATGTCCGTGCGCGTATCGAGAACCTTTACCGGTACACCGGTTTCGACGGCATCGACCCCAGCGACCTGCGTGGCAGGATGCGCTGGTGGGGTCTGTATACCCAACGTGCACCGGGGATCGATGGCGGCCGCACGGCCGTGCTCGAACCCGAGGAGCTCGAGGACAAGTACTTCATGCTGCGCGTCCGGATCGACGGTGGGCAGCTCACCGCGGCGGGATTGCGGACCATCGGCGAGGTCTCGACCCGGTACGCGCGGGACACCGCGGATCTGACCGACCGGCAGAACGTGCAGCTGCACTGGGTGAGCATCGAGGATGTGCCGGACATCTGGCAGGCGCTGGAGGGCGCCGGACTCAGCACCGAGGAGGCGTGCGGGGACACGCCGCGAGTGATTCTCGGATCACCTGTCGCCGGTATTGCCGCCGACGAAATCATCGACGGGACGCCGGCCGTGCAGGAGATCGTCCGGCGATTCATCGGCAGCGAGGATTTCTCGAATCTGCCGCGCAAATTCAAGACGGCCATCTCGGGTTCTCCGCGACAGGATGTCGCGCACGAAATCCATGACATCGCGTTCGTCGGAGTGGTGCATCCCGAGCACGGTCCCGGCTTCGACCTCTGGGTCGGTGGCGGGTTGTCGACGAACCCGATGCTGGGTCAACGGCTCGGGGCCTGGGTGCCGCTGGACGAGATCGCCGATGTGTGGGCCGGGGTCGTCTCCATCTTCCGAGACTACGGCTACCGGCGACTGCGCAACCGCGCCCGGCTCAAGTTCCTCGTCGCCGACTGGGGACCGCAGAAGTTCCGCGACATCCTCGAGACGCAGTACCTCGGGCGGCCGCTGATCGACGGGCCGGCGCCCGAAGTCTGGAGCGGGCCGAGGGATCACGTCGGCGTGCATCCGCAGACTGACGGCCGCTTCTACATCGGCGTCAATCCCACGGTGGGCCGCGTTTCCGGCACTGTGCTCACGCAGGTGGCGGACCTTGCTGAGGCCCACAGCTCCGATCGGATCCGGATGACCACCGACCAGGGTCTGGTGATTCTGGACATCCACGCGGACCGGGTCGATTCCCTGGTGGCCGGCCTTGCCGAGCTGGGCCTGTCGGTCAAGCCGTCGACCTTCCGGCGAAACATGATGGCCTGCACCGGGCTTGAATTCTGCAAGCTCGCGATCGTCGAGACCAAGGCACGGGGGCGGGCGCTGGTGGACGAGCTGGAGCGACGTCTGGGCGACCTGGACGTGCCGTTGACGATCAACATCAACGGCTGCCCGAATGCCTGTGCCCGGACCCAGATCGCCGACATCGGCCTCAAGGGAATGATCGTCACTGACTCCAGCGGTGCACAGGTGGAAGGATTCCAGGTCCATCTCGGCGGTGGGCTGGGTCTGGACGCCGGCTTCGGCCGAAAGGTGCGCGGTCACAAGGTGACCGGCGACGATCTGGCCGACTACGTCGAGCGGGTCGTCAAGACCTTCGACGCCGAGCGGGAGCCTGGGGAGCGCTTCGCCCAGTGGGTCACCCGGGCGGACGAGGCGGCGCTGGTATGAGCGCGCCCGGCCGCACGGAAGCGAACGGGGCATGAGCGATAACAGGGCCCCCGCCCAGTACTGCCCGTACTGCGGGGAGACGAACCTTTGGCCGCACGAGGACTCCCACGGGGCATGGAGCTGTCACGACTGCTACCGGGTTTTCGCGGTGCGGTTCATCGGCCTTGCTGCCAGGAATGCCACCGAATCGCCCGCGGTGGGCGACGTTTCGCAGCCGGCCTGATCACATGATCACTGCCCTGCGCGGTGCCGTCGAACTGTCGACGGTCGCGGATCGCGCCGCGCTCGAGCTTTCCGATGCCTCCGCCGACGAGATCCTTCGCTTCGCGGCCGAGGAATTCGGCAACGGTCTCGCCGTGACGGCGTCCATGCAGGACACCGTGCTCGCGCACCTGGCCTCCAGGGTGCTGCCGGGAATCGATGTCCTGTTCCTGGACACCGGGTACCACTTCGTCGAGACACTCGGCACGGCGGACGCTGTCGAGGCCGTCTACGACGTGACGCTGCGCCGTCTGCTGCCGGTGGAGACAGTCGCGGAACAGGACAGGCACTACGGCAAGAATCTTTTCGCCACCAACCCGGATCTGTGCTGCGCGCTGCGCAAGGTGGCGCCGCTGAACAACGCGCTGGCCGGATACGAGGCGTGGGTCACCGGGGTCCGCCTGGCCGAGTCACCCACCCGCGCAGGGACACCGGTCGTCCAGTTCGACCTCAGGCGCGGCAAGGTCAAGTTCGCGCCGCTGGCTGCATGGTCCGATGACGACGTCGCGGCATACATCACCGAGCACAACGTGCTGGTGAACCCATTGATGGGACTGGACTACCCGTCGGTCGGCTGCGAACCGTGCACCCGCAGGGTGCTGCCCGGTCAGCACGCCCGGTCCGGTCGGTGGGCCGGACTCACCAAGACCGAATGCGGGATCAACCAGTGACGACCAACCAGAACACATCCGCCGCGGTCCGGTCGTTCGCCGCGCGCGGTCCGGGGGCCGGCGCGACCCTGTGGCTGACCGGCCTGCCCAGCGCGGGGAAGACCACACTGGCGTTGGCCCTTGCCGGCGTTCTCGCGGACAGTGGCGCCGATGTCGAGATCCTGGACGGCGATCAGGTCCGCACGCATCTCTCGGCGGGACTGGGATTCAGCCGGGCCGACCGGGAGACCCAGGTGACGCGGATCGGCTTCGTCGCCGAACTACTGGCCCGCCATGGCGTCACCGTGCTCGTGCCCGTCATCGCCCCGTATGGCGACGCGCGGGCGAAGGTGCGGGCGCACCACGACACCCACGGCACCGCGCTGCTGGAGGTCCACCTGTCGACACCGGTGCGGGTGTGCGCGGAACGAGACGTCAAGGGTCTGTATGCCAAGGCTTATCGGGGTGAGATCAGCTCGATGACGGGCGTCGACGATCCGTACGAGGTTCCGGCCGATCCGGACCTGCGGCTGGACACCTCCGCGCTGGATCTGGACGAATCCGTTGCCGCCGTGATCGCGTTGCTGACCGCAAGGGAACTTCTATGACGACCATCGAGGTTCCCGCCAGGCGCTCCGGCCGGCGGCTTGCCAGCCCCCAACTGCGGGCGCTGGAATCCGAGGCCATTCATATCCTCCGCGAGGTGGCGGGTCAGTTCGACAGGTCGGTCATCCTCTTTTCCGCGGGCAAGGATTCAGTGCTGGTGCTCCATCTGGCACGCAAGGCTTTCCACCCGGCGCCGCTGCCTTTCTCGTTGCTGCACGTGGACACCGGGCACAACTTTCCCGAGGTGCTGGAGTTCCGCGACCGGGTGGTCGCCGATGGTGGTCTGCGGTTGCAGGTCGCCAAGGTGCAGGACTGGATCGACGACGGCAGGCTGACCGAACGCCCGGACGGCACCCGAAATCCGCTGCAAACCGTGCCGCTCGTCGACACCATCGCCGAGCAGCAGTTCGACGCGGTCATCGGCGGCGCCCGCCGGGACGAGGAGCGATCCCGGGCCAAGGAGCGAATCTTCTCGTTGCGCGATTCGTTCGGCGGCTGGGATCCCCGCCGTCAGCGACCCGAGTTGTGGGGGCTTTACAACGGCCGGCACGCTCCGGGCGAGCACGTCCGGGTCTTCCCACTCTCGAACTGGACCGAGCTCGATGTGTGGAACTACATCGAGGCGGAGGGCATCGACCTGCCGGAGATCTACTACGCGCACGAGCGAGAGGTGTTCCAGCGTCAGGGGATGTGGCTTGCGCCCGGTGAGTGGGGCGGACCGAGGGGCGGTGAACTCGTGCAGCGTCGGATGGTCCGCTACCGCACGGTCGGGGACATGTCCTGCACCGGTGCCGTGGAATCGGAAGCCACCGACGTCCGCGCTGTTATCGAGGAGATCATCGTCACCCGGATCACCGAACGCGGTGCCACGAGGGCGGATGACAAGCTCGGCGAGGCCGCGATGGAAGACCGCAAACGTGAGGGGTACTTCTGATGGGCTTTGCCACCGCAGCTCCGGCGGCAAACGGCAGCGCCGCCGCGCCGGCCGCCACCCGTGCACCCGCCTCGACACAGGCGGCTCACGAACTTGCCGATGAACTCCGGACCGCACGCGGTCTGCTGCGTTTCGCCACCGCCGGTTCGGTCGACGACGGCAAATCCACCCTGGTCGGCCGCCTTCTGCACGACTCGAAATCCGTGCTGTCGGACACTCTCGACGCGGTGCAGCGCACCTCCGAGGCCAGAGGCTTTGACACCGTTGACCTCTCGCTGCTGGTGGACGGCCTGCGGGCCGAGCGTGAGCAGGGCATCACCATTGACGTCGCCTACCGGTACTTCGCGACGCCGGCCCGGACGTTCATCCTGGCGGACACGCCGGGACACGTGCAGTACACCCGCAATACGGTGACCGGCGCGTCAACGGCCGACCTCGTCGTCATTCTCACCGACGCGCGTACCGGTGTGGTGGACCAGACGCGCAGGCATGCGGCGGTGGCCGCCCTGCTCGGCGTTCCGCACCTGCTGCTGGCGGTCAACAAGGTCGACCTGGTGAATTTTGACGAGGCTGTGTTCGACGCCATCTCCGCCGAGTTCACAGTGTACGCAAAGGAGCTCGGTATTCACGAGGTAACCGCGATCCCGATTTCCGCCTTGCACGGCGACAACGTGGTCACCAGGTCCGAGCGCATCGGCTGGTACGCCGGGCCGAGCGTGCTCGAGCATCTCGAGAACGTCGAACTGGACGATGATTCCGCCTCCGGTCCACTGAGATTCCCGGTGCAGTACGTGATCCGGCCACGTTCGGTCGATCTGCCTGACTACCGGGGGTACGCCGGCCGGGTCACCGCTGGAAAGGTACGGCCCGGTGATGAGGTGCTGGCGTTGCCGTCCGGGCTGCGCTCGGTGGTCAGCGGGATCGACACGGCCGACGGGCCAAGGGATGTCGCTGTTGCCGGTGATTCGGTAACGTTGTTGCTCGGCAACGATCTCGACCTGTCACGCGGCGATCTGATCGCCGGTGTCGCCGCCGCACCGGTGCCGGTCAACCACTTCACCGCCACCATCACCTGCCTTGCCGAGCGGCCACTTCGCACCGGCATGAGAGCACTGATCAGGTACGGCACCACCACCACCCGGGTCCGGGTGACCTCGCTCGATGGGCTGCTGGACATCGTCAGTCTTACCCACCTGCCGGCGTCGGCGGCGTTGTCGCTCAACGACATCGCGCAGGTCACCCTGCGGACCGCGGATCCGCTGCCGGTGGAGGACTACCGGTCCGGTGGCGCCGTCGGCTCTTTCCTGATCATCGACCCGGCCGACGGCACGACCCTCGCCGCGGGCATGGTCGGTGACCGGCGGGCCGCCCTGCATCCCGCGGGCGCCACCACTTCCAGCCCGCTTCCCGAGGAGGACTTCTGATGCACCGTCCATCCAGCGCTGCGCCGTCGATGCTGGACCGATGTCCGCGGCCGGCCGTCACCGGTCGCGACATCGCTCTGTCTCCAGCAAATCTCCCGACGCCCGGGCCGTAGCCCGGGCGTGAGCCCGAAGGACCAATCCGTGTCGATCTCCCGCTCCGCGCGCGCGTCCCAGCGCACACCTTCCCGCATTCTCGTTGCTGTCACCGCCGTCGCACTCGCCGCGCTGACCGTCGGTTGCTCCTCCTCCAGCACCGCCGGCTCTCCATCAACGAGCCCCGCGGCAGTGGACTCGTCGACACCGGCGGCCTCATCGGCAACCTCCTCAGTGGCCCCGTCTGCCGTCGCCGCCTCGCCGGCAGCCGCCTCGTCGGATCAGAGCACCGCCTCGGGTCAGAGCGCCGCAGCCCCGGTCTCCGATGCAGAGACTTTGCGGCTGGGCTACTTTCCGAACGTCACCCACGCCGCGGCGGTGCTCGGCGTGAAGGAGGGCACGTTCCAGGATGCACTGGGCACCACCAAGCTCGAGACATCGACGTTCAACGCAGGCCCCGCGGCGATCGAGGCGCTGCTGTCCGGCGCGATCGACGCGACGTTCATCGGCCCCAACCCGGCGATCAACGCGTTCGTGAAGTCCAACGGCGATGCGGTGCGGATCGTCGCCGGCGCCACCGACAACGGCGCCGCGCTGGTCGTCAAACCGGAGATCAGTGGTCCCGCCGATCTTGAGGGAAAGACGCTCGCGACCCCGCAACTGGGCGGTACGCAGGATGTCGCGCTGCGGAAGTGGCTGCTGGACAACGGGTTGAAGGTGCAGACGACCGGTGGCAATGACGTCGACATCGTGAACCAGGAGAATTCGCAAACCCTCGACCTGTTCAAGACGGGAGAGATCGATGGCGCCTGGCTGCCCGAGCCGTGGGCGTCCCGGCTGGTCCTGGAAGCCGGGGCGAAGACGCTTGTCGACGAGAAGACCCTGTGGCCGGACGAGAAGTTCCAGACGACAATCCTGATCTCATCGCGTCAGTTCCTGCAGGATCACCCCGGCACCGTCCAGGCCCTGATCAAGGGCGAGATCGACCAGATCGACGCGATCAACACCGACCCTGTGAAGGCACGGACTGACCTGAACGCGGCCATCGGTGAACTCACCGGAAAGCCGCTGGCGGACACCACCATCCAGGCCGCATTCGCCAATATCGAGCCGACCTGGGATCCGCTGGCCGGAACCCTGAACACCATCGCGCAGCACGGCGTGGAAGCCGGGACGCTTTCCCAGGCGCCCGATCTCGCCGGCATCTACGACCTCACCGCACTCAACGAAGTTCTTGCAGCGAGCGGAAAGCCCGCGGTCAGCGCCGCCGGCCTCGGCACGGAATAGGGGAAGATGAGATGACGACACTCGTTGGCGAGCCACACATCGGTTACCAGGCGGACGACCCGCGGGTCGTTCCGCCGCTGCCGGACGCCCCGTCCGGTGATACCGCCGCCGTCCGGATCGATCGGGTGAGCAAGGTGTTCTCCGGACGTCGTGGCAAGGTTGCTGCGCTGGACAACGTCAGCCTGTCGGTGACCCCCGGGGAGTTCGTCTGCCTGCTCGGCGCGTCCGGTTGCGGCAAGTCGACGCTGCTGAATCTGATCAGCGAGCTGGACAGTCCGACCGACGGAACCGTGACGACCGCGGGCCGGCCAGCGCTGATGTTCCAGGAGTCGGCGTTGTTCCCGTGGCTGACGGCCGGGCAGAACATCGCGCTGGCCCTGAAGTACGCAGGGGTGCCGCGCAAGCAGACCAAGGCCAGGATCGAGGAGTTGCTCGACCTGGTCCGGCTTTCCGGCCACTCCGACCGGCGGATCCACGAACTGTCCGGTGGGCAGCGGCAGCGGGTCGCGCTGGCGCGGGCACTGGGCCAGGACAGCAGGGTGCTGTTGATGGACGAGCCGTTCGCCGCCCTCGACGCGATCACCCGGGACGTGATGCACGACGAGCTGACCCGGGTGTGGAAAGCAACCGGCAACAGCATCGTGTTCGTCACCCACAACGTGCGGGAGGCCGTCCGGCTCGGACAGCGCGTCGTCCTGCTGTCGTCCCGGCCGGGGCGGGTGGTGCGCGATTGGAAGGTCGACATCAAAGGTCCCCGAACGATCGAGCACCCCGAAGTCGGGGCGCTGGCCGCGGAGATCACCGTGCGACTGCGAGAGGAGATCGCCAGCCATGCCCGCCCTTGATGATTCAGTGATCTCCCGCGACGAGGTCGAGCGGGAGGACACGGCTGCCGTCGGGGCGGGCCTCGACGCGCTCGAGGAGCCCGACCGGATCCGTGAGCCCTGGTGGCGAAAGCTCGGCAGTTCGATCGTCCCGCCGTTGCTGGCGTTGGTCGTCGTGCTGGTGATCTGGGAGGTCGTGTACCTGCTCGGGGTGAAACCGGAGGTCATGCTGCCGTCGCCCGCGGCGGTGTTCGACGAGTTGCTGCGCCTGCTGCAGGGCGGTCAGGCGTGGGAAACGATTCGGACCAGCCTGTCCCGCGGCCTCGTCGGGTTCGCGATGGCCATCGTCGCCGCGGTCCCGATCGGTCTGGCCATCGCGCGGTTCAACTGGCTGCGGACGTCGGTCGGCCCGCTGCTGTCCGGGCTGCAGTCCATGCCGTCGGTGGCCTGGGTGCCGCTGGCCATCCTGTGGTTCCAGATCAGCCCGGCGATGATCTACATGGTCGTCCTGCTCGGGGCGGTCCCGTCGATCGCGAACGGGCTGACGGCCGGCATCGACCAGGTGCCTCCGCTGTATTCCCGGGTCGGACACGTTCTCGGTCTCGGCTGGTGGGGGCAGGCCCGGCATGTGCTGCTGCCCGCGTCGTTGCCGGGGTTCCTGGCGGGACTACGTCAGGGATGGGCCTTCTCGTGGCGCTCGCTGATGGCCGCGGAATTGATCGTGACATCCTCGAAGCTCGGATTCGGTCTCGGTCAATTGATGAATCAGGGCCGCGACATGTCCGATGCACCGCTGCTGTATTCCGGTCTCATCCTGATCTTCGTGGTCGGCGTCGGTGTCGAGCTGATCATGTTCCGACCGTTGGAGCGGGCCATCCTCGATGCCAGGGGTCTGGCCGCCAAGAAGCGCTGAGCGGACCGGGGCGCGCGAGGACACTAGCCTTCAGAAATGGCCCATGACGCACCGCCATTGATCGGTCTCGCGCACGGAAGTCGTGATCCGCGGGCCGCCTGCGTGATCGCCGATCTAATGCGAGCCGTGCAGCAGTTGCGGCCGCGGTTGCGCGCAGTGCCGGCATTCCTCGACCTCGCCGAGCCGGATCTGACGGCGGCGGTCACGGCACTGCGAGACCAACATGGCGTCGACGAGGCTGCCGTGCTGCCGCTGCTGTTCACCGAGGCCTTCCACGCCACGGTCGACACGCCCACCGCCGTGCGGGCGGCGGAGCAGGCGACTGGAGTGAGCCTTCGGCTCGGGGACATCCTCGGCATGGGGGACGAGGTGCTGGGGGCCCTGCAGGACTCGGCGGGAAGGGCACAGATCGGCGTCCACCAGGCCATTCTGTTGCTGGCCGTCGGATCGAGTCGCACCGAGGCGAACGACGCGGTTCACGCGCTCGCCGAGCGGTGGAGCGCCCACCGCGTCGGACCGGTCTGGGCGGGGTTTGCGACCACCGGCGAGCCCCGGGCCGTCGATGTGTTGCAGCGGGCGGCGGCTTCGGGTCGGCGGTTCGGCATCGTCCCGCTGTTCCTTGCCCCAGGGCTCCTCCTGGACGCCACCGCTGCCAAGGCGGTGGACATGGAAGCCGAAGTGGCGCAGCCACTGGGTACCTCGCTCGCCGAACTGGTGCTGCAACGTTACGACGAGGCGCTCGTCGCCGCGATCCGCTGATCTGACCTCGGGCAGACCCAAGCCGCCCGCGATCAGCGCAGCGGCCGGTGTGGTGTTGCCGATGCCCATGTCGCCCCCAGTCGCACCATCGCCGCCGTCACCTCACAGGGATAGGCGGATACCCCGTACCGCGAGACACCGTGATCACCGGCGAAGATCACGGCTCGCACGTTGTCGACCGGGCCCGGCGGGCACCGCCCCTGGCAGGCGGCAAGCCAGCAGGCCAACTGCTCGAGCCGACCGAGCGCACCGGCCGGTTTGGCCAGGGCGGCGCAGCGTTCCTCGGCCTGGCGCCTGATCACCACTGAGGGCGGCGTCACGACCTCACCTGCCGTCACCCGGCCGCCCACCCGTCGAACCCATCGGCGGCTGGCCAACACGATCGCCGCCGCCACGGGCGGATCAGTGCGATCGTGGGCGTGCGCACCGGGTAAGACATCAGGACCTTCCCGGGAGCTGGTGCGGTACCGCTGAACGCGAATGACGGTTTCGGCACCGGCGATCACGCTCCACGGCAGGCTGACCGGAGCCAGCCGGTAGCAGGAATGACGGTGACGGAGCCGTTGGCCACCGAGCTCGGTGAGCTCGGGTTAGTCCTGCTGGCCCTGGACGCGGCACTCGAGGTTCCAGGTGCTCTGCCCGTGACGGACGAAATACAGTGCTGGACAGAGGATTCGCGCTGCCCAGGTGGCGCGACCAACCCCCGGATCCCACATGGGCCGGTTCTCGACACCGGTCATGCCCGCCACTCAACGGTCGGATCGAAAGCAGCGACCGATCCGATCACCGTCACGGCGGGCGGGCGGATGCCGGCGGCGCCGACGGCTTCGGCGATCTCCCGAAGCGGTGCACGCAGCACCCGTTGACTGGGCAGGCTGCCGTCGGCGATCGTGGCCGTCGGCGTCTGCGGATCGAGCCCGTGCCGGATCAGCGCGGCCGTGATCGCCGCCAGGGTGCCGACCCCCATCATCACGACCAGCGCCGTGCCGGAGCGGGCAAGGGCCGCATAGTCGATGGTCGACCGTGGATCGCCCGGGGGGAGATGGCCGGTGATCACGGTGAATCCCTGATTCGCGGTCCGGTGGGTGAGCGGGATGCCGCCCATGGCCGGTGCGGCGATCAACGAGCTCACGCCGGGCACGATCCGTACCTCGATGCCCGCGGCGGCGCAGGCCCGCCACTCCTCGGCGCCGCGGCCGAAGACGAAGTTGTCGCCGCCCTTGAGCCGGACCACCAATTTCCCGCTGCGGGCACGATCGACCAGCAACCGGTTGATCTCGTCCTGCGAGCTGGCCGTGCCGCGGGGAATCTTTGAGACATCGATGATCTCGGTTCCCGGCCGGATGTCGGCGAGAACACCGACCGGCGCGAGCCGGTCGGTGATCACCACGTCCGCCTCTCGTACGGCGGCCAACCCGGCGACCGTGATCAGCCCTGGATCACCTGGCCCTCCGCCGACCAGCACCACCCGACCCACCTCGCCGGCGGACGACACCGGGCGGGACGCGGGCATCGGTGTGCTGAGGCAGAACAGGTGTCGCTCCGCTGCCCGCCGGGTGATCTCGGAATCGGTTGTCGGGTCGCCGGTGGCTGCGGCGACCAACCAGACGCCCTGGAAATCCTCGTCCCGCCATTCACGGCGGCACCAGCGCAGCACTCCACGGTCGGCCAGGTCCGTAACCACCGGGACCGCCGACGGCGCGACGACCGTCACCCTGGCCCCGCTGTCGCGCAGCGCCGCGATCCGGCCTAGTGCGGCGGGCCCGCCGCCGACGACCAGCACCGGTCGATCCTCGACCACCAGGTCGACGTGCAGGGACGGGACATCGCTCCACGAAGGCATCGCCTCAACCGACCCGCTCGGCGGCCCTGATCATCGCGATCGACTGCAACAGTCGACGGGTGCCGGCTGGTTCCCGGACGGCGATGCGCACCCACTCCGGCCCGAGGCCGGGGAAGGTGTCCCCCCTGCGCACCGCAAAGCCGTTGTCCCGCAATATGTCCCGCAGGTATCCGGCAGAGCCACCAGCGGGGATCACGGATCTCGTGTCCACCAGCACGAACGGAGTCCGGGGGGTACCGGCCACCGGAAGGCCGAGGTCCGCCAGCCCGGCCACCAGCACGCGGCGATGTGCCGTAAGCACCCTCGCCGCCGCTTCCGCCTCCTGCCGGGCCCGATCGGAGCAGCACGCCTGGATCGCCGCGAGGGCCGGGCTGGACACCGACCACGGCGGCTGGTGCGCCGCCAACCGGCGGACGAGGTCAGGATCACCCAGTACGTACCCAGCGCGCAGGCCCGCGATCCCCGAGGTCTTGGTCAGCGACCTGATCACCAACAACCCTGGCACCTGTTCCGCGACCAGCGACTCGGCCAGCTGCGCCATCACATGCGCGTCGATCGCCCCCGCAATCACCTGACGTTTCACGAACTCTCGGACGGCCGCCAACAATGAATTCACCCGACGGGGACCTCGAACCGCTTTCGTGCCTGGACCCGGCACTACGACGTCACCGCCGGTCTCGGCATGCCGCAGCCACAGCATGAACATGCCCAGATAGCCCGCAGCCGTGCGCCAATCCCGACCGGTCAACGCGCACCACCGCAGGAACAACGCGATCCCACCGGCATAGGTCCGGGTCGTGGACTCCGCCGCATCCCGTCCAAAACGCAAATGCCGCAGGAACTCTTCCGCAGCAACGACCAGTTCTAGATCATCATCCAGCAAGGTCCAGTAACGTTCCCCCGACGGCATCCGCACCGGGAACACCCGAGGCATACCAACCACGCCTACGATCACCCGCCCAGTGGACACCGTGAACAACATGCACGACGCCCCGACACGCACTGTCGCGCATGACATCACCCAAAGGCCTCCAGCATCAGTGCACGACAGGCTGAGCAGCCCAAGGAAATACCAGGGTCATGCCGTCGCGTATGTGGGAATAGATGCCCGCCAACCAACCCACTTTTACCCCGACGGTCACGGTGTCCGACACCACCCTCCGCACACCGGTGCAGACATCTTCCCCGCGGCGAAGTACGCCCGCCGGAAGATCCCATGCCTGGGTATCCGTCCATCGGGCGACCAAGACGTTGCTGTCGTCGTGACGGATCACCGCGGCGACCCAGCATTGCTGCACCGTGAGCTCGGTCATTCCTGTCCAACACCGCTGCCGGCGGTGTCGACAACCTGCAAGTGCCGCGGCACCACACGTGGTTCCGACCGGTCAATACGCTCGACGGCGATCAGCAGCATCGCCGCGCCGAGCAGCAACTCGTCCCGCCTTGGCATCCCGGACCTGAACAGGCTCCACGGCCACGGCCACATCAGCGGGGTCCCGGACCTGCCCCGCTCCCGAAACTGGTCCGGCAATGCATAGACGGCCCCGCACATCTCGACCGCATCATCCTCCAATGACAACGGCCGGGACAACGCCGGATCCAACCCATCCGGACCGACTACAGCAGACCGGACGGCTACCAGCTCAGCGATGAGGTCAGCGCGAACCCCAGGCGGGCCTTGGACAGAAGACGGCACGGTTGGTGTTTCCGCTGATGCTGCTGTACCTGCAACTGACGCCGCTGCGGTTCGCGGTGCCGGTGGTGGCGGTGCTCACCGCGGCCACCATCACTGCCCTCGGGCTGCAGCGCGGGCAGCTCGACGTGGCCGCGGTGATCGGGCCGATCCTGGGCGCGGGGGTCGCCACCGTCATCACCCTGGTGTATCAGGGGTAGCGCAGGGAAAGCGAAACCCGCGCCCAACTGGTCACCGAACTCACCGCGGCGCAGCAATGGCTTGCCGCGGCCGAACGGCGGGCGGGGACCCTGGGCGAACGGGACCGGCTGGCCCGCGAACTCCACGACACCGTCGCACAAAGCCTGGCCGGCATCGTCCTGTTGCTCCAATCGGGCGGTCGCAGCTACGACAGCGCGCCCGAACCTGCCAGACGACGGTTGGTCACCGCACTGGAAGCGGCCCGGTCCACGTTGGACGACACCCGCCGCATGGTCCGCGCACTGGCCCCCGCCGAGCTGGTCGACCGGCCATTGGACAAGGCCCTGCAGCGAATCCTGGACACCAGCAGCCAACTGGGGTTGCGCACGTCATTCGTGGTTGACGGCGAACCCGTCCCGTTGCCCACGTCGGCCGCGGTGGCGTTGTTACGCCTCGGGCAGGGCGCCGTGGCCAACGTGACAACGCATGCCGCGGCGACCAGAGTCGGGGTCACCCTTACCTTTCAGCCGGACTCGGTGAGCCTGGACATCGTTGACGACGGGCGCGGTTTCGATCCTGGTGAGAGCACACCGTCGGCCACCGCCGGGACCGGGTTCGGCCTGCGAGCCATGCGCAGCCGGCTGGCCGAGGTCGGTGGCACCCTTGTCGTGGAATCCGGCCCGGGTACCGGCACCGCGATCAGCGCCGCCATCCCGATCGAAGGGGGCACCCGATGATCACGCGCGTCCTGCTCGTCGACGACCACCCCGTGGTGCGTCGCGGTGTCCGCGCGACCATCGAGGTCGACGAGTCGATCACCGTCGCAGGTGAGGCCGGCAGCGGCGAACAGGCGCTGGCCCTGATCCCCGAGCTGGCCATCGATGTGGTTCTGATGGACCTGCAGCTGGGGGCCGGGATCGACGGGGCGGAAACCACCCGCCGGATCCAGCGGATGCCCCGTCCGCCCCGTGTCCTGGTACTCACCACCTATGACACCGATGCCGACATCCTGCCCGCCATCGAAGCCGGCGCCACCGGCTACCTCCTCAGGACACCGATCCCATCGAGCTGATCGCGGCTATCCATGCCGCGGCCGCCGGCGACACCGTCCTGGCCCCCTCGGTCGCGACCAGGCTGGTATCACGGGTCCGTACACCTGGCATCATGCTCACCCCGCGGGAAACTCAGGTTCTGCAAATGGTCGCCGATGGGTTGAGCAACCAAGGCATTGGCAGAGAACTGTTCACCACCGAGGCAACCGTCAAATCCCACCTCGTGCAGGTCTTCACCAAACTCGGCGTCGACAGCCGAACCGCGGCGGCCGCAATCGCACGGCAACGGCGCCTGATCCGCTGACACCGACTGTCCGTTTCCCACCACCGCAACCGGTTCGCCCGGCGAATTGCGCGTCCTGCATTTCCTCAAGGCCCGCCAGATACCGACTTCAGAGAACCGCGAACGATCTTCTCCAGTCCACCCGGCTCGTCGTGCGAGGCGGTGGTGATCTCGTAGACCGACGGCATGTTCCTTGGCGGGAAGCACATGAGACGTACCTGGAAGGCTGTTGTTCGTGTGGTCAGCTTCGGCGGATGACGGCCTTGCTCCATCCGGATAGCGCTCCGTGAAGCCGCACTGTCGGTCCGGTCGTCTTGGATGCAGGTCCGGCCCGGTCCGCGATCGAGGACCACGAGCTGCATACCAGATCGGCCGTGGCAATTGATTGATCGCCGGCCAGCAGCACCTTGACGGTGCTGGCGGAAACCTGGAGTTCGATGGCCACGTTTCCGTAAGTGAACTCAGCGCCGGTGAAATCCAGGTCGGTCTTTCCCATGGACCCCGAGACGAGTATTCGGGCGGGAACCTGCCATGACCCTTTCCGGGTGACGGTTGCCCAGGAGATGTCGAGTTCGAGGGGCAAGGGGGCCTGGACCGCGACCCCGGATTCCGCGGGAGGAAAGCGGTTCGGAAACAACTGGTCGTCCCCCGGCAGGTTCGCGAGCACCTCTCTGAGCTCGCTACGAGTTCGGGCTGCGTAGACGACGGAAGCCCGTTCGTCGAATTCGTGGATGTCCAGGTACCCCTCGGTGAGGGCGTTGTTCAGCAGTCCGATGGCGCGCTCCCTTTCGGGGTTACCCACCCTTGTCTGGTCGTCGGACCCACTATCGGCCATGTCGATCAGGGTAGGGGACCACGTTGTCGGGGCGTTGGGCTGCTCTCGCTCTACTCGGAATTGTCGGCATCGGCGGTGACGCAGTGCCAATGCCACTCCCCTGGCGGCGTGTGGAAGGAGTCACCAGGACGGAACAAACCTCAGCTCCGATGGACTGGACCAAGCCGATGCCCGGCCCGTTCGAGCTCTGATGCCGAAGGACGGCGTCGCAATCGTCGTCAAGCCCAGCCCGTCGGCCTTGCCGCGGTCGAGCTTCCTGGACCACCTGCCGATCGGGTCGGTCTGGTGGCTGGTCGTCCAGCCGAGCGAAGTCCGGGGTATTGATCGACGACAAAGATCGGGCGCACGCTGGTCATGGCGCCAGTCGGCGCCAGGACGCAGGTCGGCAGTAGTGAAGTGTGCCCCGGAGACTGCCCTAATGGGCGACGTGCGGGCAAACGTCAATGGCAAGCTCGGGGAGATCCCGTTCGGCGGAGGTGTCAGTGGAGATGGACCACGCTCACCGCGATCAGCTGGATTCCGTCGATCCCGGGCGAGCGATCGAACGACGCCAAACACCCGGCAATTCCGCCGGCCCGCAGGATTTCTGGAAAACCGCATTACGGCCGATGAAGGTCGTTGCCATGCAACGTGCGGCCGGTAACACCGCGGTCGCGTCGCTCCTGGCGTCCACCGAGCCCGTAGTCCAACGTGACAACGAGAAGAAGCCGCTGGACGAGGTACTGGCGGGGAAAGACCCCGGCCTGTTGAAGCCGCACATCCCGTTCACATCGATCACCATCGATCAGGGCCGCAGGATATGCCGGCTCATCATGGATCACAGCTTCCTCTGGGTCGGCCGCTCGGACGAGGTCATGCTGGAAGAAGCCTGGCGGGCGCTTTCCCCGCACCGGGACACGTTGACCGAGCAGGACTGGGCATTGTGGAAGGAATGTGCCGACCATGGCGCGAATATCAAGTACGTGCCCTGGCTGCGGGACCTGCAGACCAGCTTCGCCGACAAGGTGCGGGAACAGGCGCAGCGCAACGTCGACGCGAACCTGAAGCTGGTCGAGGCGGAAGCAAAGCGTCTGGGACTCGGCCTCCACGGTGCGCCGGAACCGGCCGCCACGCCCGAGAGCAATGCCGCAGTCGCAGAACAGCAGAAGCTGGCCAAGGCAATGAAGGAGGTGCCGGCCAAGCTCACGGCCTTGCGCGGGATTGCCGTCGGCTATGGTCCGCCGCAGCCGGGTTCCGAGCGGGATCAGAAGTCGTCGCCGATAGCCGGGACACCTGATCCGTTGCTGAAGCCACTGGTCACCTTCGATGCCGAGCACGCACCGCACTCCCGCCCGACGCCGGACCCCAACCCCGAGCTGGGAATGGCGAACTACGAGACGATCCTCGCGGTGCACAACGACCTGGTGCAGACCAGTGGGCGCATTCTGGACAAGAATCCGGCCCTGTTCGCCATGCGGGCGCGCGGCAGCACGGATTCTTTGATCGACCAGGGCGCTGCCGGCGCCCGCCGGTCGATGACCGATGCGCTGCAGGACGTGCTGGCCAATGCCGCCACCACCAAGGCCAACATCGAGTCGCGCAACCTGAGTTTCGCCAGCATGACCCCGGTGCACCACTCGGTGTCGGCCACTGACCCGTTGTATCAGAGGCCCTTTCCGAAGAAGGCGGCAGCTGACTACCTCAAGGAGCAAGCCGACGATGCCGCAGCCGGCGCGAAACTGGTCACCCTGGTCACCCTGGCTCTGATCGCGGCGGTCGAGATCGGCACCGCGGGCGCCGCCACTCCGGTGATCGGCGCGGTCATCAGCCTGGCCGCTTCCACCGGGACCGCGGCCGCCAGCTGGAATGAGTGGGACAAGAAGGAAACCGGAGCCAAATCGGCCGCAAGCAATGCGACATCGATCGTCGACCAGGCACAGGCCGACGACGCCAAGATAGAGGCGTTGGTGGCGACGGCAATGGCCCTGATCGACGTGTACGGCGCGGCCAGGGCGGGCCGGGCCGCAACTGCGGCAGCCCAGCAGGCAGCGAAGGCGGTCGAAAGCAGGGTCGGCGACGTCGCGAAACTGAAGGGCCTAGCGCAAGGGGCAACAGCCGGCGCGAAAGAGGCCATCGAGCGGTCCGTGGTCTCACTTGGTCCGGCGACGACCGTCCGCAACGTCGGCAGCTGGCAGAAGCTCGTCAGTACCGTCGGCAGCACGGACACGATGGTCAAGCTGTCAGCGTGGCGGGACACCGTGTTCAAGAATGCGGAAACCCTCGCGCTCACTGCCACCGGAGCCTCCCGGGAGGACGCTGCCCGGGCTGCCCTCGCGGTGGCCAGCGGTCTGGAACAGGCGGTGCTGGGGGAAGCGCTGGACGCCGTCATCGAGATCATCGGCGGGCCCGACGACCCCAGCTCGGCGGGCCACATCGGTATCGGCGGAAGCGAGGCGACGCTGCCCATCGAGGCCGTGGCGGCGCAGGTACCGATGGTCGCGTCGCGGGCTGTTCAACGCAGAGTCGTCGAGGTGGTCAATGTCCCCATTTCGAAGCTGCGGCTTGGCACGATGAGTCCCGCTGAGTTCGAGGAGATCATCCGGACCGGCGTGGCCTCCGGGTACTTCCGGGCGCAGGGGTTGCCGCGAATGACGGTGATGGACGCCAAACTGCACGGCGGCGGGCACGGCTATGACGGCCTCGGCATCTCCAAACAGGGCGACAACATCAAGCTGTACAACCTTGAATGCAAACATGTCGTGCCCGACTCGAAGCACATTCCCTCGTTGAACGACACGAACTTCGGCACGCAGGGTGGGCTGCTGCGATGGAACGAAGCGAAGGCCAAGGCCATTTTGTCGGCGGAGAACGAATTCGCCGACGACACCTACGACCTGCTGCAGAAGGCCGTCCGACGCCGGCTCGGGCCGGGGGTTCCGTTCTCCGACCACATGCTGGAGCAGGCGCTGGCCGGCGCGCTGCGCACGGCGCCGTTCCACGTCTTCACGCCGTCCTGGGCCAATGCCGATCACCTGCTCGCGCAGATGCGGGGGCTGGCCCGATCCGGCCTGACGATCGGAAAGCTGTTCCGCATCGCGCCGCGGGGAGGATGAGCGCAGGACGTCGCTGATCGGCCGACCTGAGTGGAGCGGGCCACCGGCACAGCGCCCCGACTGCCCCCGTGATGGCCATTCCGACGAGCATTTCCGGAGTCGATACCAGCCGTGCCGTCCCTCGCGGGTGCGGAATGCGGTTTGGCCGATCAGAACGGGGAGCAAGATCATGACGAAAAGCGGCGACACCTCCTATGACACCGCGCGATGACGATTACTTCCAACAGCCCGTCGGCGGACGCGTCGAACGCCGTGACTGGCACCGGTCGGTCGCGGTCCCAGGCCTCAGCCGGTTCACAGCAGCAATCGGGAAACAGCCACAAGAGCGCGCTCAACAGCCGTTTGAGGCTGACGATTCATCCTCGACCTCGCCGTAGTGAACAGGAGCGTAAAACGAATCGACGGTAATGACCACGAACGCGGACAGCGTCTCGACCGACCTCCTCAGCACACTGATCAAACAAACGCACTGGTCTGCGAATCAAGGTTTCAAGCCTGACCAGTCTTCAACTTGATCGAGCGCACACGTCGCCGCGCGAAGTCCTCGTACCCGGAACTGACACGATGCCGGCGACCGACATGATGTCGACGGACC
>JBBRVZ010000056.1:0-19993 GCA_038246445.1 Mycobacteriales bacterium
CCCCACCGGCGACACCGCCGCCAACGCCAACAACGACCCCGCCGTGGCCCCACCCGCAGCGAGCGCCGCCCAATCCGGACCAGCACCCGACCCCGAACACTCCGCCGACATCACACCCCCAACCCGAACACGTGTGCTAATCGTATCGTCTGGACAGTGGCTAATCAAGCTTGCCCATCAACTTTTCTGACCGATGTCGCAAGCGTCCGCCGAGGTTGTGCTTCGTCAAACCCCTGGACGTCGAGGGCGCCAACGATCGGGAAGCCGAACAGCGAGTAACCGCACTCGCGCACCGGGACTACACCGCGGCTTCGCCGGGGGCCGACCACCAGGGCTCCTACGCCAATATCCGCGGGAGCCGATTGTCGCCAAACGCGGGCGATCAATCGCCAACCGGTCCCCGAGGGGGCATGGGCGGAGTACGAGGCGAACCGGATCGACAGAATGCCCGTCCCCGGAGGCTGCCTGTTCAGCGCCCGGCCGCGGCGTTCCGACTGGTCAACGTCAAGCCGGAGCAACGACTGCCCCACCCGCGTCAAAAACACCAAATGACGACCGCGTCGTCGACGAGATCGCCATCTACTTCCGGAACAGCGGCACAGAAAGGCGGCGCCCCGCATCCGCGGTGACGCCGCCGTCGTTCTGCAGCCAGCTCCAGCCCAGGTCAGCCGCTGATTCGGCGACGAATCCCGTCGATCACGGCGGTCCCCCGCTGCTGCTCACCGGCGAAAGCGCTCACCGCGATCAGCGCGCCGGTCAGAGCCGGAATCGCCCACTGCAGTGCCGTGAGTTGCTTCTGCGCCGTGGCAACCTTGTCCGGTGTGCCGTGGGTGGGCGTCGTTGCGTCCGACACCGGCGTGTCGCTCCGCTCCGACACCTTCCCGCCCAGGACGCGCGAGTAGGCCGTCACCCCCAGAGCCGCCACGGTCAAACCGGTCTTCACCAGGGACATGGTGGCCACACCCTGCTGAGAGGCGAGCCGGCCGCGGTTGCCGGCCAGCTGGCCGACGCTGCCCACCAGATGCGCGCCGATGGCGACGGCGTTCACCGGGGTCCAGCGGTCCCATCCCTCGTTGGCGACCGCACCGCGGTCTGCGGCGTTTCCTGCCTGTGCGGCCGCCGCGTTCAATGCGACCGCATTGGCCAGGGTGCCGCCGAACCAGGCAGCAAGCCCGATATCGTGCAGCGATCGGGAAACAGTGTTCAACACCACAGGATCTCCTTCGTTAGACGTGGTTACCGTGCCAGTACCCGGATGCAGCACAGCTACGCACGGACGCCGGGCGGAAGAAACCGAGGATCCCGGTCCTTACTATTCGGGCGACTTGGCGACAGCGCCTTGTAGGACGCGGCCGAGTAGGCCGGTGGTCAACCGGCCGTCGCCCAGTGCGAGCCCGACCAGGTCGTCGAATACTGACTGCCGCCGGCGCGCGGCCCGAACACCACCGTCGATCAGCCGCGGCGCACGCACCAGTCGCGCAGTGACATCCGTCGATCGAAGGTGGCGTCCGAGTGCCGAGGCGACCCCCCGTCGGTAGAGGGAGCCGGCGGCACCGCCGGCGGCGGCGGCCCGGCCGGCCAGTCCGCCCGAGCGCAGCGCGTAGAAGATTCCCTCACCGCTGAGCGGGTTGATCAGCGACAGTGCATCTCCGGCGAGCAGTATCCGGCCGTTGCCGATGTGTGGGCGCCCAGGAGACAGGGGCAGCCGGTGCGCCCGCAGCCGATCCGGATGCTCCAGACCGGGCAGCAGATCCGACATCGACTGCAGCATATCGGCTCTGGTCAAAGGCCCATCGACGAGCAACTCGCCGTACCCGACATTGGCCGTGCCGTCCCCGAGGGGGAAACTCCAGGCATAGGCGGGCCAGTGCCGTCCGCTCATCGTGATCCACTGAGCGCGTCCCTGCTCAGGAAGCGCCCTGCTGTAACCGCGGATTGCCAGCGCCACCTGTCCGGCTCCAGGTTCCGCGACACCAAGGGATCTGCGCACCAACGATTCCGCACCGTCGGCGCCCACCACGACGTGTGCTCTCAGTGAGCCGTCGACCAGCACCGAGTCGGCGTCCTGCCTGATCGTCCGGACCCGGCGCTGCTGCAGGACCGCTCCCCTACCGACCACATCCGCCACCAACCGTGCGTCGAGCACCTGCCGGGGGATTGTTCGGACCGGGCGCGCCATGCGTCGTTCTGCGATTCCGCCGCCCGGCGCCGTCAGCCGCAGTCGATCGATCGGCGGAAATCCCTGCAGCACCGCATCGACATCAAATCCCAGGGACCCGAGAACGTCGATGGCTTCGGCTGCAATGCCGTCACCGCAAGCCTTGTCGCGGGGGAAAGGCTGCCTGTCCAACAGCAGGACGCGCGCATTCGAGCGGGACGCAAGGGCGGCGGCGGCCGCCGCCGATCCCGCCGGGCCGGCCCCGACGATGATCACATCCCACACTTGCGGCGGCACCCGCCCGACCCTACCGGGCACCCGGGCGCCAGCTGTCCCGCCGCCGCCGCGGGGCAGGCCGCCAGGACGGGCCCTTCTCCTCTGTCGGGTGCGGGCACCATGGAGAAACCCTGGAAGAACGGACAACTCTTGCCGGCGCCGAGGAGGCCCGTGATGAACACTTTCGAGTCCCGCAGGGCAACGGTGGAATCCCGGAGAACCGTGGCCGCGCGACCGACATCCGGCTCGGAGCATGAGGTTGCGCTGCAGAAGTACCTCGCTGCGACCACCCACCTGACCTACCCGGCGGGGTCAGCCAGTGCACTGGTGACGGTCGATTCCGAGCCGATAACCGGGCGCCGCAGCCCGAGATCGGCCGGCACTCCGGCGCCCAGCAGCGCCACCGACCTCATCGTGGTCGGCATCGAAGGTTCCTCCTGCGCGCGGGGTGCGGCGGAGTGGGCAGCGGGCGAGGCGCAGCGGCGCACCGGATCGCTGCTGCTGCTGTATGCCTATGTCCTTCCGCCCGTTGGCTATTCGGCGTACAACCACTACCCGCCGAACGTGCTCACCGACCTGCGCGACCTGGGTTGCGCGGTGCTGGCCGACACCGAGTCGGAGCTGCAACGGGCCTATCCGGACCTTCGGATTGTACCCGGATGATGTACGGCGACCCGAAGAAGGTGCTGGCGAAGGCGTCCCGTGCGGCCGCTCTGACGGTCGTCGGCGCCCACGGCCGCAATCGGGTCGGCATGGCGCTCGGGTCGGTGGCCGGCCATCTGGCCCACGCCAACCCGGCTCCGGTCGCTGTGATTCGTCCCGGCACGCACAGCGCCTGCGGATCAGTGGTGGTCGGCGTGGACGGCTCGCCGAGCAGTGACGCCGCCCTGTCCTTGGCGTTCCGTAGTGCCTTCGATCGTGGCGCGTCGTTGCTAGCCGTGCATTGCTGCGTGCAGCCGGACATCGACGGTCTGCCATCCCGGTTCGACGTCACCATGCTGGAAGATCGGATCGCCGGGTACCGCGGGAAATACCCGACGGTGCACGTCGAGTCCCTGCTGTCGCACGAACAGCCGACGCCGGCGCTGCTGCGGTGCGCAGAGGCCGCTCAACTCGTGGTTGTCGGTAGTCGCGGACGCAACACGCTGAGCGGGATAGTGCTCGGTTCCACAGGTCAGGCTCTGATCTTGCGTAGCGCCGCACCGGTGGTGATCGTACAGTCTGCCCCATGATCAGCCCCGTGCCCTTTACATCGCTCGACCTGGCCGAGCTCGCGCCCATCATCGGTGCCGAACGCCAAGCCACACTGCTGGAGACCGCGGCAGCCTCGCGCAGCGCCTTGGACGGGCGTGCGGTTGTCCACGTCAACTCCACTGCCACCGGTGGTGGAGTGGCCGAGATGCTGCCCACCCTGCTCGGGTACACCGCCGGCGCGGGAATTGATGCCCGTTGGTACGTGCTGTCCGGAACGCCACCCTTCTTTGCGCTCACCAAAAGGCTGCACAACCGTTTGCACGGGCATCAAGGTGACGCCGGATCCCTTGCAGAGCAGGAACATTCAATCTACGAAGAGGTTGCCGAGCAGGGCACCCCCGGTCTGTTGGAGGCGTTGAAGCCTGGCGACATCGTGGTGCTGCACGACCCGCAGACCCTCGGTCTCGCTCCGGCCTTACGCGGCAACGGCATTCACGTCATCTGGCGGTGCCATATCGGTGTGGACGAGGCCAATGACGCGACGGCGGAGGCGTGGGGTTTCCTTTCCCGGTACTTCCACGCGGTCAATCACTTCGTCTTCTCCAGGCCGCAGTACCGGCCTTCGATCATCGACGAGAACCTCGTGACGGTGATACGTCCGTCCTTGGATCCGTTGTCGGCCAAGAACATTTCAATGACCGGGCCCGATCAAACGGCCATCCTGCGGTACACCGGACTGCTCGGTGAACCGGTCGGGGACCCACCTTCGTTTGTCAGGCGCGACGGATCAAATGCCTCGGTAGAGCGGCGGGCGCAGATGATCCAGCTCATGGCCCCGCCTGAGGACGAGCCACTGGTGGTCCAGGTTTCCCGCTGGGACAAGCTCAAGGACATGGCCGGCGTCATGACGGCCTTCGCCGACTACGTCGCCCCGACCGGCAATGGTCACCTCGTGCTGGCCGGTCCTGATGTCTCCTCGGTCACCGACGACCCCGAGGGCGCCGAGGAACTCGCGCACTGCCAACACATCTGGAACGAGCTGCCGATGGAGAAGCGTCGACGCATTCATCTGGCGTGTCTGCCGACCGATGACGTCGAGGAGAACGCGTTGATGGTCAATGCGTTGCAGCGGCACGCGGCCGTTGTCTGCCAGAAGAGCCTCGCGGAAGGCTTCGGTCTCACGGTCGTCGAGGCCATGTGGAAGGGCCGTCCGGTGGTGGCCAGCGCGGTCGGCGGCATTCGGGACCAGATCGATGACGGACTGTCCGGTTCGTTGATTCAAGACCCCACGGACCTGGCTGCTTTTGGCACCGTCGTTCGCAAGGTGCTCGATGACCCGGACCGAGCCGGCCAGATCGGCGCAGCCGCCGAGTACCGGGCCAGCACCGACTTCCTTCCGGACCGGCACCTGCGGCAGTGGGCCGAGGTGATCGGCGGCGCGATCTCGTGAGCCTTGGCGCGGCCGTGCCGATCCCGCACCCAACCAGCGAGAAGTCGTTGGGATTGCTTACGCTGGGCATACAGTTGCATACTCTGTGTGGTCAACAGGGGATGTGGGGGTGCGATGTCAGGATCATTCTTGACACGGCGATGGTCGCGTTTGTCGTCGCTGGGTGCCGTACTCGCGCTGGTAGCCGGGCTCCTCGTGGTCACCGCGACCGTCACGCCGGCCCCGGCGGCGAACGCGGCCACGGTCAGCGTCGGCACCATCGGTGCACAGATGGCCAATCAGAAGGGCAGGAACAACGGCACCAGTGGCAACTGCATCACCTACTCGCCACCCCTGAACGCCACATCGTCCGCGTTGGTGAACAACACCGGCACGGGCCTACCCAACCAGGCTCTCACCGCACACGGTCGACAGAGTTCGAGCTGTCCCAGCACCTTGAGCACCAGCACCCAGAGTGCCCTGGGCTTCCGACCCTCCACGGTGACGTCAGCGGCGGACGGAACTCCGTTCCTGATCGGCGGCATGACCCACTACAACAACCCGATCCAGGCCAACGACCAGTACTTCAACGGGCAGCTACGAATCGTGCTGGGCGGTTTCACCACCCCGAACACGCTGACGTTCGACTGGACCATGAACGAAACCCCGAATACCGGTGGGGGCAACTGCTGCAACGACATCACCTCGTTCAACAACCAGATTTCCGACGTGGCGCTCGCCCAGGGCGGGCTCAGCTACAAGCTGATCATCCTGGGCTTCATCCCGGCGTCGAGCGCCACCTCGTGCCCGGCAACTCCACCGGCCGGGACCGACCCGGTCAACGAGTTCTCCACCGTCGAGGGCACGCAGACCAACGCCTGCCTGTACGCCGAGCTGCAGCAGGTCAGGTCGCTGCGGATCGTGAAGAACGTTCTCGGTTCGCCATCGGGCACCCCGTCCTTCGCCTTTACGTCGACATCGAGCCTGGCCGGTTCCCCGTGGTCGAACGGGTCATTCTCGCTGAGCAACGCAGGCTCCAAGCAGGACGCCCTCACCTCCGGCAACTCGGTGACCGTGACCGAAGGTGACAGGGCCGACGACCGCTGGTCGCTGACCGCCCTGACCTGCCAGCAGTACAACGCCCAGGGTGTGCTCGTTGACATGACCGGCACGACCAACCTTGCCGCCCGGCGGGTCACCCTGGACCCGGTGCCGGCGCCGCTGTACGCGGCCAATCCGATCGTCATCTGCACCTACACCAACACCTACACCCCGCGATCGACGCTGACCCTGCTCAAGCAGGTGCAGGACAACGTCGTCAGCCCGACCCTGTGGACGCTGACGGCGACCGGCAACGCTCCACCCACGACGGGCACGGTCATCTCCGGCCCGTCCGGTACGACCGCCGTGACCAACCAGCGGATCATCGCGGGCAGCTACCAGCTCACCGAACGCGGCACCGGTGCCGCCGAGACAGGTTTCGCGCAGGTCGGCAACTGGACCTGCGCGGCCGGCGGCACCACCTATCCCGTGACTAACGCCGGGGTGGTCACCCTGCCCGACCTGGCCGCGGGTACGACGGTCACCTGCACGGCGGTCAACCGGCAGGCCACCGGATCGTTGCAGATCAAGAAGGTAATCACGGACCTGAACAGCGGGTACACCGGCGGGGCGAGCAAGTCATTCCCCGGCGCCTACAACTGCGGACCCGGATCCACCGGCACCTTCACCACCCTGACCACCGCCACTCCGGTGACGATCACCGACATCCCCACCGGCCGGAGCTGTTCGGTCACCGAGAACGCCCCGACCGGGGGGCTGCTCAACGCATCGTTCGCCTGGGGCACGCCGTCGTTCTCCGCCCAGCCGGTGACAATCACCGACCAGGGCACCGCCTCGGTGACCATCACGAACCCGGTGGTACAAAAGTTCGGCACATTCGCGATCACCAAGACCATCACCGGTCCCGGCGGGTACACCGGCGGCAACACCCGCGTGTTCCCGGTCGGCTACAGCTGCACCCTCACCAACGGGCCCAGTTCGTCGGGCACGCTCGACCTGACCACCGCGCAAGCGGTCTCGCCCCCGGCGTCGATCCCGACCGGCTCGGTGTGCACGTTCACCGAAACCCTCACCGGACAAGCGGGCGACTTCGGCGATCCCAGCTACGCGTGGGTGCAACCGCCGACCATTACCCCGACCTCGGTGACCATCGGCGACAACAGCACCGCGACTGTCGCCATCACCAACACCTACGCGCAGGAAACCGGGCAGCTGGTGCTGGCCAAGGTGGTTGTGGGCGACGGTTACGTCGGGACCGGCGAACCGTTCACCGTCGGCTACGACTGCGGGGTCGTCTCCGGCAGGGTCACCCTGGCCCCGGGCGGCAGCAAGTCGGTCGCCGTGCCGGCGCGCAACACCTGCACCGCGGCCGAGTTGTCGCCGGACGCGGGTCTGCTTGAGCCGGCCTACGTCTGGGGCACGCCGACCTGGTCACCCGGCAACAGCGGCACAGTGCCCGCCAACGGGTCGGTCACCCTGACGGTGACCAATGCGACTGTCCCGGTGTTCGGCAAGGTGCAGGTGACCAAGGACATCTCCGGTGAGACTCAGGGCGTCACCGACGCGGCTCGATTCGACATCACCCTCGACTGCGACAACGGGTATACCAACACCTTCACCGTGGCAGCCAACGGATCCGGCCTGAGTCCCGATTTGCCCGTCGGCACCAGTTGCACGGTCAGCGAGGCGACGCCGACCGGCGGCCTCGTCGATTCGTCGTACGCCTGGGGCACCCCCACGATCGCCCCGAGCCCGATCGTCGTCACCGGCGCCGACCAGGTGTTCACCGCCACCGTCACCAACCCGGTGACCCGGGTCTTCGGGCAACTGGTCATCGCCAAGGAACTCGTGGACCCGAGCGGCCTGGTCGACCCGGACCGCACCTACGCGATCGCTTACTCGTGCCTGCAGACCGGCGTCGGGACGGGCACGGGCGCGGGCACGGTCGAGCTGGCCGCCGGTGCGTCGACAACGATCGATGACATCCCACTGGAATCAAACTGCTCGGTGGTGGAGGCCCCGGGAACGCTGGACGAGCCGCCGGTGCCGGGCAACCCATCGTGGGTGTGGTTGCCGCCCGCCTACGATCCCGGCACGTCGGTCCTGGTGACCTCGCCGGACACGCCGGCGAAGGTCATCGTCACCAACACGGTCGACCAGCTCGCCGGCAGCTTCCAGCTGACCAAGTCCGTGGTCGGCTCGGGCAAAGCCCTTGGCTATGCCCCTGGCACCGAGTTCACCTTCGACGTGCAGTGCACCAACGGGTTCACCGCGACGGTTCCGCTCGCCGATGCCGAGAGCTGGACACCCGCCGCCACGATCCCGATCGGCACCGACTGCACGATCACCGAAGCGAACAAGCCGGCTCCCACCTCACCCGCCTACGGTTGGGACGAAGTGCAGTTCTCCGTGGACCGGGCTCAGAGCAACGGACCGTCGGTCACCTTCACCGTCGAGCAGACCGCGATCCAGATCAACGCCATCAACCCGATCACCCCTCGGTTCGGCTCGCTCGTCCTGACCAAGGCGGTCACCGGGGAACGGACCGGCCTGCTCCCCGGCGCAACGTTCGACGTCAGCGTGAACTGCGGGCCGGGCAACCTGTTCGCCGCGACGCTGACAGACGGGGAATCAGCAACCGTGGCAGACGTCCCGGCCGGGTCCACCTGCACGGTGTCCGAACTCCCGCCCGACGAAGCCGGACTTGTCGATGCCTCGTACCAATGGGGGCCGCCGATCTATGATCCGGGTGCGACGGTGACCGTCGGAGTCGATGAGACGGTGTCCGTCACGATCGAGAATCCGATCGTCCGGGTAACCGCACCGGTCCGGGTGGTCAAGACCCTGACCGGCGGTCAGGGTGTCATCGACCCGGCGCGCACCTTCCCCATCACCTGGTCCTGCAGCTATGACGGTGCGACGGTCGCGAGCGGCACCGTGCAGGCGGTGGTCGGCCCCGCCGGGGTGCAGGTGGCCGGCGACGTTCCGGTGACCGCGCAGTGCTCGGCAACCGAGAGTGACCTGGGCACGCCCTCGCCCGACCCGGCCTACCGCTGGCTGAAACCGGAAATCACCGGCACCACGGTGACCCAGCCAGGTCCGAACACGATCACGGTCGCGAACACCCTCACCCGGGACAGCGGCCGGGTCCTGGTGCGCAAGCAGGTCACCGGCGCGACCGAGGGGTACATCGGAACGGGCGCCGCCTTCACCCTGCACGGTCAGTGCCTGGTTCCCGGCAACCCGGACATCCCCACCCGATACGCCGACGGTGACATCGCCAACGGCGGCACGGTGGAGATCTCTCCGGTGTCCGCGCGCTGGACCTGCTCCGGCTTCGAGGACACGCCGGGACAGGACCTGCTCAAGGACAACTCCTACGCCTGGGGACAGCCCATCATCACCGGCGACCCGGCGTTGACCCCGCCGGTCGGCGGCACCTTCTCGCTGCCCGATGCCGGTTCGGAGCAGAGATTCGACGTGGAGAACCCGGTCGTCCGGGTGAGCGACACCTTCCGAATCACCAAGAACGTGGTCGACCCCTTCGGTGCGCTCGTCCCGGACACCACGTTCACCGGCTCCTACTCGTGCAAATACGGCACGGACGACCCGGTGACCGGCAGCTGGTCGCTCACCAACGGGTCCACCTTCACCGGACCGGCGGTCTACCTGAACTCCCTGTGCACGGTCCTCGAAGATCCGCAGGGCACCACCGGCCTGCCCAACGGTTCGTTCGCCTGGACCAAGCCCACGATCAATGACCCGGTCACCGTCGTCCCCGGCGGCACCGCCACGGCCACGGTCACCAACACCATCGAGCGGCTGTACGCCGGGCTGCAGGTGAGCAAAACGCTGGTCGATCCTGATGGCGGCGTCCAGCCCGGCACCCAATACAACGGTATTTTGACCTGCGCGCTGGGCGATCAGAGTTTTACCGATCGGTGGAGCGTCGGCCCGGGCGGGTCGCAAACCGTCTTCACCCCGGCCGATGCCCGGGTGCCGGCCACCGCGGTCTGCTCGATCACCGAGGACACCCCCGACCCGGCGAACTTGGTCGATGCCTCCTTCACCTGGGCGGCCCGCGTCTATACCCCGGCAAATGTCACGCTGACCGCCGGAAAGACCGCCGAGCTGACGGTCACCAACACCGTGCAGCGGGTCTACTCGAGCTTCGACGTGGCCAAGTCGATCACCGGTCCGGTCGCCGACAACAAGCTGGTCCCGGAGGACCGGATGTTCACCGGCAGTTATTCCTGCCAGTACGGCAAGGACGAGCCGGTCACCGGGTCCTGGGAGGCCAGCGTGGCCACTGCGTGGGTCCAGCCCGGCATCCTCGTCGGCTCGAAGTGCACGGTCACCGAGGAAACACCGCCTGGGGCCGGTGGGCAGCCGGTGACCGGTGATCCCTCCTACATCTGGGGTGATCCCGAGCTGGGGACGACGGTGACGGTCACCCCACCAGCCGAAGACAATCAGACCATCACGGTCACGAACCCGACCGACCGGCTGTTCGGACGGTTCTTCATCACCAAGGACCTCAGCGGGGCGACCGGCGGGATCACCGATCCGAAGCCGTTCCCCATGGAGTACTCGTGCCAGCCCGGGGCGGGGCCGGCGATCAGCGGAAAGGTCGAGTTGGCGGCGGGCGAGACGATCACCGTCGGCCCGGACGAGGGTGACGACGTCAAGCTCGAGCTCCCGGTGAACAGCGTCTGCACGCTCACCGAACCGCTGGACACCATGCCGCCGCTGGCGGACAGCGCCTGGAGCTGGGGCGCCCCACAGTTCACCGTGCTCGGCAAGATCCCGACGGCCGGGCCGGTCACCACGCCCTGCGCCGAACCCCAGGTCACCCCCTGCTTGGGGGTCCGGTCGGTGGTGGTAACCCTCCCGTCGCCGCAGGAGAATTTCCCGGGGCCGCCGAACGTGGGTCTACGCATCACCAACCCGGTGTTGCAGTCCTTCGGCGCGTACACCCTCACCAAGACCAGTGACCCGGCCTCCGGCACTGTCGTCGCCCCTGGCGAGGTGATCACCTACTCGGTGACCGTGAACTCCACCGGCGACGTGCCGGTGCACGACGTCGTCGTCACCGACAACTTGTCCTCGGTCCTGCCGCACGCCACCATCGGCACCATCACCGCGCCCGACGGCACCGAAGCTGCGGTCGACGCCGACGCCCGCCAACTGGTGTGGACGGTCGGCGATGTGCCCAACGGGGAGAGTCGCACGCTGACCTACCAGGCAACGGTGAACCAGGGTGCGGCCGGCGTCACCATCAAGAACGTGGTCACCGGCAGCGGCGACGTTCCGCCGAGCACCTGCACCAAGCCGAACGAGCCGACCTGCTCGACGACCCATCTCACCCCGAAAGCCCCCATCATCAGCAAGGAACCGGCGGGCAACCCGGTTCGCGACCCCGGCACCGGCAACTGGACTGTTCCGTACCGCATCACGGTGACCAACCCGAACGCCGATACCGCCGTCCCCTACACGCTGACGGACAACATCGCCTTCCCCACCGACGTGCCGATCGTCTCGGCATCGGTGACCGCCGCACCGGATGGCGTCACGCTGTTCGACCCATCGTGGAACGGCAGTGACCAGACCACGATCACCGAGAACGCCACTCTGCCCGCCGGCGCGGTACACACCTACGGCGTTGCGGTGGTGGCCTCTGTTCCGCCGACGATCAAGACGCCGCTGCTGCTGTGCGCCGCCAGTGGATCCGGCGGCGGATCCGGGTTCTTCAACATCGCGGCGGTCAGCTCCTACGGCAGCACGTCCGCCGACGACGCCTGCGACCCGATCCCGGTCATCCTGGTTGCCGACAAGAAGTGGGTCATCAATGGCGTGGATTACGCCTACGGTGATCAGCCGGCCGGATACGCCGCCACCCTTACCCTCGACGAGACCGACGCCGCCTGGCGCACCGAGTACACCGGCTACCTGCTTGGCACGGTCGTGCAGGTCGGGGAGTCGGCAATCGTTCCCGCCGAGTGCACTGCCTCGGCGTCAGGATCCGGCCCGGTGAAGCTGGCCGCGGCATTGACCTCCGTGACAGTGGTCAACGTGGTCGACTGCAAGAGTCCAACACCGACACCGACCCCGCCCACTCCGGGTCCCACTCCGCCTGTTCCGCCCGGCCCGCCCGGCCCGCCCGGCCCGCCTGTTCCACCCGGTCCGCCCGGCCCGCCCGGCCCGCCTGTTCCACCCGGTCCCCCTGGACCGCCTGGACCGCCTGGACCGCCTGTTCCGGGGCCGTACCCGCCGTTGCCGAACACCGGCTTTGCTCTGGAGCCGTTCCTGGAAGTGGGTTTCGGACTGCTGCTGGCGGGCGGGTTCATCCTGTTCTTCGTCGGCCGTCGGAGGGGATTCTTTCAGGGCTGAACAGGCTGCGGCTGGGCGGAACTACCCTGCCGGGAGGCTTTCGGAGCCGGTCGAAACCATTGCCGCGCCGTATCCCTCAGGCGCCTTCGGCCAGGTCCGCCGACTCGTCCGGCTGAGCGACGCACAACCACACGGCGGCCGGCCGCACCGTCACGTCGAGGGTTCGCGCAGGGGTGATGACGTCGCCGTCGAGTTCCCGCGGTTGGACCCGATCGCTGGTCACGATGATTCGCCGGCCGCGCAGGACCTCCATCCGTGGGACTCTCGGGCGACGGAGCAGAACTGCCAGCGTGAGCGCAACCCAGTGACCGAGGTGGCGTGGAGCGAGGATCGCAACCTCCAGGGCACCGCTGTCCGGCTCCGCCTCCGGCAGCAGGCGGATTCCACCCTGAAGTCGACCGACGTTGCCGACCAGCACCGTCCTTGCCTTGCGGCGCAGCACAGGCCCGTCGTCGACCCGGATCTGCACCGCCATTGAACGGTCGAGAAGGTGCTTGACGGCGGACAGGACGTAGGCGGGAGAACCGATGCGCGCCTTCAACTGCGGGGACGTGGATTGCATCATCGCCGCGTCGAAACCCATGCCCGCCATGACCGCGAAGATCTGTCCTTCGACGACGCCGAGGTCGAGACGTCTTCGCCCCCGCTGCACGGCAAGGCGGACGCCGGCCGCGGGGTCGTCGGGTAGACCCAGGTTCATCGCGAGCAGGTTGCCGGTACCTGCCGGCAGCAGAGCCACCGCGACGTCCGTGCCGGCCAGCCCAGAGAGGACTGATCGGACCGTCCCGTCCCCGCCGCAGACGAAGACCACTTCCGCGCCGTCGGCGACGGCCTGTCGAGCCTGTCCGGTCCCCGGATCGTCCGCGGTCGTCTCGAGCCAGGCCGGTGCGGGCCAGCCGGCCGCTGCCAGCGAGGATTCGACGACGCTGCGTCGCTCGCTGAGATCTGATACCCGCACGGGATTGACGATGACCGCCGACTGCAGCGGCCGGTGGTCCGGGTCTCGGCGCTGCTGCCACCCCGGTGCGCCATGACCTGGCGGTCCCGTGGTGGTCATCGCTCACCCCCATCGCGCGCGACGCGGAGTTCGGGTGATGACGAAGAAGGCACCCGGAGACCGTACCGGTATGGGGTTTCGCCTGGGTTTATCGCTCCTGCTTTTGGTACCAGGGCTGCCCTTGGTACCACGCCAGGGCAACTCCGGCATAACAACACCTTTGCTGATGACAATGGTTTCGAGTTAATGAATTGTCAGCCATAAGGGGGATGATGAGCATGGCCGAATTAACCGACCTCGAATGGAGCCTGGAGTTATCTCATTCGACTTGATGGAACTCCGAGGCGGTCGGATGGTGCCCGTGTTCCGGCATCGCACCGGTGCGCAGGACAATGTCGGCGACACCGGTGATGCTCCGATTCGTGTGGTGACCGGCCCTGCCCAGCAGGTCGGCCGCCTGCGCAGCACTGAGATGGTGCAGCGCCATCAGGATCCCGACTGCAGCCGCAATTCGCTGATGTGTCGGCAGGGTGATGTCCTGACCGGCGGCATCCTGCAGGTCCGCAATCCTGGCGGTCAGTCGTTCACGTTCGACGAGCGCGGTTGCGTGATCCACCAGCAGTGCCAGCAGGGCCGCGTCGGCGTCGCACGGCTGGTAGTTGTCCTGCCACCTGCAGGTCAGCACGCCGGTGTAGGACTGGCATCCGTCGTCGGGTGAGGCGAACTGCACCGTCACGGCGTCCGGAGCAAGGGTCGTCACGGCGTGCTGTGGCCGCTCACGGGTGAGCGGCGGTTCGGCCGGTGCCGAGCCCGGAAGGAGGGTGGCGGGCTGCCGGATGCGATACCGGTGCCCAGCACTCTCGGAAATCTCGATGACGCAGGCGTCGGCCACACCTGGCACGGCTATCGACGCCAATTGGCTGAAGACCCGCACCGGCTCCGCCGATCCCAGCAGGTGGCGAACGTGGGTAACGACGCGGCGTACATCGATCCTCCCGGCGGCGATCGGCCGAACGAGCGACAACACGCCCTCGCCTGCCCCTCCGATACCAGCGTCCGGAATCGACTCTTCGTGGTTGCTGCTGACCGCCAAGGCCACAGATGCCATGCTTCCCCCAGAACCACCCGGGGCCGGGCGACGCCACCGCGCGTCGCTCAACAACCCCGCGGCAAGGATAAGGGGGCCGAGCCCCTCCGGCGATCACAATTCGGTGAAGACCGAACAGGTTCGGTACACCGGTATTCCCCCGCGTCAGCCCACACCGATCCGCGGTTACTCGATGCTGCAGGCGGCTTTCTCGTTCGGCTCATCGTTCACTCTGTGGTGCGCCGTGTGGCGCGCTCGACGCGGGACACCCCTTGTGATGTGCTCGCCGTGTGACAGTGCATACCGGCCACATCTTTCATATATCCGGCGAACCATCAGTGACTGACAGTCCGGCATCGCTGGCATTCATTCCCGATGGCGCACTCGTAGTCGACGAGGCGGGATTCATCGGGTACTGCGGTCCCCTTGCCGATCTGCCCGCACGGTATGCCGAAGACCCGGCGGTCGATCACCGACCCGGATTCCTGCTCCCGGGATTCATCGACACGCATGTGCATTTCCCGCAAACCTTCAGTGGGGATTCCTACGGTGGTGGACAACTTCTGGAATGGCTGAATCACTGCATCTTCCCGTCCGAATCTCGATTCGCGGACCCCGGGTTCGCCCGTCTTGCCGCGGCCGAGTTTTGTCGTCGTCGGGTATCGGCCGGAACGACGGCAGCTCTGGTGTTCGGGTCCGCTTTTCCCCCTGCGCAAGATGCCTTGTTCGAGGAAACGCGTCGCCGTGGACTACGTGTTGTTTCCGGGCGAGGAATTCAGACGACCGGACCCGCCTCCGCCGCCGCGTTGATCACCGGCGAAGACGAAGCACTCTCGCTCACCCGCCAGGAGATCGATACCTGGCACGCCGCCGACACCGGTGACGTCAGCACCGCTTTGCTGCACGTCGCCATCGTTCCGCGGTTCTCCCTGGCGGTGACACCGCAGACCCTGCTCGGCCTGGGCGAGTTGTACGACGAGGTTCGGGAGCGCGGCGTCTACTTCCACACCCACCTCAACGAGAACAACCGTCCCGGCACAGGTGAAATCGCGATGACCCTGTCCACCTACCGGGTCGACTCGTACCTGGACACCTACGACGGCAAATTCCTGCCCGGCTCGGCGGTCGGTGGAGCATCGCTGCTCGGCCGAAGATCCATCCTGGCCCACGCGGTGCATTGCCAGGACGCGGAGCTCGAACGGATGGCGGAAACCGGCACCTCCGTCGCGCATTGTCCTGTCTCCCAGCAGTTCCTGGGATCCGGCACGATGCCCTGGAAGCGGACCGTTGCCTCCGGTGTGACGGTATCCGTGGGCAGCGACTTCGGGGGTGGTGACGAATGGCTGATACCGCAGGTGCTCGGGGACTGCTTCAAGGTACATATCTCCGAACCCGGTGCAGCCGGCGTCTCCCTCCACCCGGCACAGCTGCTTTTTCTTGGAACAGTCGGCGGCGCCCGCGCGCTCGATATGGAGGACCGAATCGGTAATCTCGATGCGGGAAAGGAAGCCGACTTCCTCGTCGTGGACCCTCGCCGGTGGGCGCCACTGCAAGCGGCCATCGAGTACGGATCACGATCGCCGGATCCCGACAGCAGCCGCGATCAGACTCTCTTCGCGTTGCTGATGGCCATGCGCGAACCGGCGATCGCGCGGGTGTACGTCCAGGGGCGCCGCGTCGACGAGAACTGAGAGTCGGTGAGAACCGAGAGGTCGGTGAGAATTGAGAGTCCATGACAACCCCGGCGCCGCAGCACGAAGGTCAGTGCGTTCGGTGCCGCCGCCGGCGTTGGGTTACCTTGCGAAGGCGAGCGGAGCCGGATCACCCGGCCGACCGGACCACCGTCTGCAGGATGGCGAGCGGGGCGTCGAGCGGCGTGTCGGCAGGGGCGTTGTAGGCGATTGCGTCTACCCGGAACTCGAGGTAGGCGAAATTTCCCTCCGGGCCTGGAGCATGCCATCGCGCTTCGCCGACCGTCATGACATGGCGCGCGCCGACCGTCCGGTAAGCCCCGATGGGCGTCGACCAGCGTTGACCAGCGTTGACGCACGAAACGTCTGCCGTCCGAGGCTGCCCGAAGGCGGTCGTCGGAGACGAAGTCGACGAGCGAACCGTCCGTGGCGAAGATCAGTTCAGCTGCGACAGTGTGTGCGCCGCTGGTGAACTCGCCGCGCACCCGATGGGTATCGACCGCAGTCCAGTGAACCGGGGCATCGATCAGTGCCGCCGGCGCGAGGACGCAGAGATCGTTGAACATTGTCACGGTTTCGGCCCTGTCCATGTCTGGGCCGCTCGCGTCGACCATCTGTAGCAGCGAGCAGAGCTTGACCTGCATGGTGGCGTGCGGTCCGGAAGTTGCCGACCCCCTGCTGCCCCACGGCCCCGGTGAGGCGGATGTACGTGGCGACGGCATCCGGCAATCCCGTCAATTCAGCGTCGGTGACGATGCGATCATCGATCGGCCGTGCCAGTCCTGCGGCACGAAGCGTACGGTACCTCCCGCGCGATAGCCGCTCGAACCCTCCGACGCAAATCCGTACACAACGCCGCACAACAGCAGGACATTTGCCGCGACTCCCGCCCGCGCATCGGTCCAACTGGTGAAGATCAGGACCTGGGACAAAATCAGTGCCACCGCTCCGAGGATCCACTACCACCGGTAGCCGAGCAGGAGCGTGACCCCGGTCGCGACCAGCAGAACGGAGGCGGCCAACCAGGCCACCGCGGCCCCGACGGCGGGGGTCGCGGTGAGCTCCGGCACCGCCGCCCAGCCGAAACCCTTGACCGCCCCCAGCAGATGGATCAGTCCGTGGATGATGACGACGAAAGCAAGAACCCACCTCAATGCGGTCCGCTTGGCCTACTCCACCGCTCGCCCGATATGCGGCGGTTTCCCGCCGACCATCAGCGTGGACCGACGGTCGGGGTGCGGGAACTGCCGAAGGTCCCGAACGACGAATGACCTCACCACGGATCACGCCAAGAATTCTGTTCGACGACGAACGAGGTTCCGCGACGAGATGGCCGGGTCAGCCAACCGCAGCCCGGCCCGCTTCGAGCCGCGCCACCGGCACCCGGTACGGCGAGCAGGACACATAGTCCAAACCGGCCTCGTGGAAGAAGTGGATGGATTCCGGGTCCCCGCCGTGTTCGCCGCACACCCCCAATTTGAGCCCGGGCCTGGCCCTGCGACCTTCCTCAGCGGCAATCTTCACCAGCCGGCCGACGCCGGCGACGTCGATGCTCTCGAACGGCGACACGGTGAAGACGCCCTTTTCCAGGTAGGCCGCGAACAGCGTGGCCTCGACATCGTCGCGCGAGAATCCCCAGGTGGTCTGGGTCAGATCGTTGGTGCCGAAGGAGAAGAAGTCGGCAGCGTCGGCGATCCGGTAGGCGGTGAGCGAGGCCCGCGGCAACTCGATCATGGTGCCGATGGGGAAGGTGACATCCACCCCGGTCCGGGCGGTGACCTCGGCGATGACGCCGTCCGTCTCCTCGCGGACCAGGTACAGCTCCATCACCGATCCAACCAGCGGAACCATGATCTCGACCTTCGGCGTTCTGCCCTGCTCGATCAGCGCGCACGCGGCCTCGGTGATGGCCCGTACCTGCAGCGCGAACAACCCCGGGGTGAGCAGACCGAGTCGCACGCCACGCAAGCCCAGCATCGGGTTGGATTCGTGCAGTCGTTCCACCGCGGCGAGCAATTTTTCGTCCGCCGCGTCGGGGGTGCCCAGAGCGCGCGCAACGCCGACCTTGACGGCGAGCTCGGTGCGGTCGGGCAGGAATTCGTGCAGCGGTGGGTCCAATAGCCGGATGGTGACCGGTAGCCCGTCCATGGCGGTGAGCAGATCGATGAAGTCCTGACGCTGCAGTGGCAACAGCGCTTTCAGTGCACTGTCCCGATCCTCCCGACCGTCGGCCAGGATGACGGCCTCGATCAATCCGCGTCGATCGCCGAGGAACATGTGCTCGGTCCGGCACAGGCCGATCCCCTGGGCGCCGAGGGTGCGGGCACGGGTGGCGTCCTCCGCGGTGTCGGCATTGGCCCGGACGTCCAACCGGCGCCGGGTGTCGGCGTGCCGGAGCAACCGGTCGACCGCCTGCACCAGATCGGCGGTTTCGTCGCTGACACCGGTGGTCGCCGCGTCGATGCCCTCGTCGATGTAGGTCTCCACCGGCGACGACACGACCGGCATCTCACCCAGGTACACCTCACCGGTGGACCCGTCGATACTGATCGGGTCACCCCCGTTGATTACCGTCGAACCCACCCGCACCGTCCTTGCCCCGGCGTCGACATGGATCTCCTCGGCGCCGCAGACACAGGTCTTGCCCATGCCGCGGGCGACAACCGCTGCGTGCGAGGTCTTCCCGCCGCGGGCGGTGAGGATGCCACTGGCGGCGATCATGCCTTCCAGGTCGTCCGGGTTGGTTTCCTTGCGGACCAGCACGACCCGTTCACCGCGGGCCGCCCAAGCAGTGGCCGTGGGCGAGTCGAACACGACCCGGCCGACCGCCGCGCCCGGTGATGCGGCCATGCCGCGGGTCAGCAGGGTGCGGTCCACCGACCGGTCGAACTGCGGGAACATCAACTGGGCCAATTGCGCGCCGGTGACCCTGGACAACGCCTCGTCCAGGGTGATCAATTGCTCGTCGACCAGTTGGGCGGCGATCCGGAAGGCCGCGGCGGCCGTCCGCTTTCCGACACGTGTCTGCAGCATCCACAACTTGCCGCGCTCGATGGTGAATTCGATGTCGCACAGGTCGCGGTAGTGCGTTTCCAGTCTTCGCATCACTTTGGTCAATTGCCGATGCGACGCCGGGTCCAGCTGGGCGAGATCGTCCAGCGACAACGTGTTCCGGATACCGGCGACCACATCTTCGCCCTGGGCGTTCACCAGATAGTCGCCGTAGGCGCCTGCCTTACCGGAGGCCGGGTCACGGGTGAAAGCCACACCGGTGCCACTTGTCTCGCCGAGGTTGCCGAACACCATGGTGCAGATGTTGACGGCGGTCCCCAGATCGTGCGGGATGCGCTCGCGGCGCCGGTACAACCTTGCCCGGTCGGTGTTCCACGAATTGAAGACCGCCTCGATGGCGGCATCGAGTTGTTCCCTCGGGTGCTGGGGAAATTCGCTTCCGGAATGCTCTTTGACAGCCTCTTTGAATTGTCCGACGAGCGACTTGAGGGCATCAACACCGAGTTCGACGTCACTGGTGACGCCCTGGTCGCGCTTCATCTTCTCCAGCGCGTCCGAGAAAAGTTCGCCCGGCATCTCCAGCACCGTCTTGCCGAACATCTGCAACAACCGCCGGTAGGAATCCCAGGCGAAGCGCTCGTCGCCCGACTCCTCGGCCAGGCCCTTGACGCTGGCATCGTTGAGACCGATGTTCAGC
>JBBRVZ010000057.1:0-19843 GCA_038246445.1 Mycobacteriales bacterium
ACACCGCGGGCACCGCGCTCGACACCGCAGGCGGCGCGCCGGATCCCGCGGGCAGCCGGTGGTCCATCGGCACCGGAATGGCCTTGGCCATGATCGACACTGCCCCTCCCCGTGGACATTTCGCTGACGCAACCCTGCAGTGGGATCCTGACGGGAGCTACCTGCTGAAGGTCGGGACGGCGGAATTCGGCAACGGAACCACCACCGTGCACGCCAAGATCGCCGCCAGCGTGCTCGGTACGACCGTGGATCGGATTCGCATCCGGCAGTCCGACACCGATCTGGTTGCGCACGACACCGGCGCATACGGGTCGACCGGCACCGTCGTCGCGGGACGGGCGGTTCTCGCGGCCGCTGAGCAACTCGCCGCCACGATCGTCGGCACAGCCGCCGGTCTGCGCGGCGTGCCCGCGAAGGCGTGCAAGCTGGGTCCGCTCGGCGTCACCGTCGCTTGTGACGACTTGTGCGTACCGGGCGGTGACGGTGCCACGTCATTCGTCGGGCTCGAGGAGATCGCGGCCGCCGGAGTGCCGCTGGAAGCCCACGGTAGCCACTCCGGGACGCCGCGGTCGATCGCGTTCAACGTGCACGGCTTTCGGGTCGCGGTGGCTAGGGACACCGGTGAGGTGCAGATCCTGCGCTCGGTGCACGCCGCGGACGCCGGCACCGTCATCAACCCCGAGCAGTGCCGCGGTCAGGTCGAGGGCGGCGTGGTGCAGGCCCTCGGGACCGCGATGTTCGAGGAGATGATGATCGACGAGCAGGGCCGGGTCACCACGGACGTGCTGCGGAACTACCACATCCCGCAGCTCGCGGACGTTCCCCGGACGGAGGTTCATTTCGCCGACACCTCCGACGCAACCGGTCCGTTCGGTGCCAAGTCGATGAGTGAGTCGCCGTACAACCCGGTCGCACCCGCGCTGGCGAACGCCGTCCGGGACGCGACCGGTGTGCGGTTGTACGAGCTGCCGCTCTCCCGGGACCGGGTGTGGCGGGCCGTCGCGGCGGCCGGTGAGTGACGCCATTGCCTGCTCGCGCGCTCGCCGGTCACCGGATATTCACCGCCTCATCACCGGCCCGCTGTCGCTCGCCGGTCGGGGCTGTCGGTCACACGGGTGACAATGTGCAGGTGATGCCCTCCTCCATGCCCCCGTCCGTGCGGATGGACCGCGTCGACGCTGTGCCCACCCACCCGGGAGGCCGGCCGGCCATGGTCGTCACCGACATGGACGGCACCCTGCTGGACGAGACCGGTGATCGGGTCAGTCAACGCAACATCGACGCCCTGCGCCGGGCACAGGACGCCGGCGCCAAGGTGGTCATCGCGACGGGCCGGCCGGTGTGGTGGCTGGGCCCGGTCATCGAGGCGGGATTCACCGGGATCGCCGTGTGCATGAACGGGGCAATCGTCTACGACATCTCGGCCGAGCAGATCATTGCCTCCTCGCCGATGACGCCGGGCGCGATGCACACCTTCGTGGACGCGCTGACGCGGAAGACCGACGAATTCGCCATCGCCGTCGAGCGACTGGGGTCGACGGTGCAGGCCTGCATCGCCGAGCACAGCTACGACCACCCGTGGGCGTTCGGCTACTTCCGCCGGGCCGACCGCGCGGAACTGCTGTCCGAACCGGCGGTCAAGCTGCTCGTACGGGGGACCGGGAACTCCCGGTCGCTGGCCACCGAGGCCCGCTCGGCCGGGGCGGATGGCGTCCATGTCACCTATTCCACCGACGACGGGCTGATCGAGGTCGCCGCCGCAGGGGTGAACAAGGGCAGCGCGCTGGCCGCAGTCGCGGCGCGGTGGGGGATCCAGCCCCGGGACGTCGTTGCCTTCGGCGACATGCCGAACGATCTGGAAATGCTCAACTGGGCCGGCCTGGGCATCGCTATGGGCAACGCCCATCCCGACCTGCTTGCCATCGCCGGCGAGGTCGGCGCCCACCACCATGAGGACGGCGTGGCGCAGATCCTGGAACGCTGGTTCTAGTGTCGACGCCCACCGTGCCCGGCGAGCGCCGTGTCATCATCGGGGCATGGCGGGCATGTCGGTCGGTGAGGTGGCGGGACGGCTGGGCGTCGCGCCGTCGACCGTTCGGATGTGGGGTACCCGGTACGGGTTGACTGCTTCCGCCCGGAGCGCCGGTGGCCACCGGCGTTACAGCGCCGAGGATTTCGAGCTCATGCAACGGATGCAGCAGTCCGTGGTGACCGGCGTCAATCCGTCCGCGGCTGCCTCGGAGGTGTTGCGCGACGGCAAGTCCGGCGCAGCCTCCGGCAACAGGTCCGGTGCTGCGTCCAACGGCGCGCCGCGTCGTGGCGGCCCCGGCGGATCGGTACTGGCCGTTCCGGGGGCGAATCGCGAGGTTCGCGGGCTGGCCCGGGCGGCGAGCCGGTTGGACGAGGGCGGCGTGACTGCGGCGGTTCTCGGAGCCCTGAAACGCAAAGGCGCTGTCGCGACGTGGAACGGTCTGCTGCGGCCGGTGCTGGTGGCCGCGGGTGATCACTGGCAGCGCACAGATACCGGTATCGAGGTGGAGCATCTGCTCACGCAGGCCTTGACGACCGCGTTCGCCGGCTACATCGGGATGCTTCCGAAAGTTGCGCAAGATTCCCCTGTGGTCGTTGCGGGCAGCCCCCATGAGGACCACGTGCTCGCCCTTCACGCCGTCCGTGCCACTCTTGCCGAACGCTCGGTGCCGGTCCGGTTCCTTGGCCCGCGTACCCCGTTGCCGGCGCTCGCGGCGACTGCCCGGCTGACGAAGGCGCCGGCGCTGCTGCTCTGGATGAGCCTTCCCGATGCGCAGACAGCGGAAGGACTCTCGGAACTCCGCGCCGCGCACCGCTCGCTGGTGGTGCTGGTCGGCGGTGTGGGCTGGGAAGGACTCGACCTGGGGCCCGCCACCCTGTGCCGCAGCTTGGACGACGCAGTGGAGCGACTGGCCGACGCCTGGGCGCGCCGGCCGGCCGGCAGCGTCGATAGATCTCACTGAGACTTGCACAAGTTTGACGACCGGGGCATCTCGGGCGTATACCGGTATTAACTCCCCGAATGCGGTGAGCCCCCATCACCCGGTCGCCCGGTCACGGTCGGCGCCGGACGACGCCAGGAGTCTCGTCATGAACAGTGACCAGTTCGCCGTCAACATCGGATCCCTCACAGCGGGCCAGTACGACATCGTGTACAACCTGTTTTCGCTGACGATCGCATCGATGTTGTTCACCGCGCTGTATCTGCTGCTTTCGCAGCGGCGCGTCGCGCCGCGCTACCGCAATGCCGTCGTCATCTCGGCGATTGTGTGTGGCATCGCGGCCTACCACTACTTCCGAATCTTTGCGAACTTCCAGGAAAGCTATCCACCTGGCGCGAACGTCACCGCCGACCATGAGCTGTCGAACATTGTCTTCAACGAGGCGTACCGGTACGTCGATTGGCTGCTGACCGTCCCGCTGCTGCTGATCGAAACCGTGGCCGTCATGGCACTGGCCCGCGCGGCGCAGCGCTCCCTGCTCGTGAAGCTGATTCCCGCGGCCGTGGCAATGATCATCCTCGGCTACCCCGGCGAGACCGCGACCACCAACACCGCACGCATCATCTGGGGCATCCTGTCCCTCCTGCCGTTCCTCTACATCGTGTACGTGCTGTTCGTCGAGCTGTCCAAGTCGCTGGCTCAGCAGCCCGGCCAGGTCCGCGGGCTGACGAAGGCGCTCCCGATCTCGCTCGTCGTGCTGTGGTGTGTGTATCCGATCGCCTACATGTTCCCGGTCCTCGGTGGTGACTTCTTCGGTGGTGCAGACGGGTTCGTTCTGCGGCAAGCCGGCTACAGCATCGCCGATATCCTCGCGAAGGCGGCGTTCGGCCTGCTGATCTTCCAGGTCGCGCGGGTCAAGAGCCGGCTCGACGACCCGGAGCGTTATGACGACGATCATGCCGTCGCGGGGGTCGCCGCACACAACGGAACCGCATCGTCCGGCAGCAAGGGCGCGGGACGCACGACCGACACCGGCGGCACGCCGCGGCCCATTCCCGCCTGATATGACAACTCTCGCCGAACGCGGCAGCGCCCAACGCCGCAACGACTTCCGAACGCTCGCCACACCTTCACGGTCGGGAAGACCCGGAACGTCAGGTGCCAATCAAGGAAGATCGAGCGCAGTGCTGAACATCATCGCTATGCAGGAGAAGCCATTCTTTGCACTGACAACCCAAATGCTGGACTGCGTCCGGGACCACGATTTCGGCACGCTGTCCGGGATCTGTGACGACGACTTCGGGATCGTCGACATCGAGACCAACGGCGGTTCGCTGGTGATCCGGGACCGCGCCGGCTGGGAGGAATGGTTCACCGGTCTGTTTGCCCAACTCGACGCGTTGCGCGCGCAGACCTGGTCCGAGATCACCGGCTACGAAGCGGTGCGCAGTGGCGACATGGGTTACAGCGTCGTGGATTTCGATCAGACGTTCGTGACCGAGGACGAGAAGCTGCGATTCAGCGTGATCGCCACCATCATCTGGAAGCGGGTGGACGGCCGCTGGAAGGAGTCGCGCTACCACAGCTCCCTGGTGCGTGTGGAGAAGATGTAAGCCCCGGTCGTCACACCGGTCGGAACCGTGCTGGGGAGTGCTACCGCACCGGCGACGACGATCGACATGGACGCCGTCACCCCCGCCCCGGGGTGGCGGCGTCTCCCGTTGTCAGCGCCGGGAGCGGGTTTGCCGTAAGCCATTTGAAGCCCGGAACCAGCCCGGAACCACTTGAGCAAGAGTTCAGAGCAGTGCCCATGCGTCAGTCAGCACCGACCGCAGGATGGACTCGATCTCGTCGAACTCGCGCCGACCGCTGATCAGCGGCGGCGCCACCTGCACCACCGTGTCACCGCGGTCGTCCGCCCGGCAGTACAGACCGCGGTCGAACAGCGCGGTGGAGACGAAATCTCGCAGAATGCGCTCGCTCTCCTGCTTGCTGAATGTCGCCTTGGTCGCCTTGTCCTTGACCAGCTCGATGCCGAAGAAGTAGCCGTCCCCCCGGACGTCACCGACGATCGGGAGGTCGAGCAGCCGTTCGAGCGTGGTGCGAAAAGCGTTCTCGTTCCTCAATACGTTGCCCAGCAGGTCCTCGCGTTCGAAGATGTCCAGGTTCGCCAGCGCCACCGCGCAGGACACGGGGTGCCCACCAAAGGTGTAGCCGTGCGCAAAGGTGGTGGTGCCCTTGCTGAACGGCTCGAAGATGCGGTCGGAGATGATTGCCGCGCCGAGCGGTGAGTAGCCCGACGTGAGCCCCTTCGCCGAGGTGATGATGTCGGGCTGGTAGCCGAACTTCTGCGCACCGAACATCGTGCCCAGCCGTCCGTACGCGCAGATGACCTCATCGGAAACGAGTAGAACATCGTGCTCGTCGCAGATCTCGCGCAGCCGCTCGAAGTAGCCGGGCGGCGGCGGGAAGCAGCCACCGGCGTTCTGCACCGGCTCGACGAAGACCGCGGCCACCGAGTCGGCGCCCTCCATCAGGATCGCTTCCTCCACCTGGTCGGCGGCCCACCGGCCGAACACTTTCTCGTCATGGGCGACAAGCTCGGGGGCGCGGTAGAAGTTGGTGTTCGGCACCCGCACCGAACCGGGCACCAGCGGCTCGAAGGCGTGCTTGAACGGCGGAACGCCGGTGATGGACAGCGCGCCCTGGGTGGTGCCGTGGTAGGCGATCGACCGGCTGATCACCTTGTACTTCCCGGGCCGCCCGGTCAGCTTGAAGTACTGCTTCGCCAGCTTCCAGGCGGTTTCGACGGATTCGCCGCCACCGGAGGAGAAGAAGACCTTGTTGAGGTCGCCCGGCGCGGCGGCAGCGATGCGGTCGGCGAGCTCGATGGCGGTCGGATGCGCGTACGACCAGATCGGGAAGAACGCCAACTTGCGGGCCTGGGCGGCGGCCGCCTGCGCGATCTCCTCCCGGCCGTGGCCGGCCTGCACGACGAACAGCCCGGACAACGCATCCAGATACCGCTTTCCGTCGGTGTCCCAGATGTAGCAGCCTTCACCGCGTTCGATGATCGGCACCGGGGTCGCGTCGTAGGATCCCATTCGACTGAAGTGCAGCCACAGGTGATCGGTGGCCGACCCACCGGCCGTGCCGGACTCGTCGGAGGTCAGGCTGGACGGGATGGTGGCGGTCATCGGGTTCCCCAGGTGTAGGTCTGCTTGGACAATTCGAGGTAGACGAAGGTCTCCGTGGAGCGGACGCCGTCGATGGTGCGGATCTGCTGGTTCAGCACGTGCAGCAGGTGGCTGTCGTCCTCGCAGATGACTTCGGCCAGGACGTCGAACGACCCGGCGGTGACGACGACGTAGGCAACCTCGGCGAGTTCGGAGATCGCGGCGACGACCGGGTCGAGATGGCCGTCCACCCTGATGCCGATCATGGCCTGGCGGGTGAACCCGACGTGCAGGGGGTTGGTGACGGCGACGATCTGCACGACCCCGTCCCGCACCAGCCGCTGAACACGCTGCCTGACGGCCGCCTCGGACAGCCCGACCGACGCGGCAATCGTCGCGTACGGGCGGCGACCGTTCTCCTGGAGGTGCTCGATGATCTGTTTGGAGACTTCGTCCAGCTGCTGACGCGTCCCCGCCGGACCCGGCTCCAGGAGCGGGGTCTCGGTGGGCGTCCGGTGCGGCACGTGCCGATCCTCGCAGCCGCTCGACGCGTTGCGCAAGGGAATCCGCAGCGGATAGGGTCTGCCGCGACGAAATCCGTCGCAGAGATCGGCGAAGTACACCAAACGCGAAGGGGATACTTCCTCCATGCCCAGATACGGCGCGATGTACGGCCCCGACGTCACCTTCACCGGGGTGCCGCGGTGCGACCTTGCCGATCCGGCAAGCTATGCCGATGCCAGCGCCGTGATCGTCGGGGCGCCGTACGACTCGGGCACCTCCTACCGCTCCGGCGCCAGGATGGGACCGCTGGCGCTGCGGATCTGTGATTACTCCGAGCACACCGGTTCCCGCCCGCACCTGTCGCTGCGCGTCGATCCGCTGCTCGACCTGGGCGTGGTCGACGCCGGTGACGTCGAGATGGCTCCCACGGAGACCAAAATCGCGCTGGACAACCTGCAGGCCGCGGTCTTCACCATCGCATCGGCCGGCAAGATCCCGGTCGTGCTGGGCGGTGACCACACCGTGGCGATGGCCGACATCACCGCTCTCGCAGAGCACTTCGGCTACGGACGGATTTCGGTGGTGCACTTCGATGCGCATGCCGACACCGGCGACATCCAGTTCGGCTCGCTATACGGTCACGGATTGCCGATGCGCCGGGTGATCGAGTCCGGTGCTGTCCGCGGCGATCGCTTCCTGCAGATCGGGCTGCGCGGTTACTGGCCGGAGCCGCCTGAGCTGCTGTGGATGGCCGAGCAGGGCATGCGCTGCTACGAGATGGCGGAGATCCAGCGCCGTTCGATGGACGAGGTGCTCACAGAAGCGATTGCCATCGCGATGGACGACACCGACGGGGTGTACCTGTCGGTGGACATCGACGTCGTCGACCCGGGAATCGCGCCCGGCACCGGCACCCCCGAACCCGGTGGCCTGACGGCGCGGGAACTGCTGGACGCGGTCCGCCGCATCGGCCGTGACGTGCCCCTGGTCGGGATGGAGATCGTCGAGGTCGCGCCGCCGTACGACCACGCCGATATCACCGCGATCCTGGGCAACCGCGTTGTGCTGGAAACGTTGTCGGGCATCGCCCGGCGGCGGGCCGACATCGCCGACGGGGTTCGCTGGGACGAGTCGACGCCGGTGATGGCCGGGCGGGTGCAGGCGCTCCAGGAGGGTGTGCACGAGCAAACGGCCAGCACCGCAGCCTCGGCCAACCGCGCCGCGGAGAACCGGACGCGCGAGCGGGCGCTGTAGTTCGATCGAATCGCCAGTTGTGGGTGCTCCGCCGGCCGGGGAAGGCCCGCAACTGGCTATTCGATCCTAGAAAACCGTCAAACCCCGGGCGGCGAACTGATTCCGTGCGCGTTGGATCAGCTCAACGTCGGGCGGCGGTGTTCCTTCGAGCGGGTACTCCAGGCCGAGCTCGTGCCACTTCGACTTGCCCATCTGGTGGAAAGGCAGAATCTCGACCCGCTCGACCGCGGGTTTCGCGCCCAGCGACTGCAGGCTCTGGATGTAATCGGCGACGGCGTCGATGTTCTCCACCGCGTCGGTCAGTCCCGGTACCAGGACGTACCGCACCCAGATCACGTTCCCGCGCTCGGCCAGCCTGCGGCCGAACTCGAGGGTGGGGGCCAAGGAGCGGCCCGTCACCTCCTGGTAGGTGTCCGGAAGTCCCGACTTGACGTCCAGCAACACCAGAGAGGTGTCGTCGAGCATCTCGTCGGTGGCCCGCTTCCCGAGGAAACCGGACGTGTCCAGGGCGGTATGGATGCCGATCGAGGAGCAGTACCGGAAGATCCGGGCGGCGAAGTTCGCCTGCATCAGCGGTTCCCCGCCGGTAAGGGTCACTCCGCCGTGCGCCGCCCGCAGCACCGGCACATAGCGGTCGATGCGTCGCCGGATCTCCTGGATGGTGGTCGGCACCCCGTCACGCAGCTGCCAGGTGTCGGGGTTCTGGCAGTACTGGCAGCGGAGCCCGCAGCCCGACAGGAAGATCGTCAGCCGGGTGCCGGGTCCGTCGACCGCCGTCACCAGTTCCCAGGAGTGGACACTTCCCACGCTCCCGATGTGCTCCGCCTGGAGAAAGGCGTGGCGCAACTGGTCCGGCGCGGGGCCGACGGTGGGGGTGCCCAGGGTGACGGTGATGTCCCGCCGCCCCTGTTTGGTACTGGTGATCGGTCGGTCTTCGGGCATTACAACTTGCCGTGGAACGTCCGCGACAAGACGTCCAGCTGCTGCTCACGCGTCAGCTTGACGAAGTTCACCGCATACCCGGACACCCGGATCGTGAGCTGCGGGTACTTCTCCGGGTGCTCCATCGCGTCCTCGAGGGTTTCGCGGTTGAGCACATTGATGTTCATGTGGAAGCCGGACGACACGATGTAGGCATCCAGCACACCGACCAGGTTCGCGGCCTGCTCCTCGGGGGTGTGCCCAAGGCCCGACGGGATGACCGTCGCGGTGAGCGAGATCCCGTCCTGGGACTCCTCGTAGGGCAGCTTGGCAACGCTCAACGCGCTGGCCAGCATGCCGTGGGTGTCCCTACCGTTCATCGGGTTGGCGCCCGGGGCGAACGGCTGGCCGGCGCGCCGCCCGTCCGGGGTGTTGCCGGTCTTCTTGCCGTACACCACGTTGGACGTGATGGTCAGCACCGACTGGGTGGGGACGGCGTCGCGGTACGTCGGCTGCCGGCGGATCTTCTCCATGAAGTCCCGGACCACCCCCACCGCGATCTCGTCCGCCCGGTCGTCGTCGTTGCCGTAGCTCGGGAACTCGCCTTCGACCACGTAGTCGACGACCAGACCGGACTCGTCCCGGATGGGACGAACCGTGGCGTATTTGATGGCGGACAGCGAGTCGGCGACAACGCTCAGGCCGGCGATGCCGCACGCAAGGGTGCGCAGGATCGTCTTGTCGTGCAGCGCCATCTCGATGCGCTCGTAGGCGTACTTGTCGTGCATGAAGTGCACGCAATTGAGCGCATCGACGTAGGTCTCGGCCAGCCAGTCCATCGTCTTGTCGAACCTGGCGGCGATGTCCTCGTACTGCATGACGTCACCGGCCACCGGAGTAGTTTCCGGAGCCACCTGCTTGCCGGACACCTCGTCACGCCCGCCGTTGATCGCGTACAGCAGCGTCTTGGCGAGGTTGACCCGCGCCCCGAAGAACTGCATCTGCTTGCCGACCCGCATGGCCGACACGCAGCAGGCGATGGCCGAGTCGTCGCCCCACGAGCCACGGATGAGCTCGTCGGACTCGTACTGGATCGCGGAGGTGTCGATGGAGACCTTGGCGCAGAACTTCTTGAAGCCGTCCGGGAGCTTGTCGCTCCACAGCACTGTCAGGTTCGGCTCCGGTGCCGGGCCCAGGTTGTACAGCGTCTGCAGCATCCGGAAAGAGGCTTTGGTGACCAGCGAACGACCGTCCTCACCGATCCCGCCGATGCACTCCGTCACCCACGTCGGGTCTCCGGAGAACAGGTTGTCGTACTCGGGGGTGCGCAGGAAGCGCACGATCCGCAGCTTGATCACCAGGTCGTCGACGAGCTCCTGCGCCCGCTGCTCGGTGATCCGGCCTTCGATCAGATCCCGCTGGATGAAGACGTCCAGGAAGGTGGACGTGCGCCCCAGCGACATGGCGGCGCCGTTCTGCTCCTTCACCGCGGCCAGGTAGCCGAAGTACAGCCACTGCACGGCTTCCTGCGCGGTCGCCGCCGGACCGGAGATGTCGAAGCCGTAGTTGGCGGCCATCTCGGTGAGCTCGCCGAGCGCGCGGATCTGCTCGCTGTTCTCCTCGCGGTCACGGATGACGTTCTCGACGGACCGCTCCATGTCCAGTTCCAGGCGCTCCAGCTTCTTGCCCTGGATCAGCGCGTCCACGCCGTACAGCGCCACCCGGCGGTAGTCGCCGATGATGCGGCCGCGGCCATAGGCATCGGGCAGGCCGGTGATGATGTGCGAGCTGCGGGCCGCCCGTACGTTCGGCGGGTAGACATCGAACACGCCCGCGTTGTGGGTCTTGCGGTACTTGGTGAAGATCTCTTTCACCGTTGCGTTGGGCTCGTAGCCGTAGGTCTGGAGCGAGTCCTCGACCATCCGCCAGCCACCGTTCGGGACGATGGCGCGCTTGAGCGGTGCGTCGGTCTGCAGGCCGACGATCAGCTCGTTGTCCTTGTCGATATAGCCGGGCTTGTGGGCGGTGATCGACGACGGGGTGTCGGCGTCGACGTCGTAGATGCCGCGTTCGCGCTCCACCGGGAACAGCGCCGTCAGCTTCGCCCACATCGCTGTGGTGCGGTCGGTCGCTCCCTCGAGAAACGAGTCGTCCCCGTCGAAGGGCGTGTAGTTCAGTTGGATGAAGTCGCGTACGTTGATGCCATCCTGCCAGGGGCCGGAGACGAATCCCCGCCACGGATCAGGGCCGGCACCGCTTGTGTCGGTCAGATTCGGGCTTGTTGCGATGGTCATGTATCTCCTTGAAGTGCGGTCCGGTCAGACCGGTGTAGTGACCAGGCTAGGTTGCCGGCGCCCATCAAGGATGAGCCTTTGGTCCTCAATCGGTGAATGTGAGCCTACCCTTGCACCGGGAAGGCATCTGCTGCCTGCCCGACAGCAGGACTGCGGCTCAGCGACCTGCCATCAAACTCAGCGCGAAGGCCACGACCGCGGCGTTGTAGAAGAAGGCAACGGCGGAATGGACCATGACGTGCCAGCGCATCCGGGCACTGGTCACCAGCACGTCGGAGACCGAGAACGCGGTGCCGATGGTGACGGCGAAATACACGAAGTCAACGGCGGCAGGATGCTCGGTGGACGGAAACGTCAGGCCACCGGTGGTGCGGTACATGGTGGCGTAGCGCCGCGCGTAGCCGGCCTGCAGGAGCATCCAGGACATCACCATTGCGATGACGCCGAGGATGTTGAGCAGGATCGTGTAGTCGTCGGAGTTGTTCGTGGTGGCAATGTCGATCGCAACCGTGAGCCCGATCAGGCTGGACACGATCGCGAAGGCGAAATTGAAGCGAAACCGGTCCACCGCAGGCGCCTGGTCGCTCGTCAGCGGAGCGCGCAGCCGGCTGCGGCGCAGCGCAATGACCCCGAAACCCACGTACGCGACGGCCAGTGCGTCCCAGAATGCCAGGTACACCAGCTCGTCGTCATCGGAGACCAGGATGAAGCCGAGCCCGACGATGATGAGGGCAATCTCGCCGGCCCGGATGACGACCCTGGACAGCACCAGCACGGGGCGCCGAGGTGGCACGCCCACCGGCAGCCCGTCCCGGGTCGCGTTGGACTTAGAGGTATTGCCCATGGCCGGGACCGAGTGGGCCCTGCTGTTCGGTGGTGGTGGGACCGGGTGGCAGGGCGCCGCGCCGCATCTGTTCCAGCTGCATGCGGGCCGCCATCTGCTGCGCCACGAGCCCGGCCTGCAGGCCGTGGAATACGCCCTCCAGCCAGCCCACCAGCTGAGCCTGCGCGATCCGCAGTTCGCCCTCGGACGGCAGGGTGTCTTCGCTGAACGGCAGCGACAGCCGCTCCAGCTCGTCCCGCAGGTCCGGCGTCAGTCCCGTTTCCAGTTCCCTGATCGACCTTTCGTGCACCGCCTTGAGTCGGGCGCGGCTGGCTTCGTCCAGCGGCGCCGCCCGCACCTCTTCGAGCAGTTGCTTGATCATGGTGCCGATCCGCATGACCTTCGCCGGCTCGCCGATCGCCTCGCCGGGGCTGGGTGCGCTCTCGTCGACATCGCCGAGTTGCTCTTCGCCGCTCGGGCCGGTCATGCCGTCGGGCATCTCGGCGTAGCCGATGGGCTGGCCGTCCTGTCCGATCACCACGACACGCTGGTTGGCCTGGCTCATCGTTGACTCCCCTTCGATCCGGTCCGCTCCGGTGCTCGCAATACGATCTTGCCGATGTGCCCGCCAGCCGCCAAACGGCGGTGCGCGGCCTCGGCCTGCTGCATGTCCATGACTGCGTCGATGACGGGTTTGACCTCACCCGCCTCGATCTGCGGCCACAGGCCCTGCCGAACCGCAGCAACGACCTCGGCCTTCGACCCCGGCCCGGTGACCGGTCGCGACCGCAGCGTCGTGCCGATGACCCCGGCGCGCTTGCGCAGCAAGGAGTTCAGGTCGAGCTCCGCCGTGGTACCGCCCTGCATCCCGATGACGATCAGCCTGCCCCCGTCGGCGAGGGCCGCGATATTGCGCTCCAGATACTGGGCGCCGACGACGTCCAGGATGATGTCCGCGCCGCGGCCGCCGGTGGCGGCACGGATCTGCTCGACGAAGTCCTGCTCGGTGTAATTGATGGTGATCGCGGCGCCGAGTTCGCGGCAGAATTCGAGCGCGTTCGTCCGGGATGCGGTGACGGCCACCGTCGCGCCCTCCTGGCGGGCGACCTGGATCGCCATCGTGCCGATGCCGGACGAGCCGCCGTGGATCAACACCGTCTGCCGTGACTGCAGGCCGGCCGTCATCACCAGGTTGGACCACACCGTGCAGGTCACCTCGGGCAACCCGGCCGCGTCCACCAGGTCGACACCGTGTGGGACCGGCAGCACCTGCACTTCCGGCACGCTGACCCGCTCCGCGTACCCGCCGCCGGCCAGCAGCGCGCACACCCGGTCGCCGACCTGCCAGCCGTACACCCCCGGGCCGAGCCCGCTGACCACCCCGGAACACTCCATGCCCAGGATCGGTGACGCCCCCGGTGGCGGCGGGTAGTGGCCGGCCGCCTGGAGTAGATCGGCCCGGTTGACGGCGCTCGCGGCCACGTCGATCAGGACCTCGCCCGGTTGCGGCACCGGGTCGGGTACCTCCGACCAAGCCAGGGTGGCCGGGGAACCGGGGGTCTGGACAGTGACGGCGAACATGCGCCGAAGGGTAGCTGGCTGCCTTCCCCGGGCGGGCAGGAATGCCCGCTGGAGCATCACTCGGCGGCCACCGACAGCACCCCTGAGGCGCCCTGAAGCGCACTGCCGGGAAGCTGAGTTGTCCGGCCACCACCGGGGCGGGCAGGCTACACGCGTGACGCCCCCCGACCGGAGCCTGGCGGAGTACTGGCCGATCTTCGGGCTGCGCCTGGCCACCCCCGAACTGACGCTGACCCCGCTGCAGGACGAGGATCTCGTCGAGGTTCTGGACGTCGTCCTCGCCGGCATCCACGATCCGGCGCAGATGCCATTCGCGCTGGCCTGGACGGACGCACCGCGGGAGGAGTTGGTGCCCAGCTCACTGCGCTTCTACTGGAACACCAGGGCGTCCAGCACGCCGCAGGCATGGACGGTTCCGTTCGTCGTGCGCGCCGGCGCACAGGTCGTCGGCGTGCAGGACCTGTCCGGTCGGGCCTTCGCCGTGACCCGCACGGTGTCCACCGGATCCTGGCTGGGAGCGGCGTTCCACCGGCGCGGGTGGGGGACCGAGATGCGTTCCGCTGTAGTGCAATTCGCGTTCGACCACCTGAAGGCGCAACGCGCCGAGAGCGGCGCATTCGTGGACAATGCGGCGTCTCTTCGGGTGTCCGAAAAACTCGGGTACTCCGACAACGGCACCCGTGTCGCGGAGCGCCGACCGGGTGAACGCGCCGTCGAGCAGCGGCTGGTGCTGGAGCCGGGGGCCATGGTTCGTCAGGGCTGGGCGGTGCAGGTCCGTGGGTTGCCCGCCTGCCAGAGCTTCTTCGGGATCTGAGGCATGGCGCTGTTCAGAAAGCGGAGATCAGCAGTGAAGACCAGCAGGGACCGGGCGGCGGCGGACGCTCCGCGCGGCGTCGTCGGCAGGATTCCGGCGCCGCTGCTGTTCCTGGGCTCGGGGTTCACCCAGTACGCGGGTGCTGCGCTTGCTGTCGGACTGTTCGGGGTGCTGGCGGCTGCATCGGTGGCGTGGTGGCGGCTGGCCGTCTCGGCCGTCGTGTTGTTGGCCTGGCGGCGACCCTGGCGTCAGGAATGGACCCGCCGGGAGCTCGCCGGGGCGGCCCTGTTCGGTGTCGTGCTCGCCACCATGAACGTCGCCTTCTACATCGCCATCGAACACCTGCCGCTCGGTACCGCGGTGGCCATCGAATTCCTGGGCCCGGTCGCGGTGGCCGGGTTCACCGGTCGTGGTTGGCGTGACCGGGTGGGTATCGCGCTGGCCGCCGCCGGCGTCGTGCTGCTCGCCGGGGTGCAGCTCGAGGCCGGCCTGACCGCGGACGTCGTCATCGGTCTGCTGGCCATCGCCGCGTCAGCCGCCGCGTGGGCGGGCTACATCCTGCTGGGGCGCCGGATCGCGGTAAAGCGGGACGGGATCAGCGCCCTGGCGGTGGGGATGACGGCGGGTGCGCTGCTCTACTGCCCGTTGGCGTTCGGTGCCATCGCTGCGGTGGTCACGGACGCGCGGCGCGCCGCTGCGATCGTGGGGATCGCCATCCTGAGCTCGGTGATTCCGTACGCCATCGAGCAGGTGGTGTTGCGGCGGGTGAGTGCCGCCCGATTCGCCATCCTTTTGGCCCTGCTCCCGGTGACGGCGGCCGTCACCGGCGCCGTGCTGCTGGCCCAGCGGCCGACACCGGTGGAACTGCTGGGGATGCTGCTGGTCTGCGCCGCCATCGTGCTGTCGGCCCACCGCTCGGTGCCACCGGACCCGGGCGGACCGGAGGCGGCTCTCCCGGGCTGAGGCCGCCCGCGCCGCTCGTGCAGCAGTCGGAAGTCAGCCGAGATCGTTGGTGTCGAAGGTGTTGCAGGACCCAGGGTTTCCGGACCGGTACCCGGTGAGCAACCACTTCTGCCGCTGCGCGGAGGATCCGTGGCTGAACTGCGACGGGTCGACGTTCTGCCCGGAGATCTTGGACTGGATGTAGTCGTCGCCGATCGCGCCGGCGGTCTGCACGGCGTTCTGGATGTCGGCATCGGTGATGTCGCTGATCAGTACCTGGCCGCTCGCGTCGGGGACCGTGGTGGCGTGGTTCGCCCAGACGCCCGCGTAGCAATCCGCCTGTAACTCGAGCCGGACCGCTCCCGAGCCGGCACCAGTCGCCCGGCCTACCCGGTCACTGGTCCCCAGCAGGTTCTGCACATGGTGGCCGTACTCGTGCGCCAGGACATAGGCCTGGGTGAAGGGCGCGTCATTGGCACCGAAGGTGGTCCGCAGTTCGTCCCAGAACGACAGGTCGATGTAGACCAGCCGATCCGGCGGGCAGTAGAACGGCCCCATTCCTGACGACCCTCGGCCGCACCCGGTGTTGGTGGAGCCGCTGAAGAAGATGGTGTCGGCTTTCCGGTACGTCGTGCCGGAACTCGCCAACGCGTCGGCCCAGTAGCCTTGCACGGAGTTGATGATCGCGACGGCCGCGCAGTCCTCGTTGGTGTTCGCGTCTGCCCCGGTCCGGCAGGACGAGGACAGCTGACCGTTGTTGACGGTGCCGTTGCCGCTCGCGCCCTGCAGCAGCCCACCGGAGCTGCTGGTGGTGCCGCCGCTGCCCCCGCCGAGGACGTTGAACAGCACGATGACGACGACCACCACCAATCCCAGGCCGCCGCCGCCGATCGCCAGGCCGCCGCTGCGCCGACCCCCTCCGCGCAAGCCCCCGCCACCGAAGCCCCCGCCACCGAAGCCCCCGCCACCGAAGCCCCCGCCACCGAAGCCCCCGCCACCGCCGCCGCCCCCGCGGCGGTCCTGAACCTGCGAGGTGTCCAGGCGGGCGTTGTCGTTGAACTTCATCGAATCCTCCAGGAGCCGGGGGCGCGGTGTTTACGGCGGGGAAATACCGGTGCCCTCTGCTGTTTGATTCATGTGTCGCGGCAGTCCGTGGTCGAGCGGGCTCAGAGGTGCGGCGAGCTACGTCGCAGGACGGTACCCCGATCGAGCGAGGTCCAATCGGACTCGCGGTGGGTGACTGCTCGAAATTTGCCGGGTGCGAAAGATTGCGCATTGGGAAACCCATGTCTACAGTCGACCGGGTGACCGTCAGGAGCGTTGTGACCAGTGCCGCCCCCTTGCGGGAGGATGGACTGCGGGCGGTGAGCCTGCGGGAACGGAAGAAAGACGCCACCCGGCGGGCACTGGCCGAGACCGCTCTGGAGCTGGCGCTGGACCGTGGGTACGCGGCGGTCACGATCGCCGACATCACCGGTGCGGTGGGGGTCTCCAGGAGAACCTTTTCGAACTACTTCGCGGGCAAGGCGGAGTGCGTTGCGGCGGTGGCCGAAGGATGGTTCGACGACATTGCCCATGCCATCACCGACGCCCCGGCCGACCATCCGCTGGACGTGATCCTGTGTGAATCGTTGATGCTCGCCGCGGCTCACCTGCCTGACCGTTGGGAGAGATTGTTCGGCCTGTTCCATTCCGAGCCCGAGTTGAAGGCCGCCGTTGTCGCGTCGGACGAGGTCAACATCGAAGAGCTTGCTGCCGCCATCGCCGACCGCTGCCGCTTGGCCGAGGGGGATATCCGGGCGCGGATGCTCGCCGCGTACGGGAACCTCGCGGGCAGCGCTTGCCTCGAGCAGTGGGTCCACGACGGGCGCCCGAACGGGGTCGACGGCTTCCGGAACCAGCTGACCCTCGCGTTTTCGATCATCGACCTTGACTCGCTGACCGCTCCTTCCACCTCCTGAGCTGCGTCCTGATTCACCCAAGTCCTGATTCACCCAAGTCCTGATTCACCCAAGTCCTGATTCACCCAAGTCCTGATTCACCCAAGTCCTGATTCACCCAAGTCCTGACCTTCGCCTGGCCGGCAGTGCTGCCGATATCACTGTCCCGATCACCGCCGCAGCACCCGCCCCCACAGCACTCCACCGGCACATCAACACCGCCGCACTACCACCGCCGCATCACCACCGGGAGAACGACATGGCAACGCTGCTCTACCGTCTCGGACGTCTGGCGACGCACCGTCGATGGGCGGTGCTCGGGATCTGGCTGGCGCTGCTGCTCGGCCTGGGCGGTGCGGCCGCGGCGTTCTCCGGAACGATGACATCGTCGTTCACCATCCCCGGTACCCCGGCGCAGGCCGCGCTGGACCAGCTGAGCCAGAAGATCCCCGGCGCGGGTGATGCCACCGGCCGCATCGTGTTCGCGGCGCCGGAGGGCCGGACCCTTGCCGAACCCGAGTACCAGCAGGCGATCGGTGCTGTCGTCACGCAGGCCAAGGCACTGCCCGGTGTCAGCAACGTCATCGATCCGACGACGGGGCAGACAGTCTCGCCGGATCAGCGCGTCGCCATCGCGCAGGCGTTCTTCCGGGGCCAGATCACCGAGATACCGGTGTCGACGCAAGCCGAACTGGCGTCCATCGCCACTGCGAACGAAATCGACGGGCTGCAGATCGAACTCGGTGGTGGTGCGGTGCCGCAGGCGCCTGCCATCGGCTCGACCGAGGGCATCGGTGTGGTAGTCGCGATGATCGTGCTGCTGATCACCTTCGGGTCGATCGTCGCCGCTGGACTACCGATGCTCACCGCGCTGATCGGTGTGGGTACCGGGATGGCCGGCATCCTGTGGGCCTCCAACGTCATCGAGATGTCCAATACCGCGCCGATTCTGGCCCTCATGCTGGGGCTCGCGGTCGGTATCGACTATGCCCTGTTCATCGTGTCCCGTCATCGCAGCCAGGTGCAGGCGGGAATGCCGGTCACCGAGTCCATCGCCCGAGCGAACGGAACAGCCGGTACCGCCGTCGTTTTCGCGGGCCTGACAGTGCTCATCGCGCTGGCGGGCCTGTCGGTCGTCGGCATCCCGTTCCTCACCGTCATGGGTCTGGCTGCGGCCGGAACGGTCGGCATTTCCGTGCTCATCGCGATCACGTTGCTGCCGGCGTTGCTGGGCTTCGCCGGAGAGCGGGTGCTGCGCAAGAAGGATCGCGCCGCCGCGGCCGAGTTGCGGGAGCGGTCCTGCGCAACGATCGGCGTCCTGGACCATGCGCATTCGCCCAACCGATGGATCCGGATGATCACCAAGCGCCCCGCCGTCGTGCTCATCGCAGGGGTGCTCGGCCTGGCAGTCGTTGCGCTGCCGACGTTGTCGCTCTACCTGGGCCTGCCCGATGACGGCACCGCTGCGACCGACAGCACCAAACGCGAGGCCTACGACCTCATCTCCGAGTCCTTCGGGCCGGGCCTGAACGGTCCGCTGCTGGTCACCGTTTCCGTCGACGACCCGGCGAAGATGGCGACAGCACTGCCGGCCACCGCCCAGGCGATCGGATCCAGCAGCGCCGACGTGATGGTGGCGATCCCCGGTCGGGTCAGTGCGGACGGCACCTTCGGCACCGTCACGGTGATCCCGAAGTCCGGCCCGTCCGACGAGGCCACCCAGCAACTCGTGCACGACCTGCGGGATCAGTTCCCCGCGCTCGGCGCACAGGCGGGCGCGACGCTCGCAGCCACCGGTGTCACCGCCGCGGCGATCGACGTATCCGAAAAGCTCGCCGAAGCGCTGCCGGTGTATTTGCTCATCGTGGTCGGGCTCGCTCTGGTGCTGCTGCTCCTGATCTTCCGCTCGATCGTGGTCCCGGTCGTCGCGGCGGTGGGATTCCTGCTGTCCGTGGGCGTCTCGTTCGGTGCCGTCGTCGCCGTCTACCAGTGGGGCTGGCTCGGTGGGCTCTTCGGGGTCGATACCCCGGCGCCGATCATCAGCTTCCTGCCCATCTTGCTGATAGGTGTGCTGTTCGGCCTCGCGATGGATTACCAGGTGTTCATGGTGACCGGCATGCGTGAGGCGTACGTGCACGGCGCCGACGCCAAGCGCGCAGTCGTCAGCGGCTGGACCGCCGGCTCCAGGGTGGTGACGGCCGCGGGCATCATCATGGCGTCGGTCTTTGCAGGCTTCATCCTGGCTCCGGACACGATCATCGCGTCCATCGGCTTCGCGCTGGCCATCGGTGTGCTGGTCGACGCCTTCGTCGTTCGCATGACGCTGACCCCCGCGATCATGACGCTGCTGGGCAAGTCGGCCTGGTTCCTGCCCCGCTGGCTCGACAAGGTGCTGCCGAACGTCGATATCGAGGGCGAGAAGCTGCTGGCGCAGCTGAACGGTGGTGCTGTGTCGAATGGTGCTGTGTCGAGCGGTGCTGTGTCGAATGGTGCTGTGTCGAATGGTGCTGTGACGAGTGGTGCTGTGTCGAATGGTGCTGTGTCGAATGGTGCCGCCGCGAACCCGTCCCCGCGGATGGGGCGGCACAGCGCCCCGGCGGCCCACGGCCGGGACGACGAGCG
>JBBRVZ010000058.1:0-19706 GCA_038246445.1 Mycobacteriales bacterium
GCCTCCGCGTTCGGCACACCACGCGCGATCAACCGCACGAACTCTTCCCGCTTCTCGACCTGTGGTGCCGGGCCTGGTGACCGGTGCGCCATCGCCTGCTCGATCCTGCTCAGGCGTTGCGACGTTCGCTGGAATCCGCCCAGCCTCATTTGGCCCCGGCGGCCCTGTCACAACCATGCTCGCCCACACCCTCACCGGCAAGGCGGCCGGCGGCCGGTCACTCGGGTGAGTCCAGCACGCGCTTCCCCCTGCGCGTGAGCAGCGGTGGCCCGATGGGCTGGAGCCGCATAAGGCCGCGGAGCACCAAGGCGCGCAGCGTCCAGATGACGTCGCGCCCGTCGAGCAGGTGTGGTTCAAGCGAGCCGAGTAGTACATCACGCCGGACCCGGCCGTCCGCGACCGCCTGCAGCACCCGGTACTGCCGCGCACTCAGCGGGTGGACCGCACCGGTTCCCGCGGGGTAACGGTGCGCTACCGGGTCGGCCCGACGGGCGTCGGGTGGAGCGGGTTGGGGTGGTGGGGGCCCCGGAACATGGTGGAACAGGGCGGTGATCAGCCGGCGGAACGGCTGTTTACGAACGGGGAGATCCGTCATGGTGGTGAGCCCCCGGACTGTGATTCTGTGGCCGGACGAACAGGCCGAGTGTGGTCGCGGGTCAGCGAGCGTTGGCGGTGACGTTGAGTTCGGCCAGTAGCCGGTAGACGCGTTGTTCGATTTCGTCGCGGATGGGTCGGACGCTGTCCACGCCGAGCCCGGCGGGGTCCTCCAGGACCCATTCTTCGTAGCGTTTGCCGGGGAAGACGGGGCAGGCGTCGCCGCAGCCCATGGTGATGACAACGTCGGCGGCGCGGACGATCTCGTCGGTCCACGGCTTGGGGTATTCCCCGGAGATATCGATGCCGCGTTCCTTCATGGCAGCGATCGCGGCGGGGTTCACGGTGTCACCTGGTTCGGACCCGCCGGACCAGGCCACCGCCTGGTCTCCGGCGAGATGCTCGAAGAAGCCCATTGCCATTTGTGAGCGGCCGGCGTTGTGGGTGCACAGGAACAGCACGGTGGGTTTGCCGTCGTGGGACAGCCCTTCGACCTTTGCCAGGGCGCGAAGCCGCTGCTTGGCGAAGCGTTCGGCGAGCAGGGGCAGGAAGTGGGGGATGGCGGCGCGGCCGGCGAACTGCTCGTAGGAGGAATGCAGGAATCGCTCGATGGTTTCGGTGCCGAACATGTCGGTGAATTCATGGCGCAGGTTCGCCGCGGCGGTCCGCAGGGCGAGCTGCTGGTCGATGGAAAGGTCCTGTCGGTGGAAGCTGGTCGTCTCGGTCATCGTGGGTCTCCTTGGGTGAGGTGGATGGCAGGCGCCAGTCGGGTGATCCGGCCTGAGATGTCTTCAAGTGCTTGATCGAACGCGGCGTTGTCGCCGCTGGCGGAGGGGTCGTCGATCGACCAGTGCAGCCGGGTCGGGTCGGCGCCGAGGTCTTCGTGGGCTCGGTCGCAGACCGCGATGACGACATCGCCGGGGTGCAGGACGTCGTCCAACCGGCGGGGGGTGTGTGGGTGCAGCGGCAACCGGTGCCGTCGGGCGGCTTTGACCGCGCCGGGGTGGATCCGCGCCGCGGGATGGGTGCCGGCGGAGGTGGCAGGCACCGTGCTGTGTTGTGTCCACACCGCGGCCGCGAGTTGGGAGCGGGCCGAGTTCTGGCTGCAGATAAAGACCACCCGCTCCACGCCTCGGGTAGCCGCCGGCCCGAGGGAGGTCAACGCTTCCGGGATCAGGCGCACATAGGACCGGCGGCGGTCACCCTCGGACCTGGTGCGGGTGAGAACTCCGGCGCGTTCGAGGACTCCGAGGTGGTGAGCGAGCAGGTTGGACGGGATCTGCAGCAGTGACAGCAGTTCCGACGGTGACACGTCGCTCACCGCCAGTGCGTCGACTACTGCGAGTCGGGCGGGGTCGGCCAGTGCGCCGTGCACGGCGACCCGGCGCAACAGTTCAGGATTCGAATCAACAGACATTGAGTCAATAGTGACTGAATTGAATTGGCCTGTCAAGACGTAGCGTTGTTGCGGTTTCGGGTAGGCGACAACGAGGGGCCTGGCCCGTCGCATCTGACGTGCCCGGCGCGCCGCTGGATCAGATCAGTTGCGGCACAGCGGTTTGGTGCTGCCGCGTCCAGGCTTGACTGGCGATTTGGACGGCATCCCAGGGGCTGGCCAGGGGTGGGGTGTATGACAGGTCGAGGTCGCTGATGGCGTCGACGGACATGCCGTGGTGCAGGGCGGCGGCGTAGATGTCGACGCGTTTGGCGATCTCGGCGCCGCGGCGACCGATGAGTTGCGCGCCGAGCAGCAGCCCGGTGCGGGTATCGCCGGTGATCCTGGTGGTGATCGGGGTGGCGCCGGGGTAGTAGGCCTTGTGGTCGTCCGGGGTTGCGGTGCTGCTGGCCGGGTCCCAGCCGCGGCCGGCGGCCAGTGCTTCGTGCTCACGGAGCCCGGTGCGGGCGGCGATGAGGTCGAAGACCTTCACGACCTGGGTGCCGAGGCTGCCGGCGAAGCGGCGGCCACCGCCGAGGGCGTTCTCCCCGGCGACCCGGCCTTGTTTGTGGGCGGTGGTGCCCAGTGGCAGCCAGGTGGTGCCGAGCAGCCGGTGGTGGGTGGTGACGCAGTCCCCGGCCGCGTACACGGCGGGCACGCTGGTGCGCATCTGCTCGTCGACGACGATGGCTCCCTTGACGCCGAGCTCGGCGCCCGCCTGTTCGGCCAGGGTGGTATCGGGGCGGACCCCGACGGCCACCAATACCAGGTCCACGACCCGGGTCACGGGCCCGTCCGGGCCGGCCGCGTCCACCCGCAGTCGTCCCGCGAGGTCCGGCCGGGCGCGGGAGATCCGGGACACCGTGGTCGAGGTCAGCACTTCGACGCCATTGACGGTGAGTTCGGTGTGCACGAGGGCAGCGAGTTCGGGGTCGACGGTGGGCAGTACCTCGGGCAGGGCCTCGATCTGGGTGACGGTGATGCCGCGGGTGGTCAGCCCCTCGGCCATTTCCAGGCCGATGTAACCGGCACCGACCACCACGGCCGTGGTCGGGTGGTGTTCGGTGATGGTGCGCATCAGCGCGAAGGTGTCACCCATGGAGTGCAGCAGGTGCACCCCGTCGTCCGGTCCGAGTGGATCGGGTCCGGTGATCCCGGTGATCGGCGGGCGCACGCTGACCGCCCCGGTCCCGACGATCACCGCGTCGTAGGGCAGGCACTCTTCGCGGCCGCCGGGGTGCCGGGCGGTCAGTCGCCGGGCGACCGCGTCGATGCCGGTGGCCCGAGTGTCCAGCAGGAGCCGCATCCCGGTGGCCTGCAGGTCCGCGGTGCTGAGGTGCGCGAGGTGCTGCCAGGCGGTGACTTCCCCGGAGATGTAGTAGGGGATGCCGCAGATGGAGAAGTTGGGGTAGGCGTCGGCGACCACGACGGTGACGTCGCAGGTCGGGTCGAGTTCCCGGGCGCGGAGGGCGGCGCTGATCCCGGCGTCGCTCCCTCCGACGGTGATGAGGTGACGGGGTGCCATGTCGTGGTCCTGTCCTTGCAGAGAAGGGATCCGTCGCCCACCGGGCGACCGGAAGATCGGGAGCCCGGTCGGCCTCGGGGGGTCAGCCGATGGGCAGGGCCGGGTGCACGCCGAGCTCGACCAGCAGGGCCTGTACCCTGCGGCGGATGTCGTCCCGGACCGGGCGGACGTGATCGACGGACTGCCTGGTCTGCGCCGTGAGCTGCCAGTCCCGGTAGTCGATGTCCGGGAACATCGGGCATTCCGCGCCGCAGCCCATGGTGACCACGACGTCGGCGTTCGCGGCCCCCTGACGGGTCAGCAGCCGGGGCACCTGGTCGGTGATGTCGATGCCGACCTCGGCCATCGCGGCGGTGGCCGAGCTGCTCACCTCGGTGCCGGGGGCGGTGCCCGCGGACGAAACACGGACGGCGTCGCCGCCCAGTTGCCGGGCGAACCCCGCGGCCATCTGCGAGCGGCCGGCGTTGTGGATGCAGACGAACAGCACGCTGGGGGTGGTGGACACAGTCAGATTCCTCTCAGTGACCAAGCGGGACGATGGAGCGGGCGCCCGTCCTGCGCTCAGCGCTATCCGATGGGCCGCGCAGGCAGTGGATCTGCTGAGCGGCCCGGGTTCGGGTCGACGTGGTCGCCCGGTGTGGCGACGGCATGCGGGTACAGGACGAGGATCAGGCTGGCACCGACTGCGGCGCCGACGATCTGGGCGATCAGGTACGGCGGGACGGAGCCCGGGGCGATGCCGGCGAAGGTGTTGGAGAAGATCCGGCCGATGGTGACGGCGGGGTTGGCGAACGAGGTGGAGCTGGTGAACCAGTAGGCGGCGCCGATGTAAACGCCGACCGCTGCCGCGGCCAGCGGTGCACGGCCGGTGCGGGCTAGCGCGAAGATCACCGCGATCAGCCCAGCGGTGGCCACGATCTCGCCGATGACATGCCCGGTGGAGGTGCGGTCGGTGTCGGCGATCTGCACGGCGGGCAGATCGAACATCACGTTCGCCAGCACGCACCCGGCGATGCCGCCGGCGGTCTGGGCAACCGCGTAGGGGCCGACATGCCTGCCGGCCATGCCTGACCGGGCACTGCGGCCCAGCAGCCAGTCCACGGCGGATACCACCGGGTTGAAATGCGCCCCGGACACCGGACCGAACGTCAGGATCAGCACCGCCAACCCGAACGCGGTGGCGGTGCTGTTCTCCAGCAGCTGCAGACCAACATTGCCGGGTGACAGCGCCGCGGCCGCGATGCCCGATCCGACGACCACGGTGACCAGCAGTGCTGTGCCGACGAATTCGGCCAGGATCCGCCGGCCCAGGCCCGCCTCGCCCGGCAGCCGCAGTCGGGTGTTGCCGGCCATCAGCAGGCCCTGCGGGGCAGGTCGGCGTGGCTGGCCGCGGCGACCGCAGCCAAGGCATCGCTCAGGCCGTCGAATACTCCGGACCGCAGCCGGTAGTAGGTGAACCGCCCGCAGGGTGCGGTGGACACCAGCCCGGCGTCCCGCAGCACCCGCAGGTGGTGGGAGACCAGGTTCTGCCGCACCCCGAGCATCTCCTGCAGATGGGTGGTGCACAGCTCGGCGGCGGTCAGCAGGGTCACGATCCGCCAGCGCATCGGATCGGCGACCGCCCGCAGCACCACGGTGGCATCGGGTGCCGTGGCCACTGGGTCGGTGACCGGGCTGCGCGGGGGAGCCGCACGACATGTCGGCGAGTCGGCGGTCGAGGTTGTCATCACCCGCCCCACTCTCGCATCAGTGGTCATTGATGTGTCAAGCGAACGGCGGGTGAACAGGTCGGTGACCGCCCGATTCACCACTTGCGGGAACCCGTTCCCGGTTTCCGCGTGTTTGGCGGTCGTACACCCGTCGTTCATCTTCGCTGGTTAATCTCGCCATCGGATTCTGGTTCGGGGCAGGTCATCGTGGTTATCGATGTGGAAGAGGCGAAGTCCCTTCATGTGGCACTTCCGTATTGACGCGTCCGCTGGTCCGCTCCGGTGATAAATCCGCTGTGAGTGCCACCGCGCAGCACGCGGTTCCCGCGCGAACCTTAGTGGACGGCGAACGGCGGGCCGGCGAGTTCCTTGCCCGTTCCCCCAGCCCGGGCCGGCTCTATGTGCTGGTCGCCGCAGCCGGTGCGGAATCCGATGCGCTGCAACACGCCTGGACCGGGCAGGCGGTCGATGTGCAGCCGTGCCCGAACCTGGCGTCCGCGCTCGTCCTGGTCGGGCGGTTGTCCCCGCACATGGTGGTCGTCGGGGACTGGGCCGGCCCGTTGGGGCCTGTCGAGTTCGTCCAGAGCCTGCGGGAGGTCGACACCGAAGTGCCGGTCATCGTCGGTGTCGATGACGCCCAGACCGGTCTGGATTCGCAACTGCTGGCGACCGGCGTCACCGCGATCGTCCGGCGGCCGTTTGCGCCCGGCAAGCTCCTGCGGCTGCTGCACGCCAGCCAGGAGGTGCCGTTCGAGGCGAAACCGCTGCCGATCGACCTTGGCCGGCTGCGGGTGGACGGGGTGTCTCCGCGGATCTGGCTGGACGGCGTCGAAAGCACGATCCCCGCGATGGAGTACCTGCTGCTGCGGTATCTGGCGGAGCGGCACGGCGAGATATTGCCGCGCCGGGAGCTGTTGACCGCAGCCTGGGGTGAAGGGGCCACCAGGTCGAGCAACAGCCTGGCCGTGCACCTGCACCGGCTCCGGACCCGGCTGGATGGTGACGGCGGGGAATGGATCCGACCGATCCGCAATATCGGGTATCAGTTCCTGGTCCCGCCCCGTGTTCATGGACTTGAATCCCTGGCCGATCTGAACTCTCGGTCGGAATCGGTGCGGTGACATGAACCGTCGTTCATTTGCCGTTTACTCAATAAGGGACTGCTGTCCACCCCAGCCTCTTACGGTCCGGTGTTGGCGACCGCCGCCCGGTGGTCGTGCGTCCCCCGAACTGGGGACGAATCTCGTCAGTAGTCGTGACACTCGATGGAGGAATGCGTGAAGATCACGCGAATGAGCGGCCTGCTGGCCCTGGTTGCCGTGGGCGCGCTCACGCTCAGCGCCTGCGGCAGCGACAACAACGCCGCGAGTACGACGTCGGCCGCCGCTGAGACCTCGGAAGCCGGGTCCGCGATGTCGTCGGCAGAGTCCGGAGCCAGTGCTGCCGCGAGCTCGCCCGGATCGGCTGCCGCTGGTGGTGCTAGTGGCGACGCACCGACCTTCGAGGGGTCCGGTTTTGCCTGTACCGAGGGCAGTCTGCGGTCCTCAGGTTCCACCGCGCAGGGCATCGTGATGGAGCAGTGGATCTCGGATTACAACTCCCTGTGCAGCGCCTCCCTCCTGCCCTACGGCGGTGGTGGCTCCGGTAAGGGTGTCGCGGACTTCCTGGCCAACCAGGTCGACTTCGCCGGCTCGGACTCCGCGATGAACGCCGACCAGTTGGCCAAGGCCAAGACGGCGCGCTGTGCCGGCAACGACGCCCTGAATCTGCCGATGGTCACCGGCCCGCTCGCCGTTGCTTACAACGTGCCCGGCGTCACGGACCTGACGCTCACCCCGAGCGTCACCGCGGAGATCTTCAACGGGAAGATCACCACCTGGGACGACCCGGCGATTGCCGAGCTCAACCCAGGGGTGACCCTGCCCGCGCTGGCCATCCAGAGCGTGCACCGCTCCGATGACTCCGGTACCACCGACAACTTCGTGAAGTGGCTGAAGGCCGCGGCCCCCGCCGACTGGTCCTTTGACACCGGGAAGACCTGGCTGGCCCCGGGTGGGGTTGCCGGGCAGGGCAACGACGGCGTCGGGAAAGAGGTCAAGAACACCTCCGGCGCTGTCGGGTATGTCGAGTGGGGTTTCGCCCTGGACCAGGGCCTGTCCATCGCGAAGATCGACAACGGCGCCGGCGCGGTCGAGCTGACCGGCGAGGCCGCCGGTAAGACGGTTGAGGCGGCTCAGGTGGTCGGCACCGGCAACGACCTGACCATCAAGATCGACTACGCCACGAAGGCACCGGGTGCGTACCCGATCGTGCTGGTCGCCTACGAGCTGGTGTGCTCCGCCGGCAACAAGGACCTGGGTGCGCTGCTGCAGTCGTTCTTGGGCTACACCGCGACCGACGGGCAGACCACCCTGGCCGACCTGGGTGCCGCACCGTTGCCCGCCGCGCTGCAGACCAAGGTCATCGCCTCGGTGAAGACGATCACCAGTTGAGTTGCAGCAGCATGAGGATCACGGTCGTTGACGGTGCGGGCCCGATCCGTCGTTAGGCGATCCCGCCGGCCGACCCGGTCGGGGACATCCTCCCCGGCCGGGTCGGCGCGCGCCTCGCCCGGCGGGGCCCTTGGCCCCGATCCCCACCCACCGCACACGTTGAGGTCAACCCAGCATGTGAGGTTTCACCACCGCACCGACGCAGTGTCAGCACCGTGAACATTCCCGCAGATGTGGACGAGACACATGGCCGAAATGACTGAGCACGACCCCACCAGAAACGAACGGTTCGAGGTTTCCGCGATGGGGGTCCCCGGCGACCTGCCGATCGGGAACACCGAACCCGACGCCGACGATGCCCGCTCCACCGGGGGGCGGACCCCGGACGGCCGGAAGGCGGAGGGTGGCATCTCCGGCAGCTCGGTCCGGCTCGGTGACCGGATCTTCAAGGGCCTGGCCGCCGGGTCCGGCGCGATCCTGCTCGTCGTCATGGCGGCCATCGCGATCTTCCTGATCTGGAAGGCAATCCCGGCCTTCACCGAGAACTCCGGGAACATTCTCACCACCCAGACCTGGACCCCGCAGGCCGAACCGCCGTTCTTCGGCATGGCGGCGGTGTTTTTCGGCACCGTGATGTCGTCCTTCATCGCGCTGGTGATCGGTGTGCCGATCGCCATCGGCATTGCGTTGTTCATTTCCAACTACGCCTCCCGGCGGGCGGCAACCACTCTCGGGGCGATGGTCGACCTTCTTGCCGCGGTGCCGTCGCTGGTGTTCGGCATGTGGGGCCTGTACTTCCTGATCCCGAATACCCAGGGCTTTCAGCAGTGGCTGTCTGTGTACTTCGGCTGGATCCCCATCTTCAACAACCAGACCGCGACAACTGCGGGCCAGTTCGGCAAGTCGCTGCTGATCGCCGGCATCGTGCTGGCCATCATGATCATCCCGATTGTCTCGGCGGTGTGCCGCGAGGTGTTCCTGCAGGTGCCCCGCGAGACCACTGATGCGGCTTGGGCTCTCGGTGCCACGAAGTGGGAGATGATCCGGACGGCGGTCCTGCCCTTCGGTCGGGCGGGCATCATCTCAGCGGCGATGCTCGGTCTCGGTCGTGCGCTCGGTGAGACCATCGCCGTTGCCCTGGTGCTCAATTCCGGGTTCGTCATCAATTGGCACATCACAGAGCCGGGCGGTGACACCTTCGCCTCGACCATCGCGCTGAAGTTTGGCGAGTCCGGCAGTAACCCGGTTGCGATTGCCGCGCTCATTGCAGCCGGGCTGTTCCTCTTCGTGATCACGCTGGTCGTCAACTCGATCGCCCGGATCGTCATTGCCCGCAGGAAGGACTTCACGGCATGAGCCGCCCAGCACCATCCGCCCCTGCGCCGGCGACCGCCGGCAACTCGCCGGCAAAGCGTCCGACCTCCGGCCTCGTCGGAGCCCGGCTGCCGAAATGGGCACCGTACGGCGCGGCCGTAGTCGGCTGGGGGATCGCCGTCGGCCTGAAGTTGTTGCTCGGCTGGACCGGTTGGTACACCACGTTCTTCACCGGCGCCGTGCTCTTCATCGCCGTCCTCACGGCATGGTCGTTCTCCGTCGAGGGCCGACGGCGGGCAAAGGACCGATTCGCTTCGACGCTGATCTACACCTCGTTCGTCTGCGCCATCGTCCCGCTGGTGCTGATCCTGGGCTACATCGCGGTCAAAGGATTGCCGCTGTTCAGCCCGGACTTCTTCCTGAAATCCATGATCGGTGTCACCAGTCGCGAGGAGGGCGGTGGCATCTACGCCGCGCTGGTCGGCACATTGATCATCGTCGGTATCGCCACCGTGATCGCGCTGCCGATCGGTATCTTCACCGCGATCTACCTGGTCGAGTACGGTCGAGGAAAATTTGCCCGTACTGTCACCTTCTTCGTCGATGTCATGACCGGCGTCCCCTCGATCGTCGCGGGCCTATTTGTCTACACATTCCTGCTCCTCGGCTTCGGGATGCGTCCGTTCGGCGCGGCCGGTGCGATCGCGTTGGCGATTCTGATGGTCCCGGTGTCGGTGCGCGCCTCGGAGGAGATGCTCAAGCTCGTCCCCCGTGACCTGCGGGAGGCCTCGTACGCGCTGGGTGTCCCCAAGTGGCGGACCATCCTGAAGGTCGTTCTGCCGACTGCGATGTCCGGCCTGATCACGGCCTCGTTGCTGGCAGTCGCCCGGGTTGCCGGCGAGACCGCGCCGCTCATTCTGCTAGTCGGGTACACCTCGCGGATCAATTACAACCCGTTCGACGGGGACATGGCGACCTTGCCGATGATGGTCTGGGATCAGCTGGGAAAGCGAGCCGGCACCACATCGAGCGACCTCACTGAGGCCCGGGCCTGGGGCGCGGCACTGACGCTGGTGCTGCTGGTGCTGATCCTGAACGTCGGTGCCCGGTTGATTGCCAAGCTGTTCCAACCCAAGGCTCGTTGACCCGAACCCGACCAACCTCTTGTTCGCTGTTCCAACCGAAAGTGCAGACCTGACATGGCCAAACGCATCGACGTCGACGACGTCAACGTCTACTACGGCGATTTCATGGCGGTCGAAGGCGCCTCGATCAACATCGCCCCGTTGTCCGTCACGGCCCTCATCGGTCCGTCGGGATGCGGGAAGTCGACCTTTATCCGGATCCTCAACCGCATGCACGAGGTGATCCCCGAAGGCCGGGTGAGCGGGAAGGTGATGCTGGACGGTGAGGACCTCTACGGTCCGGGTGTTGACCCGGTGAACGTCCGTCGCACCGTCGGGATGGTGTTCCAGAAGGCGAACCCGTTCCCGACGATGTCGATCTACGACAACGTCGTCGCCGGGTACAAGATCGCCGGCACCCGGAAGAACAAAAGCGAGACCGACGACATCGTCGAGCGTTCGCTGCGTGGTGTGAACCTCTGGGAAGAGGTCAAGCAGCGCCTCACCCGGCCGGGGGCCGGCCTGTCCGGCGGGCAACAGCAACGGCTGTGCATCGCCCGGGCCATCGCCGTCGAACCTTCGGTACTGCTGATGGACGAACCCTGCTCGGCGCTGGACCCGATCTCCACCCTCGCGATCGAGGACCTGATCAGCGAACTCAAGGCCACCTACACGATCGTCATCGTCACCCATAACATGCAACAAGCGGCCCGGGTCTCGGACCGCACCGCGTTCTTCAACCTCGCCGGCGTCGGCCAACCGGGCAGGCTCGTCGAATACGACGACACCACCAAAATCTTCTCCAACCCGAACGAAAAGGCCACCGAGGACTACATCTCCGGCCGCTTCGGCTGAGTCATTCCCCCGGTCACCGCAGCGAGTTCCATGAGGTCGTGGACCGCCGCCCTCGCGGTGCGCCCGACCCCGATCAGGGTCGCTGACGCCGGTCCGGTCCAGTCGCCGTAGCCGAGCAGGTGCAGCCGTGGCTCGGTGACCACCATGGTGCCCTCGACACGATGTGCCCGTCGTCGCGGGGCGCCGCAACGGGGCCAGATGCCCAAGTGTTGGACGAAACCCGGTGCACCACAGGATGGTGTCGATGGTGTCGGCCGGTTCAGTCGTCAACCGCAGCGGCATGTTCGGCCTGCCGGCGGCGGCGCTGGCGATGATCCTGGCGGCGAAGCCCCGGCAGAAGAAGCTGGCCGTTGGCATCTTGTCGGCTGCCGGGCTCACCGCGCTCCTCACCGGGGTGACCGAGCCGCTGGAATTCGCGTTCATGTTCGTGGCATTCCCGCTGTACGTGGTGCACGCTGTGCTCACCGGCCTGTCACTGGCGATCGCCTACCAGCTCGACATTCACCTCGGGTTCTCGTTCTCCGCAGGCCTGATCGACCTGCTCCTCTACGGCACCGCACCCGCCGCGAAGAACATCCCGCTGCTGATCATCATGGGCATCGCTTTCTTCCTGGTCTACTTCTTCCTGTTCCGGTGGGTGATCGTCAAATGGAACATGCGAACGCCGGGCCGGGAGCCCGACGACGAGTTCGAGGCGGATCAAGCAGCCAACCTCACCGACGCGTCGGCTGCGGCCCTCTCCGGTGGAAGTGCAGGCGGTGGCGGCGCTGCGACTGCGGTTGCCACCAGGACGGTCGCCAATACCAAGGCCGAGCAGCTGATCGCCGCGTTCGGCGGCCGGGAGAACCTGGTCAACGTGGACGCGTGCATCACCCGGCTGCGCATGGAGGTCGCCGATAAGGGCAAGGTCGACAAGGCCCGGTTGAAGGCCCTCGGTGCCGCCGGAGTGATCGAAGTGGGAAACAACGTGCAGGCGATCTTCGGTACCCAGGCCGACGTGCTGAAGCGCGACATCACCGACGCCCTTGACGGGCCCGCGCCGGCGGATGTGGCCGCAGTTGCGGCGCCAACGCCGGCTGTGCCCGCCCCCAGCGCCCCCGCGAACAGCCGGACCGGCAGCAGCACAATCGTTCTCGCCCCGGTCAGGGGTCGTGCCGTGCCCATGGGACAGGTACCGGACGCGACCTTCGCTCAAGGCATCGTCGGCCATGGTGCGGCCATCGACCCGCCGCCCGAGGTCGTCGACGCGGTCGCGCCGATCAGTGGCACGCTGCTGCAGATGCTGCCGCACGCATACATCGTCGTGAACGCCGAGAACGTCGGCGTCCTGGTGCATCTGGGCCTGGACACCGTCCAGATGAAGGGCGAGGGCTTCACCGCCCACGTGGCCAAGGGTGACCACGTCGAGGCCGGCCAGCCCGTCATCACCTACGACGTGCCAGCGGTGATCGCCACCGGCCGCAATCCGATCGTTCCCGTCGTCGTGATGGACAAGAAGGCGGCGGACATCGTTCTGGACGAGGTGATCGCGGCCGGCGGCCAGCTGACAACCGCACAGCAACTGTTCACCGTCAACAGCTGAACACCTGTCCCATGGCGCCGCCGGAGGTACAGATCCGGCGGCGCCAGAGCAGACGTTGCACCGCAACCTTTGGCCGAACCAAGAGGACGGAAAGACCAATGGAAATCGTGATCCTGCCCGGTACCCAGGCCATCGGTGGCCTTGCCGCGGACGCCATCGGGAACCTGCTGCAGCAGCGCAAGCCTGGTGCCGTCCTCGGCCTGGCCACCGGCTCCTCGCCGCTGGCGATCTACGACGAACTGGCCGCCCGCCGAGCCGGCGGCGCCGTGTCGTTCGCCCGAGCATCCGGGTTCACTCTGGACGAGTACGTCGGGCTGCCCGCCGACCACCCCGAGTCGTACCGGAACGTGATCGACAAGGACTTCGTGTCGCGGGTCGACTTCGCGCCGGGCGCGGTCCAGGCACCGGACGGACTGGCGCAGGACATTCTGTCCGCCTGCGCGGCGTATGAGGCCGCCATAGCCAAGGCAGGTGGGGTGGATCTGCAGATTCTGGGGATCGGTACTGATGGGCACATCGGGTTCAACGAGCCCGGCTCGTCGTTGGCGTCACGAACGCGGATCAAGACGTTGACCCGGCAGACGCGGATCGACAACGCCCGATTCTTCGACGGCAATCTGGATGCGGTTCCGACTCATTGCCTGACCCAGGGCCTGGGCACCATCCTGGCCGCCCGCCATGTGGTGTTGGTCGCGACCGGTCCCGGTAAGGCGGAGGCGGTGCACCACCTGGTCGAAGGCCCGGTCAGCGCGTTGTGGCCGGGGACCATCCTGCAGCATCATCCGCACACGACGGTGCTATTGGACGGCGCGGCCGCGAGCCGGCTGCAACTGGCCGACTACTACCGGCAGACCTACCAGGGAAAGCCGGCCTGGCAGGCCATCTGACCAAAAGCCCCTCGACCACGCCCATCGACCATGACAACACCGACCACTGACAACACCGACCACCGACCACCGACCACCGACCACCGACCACCGACCACCGACGAGCACAAGGAACCCAGCATGTTGATCACCGCCGACACCGTCGTCGCAGGTACCGGGCTGCTGCGTCCGGGGTGGATCGATGTCGAAGGGGATCTGCTGCGAGGGGTAGGTGCGGGTGACCCGCGGCGGCCGGCGGACCTCGAGCTGGGTGCGGTCACGGTGCTGCCTGGGTTCGTCGATTTTCACCGGCGGCACGGCAGCACGACAACGGTCGCGTCGCTGGTCTCCGCGCGTCCCGCCGAGTTGTTGGCGCAGGTGCGGGCGTTGACCGAGCAGGTCCGCTCCGGCGTGGTCGCGGGTATCCATCTGGAAGGTCCTTGGCTGGCGCCGGAACGCTGCGGCGCCCACGAACTATTGGCGCTGCGTGACCCGGATCCGGCCGAACTGAACCAGGTCCTCGCTGCGGGCGGCGGCAGCATCCGAATGGTCACCCTGGCCCCGGAACGGACCGGTGGTCTGGCGGCGATCCGGCGGATCGTGGATGCCGGTGCGGTGGCAGCGGTTGGGCACACCGAGGCCACCTACGCCCAGACCCGGGCAGCCGTCGACGCGGGCGCGACCGTGGCCACCCACCTGTTCAACGCGATGCGGCCGCTGCATCACCGCGAGCCCGGCCCCGTGCTTGCCCTGATGGAGGATCCCCGGGTGACACTGGAATTGATCACCGACGGGGTACATCTGCACCCCGCCCTGTATCGGGACGTCAGCCGCAGCGTCGGACCGGACCGGGTGGCCTTGATGACCGACGCAATGGCCGCGGCCGGAATGGCCGGCGGGGCCTACACTCTCGGGTCGTTGGCGGTGGACGTCGTCGGTGGGGTTGCCCGGGTCGCCGGCACGGACACCATCGCCGGGAGCACCGCGACGATGGACCGGGTTTTCCGGTACGCCGTGACGCACAGCGGGCTGCCTCGCGACGAGGCGCTGCTGGCCGCGGTCCGGCAGTCCTCGGTCAACCCGGCCCGGGCATTGGGCCTGCCCGCCGCCGGCCTGGCCGTCGGCGGGGCGGCCGACCTGGTCGTGCTCGACGCTCAACTGACCGTGACCGGTGTGCTGCACCGCGGCTCCTGGGTCACCCAACCCCCGCGATGGCCCGGTTACCGAACAGCTCGCCCGCGTTCGGGCCGACCGCACCGCCAACGGGCAAATCGCACCGTGATTCCACCGCGAAAGGCAGGTGGCCGGTCATGAACCCGGTCGGGACGAAGGGTCGAGGGTCGGCCGCCGTCGTCGCGGGTGCCTTTGTGCCCTCCGCCGCAGTGATCACGTCGGCGATGTCCGCGTCGGTCACGGTTTCCCACAGCGCGCAGACGTCCCGCTGGGGGCGGAGCGACGGATCTCCCCGAACTCGGCGATCAGATCCTGCGCGCCCAGTGGCTCCGCGATGGCCCTGTCAAAGATGTGGCGGTTCGCACGCCAGAACACCGTGCTGGTGTCCGCGTCCAGCTGCTCCCAAAAAGGAAACCGAATCGAGCCCGAAACCGTCGAACATCATCCGGCCGACAAAGCCCAGGCGACCAAGCCGACTGTGGTCTCGCGTGAGGTCGAGCATTTATATGCGAACCGGTAAGTCGGTGGAGAACCAAGGTGACCGGCGCCGGGAGCTCCGGAAGTGCGGTAGCTGTCTCGAGGTGGTGCGCGGTGGATGTTCGCGGTCCCGCGGGGCACCATCCGTGACGGTTGTTGTACGCGCTCTGGTCGTCTGATAGCCGCCTGGCGGTCATGTGTACCGAGTTCGCTGTCCTGCCATGACAACTCTTGCTCGTCGGGTGGTACTGCTGTTCAGCATGGTGGTGGTTGCCGGCACCGTGGGTGTTGCGGTGCCGACCGCGGCCGCGGATCCACCGGGGGACCGGGATCGGTACGCGGCGCCGCTGGTGATCGGGCACCGCGGCGCCTCGGGGTACCGACCGGAGCACACCCTGGCCAGTTATGAGTTGGCAGCCCGGATGGGCGCCGATTACATCGAACCGGACTTGGTCTCCACGAAAGACCATGCGTTGATCGCCCGGCACGAGAACGACATCACCGGCACGACCGATGTGGCCCAGCACCCGGAGTTCGCCAACCGGAAGGCCACGAAGACCATCGACGGAACGAAGGTCACCGGTTGGTTCACCGAGGACTTCACCCTCGCGGAGATCAAGACGCTACGGGCGAGGGAACGATTGCCGGAGCTTCGGCAGCACAACACCCTGTACGACGGGCTGTTCCAGATCCCGACCTTCGATGAGGTGCTCAAGCTCCGCAAACAGTTGAGCCGGGAGTTGCACCGGGACATCGGCATCTACCCGGAAACCAAGCACCCAACCTATTTCCGGTCCATCGGCCTGGGGTTGGAGGCCCCGTTGGTGCGTGCCCTGCACCGCGCCGGATTGGACAAGTCCTCCTCGCCGGTGTTCATCCAGTCTTTCGAATTGACCAACCTGATCGACCTGCGGACCACGTTCAAGGTGAAGACCAAGCTGATCTTCCTCACCGGCGCGACGGGGGCACCGTACGACCTGGCCAGCACCGGAGACCCCCGCACGTACGCCGACCTGACCACCCCCGCCGGGCTGGCCGGCCTGGCGAAGACGGTGAACGGTATCGGCCCGGACAAGAACCAGGTCATCCCCCGGGGCGCTGCCGGGAACCTCGGGAAACCCACGAGCCTGGTTCGTGACGCGCACAGCGCCGGGCTGCTGGTGCACCCCTACACGTTCCGGGCGGAGAACCAGTTCCTGCCCACCGACTACCGGCTCGGGTCGAACCCGGCCGACTACGGGCGGGTCCTGAACGAGATCGGCGCCTACCTGGACACCGGCATCGACGGGTTCTTCACCGATCAGGCCGACATCGGGGTGCTGGCCCGCGACACCTTCACCCGACGCAGCTGACGCCACCCGACCCGCCGGTAACCCCAAACATGTTGCGGCGGCCGCGTTCGGCCGTTGGCGTTCAAGCAGTGTTCACGTTCTTGTTGTCGAGCAGTCGCCGGCGGATAGCAGGGTTTTGCTCGCCCGCCCGGGCGTTCCTAGGAGGATTGATATGCCGTTGAACCGTCGCCAAATGCTGGGCACCACAGCTCTTACCGGGGCCGCGGTGCTGACCGCTTCCTCCGGACTCACCGGCACCGCCACCGCGGCCCCGGCGCCCGGCGCGGACCCGGCCCGGCACCCCGAGTCGACGGGTCCGAGGGGGTCGAAGGGCCCGAGGGGATTGTTCCCGCCGTTGCGGTCCGGGCCGGGTGATCTGCTGGCCCTGCCGTCCGGGTTTTCCTACGAGGTGGTGTCCGTTTCTGGTGCGACCGAAATTCACGACGGCACCGGCAGGGTCATCGGGAAGACACCGGACCGCCCCGATGGGACCGGCTCGGTTCGCAGCGGCCGCAACGTGCGGCTCATCCAGAATCACGAGGCGGGTCCCGGTGCGAAGTGGCCGGTGCCGTTGGTCGCCGGAACGGTGTACGACCCGGGCGCGCTGGGCGGCGGGTGCACCGTTGTGGAGACCACCCGGGACGGGCGCAGGATCTCCGAGTGGGTGGGGCTGTCCGGGACCGTCAGCAACTGCGCCGGTGGTCTGACCCCGTGGGGGAGCTGGTTGACCTGCGAGGAGACCGAGGCCAAGGCGGGCACGGTGATCGGCGGAGCGACCCTGGGAAAGGACCACGGGTACGTTTTCGAGGTCTTCCCGGAAGGCCCCGGCAGGCAGTCCCCGCAGCCGATCACGGCGTGGGGTCGGGCACCGCACGAGGCCGCCGTCGTGGAGCCGTCCCGGCGGCGGGTGTACCTGACCGAGGATTCCGGTAACCCCAACGGTTTGTTGTACCGGTGGACCGCCCCGGACGGGTACCGGCTTAACCCGTACATCGCCCGGTCGTTGAAGCCGAACGACGGTGCTCTGCAGGCGCTGGCGGTGCTCACCAACGACGGCAGTGTGCTGCCCGACCTTGCCTACGTGACCGCCGCCCAGATCGGCCGCCCGTTCGCCACGAAATGGGTGACCGTCCCGGACCGGCACGCCACCAGCACCTCGATCCGCAAACAGTTCACCGGCGGTGAGGTCACCCGTTCCAAGAAGCTGGAAGGCGCGTGGGGTGACGACCACGGTTTCTACTTCGCGGCCAGCTTCGCGTTCGGTGCCGCCGACCTGCCGGCCAACGCCACCAAACACGACGGGCAGATCTGGCATTACAGCTATGCCGATCGGACACTGACCCTGGTCGCGTACTTCCCGTACAACCCGGTGCTGCACGATGAGACCCCGGACTGGGAAACCACGCTCGGCCCGAGCCTGGACCTGGCCTTCGACGGGCCGGACAACGTGCACATCTCCCCGTACGGCACCCTGGTCATCGCCGAGGACGGCAACACCGCCAACCATTTGCTCAGCTGGACCAGGGACACCGGCGCCCAGGCCATCGCCCGGAATCTGATCGTCCTGGAGCAAAACGATCTCGGTGGCAACGTGTACAGCGAAATGACCGGACCGACCTTTTCCCCGGACGGATCGGTGCTGTTCGGCAACGTGCAGGAACCCGGCCACGTCTTCGCCATCCGCGGGCCATGGCGGCAGTACCTGCGCTGACCACCCCCACGTTCTCTGCGGTGTCGGTCGGGGAGTGCCAGCCGGGCAACCGGTCTCGCACCCCGCCGAGCAAACACCCAGCACCGCACACCACATTGGCGCGAGGGCGAAGCACCCTTGCGGTGCGTTGCATCCGCCCGGCGGCGGCTGGCTGTTGCCGGCACTTCACCCCGATGCCGACCAGGCGCGGGCGGCAGTTCACCTGGCGGGTGCAGTTTTGCCCGGCATTGGTTTGACGAGCAAGGGAGCATGCGATGCGGTTTCGGTGGACCCCGGTTCTCGCCGGTCTTCTGTCCTGGGTGGTGTTGGCGTCAGGAACCGCCGCGGCGGGAGAGCGGGCCGACGGCTCGGCGCACCGCGGCGACGGTGAACCGGGAAAGGTGTTTACCTTCGCGGTGATCGGCGACATCCCCTACGGCCCTGAGCAGATCGCGAAATTCCCCGCCAGGATCGACGAGATCAACGCCGACCCCCAGGTGCGACTGGTCGACCACCTCGGTGACATCAAGAGCGGGTCAACACCGTGCACCGACGAGTACTTCGCGGACATCAAAACCCAATTCGACCGGTTCACCGACCCCCTTGTGTACACGCCGGGGGACAACGAATGGACCGACTGCCACCGGCCCAACAACGGCTCCTACAACCCGCTGGAGCGGCTCACCACCCTGCGGCAGGTGTTCTTCCCGCACCCGGGCCGCACCCTCGGCAAGCACCCCGCCAAGGTCACCACCCAGGCCGCGCAGGGTTACCCGGAGAACGTGTCCTACGAACGGGCCCAGGTCGCTTTCGCCGCCGCCCACATCGTCGGCAGCAACAACGCTCTCGCCCCACGGACAGGGAACACCACAGCCACCCCGGAGCAGACCGCCGAGGTCCTGGGTCGCACCGCCGCCGGCATCGCACTCATCCGGGACACCTTCCGGCTCGCGAGAACTCACCGGGACCGGGCCGTCGTGCTCCTCACCCAGGCCGACATGTTCGACCCCACCGTGACCGACCCGGCGTTCGCCGACTACTACGCATTCCAACCCATCGTGCGGGCCATCGCCGAGGAATCCGCCGCCTACCCCGGAAAGGTCTACCTGTTCAACGGAGACAGCCACGTCGAGAACGCGGACCAGCCACTGGCCGCCGGTTCCACCTGGCTGAGCTTCTACGAAATCAGCACACCCGCCCCGAACCTCACCCGGGTCACCGTCGAGGGCTCCACCGGAGTCGATGAATGGCTCAAAGTCAGCATCAACCGCCGCGGCCCCGAAGTCCTCACCATTCAACACATCCCCTTCACCAACTGACGTCCGGCGCGGCTTCTGTGAGCTCCAACACAACAACAGTTCTCGAGGACAACAGCCACCCGTCCGGCGAACCGGTGCATGGGGTTGGCGACGCACGGCATGGCGGGCAAGACGACCCTGCTGCGACGGATGTCGCGTGAGCACCGCCTGGCGGTGCTGGTCGCGACCGTGCTTGCGTTGTCGGCGCGGGCGATCGACGAGGCGTTGGAGCTGTTCGACC
>JBBRVZ010000059.1:0-19348 GCA_038246445.1 Mycobacteriales bacterium
AGCTGACCCTGAAAGACGGTCGTACGGTGCTCTGGGGCGAGGCGACCGAGTCTGCGCAGAAGATGCAGCTGCTACCCGCTCTGCTGGCCGCCCAGGACGGCAAGATGTACGACATCACCGACCCGACCCTGGTCACCGTCCGCTGATCGGCCTGCAAGCTCGCCTGCGGCCGGTCCAGGGCTCCGGAACAGGGCGATCCGGCGTGGAGAAGCCGGCTTTCCCTGCTGAGGCGACACTCGAGGCCAATGGTTGCCGGCCTGGCGTAGTCCCAAGCCAACCGACCGCTGAGTTCGCTCGCCCGCCGCCGTCAACCCTCATGGCAACCTGCACCTCGACGAAGGGAAACGAACATGTTGGCTGACGCACCTGTATTCAGCGGCTACTCGGTGAACGACATTCCGGCCGCCAAACGGTTCTACGCCCAGACTCTCGGCGTCACGGTGACCGAGGAGAACGGGATGCTGACCCTGCACAGCCCCGGCGACCGCAACACCCTGCTCTACCCGAAACCGGACCATCAGCCGGCGACGTTCACCGTGCTCAATTTCCAGGTCGACGACGTCGAGGCCGCGGTCGACGAGCTGGCCGGCCGCGGGGTGAGCTTCGAGAGGTACGACTGGGTTGACGAGAAGGGCGTCAACCGGCAGGGTGGCCCGTTGATCGCCTGGTTCAAGGACCCGGCGGGCAACATCCTGTCCGTCATCCAGCACTGATCGCCCTCAACTCCCGCAATGTTCTGGCAGTCCCGACAGCGCTGGCCTCGCTGTCCGCAGTCCCGCGACGTCCGCAGTCCCGCGACGGGGGCGGGTTACCGTCGATCCATGCCCCGTCGCTCGCCCAAGTCGCTGCGCGCGAGCGGTGCCGGCGGTCAGCGGCCTCAATCCGGCGTTCGGCCGTCCTCCGACGACGACACCCCCGCTCCGCTGGGCGGCCGGCAGACCCAGCACACCCGGAACGGCGACTTCCTGGTCCGCGTCGTGCCCGGCTCCGCGGCGCGCAAGCCTTACCGCTGCCCGGGCTGCCAGCAGCTCATCCCGGCCGGCACCGCCCACGTCGTGGTGTGGCCGGCCGAAAACCCTTCCTGGCTGCAGACATCGGTGGACAGCCGCCGCCACTGGCACCGGTCCTGCTGGCACCGCCGCGCCGCCAGGGGTGCGCCCGGGACAAGCGGCTGAGCCGCGACGGACTGCCATCATCGGCGAGATGCGTGCACCAGCACTTCGGCGGAAACTGCCTGCGCGATACCGGGTGGTTTGGCCGACCTCTCTGTTTCAATCGAGCAATGGCTGCTGACATCGTCGACGTCCACCTTGATGCAGCCGACGGCAGGACCGTCGATGCCATCATGACGTCACCGAACGGGGAGGGCCCGTGGCCGGGAATCGTCGTCATTCACGAGATCTTCGGCATCGACGCCGAGATGCACAAACACCTGCGCCATCTAGCGGATCTCGGTTACCTGGCGGTGATGCCGAATCTGTACACCGACGGCGGGATGCGCAGGTGCCTCATCGGCACCCTGAAAAGCCTGCGGACCGGCCGCGGCCGGGCGTATGCGGACATCGAGGCGGCACGGCAGTTCATGCTCGACGACCCGAGTTGCACCCGTGCCGTCGGGGTGCTCGGATTCTGCATGGGCGGCGGATTCGCGCTGATGACGGCGGCCTCAGGGTTCGACGTGGCGTCGGTCAACTACGGAGACATCCCCGTCGATGTCGATGCGGCGCTCGGTGGGTCCTGCCCGGTTGTCGGCAGTTACGGCGCGAAGGACGTCACCAAGAAGGGTGCGGCAGCGAAGCTGGAATCCGCGCTGACGCGGCTCGAGATCCCGCATGAGGTCAAGGAGTATCCGGACGCCGGACATGTCTTCATGAACGACAAGCTCAACGGATGGCCCTGGCTCAGGCCGATTGTCAGGGTGGCGCATTTCGGACCGGATCCGGTCGCTGCCGCAGATGCATGGGCCCGCATCGAGAAGTTCTTCGCCGCGCACCTGGAGTCCGCTCCGCGGATCGACTGACCCCCCGTCCGGCGAGGGCCGGTCAGGCCGCCAGGAACAGCGCAAGCACCGCGGTGTCGGCGTCATCGGACGGATTGATCCCGGCCCGGCTGACCATGCTGGTGATGTTGCCTTGACGATCGGCCTCCACCCAGGCGGCCCGGTGATCGAGCCCGAGATGTGGCAGCCCCGGCAGCAGCACACATCCGGAGGCGACCTCGTCGTACTCGGGCAGCGTGGGCCGGATCTCCCTCGGCGGGTGCAGGACGATCAGTCCCGGCGGTTGGTGGGCGGCGAACTGCCCCGGCAGCACAGCGTTGTGGCCCACGATGGGGCCTTCGGCCATGACCACTCCCACGGTGCCCGGCGCCGGATCGTCGGGCTTTTCCTCGCGCACCCGGAACACTGTGCTCGTCGGCAGCATGCCGGGCACGCTGGCAACCCGCACCGCGAGCAACAGGAAGCGTGCCCATTCCACGGTGCTCGCCGGCCACCGACCGGAGACGAGAAATCCGCTCAACAGTCCTTCGGCATGAAAGGGCGACACCTCGACCGAATGGTCGTCGGACTGTCTCATGGTCAACCTCCATCGCGGGGGGCCGGATGGGTCATGCTGAATCACAGGAGTGTTGGCACACAAGACCCCCTGAGTGCCAGGCAATCCGGCCGGTGACGGAACCCTCACGGCACTGGCACGAAATGCACCCGCGGGAGCCGATGTCCCGGCTGGATCGCTCGGCGGTAGACGTAACAATCGTCGGATTCGCTGGACCGTCCGCCGAGCAGTCGATGCCGGGGGCGGGCCGTGCCTGCCGCCGCATACTGTGCCCATGACGATGCGGCTCTCGTTCGCTGACAAGCCCACGCTGATCGGCGTCCGGGTGGTGCTCAGACCGATCGGGCCGCGGGACGTCGACGACCTGATCGCCGACCTGACCGACGCCGACATGATCAGGCTGACCGGAACCCACGCCGTCCACACCCGGGAGCAGATCGAGCAGTACTGCGCGAGCAGTTCAGGTCGTGACGATCGCCTCGACTATGCGGTCCTGGACCGTTCGACGGGTCAATTCCTGGGCGACCTGGCGATCACGGAGCTGGACCCGGACAACCGGTCCTGTGGGTTCCGTATCGCCCTGCGCACCGGGGCCACCGGCCATGGTTACGGCAGCGATGCGACGCGGCTGATCCTGGACCACGTGTTGTCCCTGGGCATCCACCGGGTCGAGCTGGAGGTCTACGCGTTCAACCCGCGGGCCCGCCACGTCTACGAGAAGGCCGGTTTCGTCCAGGAGGGCACGCTGCGTCAGGCATTGCGGTGGGACGGCCAGTGGGTGGACGCCTGCATCATGTCGGTGCTGGCGACCGACCCCCGCTGACGTCGGTCTGCCAGCGCCCGCACGCATCGCGGACCGACGCTGCCGGTACCTCAGCCCGCCGCGGGGCATGCCGAGATCCGCCCGCGCCGACCCCAGCCCGGTCATCAAGCCGGGGTGCCCACGCGCGGCGGCAAGGGATAGGCCGACTGGTTGGCCGCGGCGGGGTACATCGCACTGGTCCCGGACCTGTACAACGGCCAGTCGATGGTGCGGTGCATCAAGGGCATGTTCAGCCGGCTGGTGGCGCAACAGGGCCCGGTATTCACTCAGATCGAGGCTGCGCGAACACATCTCGCCGCATTGCCGTTGTGCACCGGCACTGTCGGGATGATCGGGTACGGCCTACGGGCTGCTGCGGTTGACGTAGCGCTTCCGCGGCCGACCTGACCCGTTCTCGCGGGTGGCGCGGGGCACCGGACGTCGCGGCGCGTTCGCGCTGCTGCTGGCCGCAAAGCCCGGTACACCGCCGCCGGCGTGAATGACGGCCTGCTGCCCAAGAACCTCGACGCGGTGCTGGCGGGGTCATGCTCGATGGTCGCGAGCTATGGCGCGAAGGACACCGGGCTCAAGGGCGCGGCTTGCCAGATCGAGCTCGGGCTGGCGAAGGCCGACCGATCGCCCGGTTTCGTCGCGATGCTCTGGTGACGTATCCGGTACTCACTCTTCAGCGTGAGTGACGCGGCGGCTGCCCGAGTCAGGGCCGTCGGCGCCCGGTACCCGACGATGGTCGACGGCACGCTTTGTCGGGTCCTGCTCGCTGCGGCGGGAGCCGTCAGACCCTTGCGCCGGCCGGTGCCGGTGCCGTGTCACCGACCGCGTGCGCCACCTTCCCCACTTGATCCTTGGCATCGCCGAACAGCATGGCGGCGTTGTCCTTGAAGAACAGCGGGTTCTGCACGCCCGCGTATCCGGTTGCCATCGACCGCTTGAACACCACGACCTGCTTGGCCTTCCATACCTGCAGCACCGGCATTCCGGCGATGGGTGAACTCGGGTCATCCTCGGCCGCCGGATTTACCGTGTCGTTGGCGCCGATGACGAGCACAACGTCAGTGCTGGGGAACTCGTCCTGGATCTCATCCATCTCCAGCACGATGTCGTACGGCACCCTGGCCTCCGCCAGCAGCACGTTCATGTGCCCCGGCAGCCGACCGGCAACCGGGTGGACAGCGAATCGCACCTGCTTGCCGAGCGCCCGCAGCCGCTCGGTCAGCTCCGCCACCTCGTTCTGCGCCTTTGCCACCGCCATCCCGTATCCGGGCGCGATGACGATCGAGTGCGACTCCTCGAATAGTTCCGCAAGCTCCGCGGCGCTGGTTTCGCGGTATTCGCCCATTTCCTCCTGCGGACCGCTGACACCCGTTCCGGTGTCGCTGCCGAAGCCACCCAGGATGACCGAGATGAACTGCCGGTTCATCGCCTTGCACATGATGTAGGACAGGATCGCGCCGGAGGAACCGACCAGAGCGCCGGTGACGATCAGCAGATTGTTGTCGAGCAGGAACCCGGCCGCTGCCGCTGCCCAGCCGGAGTAGGAGTTCAGCATCGAGACGACGACCGGCATGTCGCCGCCGCCGATCGCTGCCACCAGGTGCAGTCCCAGCAGCAGTGCGATGATCGTCATCAGGGCCAGCGGCCACATGCTCTGTGTCGCAAGGAACCAGCCCAGCAGACCGGCGCTGACGATCAGCGCGCCCAGATTCAGCAGGTTCCGCGCGGGTAGCGTCAACGGCGCCGACTTCATCCGCGCCGACAATTTGAGGAACGCGATGATCGAGCCGGTGAACGTCACCGCACCGATGAACACCCCGAGGAATACCTCGACAAGGTGCACGGTGTCCTGGTTCTCGGCTTCGGTGAGGTACGAATTGACCCCCACCAACACGGCCGCGATGCCCACGAAACTGTGCAGGATCGCGATCATCTCGGGCATCTGCGTCATCTCGACGGTGCGCGCCACCCGGGTGCCGATGACGGCGCCGATCAGCAGCGCCGCCGCGATCAGTCCGGCGGTCACGGCGGTGTTCTGTTCCGATTCCAGCAAGGACAGGGCCACGGTGGCAACCAGAGCCAGCACCATGCCGACCTTGCCGGCGACGTTGCCCGCCCTCGCGCTGCGTTGATGTGCCAGGCCGGCCAGCGAAAAGATGAACAGCACGGCGGCGATGAGGTACGCGGCCTGGATCAGTGAGCGTCCGGTATCGGTTTCCATCAGGCGTCCTTCCGAAACATCGAGATCATTCGGCCGGAAACGCCGAAGCCGCCAAAGATATTGATCGACGCCACCGTCGCCGCAACGAATGCCAGCACCACGACCACGACGTTCGTATTGCCCAGTTGGAGCAGGGCTCCGACCATGATGATGCCGGAGATGGCATTGGTCTGTGCCATCAGCGGGGTGTGCAGCGAGGCACTGACATTGCTGATGACGTAGAAACCGACGAACACCGCCAGCACGAACACGGTGAAGTAGCCCAGGAAGCTCGGCGGCGAGAATGTCACTGCGGCACCGACCGCCACCGCCGCCAGCCCGAACAACGCGTACCGGCGCTGCTGCTTGCTGCGGGCCCGTTCCGCCAGTTCCTCGGGTGAGGCCACCTCGACCGCGGCGGCTGCGACGGGGGCCGGCGCCGGTGCGGCCGAAACCTGCACAGGTGGTGGTGGCCACAGGATCTCGCCGGTTCGGGTGACCGTGATCGACCGCTGGACGATGTCGTCCATGTCCAGCGTCAACTCGCCGTCCTGACCGGGGGTGATCAGCTTGAGCAGGTTGACGATGTTGTTCCCGTACAGCTGCGAGGTGTGCGTCGGCATCCGGCTGGTGAAATCGGTGTAACCGATGATCGTCACGCCGTTGTCGGTGACGATCTTGTGCCCCGGCTCGGTCAGCTCGCAGTTCCCCCCGCCGGAGGCCGCAAGATCGACGATCACGCTGCCGGCCCGCATGTCGGCGACCATGTCGGCGGTGATGGTGATCGGAGCGCGCCCGCGAACCAGCGCCGTGGTAATCACGATGTCCGCTTTCGCCGATTCCGCGGCGAAGACTCGTGCCGTCTGCGCGGCCTGATCCTCGGTGAGTGCCTTGGCGTAACCGTCCGCGGAGCGTTCCTGCATCCCGCCGCTCGCCGACACGTAGGTGCCGCCCATCGACTCGATCTGCTCGGCAACTTCCGGCCGCACATCGAACGCCCGCACCTGCGCGCCCAGGTTCCCTGCGGCGCCGATCACGGCGAGTCCCGCCACGCCGGCGCCGATGACGAATACCGTCGCGGGTTGCGTCTTCCCGGCGGCTGTCACCTGGCCGCTGAACATCCCGCCGTAGGACTCGGCCGCTTCGATCACCCCGCGGTACCCGGAGATGTTCGACATCGTCGACAGCACGTCCATCGTCTGGGAGCGGGAGATGCGGGGAATTGCGTCCAGCGATAGTCCTGTCACGCGCTGGGCCACCAGGGCATCGATCAACGCGGGATGATCGGCCGGCGCCATCCGGGCAATCACCGTCGCCCCCTGGCGCAGTCGTCCGACCTCGTCAGGGGTCGGTTCGTCGACCTTGATCAGGATGTCGCTGTCCCACACCGATTCCGCCGAAGCGATCGCCGCACCGGCGCCGCGGTAGGCCTGGTCGGGGAACTTTGCGTCAGCGCCCGCCCCTGACTCGATCAGCACCTCGTAGCCCAGCGCGATCAACTTCGCGGCTGTCGTGGGCGTGGCCGCCACCAAGGTCTGGCCGGGTCGCGCCTCGTTCGGTATTCCGATTCGCACCGGTCGTCTCAACCCCTCACTTGCGTTGTGAAATGCATGGGCCTCACCCACGACCGGCCGCGCGGACGACGCCTGTCGTCGTCGTGCGCCACCCGGTCGACCCGCGAGGGTGCCACCAGGATCGGTCAGGGCAATTCGGTCATGATGGCAGGACACGACCATAAGCTCTCGTCCACCGTGCCTGGGCCGGCCAACCGCGAGCCGGGACGCCCGAGAGACCCTGACCGCCGGGGCCTATCCTGCGCGGTATGACCGACCCGGGCACCGCGAAGCCATCAGGAGATCCGCACCGTCCGATTGCCGGGAAGACCGCGCTGGTCACGGGTGCGGCAAGCGGTATCGGACGTGCGATCGCGCGCCGGTTCGCCGCGGAGGGCGCAGCGGTGATCGCCCTGGATCGGGACCGGGCGGCACTGGAGTCCTTGTCCGCGGAAATCGGGGCGAGGCCACTGGTGGTCGACCTCTCCGACATCGACAGCCTTCCCGCGGCCGTCGACGGGGTGGCCGGTGCGGTGGACATCCTGGTCAACAATGCCGGCATCCAGCACGTCGAGCCGCTCGAGCAGTTCCCGATCGAGACCTTCGAAACCATCCTGCGGATCATGCTGACCGCGCCGTTCGTGCTGTCCCGTGCGGTGTTACCCGGAATGTACGAGCGGGGCTGGGGACGCATCGTCCACGTCTCGTCGGCGCACGGCCGCCGGGCAAGCCCGTTCAAGGTGGCCTACGTGACGGCGAAGCACGGCCTGGAGGGGCTGTCCAAGGTGATCTCGCTGGAGGCGGCCGAGCGGGGTGTGACAAGCAACTGCATCAATCCCGGATACGTCCGGACGCCGCTGGTGGAGAAGCAGATCGCCGATCAGATGGCGGCGCATCACATGTCGGAGCAGGACGTGTTGGCGAAGGTGATTCTGGGGTCGTCCCCGGTGAAGAGGCTGATCGAACCCGACGAGGTGGCCACGGCGGCGATGTACCTGTGTTCGCCGGGCAGTGAGTCGATCACCGGATCGGATCTGGTGATGGACGGGGGCTGGGGCGCTCGGTAAGGCCGGCGGCGTCCGAGGCTGACCCTTCAGCGTCCGAGGCTGACCCCTTGAACGGTGACCGCGAGCCAGCCGACGGGTGAGTCTCTGGTGCCGGTCGGAACAGTGAGCTGAACCAGGTGTGAATGGTTCCCCGCCGCGATCGGTCACCCGAAGTGCACCTCTGGAATCCGCTCGCCGGCGCGGTTTGGCGTACACCGGCAAGGGGAGGAAAATAACCAACCAGCGACGTCGCACAGCGGCGCCCCGACGCGAGAGGTGTGCCGTGACGGTTTTTGCCCGCACTGTGACCTACCAGGGGCGGTCCAACACCCTCGACAGGGGCATCGCGTTCCTGCGGAACGATGCGGTGCCGGCCATCCTCGCAATGCCCAGATGCATCGGGATGTCGGCCATCGCCCAGCGCTCCACCGGGCTGTGCATCGTCACCACCGCCTGGGAGTCACGGGATGCGATGAACGCGAGCGTGGTCAAGATCAGGCCGATCCGCGACAAGTTCGCCAAGACCCTCGAGGCCTCGATCGAGATCGAGGAATGGCGAGTAGCCGCCATGGACCGCAGGTACGACGCGAAGACGGCCGGGTGCGTGCGGGTGACATGGCTGCGCGTGCCACGCGACAGCGTCGACGCGTTCGTCGTGGACTTTGCCACTGTTTCGCTTCCTGCTCTGCGGTCGATCCGCGGCTACTGCAGCGCTAGTTTGCTGGTCAATCCGGAGTGGGGGCGGGCTGCCGTCACGGTCGCCTACGAAGGACCGGAAGCGGCGGAGCGGCGCTTGGCCAGGGCCGACGGCGGAAATCAACTCGGGACCGACGTGATCGATGCCACATTGTTCGACCTGGTCATGCCGCACCTTCGGGTACCCGATCTGGCGTCGTACTGATTCGCTCGGCGGTTTCAACCGCACTTTTCACTCTTCCTTTTCCGTGGGACTGCCTGCGCCAAAATGGATGACGGCACCCATCGCGTATTTCGTTGGGGTGGTGAAAACAGGCTCCACTGCTTGGAAGGGCAATTTCCCTGCACCCAAAATTGCGGAGCGCAACACCGTCGATAGAGCGTCAGATCGGCGCCAAGGAACCCCGGCCGCAGGCGCGAAACGGGGTCTGCCCCGGCGGCTTCGACGACAGCGATCGTGAACTCGTCGTGATGCTGGTGGAGCCGAGGGCAATCGATGTCGAGGCCAATGGCAAGACGGGAGCTGGGTGCGCGAGTAGCCGACCAGGCAGGGCGTGGCCGCCGGTCCCGCCACCGGCAGTCGGGCATCGACTGCCGCGTGGTGACGGGCGGAGCGGATCTGCTGCCGCGGCGATCGGGCGTCGACCGTCGAATGCGGGCCGTGATCCGGTGGTGCAGGGCAAACACATCAAGGAGTACGGCCACATCCGCAGAACGGTTCTCGGGGAGACGGGCGCTGTGCAAGATTCTCATCGGCCGATCCGGGCCCATCCATCAGCCATGCCGGTACAGCACCGGCGCGTGTGTCGCTGTGGGGCGGGGACACCAGCTCAGCGGGGCACGAAAGGAGCACCCGGCCGCCGATCCGGGAAGAACTCCTCCCGCACCAGCTCGCGTCAACCATCCCATCCGATCATGTCGATGATCGGGCTCACCTGACTGACCTGGCCCGCCGACGCCGCGGCCTTGCGCCCCAGCATGGTGTCGTCACAGGTCAGCCAGACGGCGAGCTCGTCCGGCACCACCCGCTCCGGCTGCAGGTTTCGATGTCCTGTGACGCCGAGAACACCGAGACACGAATTCAGTTCGCACTCTCGCGCCGCCCTTCGCTCGGCCGGCGATCTGAATTCATCGTCCGGGAATCCGGTGTCGCCGCGAGTCTGTCGGAGGGTGGCTGGGGTTCGTCCGTGCAGGACGCTGACGGCAATGCCGTTGGGCTGTGCAGGATGGCACAGGGTCTTCCTTGACAGGTGGCCGAAGCGATATATCGTCGAGGTATCGCTCGGGTTTCTGGAGGATGCGATGAGGGCTTACGCGTACGGCGGCGGTGAGAACTGGCCTACCAACGCGGGTGCGGACTGGGACCTGCCGGGTTGGCTTCGAAAGACGTTGGCGGAGAGCGGGTTCGGCACCGCCCGGGGCACCAGGAGCTCCTGGCAAGGGGCGCGGGGCTGGGGTTGGGGCCCGCCCAGCGGTGACGCATGGGGGCCGTCGCCCCGGGGGCACCGGGGGTCACGAGCCGGCCGCGGTGACGTTCGATCCGCTCTGCTGGCGCTCCTTGCGGAGCAGCCGATGCACGGGTACCAAATGATCCAGGAGATCGGGAACCGCAGTGGCGGATCCTGGAAACCGAGCCCCGGGTCGGTCTACCCGACGCTGCAGCAGCTCGAGGACGAGGGTCTGGTCAGCGCACAGGAACAGGACGGGCGTCGCGTCTACGGCCTGACCGATGAGGGGCGCCGCGTCGCTACCGAACGCGCCGCGGAGTTCGCCCGCCTGTGGGAGGACGTTGCGCCCAGCGAGAAAGAAGCGCAGCTGGGCGATCTCGTGTTCCAGGTGGGTGCGGCCTTCGTGCAGGTGGCCCGCATCGGCACGGCTGAACAGATGGCCGAGGCACGCACAGTACTGGCCCGGACCCGGGCCGATCTCTACCGGATCCTGGGTCAGGATCCCGATGGCATCAACCGAAAAGAGCAATCATGACAACGCCGCATATGCGCGCCGGGACCACCGACCGGCAGGACGCCGTCGACCGGCTCAGCCAGCATTTCACCGAAGGTCGGCTCGACCCGACCGAGTACGACGTCAGGGTCGGGAAGGCCTACGCCGCAACGTACCTGGACGAGCTCCCGGAGTTGCTGGCTGACCTGCCGGAGGCTCGCCGGGAGATGAGCAAGGCAACGACGGGCTGGCCGGAGGGCTCCGCCGGTTCCGGTCGGCCGGGTCTCTTCGCTGATCACCGGCCGGAAGGGTGGGGCTCGCCGCTGCAACGGCCGCCGCGCTGGCTGGGGGTCGCAGTGCTGTTCGGTGTGCTGTTCACCGTCGGCGTCCTGACCCAGGGACTGTTCCTGTTCCCCCTGCTCTGGCTGGCATTCGCCCTCAGCGCTGTTGGGCATCGGCGGCGCTACAGGGAAGGGCACGACGCCGGCCGGCGGTACCGGCACTGATCGGTGATCAGACCAGGCCCGCGCCGAACCGCTCCATGCCGATCAGCGGTTTGATCCGCTTGCGCACGTCGCCGGTGGCGAACGCCCGGCGGATCACATCACCGCCGTATACATTGCCGATCGAACCCAACACCATGGCTTGATCCAGGGACAGGTATCGCTTCGCGATCGTGCCCGACCGGACTGCAACGGAGTCGTAGAAGCCACCTTCTCCGTATGCGCCGAGTTCTCGGTCGAGTTTTCGCAGGTTGTCGTAGGCCTGGCGCGGTTCGAAGTGCATTGCCAAGAACAGGGCGTGAGGGGTCACGACGCCGTCTCCGTACCGGGGATTGGCGTTCGTGGCAGCACGGCATTTGCTGTAGCCGGCGTCATACATCGTCTTCTCGGCGTCCGAAAAGTATCCCTCCGGATTGAGACCGATGGCGTCGACGCCGTACTCGCGGTACCCGCCGCCCGGTTCACTGGCGGGAGAGAAGCCCCAGAACCCGTAGCCTGCGTCAGCCAGGCCGTGCTCCCGGTGAGCGCGGACCGTGAGCGGGTGGTTGATTCCCCACGAGTGCGGAGCCCAGCGCTCCTCGGGGACGAACATCGCGGGCATCAACGCCTCGAACATCGAGCCGCCCCAGCCCGGCACGATTCGCATCTCCCGATACTCATACGCCCCCTCGAAAACCTCGACACCCAGGTAATTCCGTATTCGGCCGATCGGCCGCTGCTCCTGCCAGCTCCACGCGCAGCCGACATCCGGGAACGTTCGCCAGGTTCCGAAGTAGTGGTTCGCCGGGACCTGACCGCGCGCGATGGCGATGTACGACGCGATACGAGTCTCGGAGACCGTTGTGTCGTAGTGATTGGGGGTGTACCAGACAGTCGGACCTTCCCCCAAGTAGTTGCCCTCCACCGCGTTGTCCGGGTGAGCGCCGTCCCAGAAACCGCCGCGCAGCAGCCCGACCGGCAGGTCCGGCCGGACCGTCGCGTCGTAATAGGCGGCGAAGTTCATCCGGTCCGACAACCGTTGCGCCAGACGTGACGTCGCTCGGTCCGCGTTCTGCACCACCACGAGAGCAGCTGCCAGCCAGCCGTTGTCGACGCTGGAGAGGAACGGAAGGACGGTGCTGCCATCTGTCGGCCAGGTGGTGAGCACCTCACCGTTGAACTCGTCATACCAGTTGTAGAACATGCCGCTGGGCGCGTGATGGTCCATTTTCAGCAACGTGCGCAGGGTCCGCTGGATGCGCCCACTGCATTCCGACCGGCAGATCAGACCGAGATCTCGGGCGACGATAGCGCTCCAGAGGTAGCCGCCGATGTTGGTCGGTGAGGTGTAGCCGCTGCGATTCGGATCGCGGAGCGGCCCGTCGATATTGTCCGCCGTCAGCCCGGTGTTCACGTCCGTCATCGCGACCATGCAGGCCCAGGTATCGCTTGCCCATCGACGGATCTCGGTCCGCGAGGGTGGCGGCAGGGGCCTGCCACCTTGAATCGAACCCGCGTTGGGTGACGCAGTCGCCGTGCCGCCCAGGGTGGCGGCAGCTGTGACAGCGGCGCCGCCGATGAACAGGTTGCGTCGGGAGATCGAGGTCATCAAGGACTCCATGGTCAGTCGGCCGATCGGTCGGACAGTTGGGTGGTTCGGCGGATCGAGTCACCAGTTGCGTGCCTTCACCGGCAGATCGAAGGTCCGCAGGTGGTCAATCGATCGCGGGTCAGCCGATCACCGCGTCGACGGGGCGGTCCTGGGGCTCCGCATCGGGACTGGCCGGGAGTTCGTGGCTCCGGGCGACCGCGCCCAGCCAGCGCAGGCTCGGCTTGGGTGTACGGGCGAAGGTCTGCTTGTCCCAGGAGATGAGCCCGAAAGTGGGTTTGTACGAACCCCACTCGTAGTTGTCCAGCGCCGACCAGTGCAGGTAGCCGAGGACGTGTACGCCGTCCGACATCGCTTCGTGCAGGCTGGTCAATGCGCCGTGGGTGTAGTCGATGCGGCGGGTGTCGTCTGCGGTGGCGATGCCGTTCTCGGTGACGAACACCGGAACGCCTTTGGTTCGCTGCCAGGCATTGCGCACGCCGAAGCCGATCGCCGACGGAAAATATTCCCAACCGGTCAGGGTGGTCTCGACCCCGTTGCGAATGGGCCGCGGCCCGTTCGGGCCGATGAACGTGCGGGTATAGGCCTGCACGCCGATCCAGTCGTCGCCGCGCGCGGACTCGAGAAAGTAGTGCTCCCTCGGGTAGCCGTAAGCCTCGGTCTCCCCCTCCAACCCGGGTTCCGGTATGAATGCCTGGGTGGCGACCGACCAGCCCGACCGGACGCCCGGCACTTCACCGAGCACCTCACGCGACCGGGTGTGCGCCTGCACCAGCACGGCGGAGAGCTCCTCGTCGGGTGCTGGAAGTCCCGAAGCGGTCAGATCCGTTTCCCGTTGGCCGTGGATCATCGACATGATGTTGGGTTCGTTGATGGTGCAGACCCACTCCACTCCGTTGGAGACGATCGGCAGGGCGAGCTCGGTGAAGTCGGCAAAGGCGTTGACAGCGTCGGGATGACGCCACCCGCCGCGGTCGGCGAACCAGCGCGGCACCGTGAAGTGCTGCAGGGTGACCATCGGGGTCAACCCGAACTCGTGGCAGGCGGCCACCATCCGCCGGTAGTGGTCGATTTCGGCGAGTGAGACGAACCCCGGTTCCGGCTCGATGCGGCTCCATTCCAAACTGAACCGGTAGGTGTCGAGCCCGGCGTCGGCAAGCAGTGCCATGTCCTCCCGGTAGCGGTGGTAGCTGTCGCAGGCGTCACCGCTGGGTTCGGTGATCCCGCTGCCCGGCGTGTGTTCCCGGACCCACCAGTCGCTGTTGATGTTGTTGCCCTCGATCTGGTGCGCGGCGGTGGCCGCGCCCCATCGGAATCCGTCCGGGAAGCGCAGCGGGTCAGGCGCTTTTGGCGCAGCGGAGGCCATGGGATCTCGCAATCTTGTCAGGAGGCCGGCGAGCCGTCCGGGCCTACTTGACCCCGGCGGTCGCGACACTCTGGATGAAGAACCGCTGCAGCAGCACGAACAGCAGGACGATCGGTGCGATGACCAGGACCGAACCCGCCAGCAGCAGGCCGTAATTGGTGGCGTTCTGACCGGTGGAATACAGCGACAGCGCGACCGGAAGCGTGTACATGCTCTCGCTCTGCGCCGCGACCAGCGGCCATAGGAAGTTGTTCCACGAACCCAGGAACGTCAGGATGCCCAGGGTTGCCAGCGGGGGACCGCACAGCGGCAGCACCACCCTGGCGAAGATGCGCAATTCGCCCGCACCGTCGATCCGAGCGGCCTCGATCAGCGAGTTGGGAATGCCCATCATGAACTGCCGCATCAGGAACACGCCGAGCGGCGAGGTGAGAAACGGCAGGATCAGCGCGGGATAGGTGTTGAGCAGCCCCAACTTGCTGACCAGGACGAACAACGGCACGAAGGTCACCACGCCCGGCACCATCAGGGTGACCATCACCAGCAGGAACAGCGCGCGTTTGCCGACGAACTCCATCTTTGCCAGCGCGTACCCCACCATCGAGCAGAACAGCAGATTGCCCAGCACGGTGACCACCGCGACGATCAGGCTGTTGGTGAAGAAGGTGCTGAAGCTCAGGTCGTCGAACCAGGTGGCGTAGTTGTTCAGGGTCGGGTCCGCCGGCAGAAACCCCGAAGGATTGCGGAGAATCTCGCCGTCGGTCTTCAGCGAACCCAACAGCATCCAGAGGAACGGCAGCAAGGTGGCGCAGACGGCGATGATCAGGGCGAGATAGGTCAGCAGTCGCCGACGGGGGAAGCGACGTGCCGGTTTCCGCTGCCTCGTGGGGACCGTGCCGCTCGGTTCAAGAGCGACAGGGGTGTCTTCGGAGATGGTCATGGTCGCGCCTCAGTCCTTGGATCGCAGAGCCCGGAACTGCACCAGGCTCAATAGGGCGATGGCCACGAACAGCACGTAGCTGGCCGCTGAGGCGTAGCCGTACTTGCCGAAGCCGAACTGGTTGAAGGTGAAATAGCTGATCGACAGCGTCGAGTCGAGTGGGCCGCCCTTGGTCATGACGAAGGGCTCCTCGAAGAACTGCAGATAGCCGACGGACAGCAGCACCGCGCCCAGCAGCATCGTTGGCCGCATCAACGGCAGGGTGATCCGGGTGAACTGCTTCCAGCCGTTGGCGCCGTCGATCGAAGCCGCCTCCTTGACGTCTTCCGGAATGGTCTGCAGACCGGCCAGGAAGATGATCATGAGCGTGCCCATGTTGCGCCAGATGGCCATCAGTATCAGCGACGGCATGGCCCAGGTCGTGCTGTTGAGCCAGTCCGGGCCGTTGATGCCCACCCAACCGAGAATGGTGTTGAGCAGACCTTGGTCCTGCAGGATGAACCGCCAGACCACCGCCACCGCAACGATGCTCGTGACGACCGGCGTGTAAAAGCCCACCCGGAAGACCGTCCGAAATTTCTCGATGCCGTTGTTCAGCGCGACCGCGAGCGCCAGTGCGACGATCATCGTCAACGGGATCCCGATGATCACGAAGTACCCGGTGTTGTACAGCGACGTGAGGAATTGCGGATTGCCGAAGAGGTCTTTGTACTGATCAATCCCGACGAAGCCGACGGCCAATGGGGTGGTGACATCCCGACTGGTGAAGTCGGTGAACGACATCGCAAATGACGACACCAGCGGCAACAACATGAAGATGCCGAAGACGAGCACGAAGGGAAGGGCGAACAGCCATGCGGTCAACGTCTGCCGGCGGCGGCGGGAGATCCCGGGATCGACCCGCTTCCCGCCGGCGCCCCCGGCGTCGCCGGGGGAAAGCGTGCTCGCAGCCCGACTCGATGTCACGATCAGCTCGCCGTGCCGAGCGATTTCGCGGTGTTCTGCAACTCCTGCAGAGCCTTGGCCGGTTCCTTACCGGCCTTGACCACCTGCTCGACCTGGGTGTCGGCAGCGGCACTGACCTGGGTCCAGGTGGTCACGGGCGGCGGCGAGTTGGTGTCCTTCAGTTGCTCACCGAACGTGGCCAGCTTCGGGTCACCGGACAGCGACGGATCGTTCCAGGCCGCCTGTACGGCTGGCAGGTCGCCGGTGGACTTGCTCCACTTGACCTGGGTCTGCGGCTCGGACAGCCACTGAACCAGCTTCCAGGCGGCGTCGCGGTTCTTGCTCCCCTTGAAGACGGCGAGGTTCGAACCGCCGACGAAGGAAGTGCCGGACTTCTCCTTCGGCAGGGTGGCCACCGCGTACTTGTCGGCAAAGCCTGCGCCACCGGCTTTCTCGAGGTTACCGATGTTGTAGGGGCCGGAGATCATCATCGGCGCCGAGCCGTCGACGAACGCCGATTCGGCTGCACCCGCGCCCATGTTCGGCGCCGGGTTGGCAATGCCATCGGTGAAGAAGCTCTGGTAGTAGGTGAGCGCGTCGACCCACTCCTGGCTGTCGAGCGTCCATTCGGTGCCCTCGGCGTTCGTCAATTCACCGCCGCGCGACCAGCCGAACGGCAGCATGCTCTGGAACGAGTCGACTCCGCCGGCCAGCAACTGGAGACCCCACGTCGCGCCGGCCTTCTCCTGCATGGCTTTCGCCATGGCCTTGAAGTTCTCCTGCGTCGTGGGGAATGTGCTGTAACCCGCCTGCTCGGCGAGATCCTTGCGGTAGAAAACGACGCGAGTGTCCACATACCACGGCACCCCAACGGTGGAACCGCCCACTTCGCTCGATTTCACCGACCCGGGAAAGAATCCCGCCGTGTCGATGTCGCTGGGCACCGGGTCAAAAGCATCGGCGAAGTCGCCCATCCAGGTGGTGCCCATCTGTGCGACGTCCGGCGTCTGCCCGCCTGCGATCGCGGTTTGGTACTTGTTGTGCGCGGCCTCCCACGGGATCGCGGTGACCTCGACCTTGACGCCAGGGTTGGCCGCCTCGAACTCCTTGACGAGCTCTGGAAGCTTCTCGCCCTCGGCTCCCTGCGCCCACACCCTGATGGTGCCGGTGGCCGCGCCCTCGGCGATACCTGCGGCGGACTCGGGCGATGCAGCGGATTCTGTCTCGCTACTGCGCCCGCACGCGCTGAGCGCGACGACCGCGGCCAGCAGGCCGGCCGTCACCATGGCTTTTTTGTGGAACATCGACGTTCCCTTCGGAGAAGTGGTGCTGCCCACGGAGAAGCCGCGAGCGCGTGCACGAGCCGCGCGGGAGTCGGCTCCGTCTGAAACCGACCCTGCGGGTTTATGCGCTTAGCTGTCGAGCTGAGTTAAGCGCATTGAGGAAAATTTGGCAAGGCCCTGAAACGCGCGGTCGATGCGGGGGACGCAGGTGCCGGCACCGGCCGACCAGCGAAAATCGTCGACCGAATGCGATTGTCGCTGCCCGGCGAAATGGTCACGGACACAACAAAAGCCGGAACAATCCGCCTTGTCCGGCTCGGCTCTATGGCAGGGTGCTCAAGCGAGCGAACAACCGCAGCTTTCCCGTACGGACAGCGACACCGCCAGTTGTCTGCTGATCGGCGGCCGATTCGGCTCCGCAAGTCGGTCGAGCAGGATGTCCACGACGGCGCGACCCGTCGCCTCCATCGGCTGGCGGACCGTGGTGAGCGTCGGCCGGCAGATGCGGCCCGCCGCGATTCCGTCGAAGCCGGTGACAGCGACAGCATCTGGGACGCTCACCCCGATGGCTTTCAGTGCGTCCATGACGGCCAGCGCATCCTGGTCGGTGACGCAGACGAGCGCCTGTGGCAGGGCGCCCGCATCGAGCAGTCCGGTGACGATCACCGGGGTGTTGCGCACGGTGCTGCCGGCGGGGGACAGCGACCGGCGGGGGACCCGCAGGCCGGCGGCGCGCATTGCGGCGCGGAAGCCCTTGAACCGTGCGTTCTGGTCGTAGCCGGTGGTGTCCCCGACGAACCGGATGTCGGTCAAGCGGTGCACGGTGATGAGGTGCTCGGTGAGCTCCCGCATCCCGCCGGCATTGTCGACGGTCACATGATTGAGCTGGTCGTCGTGCCGGGGTTGGGACAGTTCGACGACCGGGATGCGCCAGGCAAGTCGGCTCAGCACGTCCGGTGGCACCGTGTGCGGGAAGACCGCGATACCGTCCACCCTGCCTGCGATGTCAGCGACCACCGCCTCGGTGCTGGCATGTCCGCGGCCGCCGATCATCAGCGCGTAACCGCGTCGCCAGCATTCCAGTTCGACTCCGCGCTGCACCTCATCGACGTACAGCGGGAACAGTTGGAAGTCCTCGTTGAGATCCTTTTCGGGTGTTCTCGGTGCGACGGGCGCCGCCGCGCCCGGTTCGGCGATGTGGTCGGGGGCATCGAGCAGGTAATCGAAAGAAAACAGACCCAATGCGCGCGTTCGGCCGTTGGCCAGTCCACGAGCACTGGCGCTGGGTACATAGCCGAGTGCGCGGGCCGCGGCGAGAACGGTGTCCCTCGTGGACGCTTTGACCTTTTCCGGCCGCCGGAAAGCGAAAGAAACCGTCGCGATGGAGACGCCGGCTCGTTCTGCGACGTCATACACCGTCGGTGCTCTGGCCACCCCGACTCCCTTCGCGAGACCGCAGTCTATGCGCTTATGCCGACGCCCCTGCCGGTTACTCCCCGGTGAGTTCCGCCGGCTGCTGAGCCGCAGTGCGGTTGCCGGCCCCGCAAGCCGGCGTAACTCCTTCAGCTCACCGGCTTCGCCCGCGGCCCTGGACGAGCTCGTCAATCGCTGTTGCGTTTCCGAGATCGGCAATCCCTCTGAGCACACCGAAGTCGCAGCGCTGGCCGACCGGCCATGGGCGGGACTCCGTACTGGCGCGCACAGAAGCGACCGAAAGGGTCGGCGAACATCGGTTCGGCGTCCTGCGACACACCGGAAGAAAGGAGCAGAGAAAACAGGCTCTTCACAATCCACGGTGTACTCGGGGTCTGAAGCCGCCGGTTTCTAGGAGTGATCTGGCGATGTAGTTGGTGAGGTTGCGGAAGCCGAGGGCGGAGCCGCGGAGGTGTTCGAGTCGGCCGTTGATGGCTTCGGTGGG
>JBBRVZ010000060.1:0-19283 GCA_038246445.1 Mycobacteriales bacterium
ACCGTCGCGACATCGCTGCGGCCCAGGGTGATCGGCGGCAGCACGCACGCGGAGTCGCCGGAGTGGATGCCGGCTTCCTCGATGTGCTCCATCACCCCGCCGAGGTAGACCTCGGTGCCGTCGCAGAGCGCGTCGACGTCGATCTCGATCGCGTCGTCGAGGAACCGGTCCACCAGAACCGGGTGTTCGTCGGTGATCTCGGTGGCGCGCTCGATGTAGTCGGCCAGCGACGGCTCGTCGTAGACGATCTCCATGCCGCGCCCGCCCAGGACGTACGACGGTCGCACCAGCACCGGGTACCCCACCCTGGCGGCCACGCTGCTCGCCTGCTCGAACGATGTCGCGGTACCGAAGGCCGGGGCCGGTAGACCCGCGGCGTTCAAGAGCTCCCCGAAGCGGCCGCGGTCCTCGGCGAGGTCGATCGCGTCCGGCGACGTGCCGAGGATCGTCACGCCGGCGTCCAGGAGTTCCTGCGCCAGCTGCAACGGCGTCTGCCCGCCGAGGGTGGGGATCACCCCGGCAACGGTGCCCGACTTCTGCTCGGCCGCAAGGACTTCCAGCACGTTCTCGATGGTCAGCGGCTCGAAGTACAACCGATCCGAGGTGTCGTAGTCGGTGGACACCGTCTCCGGATTGCAGTTGATCATAACGGTCTCGTAGCCCGCGTCGCGCAGCGCGAGCGCGGCGTGCACACAGGAGTAATCGAACTCGATGCCTTGCCCGATCCGGTTCGGCCCGGAGCCGAGAATGATCACCTTCGGCCGATCGGTCTGCGGCGCCACCTCGGACTCCGCTGCCGGGTCGGTCTCGTACGCCGAGTAGTGATAGGGCGTACTGGCGGCGAACTCGGCGGCGCAGGTGTCGACGGTCTTGAAGACCGGCCGGACGCGATTGGCCCACCGGAGTTGCCGCACCGCATGCTCACCGCCCAGCTCTGGCCGCAGGACGGCGATCTGGGCGTCGGACAATCCGTACCGCTTGGCGGTTCGCAGCAGCCGGGGGGTGAGCTCGTCGGTGTCCCGCACCTGCGCGCCGACCTGCCTGATCAGCTGGATCTGGTCCAGGAACCACGGGTCGATGCCCGTCGCAAGGTGCACCTGCTCGACGGTGGCACCCGCGGCCAGAGCCCTTTCCACCGTGTAGATACGGCCGTCCAGCGGCACTTTCAGCTGCTCGAGCAGCTCGTCCACGTCGCCGGCGACGGTCCGGGCGGGGCCGGTCCAGAAGCCGGCCTGCTTTGTCTCCATCGAGCGCATGGCCTTCCCGAGGGCCTCGGCGAACGACCGGCCGATCGCCATCGCCTCGCCGACGGACTTCATGGTCGTGGTCAGCGTCGGGTCGGCGCCGGGGAACTTCTCGAAGGCGAACCGCGGAATTTTCACCACCACGTAGTCCAGCGACGGTTCGAACGCCGCCGGGGTGGCCTTGGTGATGTCGTTGGCGATCTCGTCCAGGGTGTACCCGATGGCGAGCTTGGCGGCGATCTTCGCGATCGGGAAGCCCGTTGCCTTGGAGGCCAGGGCGCTGGAGCGGGAGACCCGCGGATTCATCTCGATGACGATGATCCGGCCGGTCTCCGGATTGATCGCGAACTGGATGTTGCAGCCACCGGTGGCGACCCCGACCGCCCGGAGTATCGCCAGCCCGAGGTCCCGCATCCGCTGGTACTCGCGGTCGGTCAAGGTCATCGTCGGGGCCACGGTGATCGAGTCGCCGGTGTGGACGCCCATCGGGTCGAGGTTCTCGATGGAGCAGACCACGACGGCGTTGTCGTTGCCGTCCCGCATCAGTTCGAGCTCGAACTCCTTCCAGCCCAGCACGCTCTCCTCGATCAGAACCGAGGCGTGGGACCGGACGTAGGAGGCGGCCTGGTCGTCGCCGGCCGGTCCGAACGAGGCCTGCGACGCGGCCAGCCCGCCGCCGGCGATCCGCTCGAGATCTTCCAGGGTGTAGGCCATCCCGGAGCCGAGGCCACCCATGGTGAACGACGGCCGGACGACGACGGGCAGGCCCAGCTCGGCGACCGCCGCCCTGACCTCGGCCATGGTGTGACAGACGGCCGATCGCGGTACGTCACCGCCCACGGAACGCACCACATCCTTGAAGATCTGCCGATCCTCGCCGCGGTTGATCGCCGGGATGTCGGCACCGATCAGCTCCACGCCGTACTTCTCCAGCACCCCACGCTCGTCCAGCGCGATGGCCGTGTTCAGCGCGGTCTGGCCGCCGAGGGTGGCCAGCACGGCGTCGACCGGGAACCCCCGGGCCAGCTGGTCGGCAAGCACCTTCTCGACGAATTCGGCGGTAATGGGCTCGACGTAGGTGGCGTCCGCGAATTCCGGATCCGTCATGATCGTGGCCGGATTCGAATTGATCAGCGATACCCGGATGCCCTCGCTGCGCAGTACCCGGCAGGCCTGCGTACCGGAGTAGTCGAATTCGCAGGCCTGACCGATGACGATGGGTCCGGACCCGATCACCAGCACGTGCGAGATATCGGTGCGGCGCGGCATCAGCGGCGTCCCTTCGGGTCGGCCGGCGCGCCCGCAGCGACGCTGCGGATGGGGTCGGGCACCCGGCGCGGCAGCCCGGTGCCGGTCACCATCAGGTCGACGAACCGATCGAACAGGTACCCGGCGTCATGCGGGCCGGCCGCTGCCTCGGGGTGGAACTGCACCGAGAAAGCCAGCCGGTCAAGGCATTCCAATCCCTCGACGACGCCGTCGTTGAGGCAGCTGAAGGCCACCTGGACGCGGCCGAAGGGGGTGTCGGTGACGCCGTCCAGCGGCGCGTCCACCGCGAATCCGTGGTTGTGCGAGGTGACCAGCACCCGCCCGGTGCCGTGGTCGCGGACCGGCTGATTGATCCCGCGGTGCCCGAACTTCAGCTTGTAGGTCCCGAAACCCAAGGCGCGGCCGAGGATCTGGTTGCCGAAGCAGATGCCGAACAGCGGGATCCGGGCCGCCAGGACCGCTTCGGTGAGCCGCACCGTGGCGTCGGCGGTGACCGGATCGCCGGGCCCGTTGGACAGGAAGACCCCGTCGACGCCCAGGGCGGTGATCTGGTCGATGGTGGTGGTCGCCGGAAGAACGTGGGTGCGGATTCCCCGGGCGGCCAGCATCCGGGGGGTGTTCGCCTTGATCCCGAGATCGATGGCGGCGACGGTGAAGATCTCTTCGCCGTCGGCCGGAACCGTGTACCCGCGGGCGGTGGTGACATCTGCGGTGAGGTCGGCACCGGCCATCGACGGCTGCGCAGTGACCTGTGCGACGAGCTCGTCGACGCCACCCGAAAGAGCCTCACCGCTGAAGATTCCGCAGCGCATGGCGCCGGCGGTCCGCAGATGCCGGGTCAACGCCCGGGTGTCCACGCCCGAGATCCCCACCACCGCCTGCCGTTCCATCTCCGCGGGAAGCGATGTCGTCGCGCGGTAGTTCGACGGCCGGGGCGACAGGTCGCGGATCACGAAGCCGGAGACCCAGATCTCCGGGGATTCATCGTCCGACGGGTTGTCCGGGCCATGTCCGGAACCGGGCCCGTCACCGGCGACCCAGCCGGTGTTGCCGATCTGCGGCGCCGTTGCCACCACCACCTGCCGGCGGTACGACGGGTCGGTCAGGGTCTCCTGGTAGCCGGTCATCCCGGTGGTGAAGACCGCCTCCCCGAAGGCGGCTCCGGTTGCGCCGAAGCTCTCGCCGCCGTAGCTGCGGCCGTCCTCGAGGACCAGCAGGGCCGGTGCCAATCCTGATCCGGCGGCGTGCCCGGTCATCATGCTGCTCCATTCGTGGGGTCGGTGCCGGCATCGCCTGCCGGCAAGCCGGGCGGCGGTGATCCGGCCGCGTCCGTGGAGGGTCGTCCGACTGGCACCAGATCGGATGCGGCGTCGATGAAGTCGGCCTGCGCCTCGACGTCGTCGGAGCGAAATCCGCTGTCCACCAGGGTGTCCCCCAGCGACCACCGGACGATGAGAACCCCCTCCGGCTGCCCCATCACCTTGCCGGCGATCCCGGGCGCCGTGGTCACCGCGACGAGAACCGCTGATGGGATGAAGATGTCGCTCTCACCGTCGCGTTCGATGCAGACACCCTCGTCGGACAGCCGGGCAGCGCCGGCCGCCCGCCGGCCGAGGCCGTGCGCCACGATCCGGTCCTGCCAGGATCCGGCGGTGGTCGTCGAGACATACAGGCCGGTCAGCGGCGGCACCAGGTCGGGTCCGAGATCGCCCGGGACGTCCGGCAACGGGGCAATGCCCGACTGCCGGGCGCCGCGGTGCCGCCAACCGACGAGCACGCCGTAGGCCGCGAGCAGGCAGACGGCGACGAGCGCGATCACCAGCAGAGCTCGTTCCATCAGCTCAGCCGCCCGACCAGGGCGCCGGCCGAGGCCGTGCAGCGTCCACGCAGGTAGGTGGCGACCACGCGGCCCGGTAGTTCCATGCCCTCGAACGGCGTGTTGTGCGACAGCGACGCGAGCTCGTCGCCGCGGACCGTCCAGCGCGCGTCGGGGTCGACCAGCACCAGATTCGCCGGCTCACCTTCGGCGATGGGCCGGCCCTGGTCGGTGAGCCCGCCGATCCGGGCCGGGGCCTCGGACATCACCCGGGCAACCCCGCGCCAGTTCAACAGACCTGGCTGCACCATCGTCCCGATCACCACGGACAGCGCCGTCTGCAGCCCCAGCATGCCGGGACTGGCGTTGTCCCACTCGGTTTCCTTGTCCTGGCTGGCGTGCGGCGCGTGGTCGGTGGCAACGATGTCGATCACCCCGTCGGCCAGCGCCTGCCGCAGCGAACCGATGTCCGCAGCAGTGCGCAAGGGGGGGTTGACCTTGAACACCGGGTCGTAGCCGACCGCGCGGTCGTCGGTGAGCAGCAGGTGATGGGGGGTGACCTCGGCGGTGACGGCGGTGCCGCGGCGCTTGGCGGCGGCCACCACCTCGACCGAACCCGCGGTCGAGAGGTGGCAGACGTGCAACCGGGAGCCGACGTGATCGGTCAGCAGGCAGTCCCTGGCGATGATCGCCTCCTCGGCGACCGCCGGCCACCCGGTCAGCCCGAGCCGCGCGGAGACCTCGCCCTCGTGCATCTGCGCGCCCTCGGTCAGCCGCGGCTCCTGCGCGTGCTGGGCGATCACCCCGCCGAAGGCCTTGACGTACTCCAGCGCCCTGCGCATCAGCAGCGCGTCGGAAACGCAATCGCCGTCATCGGAGAAGACCCGCACCGCGGCGGCGGAATTGGCCATCGCGGCGAGTTCGGCGAGCCGCTCACCCCGGCGTCCGACCGTCACTGCGCCGATCGGGTGCACGTCGACCAGGCCGACGTCACGCCCGAGCCGGTACACCTGCTCCACCACACCTGCGGTGTCCGCCGTGGGATCGGTATTGGGCATCGCGAACACCGCGGTGTAGCCGCCGAGTGCGGCCGCGGCGGACCCTGACTCCACCGTTTCCGCATCCTCGCGACCCGGCTCACGCAGGTGGGTGTGCAGATCGACCAGACCGGGCAGGACGACGAGGCCGGCGGCGTCGATGATCTCGGCGTCCGACGCCGACGGATGCGACGCGGCGTCTGGCCCGGCCGCGACGATGCGCCCGTCGGCCAGCAGCAGATCCGTCGGATCCTCGCCGTAGGGAGCCGCACCCGTGATGAGAACTGCGCCGGTCATGCCGGTCCCCCGACCGTCCGATGACGCGCCGGCGCGTCCTGAGCCTGGCTGATCTCCCCCGAGAGGAGAAGGTAGAGCACCGCCATCCGGACCGTGACTCCGTTGGCGACCTGCTCGACGATCACCGACCCGGGACCGTCGGCCACCTGCGGGGTGATCTCCATTCCGCGGTTCATCGGCCCGGGGTGCAGCACGATGCCGTGTGGTGCGATGAGCGCGCGGCGGCGGATGTCCAGGCCGTAGGACCGGCTGTACTCCCGAGCGGTGGGGAAGAAGGCGCCGCTCATCCGCTCCGTCTGCACCCGCAGCATCATCACCGCGTCCGCGCCGGCCAACGCCGTATCCAGGTCGTAGGACACCGCGGCGGGCCAGCTGCCCACGCCCACCGGCAGCAGGGTGGGCGGCGCGACGAGCGTGACGTCCGCTCCCAGCGTCGAGAGCAGCAGCACGTTGGACCGGGCGACCCGGGAGTGCAGGACGTCGCCGACCAGAACGATCCGGCGGCCGGTCAACCCGCCGATGTGGCGGCGCAGGGTGAACGCGTCCAGCAAGGCCTGTGTCGGGTGCTCGTGCGTGCCGTCACCGGCATTGATGACGTGCCCGTCCACCCAGCCCGACAGCTGCTGCGGGGCGCCCGAGGACGAGTGCCGGCACACCACGGCGTCCGCGCCCATGGCCTGCAGCGTCCACGCCGTGTCCTTGAGGGTCTCGCCCTTCGAGACGGACGATCCCTTCGCGGAGAACGTGATGACGTCCGCGGACAGCCGCTTGGCGGCGAGTTCGAAGGACAGCCGGGTTCGGGTGGAGTCCTCGAAGAACAGGTTCACCACGGTGCGCCCACGCAGGGTCGGCAGCTTGCGGACCTCCCGGCCGGCGATGGCCTGCTCGATGCGCTCGGCGGTGGACAGCACGTGCTCGGCGGTGGCCAGGTCCAGGTCGGCGGCGGACAGCAGATGCCGGGGCATTCGGACCGGACCGCCGCGGTGGGCTCCGGCCGCACCGTCGTGCGAGAGCTCGGCCGCATTCGACGCGGCGGGTGACCCGGTGGAGCCGGAGTCGTGCGCCGGCGCGGGGTCAACTCCACCGGAGAACAGATTCACCCGATCGGGGCGGCGCACGGAAGTCGTCATGATGGCCTCTCTGACCTCGGATGGATCGTTCGTGCGGTCGCCGGCAGTGGTTCCCCGTCCGGGCCGGATCCCACGGCGCGCGTGACGTCGACGCTGTCCAAGCCGTCGATCTCGGTCAGCCGGACCGCGACGTCGTCCCCGAATGCGGTCGGGATGTTCTTCCCGACGTAGTCGGCTCGAATCGGCAGTTGCCGATGCCCCCGGTCGACCAGCACGGCGAGTTGCACCACGGCCGGCCGGCCGTGATCGCGCAGGGCATCAAGGGCCGCTCGGACCGTGCGCCCCGAGTAGAGGACATCGTCGACCAGCACCACGACGGCGCCGGAGATACCGCCGTCGGGCAACCGGGTTTCCTCCAGCGCGCGCGGCGGGTGCAGTCGCAGATCGTCGCGGTACAGCGTGATGTCCAGTGCGCCGACAGCTACGTCTCGGGCGGCGAAAGCACCCAGACGGGAGCCGAGCCGGCGGGCGAGAAACACGCCCCTGGTGGGAATTCCGAGCAGCACAACGGGTTGGTCACCGTTGCGCTCGAGGATCTGATGGGCAATGCGGTCGATGGTCCTGGCGATATCCGCGGGCCGGAGGATCTGGTGACCCTGCAGTGCACGCGGACCGGGCGCGGGATGGACCGTCGGCGGATGCGATGCCGGACCGGGCTCCGTCGGCAGGTGCGACAGTGCGCCGTTCGTGCCGGTCTGAGCAGGGCGCGGTGGCACCACTCACGACCTCCTTTCCCGCCTCACCGGACGGTCCTTAAAGGAATGTCTGACGCGACGCTCCCGCCCGGGAGCAGAACACCGAGGGCAGGCCGGCGCAGCAGCATCATACCAACGACATAGGGCCGGACCGGTCACCACAGCAACCACGGCCGTGTGAATCGGTGCCCGGCGATCACGCCGCGAAGCAACGCGACCGGCGGCGCGGCGAGTCCGGCTGGCATCACGCTCGGGTCTGCGACTACTCTGCGTACACAGGCGCAGTATCGTCACAGACCTCGTGCAAGGAGCCAGAATGTCCCAGGACTATGCCCACGCATTGGGTGCGCGACTGCGCGCCATCAGGGCACAGCAGGGTCTGAGCCTGCACGGCGTCGAGGAGAAGTCCGACGGACGCTGGAAGGCCGTCGTCGTCGGCTCGTACGAGCGTGGCGACCGCGCCGTTACCGTCGCGAAACTCGCCGAGCTGGCTGAGTTCTACGGCGTGCCGGTGGCCGAACTGCTCCCCGACGCACGCGCCACCCGGCGCGGATCCTCGAGCCCGAAGCTCGTCATCGATCTGCAGCGGCTGGGCGAGCTGCCGACCCACCAGGCCGGTCCGCTGGCCCGGTACGCCGCGGCCATCCAGTCGCAGCGCGGCGATTACAACGGCAAGATCCTGACCATCCGGTCCGAGGACCTGCGGTCACTGGCCGTGATTTACGACATGACCGCCGAGGATCTCACCGACCAGCTCATGCACTGGGGCGTTCTGCCGCAGGGCACCGAACTCGACTGATCAGTTGTCCGGGGCAGCCGGCGGCGCCAGCGGCCCTGCCGACGCGAAGGTGTCCTCCAGACCGTCGCGGTCGGCTGCCGCGGTGAGCTCGGTCAGACACGCGCCCAGCCAGCGGTAGGTCCACTCCTGAGCCAGCGATCGGCTTTCGCAGAACACGATGGGAACCGCGGGAAAGCGGGCCTGCGCCTCCGCGAGGGATTCGGCCGCCCCTGCCCCCGGTGCGTGCGGCAGCTTGAACAACCGGCTGAAGCGGTCCTCGACGACGACCGCGGCCCGCGGCAGAGCGGCCAACTCCGCGAGCGCGTACGTCAGGCGCCCCGACAAGAGGCTGCCCGCAAGGTCTTCCAAGGTCTTGCGTTCCACGGCCGCGAGTACCTCGCCGTCACCGAGCACGGCGTAGTCGCCCGCTGCCAACCGCCGCCGGGATGTCGTGGCCTGCTGCGAGCGGAAGGTGTACGGATATTTCTCGGCCGTGTCCACCACGATCCCCAGGACCTGCCCGTGCGCACGGGCCGTCGGTATTCGAACGGCCGGTCGCGCCTGCCTGGACGTCCTGGGTGATTGCCAGAAGATCATCTCGCGTCCGCGCGCCGCGGCGATGACGAATTGGGAGCGGTTCTCCCGCGCCCGGGTCAGCACTAGATCGATCGCCGGACCGCGACGGACACAGGACCGGACAGCCAGACGCTCGACGATCTGCGGATCTTCGGGCCATCCGTCGGCCCGATGGCAGTACACCTTCGACTCCCGCGGCCAGCTCTGCCGGGCTTTGACGACGATGCCATCCGGGCCGAGCGGAATGCGCACCAGAAACGGCAACGACGAGTCCGGCTCCGGGTTACGGGCGATGAGCAGATCGTCGGGCATCGGAACAGCGTGCCAGCTCAGCCGAGCGACCCGTCACGCCCCACGCAGTTGCGGTGTGATGACCACCAGCTGACCCAGGACCCCGTTGACGAACTTCGGCGAATCGTCGGTGGACAGCAGCTTGGCCGCGTCCACCGCCTCGTTGACCACGACCGCCGGTGGCACGTCGGGACTGTAGAGCAGCTCGCAGACCGCGATCCGCAGGATGGCGCGGTCCACGGCCGGCATCCGCCCGAGCGTCCAGCCCCGGGAGTGCTCGGACAGCAGGCCATCAATCCTGCTCTGGTGCTCGACCACAGTGCGGACCAGCGATTCGGCATACTCACCCATCGGCGTCCAGGAATGGAGATCCTGGCCCGTCGGTCGCTCCATCCGCTCGGCGAGCACGATCAGCGGGTCGATCCCCCGCGCCTCGGCGGCGAACAGCACGTCCAGTGCGCGCTTGCGGGACTTGCTACGGGCGGACACAGATGGCCGGCTTTCTGCTGGGACGGGTGGGACGGAGAACGACGCCGCCGCAGGTCAGCTGTTGACCCGGCCGAGGTAGCGGCCGTCCCGGGTGTCCACCTTGATCTTGTCGCCGGTGTTGAGGAACAGCGGCACGTTGATCTCGGCGCCGGTCTCCAACGTCGCGGGCTTGGTGCCGCCGGTCGACCGGTCTCCCTGCAGTCCGGGGTCGGTGTGCGAGACCAGCAGCTCGACGGACGCCGGCAGCTCGACGAAGAGCACGACGCCGTTGTTCTGGGCGATCATCGCCTGCTGGTTCTCCAGCAGAAAGTTGGCGACATCGCCGACGGTGGCGGCCGGCACGGTGATCTGGTCGAAGGTGTCACCGTCCATGAAGACGAAGTCGGCACCGTCCTTGTAGAGAAACGTCATGTCCCGCTTGTCGACGGTCTCGGTGCCCACCTTCACGCCGGCGTTGAACGTCTTGTCGACGACCTTTCCGGTCATCACGTTCTTCAGGGTGGTGCGCACGAACGCGGGGCCCTTGCCCGGCTTGACGTGCTGGAACTCGGTGATGGTCCACAGCTGGCCCTCGAGGTTGAGGACGAGGCCGTTCTTGAAGTCGCTGGTCGAAGCCATGGTGTGCCGCTTGCCTTTCGCTGTCCGCCCGGCCGCCTGCGCCCGAACTGGTTCTCGTCTCGAACTGGATGACTGCAGATCCGAAGGACCGGCCGTGCGCCTGATCCGGATCAGGTGAGCACGCGGAGCTCTCTGGGGGTCTGCGTGAGGACGGAGTACCCATCCGCGCGGATCACGCCGGTGTCCTCGATCCGTACGCCACCACGCCCGGGCAGATACACCCCCGGCTCCACGGTCACGCACATGTCCGGGACCATGATACTGGCCGATTCACGCGCCAGACTCGGCGCTTCATGGATCTGTAGCCCTACGCCGTGCCCCAGCCCGTGCGAGAACTGCGGCCCGTACCCCGCGCCGGCGATCAGGTCTCGGGCGGCGGCGTCGATCTGCGCCCCCGTCGCCCCGACGACGGCGGCCGCCCGACCGGCGGCCTGGGCGTCGTGCACCAGGTGATAGATCTCCCGCTGCCAGTCGGCCGGCGTTCCCAGCACGAATGTCCGGGTCATGTCGGAGTGGTATCCGTCGACGGTGGCCCCGAAGTCCAACTTCACGAAGTCGCCCACGGCCAGCACCGCGGCCGTCGGCCGGTGGTGCGGCACGGCACTGTTCGGGCCCGCCGCCACGATCGTCTCGAAGGAGGGATCGTCGGCGCCGAGTTGGCGCATCCGCTGGTCCAGGTCCAGTCCGACCTCGCGTTCGGTCCGTCCCGGCCGGATGCCATCGGCCTGGATCAATTCCTCGAGCGCCCTGTCGGCGACGGCGCAGGCGCGTCGCAGGGCGTTGATCTCCCCGCTGTCCTTGACCGCGCGCAGCTTCTCGACCAGGTCCACCGTCGGGGCCACTTCGATGTCGGCGTCGGCCCGGGTGGCCGTGGCCAGCAGTACGCCGTGCGCGGCGACGCTCACCGCCCTGGCCTCGAAGCCGACGACGCCGGTCGGCGCCGAGGCCAGCAACGCGACGTCGCACGGCCGCGCGATCAGTCGGGGAAGGTCGGGCACCTGCTGCTCGGCCTGCGTGGTGTACCGCCCGTCGGTGCAGAATCGGGTGCGCGGGTCCCCGTCACCGGCACCGAAAGGGACGGCAGTGCTGCCGACGTCGTCGTCGCGCAGACGGCGCGCCCCACCGTCCTCGTCGTCGGTACCGACGAGCAGCAGGGCGGCATTGGAACCGGTGAAGCCCGTCAGGTAGCGGACGTTGATCAGGTCGGTCACCAGCAGCGAGTCGACCCCGGCGTGCACCATGGTGGCGCGCAGCAGCGCCCTGCGTCCCGCGTGGGTTCCGGTTGGAGCGTCCATCGTCACGCATCAGATGGTAGGCCGCCTGCCCCGCGCTAGAGATCGATGGTGCGCGCCCGGGGCTTCTGGCCGGCGACCACCGAGTACGCGGCGGCCAGCAGAACAGGGTCGGGCCCGATCAACCGGGCCGGCTTGGCAAGCGCCTCCAGGATGACGAAACGCAGTGTGCCGGAACGGGTTTTCTTGTCCGACCCCATGATCGTCACGAGCTCCCCAAGGGCGTCCGGGTCGTAGGTGGTCGGCAGAGCGAGGGTGTGCAGCACCGTCAGATGGCGGTCCGCGGTGGCGTCGTCCAGCCGTCCGGCGGCCCTGGCCAGTTCGGCCGCGAAGACCAGCCCGACCGACACGGCGGCGCCGTGCCGCCACCGGTACCGCTCCCGTTTCTCGATCGCGTGCGCGAGAGTGTGACCGTAGTTGAGGATCTCGCGCAGTTCGGTCTCACGCAGGTCCGCGGCGACGACACCTGCCTTGACGGTGACCGCCCGGCGGACCAATTCGGCCAGCACCGCGCCGCCGGGCTCGACGGCGGCGGCGGAATCCGCCTCGATCAGGTCCAGAATCGCCGGGTCCGCGATGAACCCGCACTTGACGACCTCCGCCATCCCGGCGACCAGCTCGTTCGGGGCGAGCGTCTCCAGCGTGGCCAGGTCGGCAATCACGGCGGCCGGCTCGTAGAACGATCCGACCATGTTCTTGCCGGCGTCGGTGTTGATGCCGGTCTTGCCGCCGACGGCCGCGTCCACCATGCCGAGCAACGTGGTCGGCACGTGCACGACGGCGACCCCGCGCATCCATGTCGCGGCGGCGAAGCCGGCCACGTCGGTGACCGATCCACCGCCGAGCCCGATCACCACGTCGCGCCGGTCCAGCCCGATCTGCCCGAACACATTCCAGCAGAAGCCCAGCACCGTCAGGTTTTTCGCGTCCTCGGCGTCCGGAACCTGCAACAGGTGCACGTCCACCCCGGCATCGGCGACGGCCTCCCGGATCACTTCGGCGGTTGCCGCCAGCGTCGGTGGGTGGATCAGCGCGGCCCGCGAGGCGCCGGTCGCGATCGTCGAAGCGACCAGTTCGTCGAGCAGCCCACGCCCGATGATCACGTCATAGGGGGCAGCGGATGCGACCTGGACCGTGACCGGCTCGGTGCTCATAGCAGGTCCAATTTCTCTGCGATGGTCGCGGCGACCTCGTTGACCGTGAGGTCGTCGGTGCGGACGACGATCGTCGCCACCTGCTCGTACAGCGGCAGCCGGGCGTCCAGCAACGACTTGAAGGTCGCCCGCGGATTCACCCCGGTCAGCAGCGGACGGTTCGACGCCAGACCGGTGCGCTTGACGCCGGTCGGCATGGTGACGCTGAGGAAGGCCACGGTGTGGTCCGTCAGCAGCGTTCGGGTCTCGGGAGCGAGCACGGCGCCGCCACCGAGAGCCAGCACCCCGGCGTGTTCGGTGAGCGCCGCGGCCACGGCCGCGCGTTCCATCGCCCGGAACGCAGGCTCCCCGTCGGTGAAGAAGATGTCCGGGATCGGGCGGCCCGCGCTCGCCTGGATGTCGGCGTCGGTATCGCGCAGCGTGCTGCCGATGATCCTGGCCAGCGCCCGTCCGACGGTGCTCTTGCCGGAGCCCGGTGGGCCGACGAGCACCACCAACGGCCGGGTCCGCCCAGCTGTCGCCTGTCGGCTCATCTGACCTGTACGGGCGGTGCGTCCGTCATCGGCAGCGTGTCCGCGAGGGTGGCCAGGTAGGCCTGCACGTTGCGGATGACCTCGGGAACCGAATCCCCGCCGAACTTCTCGGTCACCGCATCGGCGACGACGAGCGCCACCATGGCCTCGGCGACCACCCCCGCGGCGGGGACCGCGCAGACGTCGCTGCGCTGGTGGATGGCGACCGCTTCTTCGCCGGTGACCACGTCGAGGGTGGCCAGCGCCCTGGGCACGGTGGAGATCGGCTTCATCGCCGCGCGCACCCGCAGCACCTCGCCGTTGGTCATGCCGCCCTCGATCCCGCCCGCCCGGTTGGACCGACGGGTGACGCCGGGGTGACGCGGGTCCATCTCGTCATGGGCGCGCGAACCACGCCGGCGGGCGGTGGTGAAACCGTCGCCGATCTCGACCCCCTTGATAGCCTGGATCCCCATCAACGCGCCCGCGAGCCGGGCGTCGAGCTTGCGGTCACCGTGCACGAACGAACCCAGCCCAGGCGGGAGCCCGTAGACCAGGACCTCCACGACCCCGCCGAGCGTGTCGCCGTCCGCCTTGGCCGCCTCGATCTCCTCGATCATCGCCGTCGCGGAGTCCGGGTGCAGCGCCCGGACCGGTGAGGCGTCGATGGCGTCCCGATCCGCCGGCGTCGGCAGCGGCCCGTCGACGGCGTCGCCCTCACCGATAGAGACAACGTGCGAGACGATTTCCGCACCGAGCGTCACCCGCAGGAACTGCGCAGCGACGGTACCCAGCGCGACCCGCGCAGCCGTCTCCCGCGCCGACGCCCTTTCCAGAACGGGCCGGGCGTCGTGGAAGCCGTACTTCTGCATCCCCGCTAGGTCGGCGTGACCGGGGCGCGGACGGGTCAGCGGCGCATTGCGGGCCTGGGTCCGCAACGCCTCCGCGGTGGCCGCGTCCGGCGGGTCGGGAGCCATGATCTGCTCCCATTTCGGCCACTCGGTGTTGCCGATCTCGACCGCGAACGGCCCGCCGAGGCTCACCCCGTGCCGGACGCCGCCGAGCAGCGTCACCCGGTCCTGCTCGAACTTCATCCGGGCGCCGCGGCCGTAACCCAGCCGCCGACGCGCCAGTTGGGTGGCGATGTCGGCCGAGGTCACCGGCACCCCGGCCGGCAGTCCTTCCAGGACGGCGACCAGGGCGGGACCATGGGATTCACCTGCGGTGAGCCAGCGCAACACGCGGCCATCCTGCCACGCCCAGGACGCCGATGCGGCGACCGCGTTGATCAGCCGAGAATTGTCAGTGCACGGCCTCCCAGGCGGCATACGCATCGTGCACGACACGGATCACATCGTCCACATCGTCGGTCACGTGCAGCAGATCGAGGTCCGGCTCCGAGATGTTGCCGGCCCCGGCCACCGAGTTCCGGATCCACTCCGCCAACCCACCCCAGTACTCGGACCCGAACAGCACCACCGGGAATTTCGTCACCTTCTTCGTCTGCACCAGGGTCAGCGCCTCGAACAATTCGTCCAGCGTGCCGAAGCCGCCCGGCAGGCAGACAAGGGCCTGCGAGTACTTGACGAACATCATCTTCCGGGCGAAGAAGTAACGGAAATTGATGCCCAAATCCACGTACTGGTTCAGGCCCTGCTCGAAGGGGAGTTCGATACCCAGGCCGACGGACATTCCGTCCGCCTGTTTTGCGCCTTTGTTGGCAGCCTCCATGATTCCCGGGCCACCACCGGTGATCACCGCGAAACCCTCCTCGGCCAGGGCGGCACCGATCTCCTCGGCCTTGCCGTAATACTTGCTGCCCGGCTTGGTCCTCGCGGATCCGAAGACCGTGACGGCCCTGGGCAATCCGGCCAGCGCGCCGAAGCCCTCGACGAATTCGGCCTGGATCCGCAGCACCCGCCACGGGTCGGTGTGCACCCAGTCGCTCGGGCCGCGGGAGTCGAGCAACCGCTGGTCGGTGGTGCTGTTGCTACCGGCATTTCGTAGGTCACCGCGCAGCCGGACGGGGCCGCGGAAGCGTTCGGACACGTGCCCGTCGGCCGGCGGGTTTGGGGGGTCCTCGAATTCGGTCACCTGCGCAACAGTAATGACGCGGGCACCGGCCTCAGGCGAGGAAGCCCCGCAGCACCTGCGTCATGTCCCGGATCTGCTGGAGCCGGACATGCTCCTCGCGGGTGTGCGCCAGCGAGGGATCCCCCGGGCCGTAGTTGACGGCGGGAATCCCGAGCGCCGCGAACCGGGACACGTCGGTCCAGCCGAACTTGGCCCGCGCGGCACCGCCGGTGGCCGCGACGAATTCCGCCGCCGCCGGGGCGGACAGGCCCGGCAGCGCGCCGGCCGCGACGTCCAGCACCGTCATCTCCACGTCGTCGAACAACTCCCGCAGCACCTGCACGGCCTGGGTGGGGGTGCGGTCGGGGGCAAACCGGTAGTTGACCTTGACGACGCATTCGTCGGGGATGACGTTGGGGGCCACTCCGCCGGTGATCGACACCGCGTTGATCCCCTCGTGGTACTCGCAGCCGTCGATGTCCACGATCCTGCCCTCGACGCCGGCCAGCCGGCTCAGCACAGCAGCGGTCTTGTGAATGGCGTTGTCGCCCAACCAGGATCGCGCCGCGTGGGACCGCCGTCCGCGGATGGTCAGGGCGACAGCGGCCGTACCCTGGCAGCCGGCCTCGACCTCGCCGTTGGTGGGTTCGCCGAGGATGGCGAGGTCGGCCGTGAGCCACTCCGGGTACTCCGCCTGGATTCTGGTCAGGCCGTTGCGTTCGTACTCGACCTCCTCGCAGTCGTAGAAGACGAAAGTGAGGTCTTTGGAGGGCTGCTCGAGGGTCGCGGCCAGATGCAGCAACATCGCGTCGCCGGACTTCATGTCCGTCGTGCCGCACCCGTGCAGGATGTCCCCAGCACGGCGGGACGGCACGTTGTCGGCGATCGGCACCGTATCGATGTGGCCCGCGAGCATCACCCGGGTCGGGCGCCCGAGGTCCGTCCTGGCCAGCACGGTGTTGCCCACCCGCAGCACCTGCAGTCCGGCGACCCGGTGCAGCGCGGCCTCGATCGCGTCGGCGATCACGTTCTCCGTTCCCGAGACCGACGGGATATCGACGAGTAGGGCCGTCAGATCCGCAGGGTCTGACAGCAGGTCCAGCACGGGCGGCGTCGACGGGACCGCGGTGGAGGCGGCATCTGTTACGTAGGAGTCCGGCACGAGGGGCACAGTACCGTCGGCATCGTGCGCACCTCCGTCAAGATCAGCCTGGCCGTCGCCGGGCTGGTGGTGGTGCTCGCGGCGGCGGTGACGGGCGGTCTGCTGCTGTGGCGCCCGGCATTTCTCTTCGGCGGTCCGGAGTGCACGGTGCCGGGTGATCCGGCGCAGACCGCGGTCGCCCCGACCGTCGAGCTCACCGCGGTGCAACTGCAGTACGCGTCCACCATCAACGCCGTCGGCCTGTCCCGGGACATCCCCGAGCGTGGCCGGATCATCGCACTAGCAACGGCGTACCAGGAATCCACTTTGCGGAATCTGCCGGACGGCGACCGTGACTCCGTGGGCCTGTTCCAGCAGCGGCCGTCCCAGGGGTGGGGCACGCCCGAGCAGATCGGTGACCCGATCTACGCGTCCGGCAAGTTCTACGACGCGCTGGTCGAGGTGCCGCAGTGGCCGAGCCTGCCGCTGACCCAGGCCGCACAGGCGGTGCAGTACTCGGGTTTTCCCAATGCCTACGCACGATGGGAGCCGCGCGCGACGACCCTGGTCCGCGCGCTCAGCGGGGATGGCCCGCTGCAGCTGACCTGCCGTGCCGATGCCACCGCACCCACAACGGAGCAGCCTGCGCGTCCGCGGCAGGCCGGCGCCACGGCGGCCCTTGCGAACGTGCTGTCCGCTGCGAATGCGGAGTACGGCGACGTCGTCGTGCAGTCGGTCTCCGCCGACGGTCGGACCGGCACGGCGAGCGTCACCTCTGCCGAGCTGGAGCCGGTCGCCGCCGGCCGGTCCCTCGCCGCGTGGTCGGTCGCGCACGGCGCCGGCTTCTGGGTCACCGAGGTTGTTACCGCGGATCAGCGGTGGGTGGACCAGCAGTGGCGGGACGGCGCTGTCGGCGGCGACCCGGCCCAGGTGCGGATCACGGTTGCCCGGTAACGCCCGCCAGCAGAGCCGCTGCGAGGCCGATACCCGGCGCCCGGCACCGCCGACGGAGCTGGACCAGCAATTGCCCGCCGTCGACCAGTCCGGATTTGACGGCGGCCTCGGCCAGTGGAACCACCGCCGCAGCGTCCATCGTCAGAGAGCAGTCGACCACCATTCGCCCCGGGCAGGTGACCGGCAGACCGCCGACCAGGACAACATCGCACGGGTCCAGGACACCGCGGTGCAGCCACACAATCCGGCCGCGCCGCGACTTCGACGGTGGTGGCCGGGTGACGTGCACAACAGCCGGACTCCCCGCAGGCACCGGCAGACCGTGCAAGGCGGCCGCCGACAGATGGCTGACGACGGACCCCGCGAGAAGTCCCGGCGCGACGGAATACGCGATCGCGCGGTGAACGGCCGCGGCGTCGGGTGGCGTGAGGTGATCGGAGCAGGCGTACAACCCCGGTGCGAGCGCCGTCAGCTCCTTCGCCGTCAGAGCCCGTCGAATGGTGCTGTCGGACAAGCCCTTTCTCAGGAGAGCGGACCTGGTGACCAGTGCGAGAGGACTGGCAGGAATGACGATCGACATGGTCGCGACGCTGCCCGGAACTCCGCCACCGCACAACATCGTCGGCACAATGTGGACAGCGGCCACCGCCTACCGCCCAGCGCGACAGCGCAACGGCACGACACGCAGAGCTGTGCACATCCGGCGCGCCAGCACTTGACGGCGGGGCCCTTCTCGCTGCCGGGGCGGGCATCGCGCTGCCGATAGGCTCCGCGCCATGAGCGATCCCACCGCCGAAACCATCTCCGATGGCGCCTGCGGAACCGGCCTGGCGACCGTGACGGCGGAGGGCAGCGTCCTGGATGTCTGGTACCCCGCCCCTACGCTGCTCGGCTCGGCGTCCGCTCCGGCGGAACAACCCGATCTGCGGTTGGCCGAGAGGTCGGACGACATCCGAGGAGTGCGCCAGCGCGTCGTCCAGACCCGCATCGCCTCGCTGGCCGACGCACCCGCCGACACCGCGGACGGCTACCTGCGGCTGCACCTGCTGTCGGCCAGGCTGGTGCGGCCGCGCACCATCAACCTCGACGGCATCTTCGCCGTGCTCCCGAACAACGCATGGACTTCGATCGGTCCGGTTCCACCGGACGACGTGGACCGGGTGCGGCTGGAGGCGGCCATCGCCGGAACCCGGTTGTCGGTGTTCGGGGTGGACAAGTTCCCCAGGATGACCGATTACGTCGTTCCACCCGGGGTGCGCATCGCGCACGCCGACCGGGTCCGGCTGGGCGCGCACCTCGGCGCCGGGACAACCGTGATGCACGAAGGGTTTTGCAACTTCAACGCCGGCACGATCGGCACCTCGATGGTGGAGGGCCGCATCTCGCAGGGCGTCATCGTCGGCGACGGCAGCGATGTCGGCGGCGGCGCCTCGATCATGGGCACGCTGTCCGGCGGCGGCAAGGAGCAGGTGACCATCGGTGCCGGCTGCCTGTTGGGGGCGAACTCCGGCGTCGGGATCTCGCTGGGTGATGGCTGCGTGGTGGAGGCGGGCTTGTACCTGACGGGCGGTACCAAGCTGACCCTGAAGGACGGCACCGACCGCGTCCTGAAAGCCGCCGAGTTGTCCGGCGCTGCGGGCCTGCTGTACCGCAGGAACTCGCTGAGCGGCGGCGTGGAGGCGGTGCCGAGGGCCGGCTCGTGGGGTGGGCTGAACGCCACCCTGCACGCCACATGACAGTGGCGATCGCCATCGGACAACGGTGCCGGGTGTCCGAATAGGGCGGGTCGAGCGGGATCGGTACGCCGATACGGAATACTCGATGAGTGCCTCCGAGAACTCGCGGCCGCGCCGGCCCCCCGCCGGCGCCCGGCAAATACCAGGATATTTACAGCGAGAAGGCACAGCACCAGCGGCC
>JBBRVZ010000061.1:0-18991 GCA_038246445.1 Mycobacteriales bacterium
ACGTATGTTCGAGCAATGCCCGGTCATGCCGTGTCGGAGAAGCGGCCGGCCGACTGTCCGGGCGGGCACGCCTACGTCGGCGGACTGGTGATCATCGGCTGGGAGCCGTGCGGCTGCACCATCGAACACACCGGCCATCGCACGTACTGGTGCCTGCGCTGCGGCCACGTCGTCGAGGTGCCGCCGTGCGTCCGGATTGGCATCGGGACCTCGGAAGCGCTGGGTATTGCTCGACCCAACTGGATGCGGCAAGACGCCGCGGAAACGAGAGAGAACGGCGAGCACCCTAGACAATGAACTGAGACGCGTCAACTCCAGCCCCTAAGCCTGGCCATCGTCTTGCCCTCAACCCGAGGAGGTACTCGTGGAGAACCCCTGGGACTTTTTCGATGTCGGAATCTGGATCGTCTTCCTGGCCTGGGGTATCGCGATCCACATCTGCCAGGGCGACATCACCTGACGGTGTACGCCGCGACGCACCCGTCAGACCAGGTCCGTGCCGGTTCCGGACGGAATTCTGAACCAGCCCTCCCCCGCGGCATCACCATGGCCGCGCGTCACCGGGAGAGGTTGCGCAGGAACAGGAACAGCGGAACCAGGCCCACCACTGCCAGCGCCCCCAGCGGCAGCACCATCGATGCCGCTACAACGCTCGACGACGGGTCGGCCTGCGAACCGAACCACTGGTCGACGGCGATCGTGGCACCTTCCATTACCCACATCGCAAGCAGGCCACCGACGACGGTGTATCCCCAGGCCGCTCGCCGCACCAGCCAGACACCCGCAACCGCCGCCAGCGGCAACCAGAGAGCCAGATCCTGGACGAAGACCGGATTCGTGGCGATTCCCGTGCCGTCCAGTACCGACGCCGGTCGATCGCTGACAACTGCCGGCAGGATCGTCCGGAGCCAGAGCATGGCGTTCATCGCGGCGATCACCCATACGTATCCCGCCAGGAAGCGAACGGGCATCGCGTCATCGACGTAGGTCGACATCCGGACGGCCGTACCGCCCACCAGCAGCGTGCCGATCGACCACAGCGACAGTGCCAGCATGGCAACGTACAACAGGAACAGCTGATTGAAAGGTGTTCCATACAGCAACATCTGGGCGTTGTAAACCACGACACCGAGCGCACCGAGCCACAGGACGAGGCCTTGCGCGGAACCTCGGGCGGTGCCCGCCATCGCGATTCCCATCACCGGGACGGTCATCAGCAGCAACATCAGCGCCGTGCCGCGCGCGGACCCGTTCATCGCGGCAGGTCCGGTCAACAGGCCGTCCCAGAAGAACGTCAAGCCCGCGGCCACGCAGGTGACCAGCAACAGGCAGCCCGACAGCCAGTAGGCAGCGCCGGCCAGGTGCAGCAGCGGCGGTGAATTGCCGGCCCGCGGTTGCGTCAACCCTGCAGTCCTGACATCGGATGTGCGCCCGGGCCGATGCCCGGTTCCTACGGTTGTCATTTCCTCACCCCTGCACGTCAACGGCGTACCGCCGGCGACGACGGCCGCCACCGCACCCTTGAGCCTCGTACGCCCGGAGCATTCTTCGGTAGAGCCCAAGGTCCCAAGGATGATGCGTCTTGAATGGAAAAGCCCGTCATGGTCGGATCTCTCTCCACGATGGAGGCCAGGAAATACCAGCTCCGCCGAGGAGAACCTCGAGCCGGAATGAACCGGGCATCGATCCGCTCCTCGACGACATCACAACAAATTCGCGGACACCTTGTTCGAGGTCCGTGAGCAACCATCACAATGGCGATCATGCGCCTGCTCATCCTTTCTGATACCCATGTCCCCGCCCGCGCCAGGGACCTCCCGCCGCAGGTGTGGCATGAAGTGGCCGCGGCGGACGTCGTCGTGCATGCCGGGGACTGGGTCAGTCCGGTGATGCTCGATCAGCTGGAGGAACGCGCCGCCCGGCTGATCGGCGTGTACGGCAACAATGACGGCCCGGAACTGCGTGAACGGCTGCCGGAGGTGGCGCGGCAATCCCTCGACGGTCTACGCCTCGCAGTCGTGCACGAAACGGGAGGCAAGGCCGGCCGCGAGATCCGCGCCGACCGCGCCTATCCGGGTACCGATGTGCTGATCTTCGGGCACAGCCACATTCCCTGGGACACCGTCAGTTCGGCGGGTATGCGGTTGCTCAATCCGGGGTCGCCCACCGATCGCCGGCGCGAACCGGCGTGTACCTACCTGACCGCGACGGTCACCGGCGGCGAACTCGCCGACGTGCGATTGCACCGACTGCCGAACCGTCTTCGAATTGCGGAGCACGCATAACACTCCCCCACTATGTTCCAGGTCTTTACGGTCAGGGGCGTACTGGAACACTTCCAGCGGCATCGTTGGAGCGTTGCTCTCTGGTCGGGCTGGTGACCTGACCACCCGCCTGCGACCCTCAACTGCGGCCGGTGAAAAGGTCGACGACGTCGGCCAGTGTCTCGTCATCGCCGACGTTGCCGGCGAAGACGACGTACGGGGTGCCAACCGCTTCCGGACTGGCTTCGACAGGCCGGAACACCGACACCATGCCGGGCAACAACTGCCCGATGACCTCGGCGCGGCGGATGCCGAGGCCGCGCACCGCGACGTCGTGAGAGGTGATGCCGCCCTTGGCAATCACCCAGGAAGGGTGGGCAGTGAGTGCCGCGCGTACCACTTCGCTGACGGCGGTCGACACGGTCCGGGCAATGGCCAGACTGTCGTCGGCGTCAACGCCGCTGAGCCGGGTGCGGCTTGTGATCAGCAGGACGTCCGACGTCCCGAGCGCGTCGACGACCTGCGCGCTGATCGCGGCGACGTGCGCATCGCGCCGTTCGGGATCCACCAGCGTCGGCACGTGCAGTTCCATTTCGGTCAAGCCGCTGCGTTGCAGCGCCCTGGTCACCTGCCGGCTGGTCAGGTCCACGTGTGACCCGACGATGACCAGGCCGTGCGCCCCGGGATTCCCCTCGGGCCAGATCTGTTGAACGGTCAGCGCTTCCTGCGGTTCCAGGCCGGCCAGCGCCTGCGGGAAGGACGGGCCGCACCGGTACCCGAAGCACTTTCCGGCGGCTTGCGCATCGAGCAGGCCAAGGACGACAACGTCGAGGTCGGCGTAATCGGTGGCATTCACGACGACGAACGCGCCACCACTGACACCGGCAAGGATCTCGGCCACCCGGCCCGGTCCCCCGGTACGAATGTCGGTCAGTGTGATCGAGTGGATGTCGTCGGCCGAAATTTCACCGTGGCTTTTCTCAGCCACGAAGTCTCGGAGATCGGAGGCGGCATATCCAAAGGTGGCATCCTGGGCGAACTCGCTCGTGCCCACCGGTATCGTTTCTCCACCGACGACGGCCCAGTGAATGTCGCCTGCGGTGAATCTTCCGGCCTCCAAGTAGGCCGGAACGAGCAGTACCCCGTCGAAGCCCGTACCGGTAACCCTGCATCGAGCGACGTCGATGGCCTTGATCTCGCTGAGAACATGACCGCGGAGGGTGGAGTCGCCGCGGCTGACGACCTCCACCGGTGCGTTCAGCGCATTTCCCAGGGTGTACAGGCTGCTGGCAATTCTCGAGTTGAGGTCCACCGCGGCGCTCTCGAGGAGGCTGCGAGTGTTGGTCAGGATGAAACAAGCGGATCCGGGTTCGGCCAGTCCGGCGGCGTATTCTTCCTCCTCGAACACAGTCACGACCCAGACACCGTGAACCGTCTGCGACCCCGTGGGATCGTCATCGAGTATCGCGATCCGGCGTCCGGCGGCGGCGTTCGCGGATCGAATCCGTTGTCGGGCGGACGGCTCACGGCGAATCGGCGGTGCCGCTGCGAGAATGTCCGCCGCGGTAGGGATCGGTGATCGACGTTCATCGCTGGCCATGGGAGGTCCTTTTGTCGAACAGGGAGGCAGGAAGGACCCGGACCGCTGCGGCAACCTGCCGGCCCCCCGAAAGCATGCCCGCGTTACGGCCACTCCACCGCGCTCGAGTCCACCGTGCTCGAAGCGTCCGTCCCCCGCTGTTGATGAGCCCAACACTCCCTCAGTGAACCAGGAAGGTGAGAGACCGCGCGGAAAGCGAACCCGCAGCCGTTTGCCTACAACGGCGCCGGGGACAGGGTCCGATCTCGGCGCCGTCATGGGCAGTGGTGATACTGCGATGGGCCCGCCGGAACTGGCCGGCGGGCCCATCGTTGGTCCTGGTGCTTACAGCGTCGCTGCGACCTCGGCCGGGATGAGGACGGAGTCGATGACGTGGATAACACCGTTGGATGCCTCGACGTCCACCGCGGTGACGGTGGTGGTGCCGTTGATCTTCACGCCGCCGTCAGTGGTGATCGCGATCGGCGAGCCTTCGACCGTGGTCACGTCGCCGGCGGTGACCTGATCCGAAGTGACCTTACCGGGGACTACGTGGTAGGTCAGGACCTTGGTGAGGGTCTCCTTGTTCTCCGGCAGCAGCAGCTTGTCCAGGACGCCGGCCGGGAGGGCTGCGAAGGCCTCGTTGGTCGGGGCGAACACCGTGAACGGGCCTGTTCCGGAGAGGGTTTCAACCAGACCGGCCGCCTTGACCGCCGCGACCAGGGTGCTGAAATCTGGATTGCCCGCAGCGACGTCCACAATTGTGCCGGCCTCCACTGATGCCCCGGAGCCCATCGTCTCGGAGCCCATCGTCTCCGATTCTGTGGCGGCGGCCGACGTGGCGTCGGCACTGGTCGCGGTCGTGGCTGCGCTGCCGTCGCTGCTGCTGGAGCAACCGGTGAGGATCAGCAGGGCGGCAACCCCGGCGGTCACCGCAATATTGATTTTCATCGTGGTCTCCCGAGCTTTTTGCTGAGGCCGCCGTGTGCGGCGCTCACTTGTTATTCCCGTCGGAGACCACTACTGGATGCAACCTCGGACAGGCTTTTTTGTGTCGGACGGCTCAGCTGCAAAATTTCAACCCCATTTGGTGCTCGTTGCGCTGAGTATGAAACCGTTATCAAGGCGCCCAGCGCGGCGCCCGGCCCGGCATGGCCGCACAACGATGCTTGGAGATCCACAATTGTGAACATTTGATGGTGCCCTACAACCACAGATGTTCTCAGGAATCGATCACCAGCAGTGTGGTGAAGCGACAAGGCCATTCCCCGTTACGATGCGCCGCGCCTGACGAACGTTATCAGGAGCTACGAACGTCACCAGGAGTGTGGCTGCCCCGCAGCAGCCCGGGAATGCCCAGTTGCGGTCGGTATCCGGCCCGGAACCGCGACGTCCTTGACGTCCGCGAAGGCGGCGCCGAACACCGTCACCAACTCGGTCCCGGCGAGCGCGTAGCCAGCCAGGAACACCGCGAAGACCGGCGCCAATCGGTGCGCGCAGGTCGGCGGCGGCGAGCGCCAACGCGGCAATCGGGGTTTGCGCGACCTGACCGGTGGGCGAACACCCGCGAGTGAGGACCGTCGAGATGGCGGTGGCGGACGCGCACGGCAAGGGTGAAGATGCTGGGGCCAGGGCACCCCAGCGGGACGCTGTTGGTACTGCCTCATGTCCCTCCGCCACTAACAGTGCTGACCATGCTGCGCAAGGTGCTGGTGTTCCGTAGGGTCGATGGCCCTGACTTCCGCGAGGAAGGCGTCGGGGTCGATACGCCGACCGCCGCGCCAGGTTCGGTTGACCGTCACCGTGTCGACAAGTCGGGCCGGATCCGCGCTCCACGGATCGGCGGAAAGTTCAACGAAATCCGCCAGTTTGCCGGGGGTGATGGAGCCGATCTCGTGTTCGCGGTGCAGGGTACGGGCGGCGTCGATGGTCTGCGCGGCGAAGGCGGCGTCCAGACCGATCGCCTGCTCGGGGCCGTGCACCCGGCCGGACAGGGTCATGCGGGTGACGGCGGCCTGGATGTTCAGCAGTGGAACCGGCGGGCTGACCGACCCGTCGTTGTGGAAGGAGACGCACAGGCCCGCGTCGACGGCGTCCCGGAAGCGCATCCATTGAGCGCCGATCTCGTGCGAGAACAGTTCGCCGTCGAGGAGGTCACCCCAGTAGATGAACTGGAACGGGCCGAGGGATGCGAACACCCCGAGCGATGCCACCCGCGCGAATTGGTCGGCACGAGCGCCGCCCAGATGCTCTACCCGCCAACGATGATCGGTGCCGGCGACATCATGGACCGACAGCGCCCGCTGGTACGCGTCGAGAACGACGTCGAGGCCGACGTCACCGTTGACGTGAAACGCCATCTGCCAGCCCTGCGGGGTGAAACGATCCAGAGCTTGGTCCAATTGCTCACGCGAATAGTTCATCGCCGACTCACCCGCCGGCCCGAGAGGTATTCCGGCGTTGCGGACGGTCACCGAATCCACATAGGGATATGACAATGCCGCAGTCCCCACCCACGGCGAACCGTCGGCCCACAGCTTGATCCCCTGCTTGCGGATCATCGTGTCCGGAGCGCGGCAGTCCAGTGGCTTGTCCGCGTCGTTCTCCGTGGACATGTGGTAGAGCGAGATCCGTAGCGGGCAGTCCGGCACCGCCGCCAACGCTTCATACCCGACGAGATACGGCGTGCTGTAGCTCATGTCGGTTGTTGTGGTAATTCCACCCTTGGCCATCAGTGTGTACCACTGCGCGGCGGAGTACAGCGGGTGCGGGATTGCCGACTTCATCAGCGGCCCGGCCACGGCCAGCAACGCCGCTGTCTCGTACGCCCGTCCATTGCTGGTGCCGTCCGGGTTTCGACCGTACCGGGCACCGGCTGGATCGGGCGGAGCGACCGTCCAGCCCAACAACGCGATCGCGGCGCTGTTGAAGTAGACCTCGTGACCGGAATTGTCGAACACGGCCGCCGGTCGATCCGGGAAGTACCTGTCGAGCAAGACGTTGTCCGGTTCCTGCACCTGCTGCAGCAACCGGTCGAGCCCGTTGAACAGCACGGTGGCGCCAGGTGGTTGCTCGTCCTGCACCTTGGCGAACAACTTGGTCACGTCATCCCAAGTGGGATATCCGACGTAGGGAGCGATCCAGTAGGTCGGCGATTGTGTCACGATCCCGGACAGGAACGGGTGGCTGTGCGCCTCGATGAAGCCGGGCATCACCACCGAGTCGCCCAGGTCTTTCTCGTCCGCACCGGGTGCGGCGGTGCGACAGTCGGCCAACGAGCCGACGCTGATGATGGTGCCGGAGTCGGTGTCGAGAGCCACAGCCTTCGCCCGCGGCAACGCAGGATCCATCGTGATGACGGCCGACGCCGAGATGATCACGGTGCTCGTCATGCTTCCTCCCCACATGCCGACGCCTTGCACGGCATTCACTGAGCGTAGCGTGAGGTCCACGCAATGTGACAGGTTTGCGATTCGCGCGGAGTGGCGCATGTTCGTGCCGGCGCCGGTGCAACCGCAGGCGCCCCGGGCGACGGATAGTCTTTGCCGATGCCTGCACGCGATGAGGCGGTGGAAACGGTCAGGACAGTGGTCCTGGTCGAGGGGATCAGCGACCAGCTCGCGGTGACGGCGTTGGCCAGGCGGTGGAGTCGCAACCTGCTGGCCGAGGGTGTCGCTGTCCTTCCCATGCACGGTGCGACCAACATCGGACACTTTCTCGAGCGGTACGGGCCACAGGGACTGGACGTAGGTCTTGCCGGTCTGTGTGACCGCGCCGAGATGCGCTTCTTCCTGACCGGTTTCGAGCAGGCAGGGCTGGGCCGGATAGCGGGCCGAGCGGAGCTGGAGAATCAGCGGTTCTTCGTGTGCGACGCGGATCTCGAGGACGAATTGATCGCCGCTCTCGGTGTCGACGCGGTAGAACAGATCCTTGCCGCGCAGGGCGACATCGTGTCCTATCGCAAGTTTCAACGACAACCGGCGCAACGGGAGAAACCCGACCGGGCCTTGCTCAGTCGGTTCATGGGCACCCGCGGCGATCGCAAGATCCGGGACGCACTTGTACTGGTCAATGCGCTGGCCAGCAGCTACATGCCACGGCCGCTCGCCGAACTCGTGGCCGCCGTCTGATTGGCCCGCCGCGGATCCGTTCAGCGAAATCACTGCCATCGACAACGAGAAATGACGAGCATGCTGTTCCGTAACGGCAAGGTCTTCACCGGGCGCGGTGAGAACGATGTCGCGACTGCCTTCCAGATCACCGACGGGATGTTTTCGTGGGTCGGTGACCAGGTGGATCTCACTGACGAGCCGTCCGTCGATCTAGAGGGACGCACAGTGGTGCCCGGGTTCCTGGACGTACACACCCACCTTGCATTCCTGTCGACGCTGGCCGGCGCGGTGATGTGCCTGCCGCCCGCGGTCAGTTCGCTGGCCGATCTCCTCGACAGGCTCCGCACCCACCCGAACATGGGCCGTGGCGACGAAGCCTGGATCAACGGCTTCGGCTACGACGAATCGAAGTACCCGGAGGGTCGCGGACCGACGGCCGACGATTTGGACCAGGTCAGTACCAACCAACCGGTTCTCGTCCAACGCTGCGACGGCCACTCGTCGGTGTGCAACCGTCGCGCGCTCGAGATGGCCGGGATCACGGATCAGACGCCGGATCCGGCCGGCGCGCGGTATGGGCGCAACACCGAAGGGCGGCTCGACGGTCTGCTCATCGAGACCAACGCAACCGATGCAGTGGTCGCGGCCATGCCGGTGCCCGACCATGACCAGCAGATCCTGAATCTGGCGCAGCTCAACCGGCACTTTCTCGAGAGGGGCATCGTCGGTGTATGCGATCTGCTGGCGACGATGGTGCCCGCCCCGTTGCAGACGTTCCGCGCTGCGCGGGCGCAGGGACTGCAGGTGCAGTGCGCTCTCTACTATGGCTGGCGGTCAGTGGCCGCGGAGGGACTTGCAGACCTCGCCGACGACGATCGGCAAGGTCGGATCAAAATCGCGGGATTGAAATTGTTCATGGACGGCGCCTTTTCGAATCGCACGGCGTGGACCGAGGACGCTTACCCGGGCACCAGCGAGCACGGGATGCAGACGCTGACCGACGACGACCTGCGTGCGGCGGTGAACTGGGCGCGCCGCAACCACATCCAGGTCGCTGTGCACGCCATGGGCGACCGGGCGCTGAACCATGTCCTTGATCTGTGGTCCGACGAGGAACCCTGGATGGGTGAGCTGCCGTCGATCCGGCTCGACCACGCCACTCTTTTCTCCCCCGAGATGATCGACCGGATGAACGCCGCACGGATGTCGTTCGCTGTCGTCAGCCATGCCATTTTTCTGTTCTCAGAATTCGACAGCTACGAGCGGAACCTCTCCCGGAAACAGTTCGACATCGCCTATCCTCTCAAGTCCTTTCACAACAGGGTGCCGTTCGCCGCTTTGTCATCGGACAATCCCGCCACCGCCTGGGCCGATGCCGACAACGTCTTCGTCTCGATCAAGGCCGCAGTTCTCCGCAGGGCCTACAACGGCGCGGACATGGGTCAACCGGAGGCGCTCACCGTGCCGCAGGCACTGCTGCTCTACACCGGCCGAGCCCGTCAGGTGGCCCCCCTGGACGGTGTCGGCATCATCGGCACCGGTTACGACGCAAGCTTTGTCGTCCTCGATCGTGACATCTTCACCATCGACCCCCAGGAGATCGATCAGGTTCAGGTCGCAGAAACCTGGCTGCGTGGTGAGCAGGTCTACCGGCGCTGAGTAACCCGCCATTCGTCCCGCCGCCAGGTGCAGGCGTCAGCGGCCGGCGTCCCATAGGCGCACGTGACCGTAGTCAGCGCCGGAAAGAAAAAAGGGCAGAGAGCCAGCCTGGCCGGCGTAGGTGCGCCGGACGCACACCGTCAGCGCTGCACGCTGCCCTCCCGCCTAGGGAGCTTCCAGCCAGGCCGCACGAAGTGGCAGGTATAGCCGTTCGGGTAGTGCAACAGGTAGTCCTGGTGCTCGGGCTCGGCCTCCCAGAACGGACCGGCCGGCACCACCTCGGTGACGACCTTGCCCGGCCACAGACCGGAGGCGTTCACATCGGCGACCGTGTCGTCGGCGATCCGGTGCTGCTCGTCGTCGGTGTAGAAGATCGCGGACCGGTAGCTGGCACCGATGTCGTTGCCCTGACGGTTCTTCGTCGTCGGGTCGTGGACCTGGAAGAAGAACTCGAGCAGGTCGCGGTACGAGGTCTGCTCCGGGTCGAAGGTGATCTCGATTGCCTCGGCGTGCGAACCGTGGTTGCGGTAGGTCGCGTCCGCGATCTCGCCGCCGGTGTAGCCGACCCGCGTGGACACCACACCCGGGCGCCGGCGGATCAGGTCCTGCATGCCCCAGAAGCAGCCTCCTGCAAGGATCGCCTGCTCGGTCGGTTGGCTCATCGTTGCTCTCCCTCGGTGTGTTGCGCTCACGGTGCGCACGTATTGCCCAACGCCATGACAACCGCTACCAGTGCAGGCAGTCGGTCTCCACCGCTCGTCGCCTCACGAACAACACCATCGAGCGTCCGGGCATTCCGGCACAAGTGCCGTGCCGGGCGGGATCGGTGAGCTTCGATCCGCCGCTATCGGACGCGTCCGGGGCGCAGCGGCGGCGCGGACCGTCGAAGGGACGTGCCGGTCGGTCGGAACCGTTCGGCCGCGTGAACCGCTACCGGTCGAGTTGCAGGCGATGCCAGCTGATAACGATCGCCGCACCGAACAGGAGCGGAACGATGGGCACCATCAGGAGCGGCGCGGCGGACGTCGACGGCTGCAACGCCCACATCGCAGGAGCGACGAACGGCATCCAGGATCCGATATCGGCCAGCACGGCAACCTGCGCCAGGACGAGAATGCCGACGCTGGTGGCAATGCCGGGCAGCAGACCGCGGCCGACCGATGATGCCCATCCGGCCGGCACGGCGATGACCGCGGTCAGCAGAGCCAATGCGAACTGTCGCCCGAGGCCCGCTACGGCAGCAGCGTCGGGTACGCCGAGGCCGATCACGACGCCGACGCCCAGCAGCACCAACACCGTCAGAAGTGAGGTGACCAAAGACCACCCGGCATAGACGACGAGTTTCGCGGCTGCGAGGCGACCGCGGCTGACCGGCAATCCGAACAGACCCGAGACCGTGCCCTCCGCGAACTCGCGCCCGTACAACCAGCTGATACCCACACCGAGAGCGAGAAGCCCGCCGGCGGAAGTGATCTGGGCCGCGGCCGAGAGCATCGCGGTCCAGTCTCCGGACGCCGCTTGCGGTCCCAGCTTTGCCACCAACTGGGCGTTACCGCTGCGGGCTGCGAACACTATCGTGGTGGACAAACCGTTGACACCCAACACCAGCAGCAGCCCCGTGGACCACAGCACCCGCGACGAACGGGCCTTGCGAGCGTCGACGGCCACGCCCTCCAGGAAGGTGCTCATCCGATACCCGCCATCGCCTTGTGCACCGTGGCGAAGAAGGCTCGTTCGATGTCCACCCCATCCGGGTCGAGGGTGCCGACCATCCGTCCGTCCGCTATCACCGAGATGCGGGTGGCGATCCTGGCCACCTCGTCGAGATGGTGGCTGGAGACAAGAATCCCGGTGCCGGTGGCAACGCGCCGGAGCAGCGCCCCGCGCAGCGCGATCACCGCGGACGGGTCCAGCGCATTCGTCGGCTCATCGAGAATGATGAGCTCGGACTGGTGCTGCAGCGCCGCAGCCAGTCCCAGACGTTGCCGGTTCCCCTGCGACAACCGACGAGCCCGCACCGACGCGTAGCGGGTGAGACCCAGCTCGGTCAGGATGGCTTCGACCATCGGGCCGAGCTGCTCAGTTGGGACAGTGCGGAGCCGGGCGGCCAAGCGCAGATTTGTCCGGCAGTCCAGCTCGCCGTAGATGAGCCCATGTTCCAACAGTGCGCCGATTCTGGACCAGGTCGCCAGCCCCGCCGCGTCGACCCTGGTGCCAAGGACTTCGACGCGACCGGAGCTCGGCCGCAGCATCCCGACCATCAGCTTCATCAGCGTCGACTTACCGGCCCCATTGAGGCCGACCAGCGCATGGATCTCACCACGCCGGACGGACAGGTCGATCCCCCGGACTCCCGCACCCCCGCGATAGTGGCGAGACACATCAGTTAGAGCCAGTACGTTCTCGGTCACGGTGACTCCAGCACGTCGAGGGATCGTTCGATGGCTTCGGACAGGGGGGCGTTGTCGTCGGCGGCGGCCCAGCGCAGCAGACCGGTCATCAAAGCGGCCATCACGGCAGCGGATGCGACGGCGGCGTCCGTCGGATGGGCATCGTCGCGCGTCAACTGCTCTGCAATAGCGGTCTCCGTCGCTGCGGTCGCCGCGCGGGCGGCGGCCGCGAGGCTGGGAGTGCTGGCCAGAATGGCCAGTCGCTCCCGCACAGGTTCCACGTCGGTGATCGGCAGAGTGCGCCAGGCCGACCGCACGCCACGGGTGGCGCGGCACAGCGGGGACAGCGTCCGAGGTTGGTCGGCAATTGCGGCGGCGATCAACGGGTCGTAGGGATCATCCACCACCAGTTGGTCTTTCGAACCGAAGTGCCGGTAGAACGTCATCTCTGTGATGCCCGCTGCTACCGCAATCTGCGCGACAGGATCCGGGCCCGGGTCCGCTCGCCCTTGGTGCCTGCGGTGACTCGTGGCGATTCGCGCAACGGAGAAGCGGGCACGAGTAAATGTTAGTCCCTAACATTCCTGGAGGCAAGTGCTTGATGCGCTGGAGGTGACGCGCAGGAAGCCACCTGGTGACCGATGGCGTCCCAGTCGCCCCAAACGCATGCTTCACGCGCCCCTCGGTCGGGCCTTATCGAGAAAACTGGAGATTTCATGACGAGTAGGCCCGCGGTGCTGTTTGTGTGTCTTCATAACGCCGGCCGCTCGCAGATGGCGGCCGGCCACTTTGCTGCGCTTGCCGGCGGGCGCATCGATATTCGGTCGGCAGGATCAATACCGGGTGATCAGATCAACCCCATCGCCATCCAGGCGATGGCAGAGGAGGGCATCGACATCTCCGCCCAGCGCCCGAAGGTCCTGACCACCGATTCCGTGCGGGCCTCGGATGTGGTCGTCACCATGGGCTGCGGCGACGCCTGCCCGATCTTCCCGGGGAAGCGTTACGAGGACTGGGAGCTCGAGGATCCCGCCGGTAAAGACATCGAAACGGTCCGGCACGTCCGGGACGACATCCGTCGCCGGGTGGAGAACTTGATCAGCGAACTCTTGCCCGCAGAGCCACCCGCTACAACCTGAATCCGGCTCCGGGGCGACGCTCATCGGTTCCGGTCAGCGTCAGCCCACCGTCCTGTCAGAACCCGGTCAGGTGATCGGCTGGCCGAGGCGACTTGCCACCGGTCCCGTCGTAGTCATACCAACCGCGACCCGTCTTCCTGCCCAGCTCACCGCGCTCGACCAAACCCGAGACAGCCTTGCTGGGCAGGTCTTTCGGATCACCGGACTCGGCGAACCGGTCTTTCTTGGTCAGATATCCAATGTCGATACCCGTCATGTCCATCAGTTCGAAAGGACCCATCGGATAGCCGAGTGCGGTGCGGCATGCGGTGTCGATGTTCTCGACGGAGGCGACCCCATTCTCCAGCAGGAATATCGCCTCGTCCCGCACCGCATTGAGGATGCGGTTGGCAACGAAACCCGGAATTTCCCTGTTGAGCACCACCGGCACCTTGCCCAGCGCCCGAGCGAGCCCGACCGAGAGATCGACGGTTTCATCCGAGGTGTCCGGACCCCGCACCACTTCCACGCACGCCATCACCAGCGCCGGATTGAAGAAGTGCAGGTTGCAGACCCGGTCCGGCCGGCCCGTCGCATCGGCGATCCGGGAGGACACGATGCTGGATGAATTCGTCGCCAAAATGGTGTGCGGCGGAGCCGCCCGGTCCAACTCGGCGAACAGCAGCCGTTTGACGTCCAACTTCTCGACGGCGGCCTCGATGACGTAGTCCGCGGTGGTGGCCGCCGCACCTATTTCCGTGCTGAACCTCAGCCGACGGAACGCCGCTTCCACCGCGGGCGCTTCCCGGCGACCCTTCTCGACGTCCCTGGTCAACCGTTGCCGCAGCTGCCCGTGCGCCCGGACCAGGGCGGTCGGTTCCACATCGGTGACGGTCGCTTCAAATCCAGCCAACGCGCATACCATCCCGATCTGCGAACCCATCGCGCCGGCGCCGACCACGACGATGCGACGGATCCGATCGAGACCACTTCCATGGTCGGCGGCGGTGGTGAGGTCGTCCATCGGGGTTCCGCCCTTACCGGAAGGCGGCCAGGCCCGTGATGGCCTGCCCCATGATCAGGGTGTGCACCTCGTCGGTGCCCTCGTAGGTGCGGACGCTTTCCAGGTTGTTCGCGTGTCGCAGCGGCGAGTACTCCAGTGTGACGCCGTTGCCGCCGAGGATCGTCCTGGCCTCACGACAGATCTCGATCGCTTCCCGGACGTTGTTCAACTTGCCGAACGAGATCTGTTGCGGGGACAGGTGCCCGGCGTCCTTCAAACGCCCCGTGTGCAAGGCAACCAGAACACCCTTCTGTATCTCCAGCACCATGTCGACCAGCTTGCGCTGGGTCAACTGGTACGCCGCGAGTGGTTGCTCGAACTGCAACCTTTGCAGGCTGTATCGCAACGCCGCCTCGTAGGAGTCACGTGCCGCGCCCAACGCGCCCCAGATGATTCCGTACCTGGCCTCGTTGAGGCAGGAGAACGGTCCCTTGAGACCGACAACTGCGGGCAGCACAGCGTCGCCGGGCAGCCGGACATCGTCGAGCGAGATGTCGCACTGGATCGATGCCCGCATCGACAGTTTCGCCTCGATATTCGTCGCGGTGAAGCCCGCGGTCGCCGTCGGTACGACGAAACCCTTGATACCGCCGTCGGTCTGTGCCCAGACAACGGCGACATCGGCGATGGACGCCAGTCCGATCCACCGTTTGGCACCATTCAACACCCAGTCGGAGCCATCTCTGCGGGCGTAGGTGGTCATCGCGCCGGGGTCGCTGCCTGCGCTGGGTTCGGTGAGTCCGAAGCAGCCGATCAGCCGGCCCGCTGCCATGCCTGGCAACCACTGCTGTTTCTGTTGCTCCGAACCGTGCTTGTGGATGGCGCTCATCGCCAGCGAACCCTGAACGCTGACGAAGGTCCGCAATCCGGAATCGCCGGCCTCCAACTCCATCGCGGTCAGGCCGTACTCGACCGCACTCCGGCCGGCGCAGCCGTAACCCCGCAGGTGCATACCGAGCAGTCCGAGATCGCCCATCTCCGAGGCGATGTCACGGGGGAATTCGGCGTTCTCGTACCACTGGGCGATGTTCGGCCGGATCCGCCTATCGACGAATTGCCGGACCTCGTCCCGTAACGCCATCTCCTGGGTGGTGAGCTGAGAGTCCAGGTTCAGGTAGTCGCGGGCCGGCGCCCTGAGCTCGCTCAAGGCGCCGGGCGGATCGGCGATGGTTGTCATCGGTGCCTCCTCGGTCACTGTTCTTCGGTCACACGGATTCGAGCAGCACCGAGATGCCCTGCCCCACACCGATGCACAGGGTCACAACGGCGCGCCGGGCGACATCGATATCCTGGATCGACAGATCGTTGCGCTGCAGGAGCTTCCGGGTGGACGCAACGGGGCCGATGCCCATGGTCCGGGGCGGGACGCCGACCGCGGTGGCCGAGGTGACCCGGGCGAGCGGGTCCAACCCGTAGCGCCGCACCGCCCTTTCGGACGCAATGAGGACTGCAGCGGCGCCGTCGTTGATGCCGGGAGCACTGCCGGCGGTAACGGTCCCGCCGGGAAAGATGGGTCGCAGGGCCGCGAGGGCCTCCATCGTCGTCTCGCGCGGGTGCTCGTCCCGGTCCACCGAAACGGAAGGGCCGCTGCGGGTGGCCACCTGCACAGGTGTGATCTCCTCGGCCAGCCGACCCGAGGCGATCGCCTTCGCGGTCCGCTCCTGCGACCGCAGCGCGAGGGCATCCTGGTCCACACGTGACACTTCGTATTCCGCCGCGACGTTCTCGGCAGTCTCGGGCATCGAGTCGGTGCCGTAGGTCTGCTCCAACACGGGGTTCACGAATCTCCAGCCGAGGGTGGTGTCGTGGATCTCCGCGGCCCGGGAGTATGCGGACGTCGCTTTCGGCAGGACGAACGGTGCCCGGCTCATGCTCTCGACTCCCCCTGCAAGGATCAGGTCGGCGTCACCACTGCGCACGGCCCGCGCCGGGCCGGCGTCCGGAACAGTCATCATCGACCTCCGATCACCCCGCGTTCGTTGCACAGCACGCAGCGACCGTCGACCGAACTCCGGCGTCTGCCGTCCCCCATCCTGCCCTGCGGTCGAGGGCTACCGCCCACGGCGTGGGGCCGGCCGCTCGGCAACGTCGTTGGCAGCTCCGCGGGGCGACGATTCGACGTCACTTCGAACGGCCCTTGGTCGCCAGTACATGCCCGCCGTCGGATAATGCTGCCAACCACCGCCACGGTCCGGTGATGGCGCTCCATTGCCCGCTGCCAGGCGCGGACCGCGCCGGCAGACAGCTTCGTGGACGGATCAACGAGGTCTGCGAGCAAAGAGGCCTCCACCCTTCGCAACGCCACGCGGGCGTCCCGTTCTGCGGCCTGCGCCAGGGCCGCATACAACCGGAGCCGCTCCTTCAGGGCTGCCTCGGTTTGCCGATCCGCCAGGCTTCGACCTCCTCGGGCAGGCGCATGTAGTCGTCGTGCGCGGTGTCCCGGGCCGTGCGGGTCGCTTGCAGCTCACGCGCCTCAGGCTTTCTCGAACATCGGCGGCCTCAGCGTACCGGCGTGGATCTGCAGCTCCCAGGTCTTCGGGTTCGTCGCACCGTCCTCGGCCGCGCCTTGTTGCCGAAGGCCGGATGCACCTCCGGAACGCCCGCGGTCCGCAGTTGCTGGTTGACGAACTCGACGATCAGCTGCAGCCGCTGCTCCCCGTTTGCGGCTGTTCCACGTCTCGAAGAGCGGCGCGAGTCGGGCGGCCAGGTCCCTCGCCTCCGGAGTGGCCCGCTCCAACGCCCTGATCGCATCTCGCGCCTGAGGACCACCCACGACCTTGGACCCGGACTGCGGCGAGAGGTTGGTAGGGAGGCGGGCACTTCCCGAAGGGGCGGTTCTCTGTGCGCTCGTCGGAGCATCCCCTTGGGACGGGGTCAGAGCCAGCGACGCACCGTGTGGCGGTAGCGCGCATATTCCGTGCCGAACCGGCGCGTGAGGTAGTCCTCCTCTGCGACGATCACCAGCCGATAGGTGGCGAGGATGCAGAACGGAAGGGCGAACAGCGGCCACCAGGAGCCCGCCCACAGTGCGACACCGGCGTAGGCGATCGCCTGTCCGGCGTACATCGGATTGCGGCTGATCCGGTACGGACCTGACAGAACGAGCCGGGCGACCGGGCGATGCGGCACCACCGTGCTGTGGTGGCGGATAACCGTCGCCACCCCGGACAGGGTGAAGGCAATCCCTACGACTGTCGAAGCGATGCCGACGACGGTGATCCCGGCGCTGTCGGGCATGTCCAACGGGTAGACCCACCGGTGCAGGGCCAGAGTGGCCGCGAGCGGTGCGAGGAACAGCAGCGGCGGGAACGGGAACCGGACCGCCGCCCCGTCCGACGGCTCCGCGGTCGTCATCGAACGGCCTGCGCCCGTAACGGGTTGCGCGCCGGTCCGGCGAGCCGCTCGAGCACCCCGGTCTGCGCCAGGAGGGCGAAACGGTCCGGCACACCCCAATGCTCGACGATGCGCCCCTCGACGACCCGCGCGACATCGACCACCGTGATGTCCACGGGCCGACCACTCGGTGGGCCGAAGAATTCACCTGTCGCCGTGCCCGTGGCGCGAACCCGAACCCAGATCGTGTCTCCGGATTCCGCCGCGTCCTCGATGGTGAACGACATGTCGGGCACCATCCGGTGAACGTCGCGGATCGCCGCCTTCACGTGCGCGATCGCCTGCGAGCCCACCCCGGAGAGCCCGAATTGATGCTCGACCATGTCGGGTGAGCAGATTTCGTCGACGACTTCCGTTCTTCCCGTGGAGAATCCCTCCTCGAAGATTCGGTGCATCACCGAGAGCGCCGGCGATCCTCCCGGCATGGCAGCGGCGGGGTTCTGGTCGTCGGCGGTGACGCTCATCGGAATCCTCCTGCAGAGGTGCGCACAGTTCGACTGTGCTCAATGCAGCGTTACTGCACTGAGCACAGTGATAGTGTGCCCATCCATGGGGCAGTTCGTCAAGGTCCGATCCACCTACCGACAGCAGCAGGCCGCGGCCACCCGCGATCGCATCGCAGACGCTTCACGGCGCCTGTTCGGCAGCGCCGGATACGGGTCCACCAGCATGGAGGCCATCGCAGCAGAGGCCGGTGTCGCTGTCCGCACCGTCTATTCGGCATTCGGCAACAAACGGGAGATTCTCTCTTTGATCTGCGAGCGATGGCTCGAACACGCCCAGGCCAGAGAACGGGCGCAGCAGGTGCTCGCAGAGCAGGACCCGACACGCAGGCTGCGAGCCGTAGCCGGTTGGCTGCGCAACCTGTACGAGGCCGGTTTCGACGTCGTCCTGATCTTCGAAGCCGCCACCGATGAAAGCGCGGAGACGCGCGCTCTCCTGCGGTCCAAGCTCGCCGGACGCAACGAGGTAATGGACGCGATGATCGCGTCGCTCGAAGGACACCTGCGCGTTCCCGTCCGGCAGGCACAGGCGGTCTATCGCGCGCTCGCCGCTCCGGGCGTCTATCGGGAACTCGTCGACGAATCAGGTTGGGCGCCGGACGAATTCGAGCAGTGGGTCGGTGACGCGCTCGAACAGCAACTCCTTTGATCTCTCGATCACTGATGGACACTTATTGGTGTCATGTGTGTTTTCTGGCTCTTCGCAATTGAGGGTGTAGTCCGGGTGGGCGCGTCGCTGCCCGGGTAAGGGTCGAGGTCTTCCGATGAGGGAGGTTCTCACACCGACCCATCAGAAAGACCTCGACATGGCTGACGCTACATTCGCTGACCCTGACCTGACCACGTTCGCCCGGTTGGATGGGCTCGGTCTGCAGGTGGTGGGCCAGTTCCTGGAACCGGATCGGGCGAT
>JBBRVZ010000062.1:0-18831 GCA_038246445.1 Mycobacteriales bacterium
ACGGCTCCCCGAACACGCCGAGGCCATGATCAAGTGGTCCATGATCGGACTCATGACCCGCCGACTCGCACCCGCCCCTGGCCGCCGAGCCTGGCAGCCAGCTGCGGCCTCGTAGCCGCTTTCCCAACACGTTCTAAGACCGGCAGAACCGCGGCGGGATCCTGCCCAGACCGGTAGGCGTGCAGCATGGTGAGGACCGCGAACCGGTGGCGCAGGTCGTGCAGCCGGGGCCGGCAGGCCGAGGACGCGTCGGTGATCCCGGCTCGATCGGTCAAGGTGCGGAAGACCGGGTGCACCGACTGGGGCTTGAGCCGGGTGCCGCGGCTGGTGATCAGCAGCGCCGGGCAGGACGCGGCCGGTAGGAGTCGCCGACGCTGGTGCAGGTAGTCGACCAGGCCGTCGCGGACGCTGGGGTGCAGCGGAAGCCGGCGGGTCTTGCCGTACTTGCCGGTGACCGTCAACGCCGCGGCCCGCTGATCGAAGTCCGTGACGTCCAGGCCGAGAGCCTCGCCGGTCCGGATCCCGGTGGCGGCCATCAACGCGATCAGGGTCTGGAAGGTGACGGCCCGGATCTGTGGGCGCAGCTGAGCGGCGGCATCCAGCAGCGACGTGATCTCTGCGTCGGAGTAGATGTAGGGAGCGGCCCGGGTCACCCGAGCGGGTAGCAGCCTGGGCGAGGGGACCTGGATGCTCGGGTCCTGCAGATGCGCCCACCGGGCGAAACAGCGCACCGCCGACAACCGCAGGGCCTGCCAGCGTGGTGAGGCACCAGGTGGGGCCATGGCGAACCCGACGGCGTGCTCGACGGTCGCTGCCGGCGCACCCACGGCGTGCAGGTAGTCGACGAACGCGAACAGCAGCCGCTCGGTGTAGTCCAGCTTGTAGCCCAACGCGCGCCGCACCCGTAGGTAGTCGGCGACCAGGCCCCGCAGCCGCACCGTCATCGCCGTGACTGCGGGCATCGACGTCGCGGTGGTCATCGGGTGCCCGCCGTCCCCGTCCCGGTGGGCCACGGGCGGGCCAACCGGGCCAGGCGGTTCTGGTCGGTCTTGGTGTAGACGACCGTGGTGGCCACCCCGTCGTGGCGCAGCAGTTGGGCCACCTCTTCCAGGCTCGCCCCGGCGTTCAGCGTCTCGGTCGCCGCCGTGTGCCGCAGCCGAGTGCCCATGCACGGTGCCCAGCCCCGCCCGCCGGGCAGCCCGTGCCACGATGCAGCTGACACTGCTGGGCCGAAGCGGTGTGAACGCCGCCGTCGCGCGGACGAACACCGTGCGGGCCGGTGTGTCCGGCCGCCCATGCAGCAGGTAGTCCACCAGGACTTGACCGGCGTCCACCGGCAGCGGCATCCGGTCGATGCGCCCGCCCTTGCCGTGGATGGTGACCGTCCCCGCTGTCCAGTCGATGCCCTCCAGCCGCAGCACCGCCACCTCGGCGCAGCGCAGCCCGAGCCGACGCATCAGCGTGATCACCGCGAGGTCGCGCCGGCCCACCGGGGTCAAGCCGTCACAGGCGGCCAGCAGCATCTGGACCTGCGTACCGGTCAGCGGCTGGGGCAGCCCGGACAGCCTCCAGAAGGCCACCCTCGGGACCGCGTCCACCAGCGCCGTCTCGATCATCGCTTCGGCGTGCAGGAACCGCAGTAACGACCGCAGCGCGCACGCGGTCATCTGCGCCGACTTGCGCGACATCAGCGGCAGCCGGGCCGTCAGGAAGGCGGCCACCTCACCGGCGCTGACCCGCCCGACCCGGTCGACACCCGCCGGGCACAGCACCTCCTCGACGAAGGGACGCACCCAGCGCAGGTACGCCCGCACCACTGGCGGTGTCAGCGCCCGCTGCCCGCCCAGATAGTCGGCGAACCGTGCCAGCAACGCCTCCGCCGCGCCCACCGGCGCAGGCGGGGCAGCCGGTGCCGGCACCGCACCAACCCGCCGCAGGTAACCCACGATCGGGGTCAGCGCCCGCAGCGAGTAGTGGCTGGTGTGCCGTGCCCGACGCTCGGACAGGAACCGCTGCATCACCGGCTCGGTCAACCCGTCCAAGCTGATCCCCGCAGCGGACAGCCACCGTGAAAGCGATGCCGCCAACTGCATCTGCATGGTCGCCGACGTCGTCGAGTACCCCAACGACGCCAACTCCTCCACCAGCCCAGGCACGAACGGGGCCACAGGCCCGGTGAACCGGACTCTGGACGGATCGGGAACGCTGTGCACAACCTGCTCCTCTCCAGAAGATCACTTGGAGAGAACAGCCTGCGCCCCGGTCGACGCCGTTATGCCGACCTCCGCACCGCCGGCACCCCTGCCACCAGGCCCGACGGACCCGACCTCGGCATAACCACGAGGTCCCCATAAAAGGGGTTATGCCGACGTCGGCATAATCCCTTCCACGTGGTCCGCCTGGCCGGCGACGCACTCGACCAGTGCCGACGCCGGGTCCAACAGGCCATCCACGGGCACCGAGGGATGAAGAACGACCCGCTCTACAAGTCTCGCCGGACCCTGCACACCGGCGCGGACCTGCTCACCGACAAGCAAGCCCAACGCCTCGAGGACCTGTTCGGGGTCGATGAGCACGTCGAGGTCGAGGCGACCTGGGGGATCTACCAGCGCATGATCACCGCCTACCGCGAGCCCGACCGCAAGCTCGGCAAGGCACTGATGCACAAGCTGATCGACTCCCTCAGCGCCGGCGTCCCCGCCGCCCTCACCGAGCTCGTCACCCTCGGCCGGACGCTGAACAAGCGCGCCGCCGACGTGCTCGCCTACTTCGACCGTCCCGGCACCAGCAACGGACCCACAGAGGCGATCAATGGACGCCTCGAACACCTCCGCGGCAGCGCCCTCGGGTTCCGCAACCTGACCAACTACATCGCCAGATCACTACTCGAGACCGGCGGCTTCAGGCCGCAACTACACCGTCGATTGGGATGAGCTGGCATACCGGTCACCTTGATCCCGGCGTACCACTGCCCCACCGAGTGGACGAAGTCGCGGTACTCATCGAGGACCACGACCAGCGGCTCGAAGTCGTCCTCGACCCCGCCGCCGGACTCGATGAGTTCGTACCGGCGTTCCATCTCCTTCCAGGCCCGAAGGATCACCACCACCTGGTCGGGGACCGACGTTGCGACGACCTGCACGTTGGGCCAGGTTCGCAGGCCGAGGAACTCGATGCGTTTCGGGTCGCAGATCCACACCGGCCAACGGCGCCGACAGACCTCCAGCACGACACCGTTCATCAACACGGTCTTGCCGAGCCCGGTCTTCCCGATGACCAGCAGGTGCGGCCCGGTGCCGCGCAGGTGCCAGGTGTTCGGCTGCCCGTCCTCGTGCACCGTCAACGGAATGTGCCAGCGGTTGGCAGCGGTCACCTCCGGCGTCGGATGCGGCACGTGCTGCGACAGCGTCGGCCGCAGCTCGAACCGGACCTGGTCCCCCTCCAGGTCCCAACATCGCCCGCCAGCGGCCGGGCAGCATCGTGGACACCGTCCGCTCGACGCGGGCCCGTTGGGCGACGCCGGCGACCCGGATCCCGGCCTCGTGGGTGACGGCGAGGGCGCTCAAGTCCTCGCGCCGCTAAAGGTGGCGTCGACAACTGCGGTGGCGTCGGCTGCGGGGTGGCCCCGGCGCCCCTCCGCGAGGACCTTCGATGCATCAGCCGACCTTGACGCACTCCGCTGCCGCGAGCTAGCTTGCCGTCGTCCGGCGTGTTGACACGCGAAGGGGCCCATGTTATGAGAAGTCCACGTTTGTCCCCTAGACGCCCTCGCACAGTATGGGGAATGGCACTTCTTGCCACGGGGATGACGGCGGCCATGGCGTCCACAGGAGGGGCGTTGGCGCAGACATCTTCCGCGACGACCTTCGTGGCGGGCGTGCCAACGTCGGCCCGTACGAACTCCCTCGCCCGGGTGTCGCGGACGACACCGTTCGCGGCGAATTGCAACGGTCCGATCCAGACCGGCACCGTGTATGTCAACGGGGAGATCGAACCGTCCGTCGCGGTCAATCCACGGAACCACCGTAATCAGATAGTCGCGTACCAGCAGGATCGCTACAGCAACGGCGGGGCAAATGGCGTCCTCACGGCCGTCACCTTCGACACTGGTCGTTCGTGGCGGGTACTTCCGTTGCGCAAGCAGCCCAAGTTCTCCCGGTGCACGGGAGGTACTCGGGCCAACGGTGGGGACTTCGAGAGAACCAGCGACGTCTGGGTGAGTTTCGGCCCCACCGGAGTGGCGTATCAGGCCGCGGTCGGGTTCAACGATTCGAACGCGGAGACGGCTGAGCTCGTCGCTAGGTCCACCGATGGCGGCCGAAGCTGGAGTCGGCCGACGACCCTGATCCGCGACAACGACCCCGCCGTGGCCGACGAGCGACCAGCGATCACGGCCGATCCAACCAACTCCAAGTACGCCTATGTTGTGTGGGACCGAGATGTCAGTGCTCCACCCGGGATGCGCAGCGGTCCGACATTCTTCAGCCGTACCACGGACCGGGGTCAGACCTGGCAGAGCGCCCGCACCATCTACGCGCCACCGGTGGGCGAACAGACCTCCGGTAATCAGATCGTGGTGTTGCCCGGTGGTGACCTTGTCAACGTGTTCAACGTGTTCGCGGTCAATGGCCAGTCCCTTCATCCACGTCATGACGGGATATACGCGATCCGTTCGAGCGACAAGGGTCGGACGTGGTCGCGTCCAACGCTGGTGGCACGGTCCTTCGTGGTGGGAGTGACTGATCCACACAGCGGTCAGACCGTCCGTGAGGGCGACATCTTCACAGCTATCGCTGCTGACCCCCGTAGGGGCAGCAACACTCTCTATGCCGTCTGGGAGGACGCCCGGTTCACGGATGGTCAACGTCATCAGATTGCGTTCGCGCGCTCGACCAATGCAGGCCGGACCTGGAGCACCCCGACCCGGGTCTCGGCCAACCTGCGCACCCAGGCGTTCGTCCCCGCCGTCGCGGTCGATGACATCGGCAACGTGGCGGTCACCTACTACGACTTAAGCGCTGACAGGGCGACTTCGGCGCCCCTCCCCACGCAATACTGGTTCACGCGTTCCAGCAACGGCGGACGCAGTTGGTCGGCTCGGCGACAGGTCACCATGAGGCCATTCGATCTGCGGACTGCGCCGTTCAGCGGCGGGTACTTCCTCGGTGAATACCAGGGCCTGACATCTGCCGGACGCAGTTTCACCCTAGCGGCAACCTTCACCAATGATCGTAGCCTGGTTAACAGAACTGACATCTTCGCCATTACATACCGTCCGAGACACTGATTCCTCTGACGGCGGGGATACCCCAAAACCGTGTTCGGCCGCTGGCACAACTCCAGTGGGGCGATCACATCCGGGAAAGGCGCAACCTTGATCTCGTTGGACCAGCGCCCAGAAGATCCATGGGGGACGGTGCGGCTAGTCCGGCCGACGTCGATCGGCATCGACTCCGGTCGGTGAGGATCCGGGTGATCCGGGCGTCGCAGAGCAGCCGCCGGGCACGCCCTACGCGCGGCCGGGCTGGGTGCGGCCGGGCCCACACTGGCCCCCGCCGTGCTCAGCGCCGCCGAACAAGAACGCGCCAACGCCGCCCCGCTGCAACTGCTCGGCGTCTCCGAGATCGCCGCCCTACTCCAGGTGTCCCGCCAACGCGTCGACCAACTCCGCGCCCGCCCCGACTTCCCCACCCCCGCCGCCCACCTCAAAGCCGGACTGGTTGGCCCCGCGTTCCGCCTGCCGCCCACGCCGCGGCTGGACGAAACCCGTGCGGCGATCTCGCGGCCCGAGGAGCTGCACATGATGGCCGGGCTCAGCTCCTGCTGAACCGGATCGAGCCGAAACGATCACCACCTGGGTCGAGCGTTGGGACGAGGACCCAAGGCCCTTCGTGCGGAAAGTCGCCGCCGAACGACATGGTCGCCAAGGTGCAACGTGGCCGCGGCAAACGCCGCCTGATCACGTCGACGACGGACCCGCGGTTCGACCCCTCCCACACCAGTCCGTAGTCGATCAGCAACTGCTGCCCCGGCCGGGCACCCACGGCCGGAACACCCGCCGCCGCCAGTCCGCCTTCGCCGCCGACACCGCGGCGCAGCGAACGGTGGTCCGAGCCGGTGAATCCGGCCGCCCGCGCCTCCGGCAGCAGCCGCTCGGCGCTGATGCGGCCGTCGGTCTCACCCACCCGGGCCTCGACCGGCTGGCTGCCGCGCCGAGCTGGTGCCCTTCGGCCGCGGCCGCCGAGCGGCCGGCCTGCGCATCGGCCCGCCGACGCTGCAACACCCACCGCTCACCGCGACACGGGACCCAACGTGAACCGACCACCCGCCAAGGGCGCTGCGCACCTGGCCCCCTCCTCGACAGCTGCCGGCGACCCTCCCAGCGCCGAGAAGATCTCAACGTGCAGCGCCCACAGGCGGACATCGTCAGATGTCCCGCCGAAGACGAACGACGTTCACCTCGACGAACTCCCGCGGACAACCCGGCGGCGACGATGGGACCACCCGGCCGGGACTTGACCCCGTCAGCCAGGGCCAGTTAATCGGGCCCGGCTTCCGCGACTTCGACAGCTTCCGGCTACGCTTGCTCCTCCACTGCGAACTTGCCTGGCAGAATCCCGCCACGCCACGCATCCGCAGCCGCCGTCCGCGCTTGGGCGCAGGGCCGGAGTCCGCTGCGGCGGACCGACTCGGGGACGCGAGGAGCGGGAGGGCACCGCATGACCACCGACCAGCGGGGCGACGATCTGCCAGTCCGGCTGCCGGCGGTCCGCCGGTCGTTGCTGGCGGGTCTGGTGCGTGACCGTGGGCAGGTTACGGTCTCCGAGCTGACAGATGCGCTAGGGGTTTCCCCGGATACGGTTCGGCGCGACCTCGACGAACTTGCCCGCACCGGACTGGTCACCCGGACTCATGGCGGCGCCATGCACCGCCTGCTCGCCCGCACTGACCAGTCCTTCGAGCGGCGAATGGGCGAGCATTGGGACCTCAAGCTACGCATCGGCGCCGCCACCGCCGCGCTGCTCGAGGATGGCCAGACCCTGCTCATCAACGGCGGCACGACCGCCCTCGCGGTCGTGCGGTCGATCCAGGCCGCTCGGGAACTAACGATCGTCACCAACAACCTGCGCATCCCGGGTGAAATCGACACACGTTGCGTGCGTCAACTCTACCTGCTCGGTGGCTACTGCCGGCTGTCGTCGCTGGTGACGGTGGGACCGGTTGAGTTCCCCGGCATGCGGCCGGACCGTTCGCACGCCGTCATGGCTGACCTTGCCATCATTGGCGTGGGCGGAATCTCGGCGCACGAGGGCCTGTCCACCACCGATCTGCACGAGGCCCGGATGATGCGTGCCATGGTCGACTCGGCGACCACCGTGGTGGTCGCCGTGGACTCGACGAAGTTCGAACGCAACGCCTTCGTCCAGATCGCAACCCTTGAGCACGCTCACATCGTCGTGACGGACGCCGAGCCTCCCCCGGTGCTCAGGCAGGCGTTGACCGAGTCCGGCGTGCGGCTCGTGTTCGCGGATTGAGTCGCCTCGACGCGTTCCGACCTCGTTGGCCGTGGTCGGGCGGGCTCCGGCGTGGTATGTCGCTTACCAGGGATGGCTGGTTCCGGCGTCCGCCGGTTGTTTCGCACACTTCTGTCAAGAGCCAACTTGCGTACTTGCCGGTCTGGAGGCGGCCTGGACCGAGGAGACCAGCGACGGGCTGAACGGCAGATCGGGAAGTAGGACGCCCTGTGCGGCGTGGTAGATGTCGGGCTTTCCCGTCCAGACGACGGTGGATGGATTGCCCTCCGGCGACAGTTCATGGTGCCAGCCGCCACCGGTGGTGTCGATGAAAGTGGCGGCGAATCCCCAGAGGCGCTGCTCGACCGCGGTGTAGCGCGGGTTCTTGGTGCGGCGGGCGAGGGCGTTCGCCGCCATGGCGGCCTCGACCGCGACCCAGTGCATGCGCTCGGCGATGACGGGGGCGTCGTGCCAGTCGAGGGTGTAGACGAAGCCGGGCTGACCGTCGGCACGCCAGCCGATGTGCAGGGCGGTGTCGAAGAGCCGACGGGCGTCGTCGATGAACCAGTCTGACCCCGGCAGTGCCGCGTCGAGGTGGACAAGGAGGCGCGACCACTCGAGCATGTGCCCGACGGTTACGCCGTAGGGCCGGAACCGGTGATTCGGCCGGTCACGGTTGTACTCACGGTCGATCTGCCAGAACTCGTCGTAGTGCTCCGGCAGCCGCCACCCTGACGCGGCGGCATCGCGGTGGACGATGCGTTCGGCGATCCGCGCGGCGCGGCGGGTCCACAGCGCGTCGCCGGTGACGCTACCCGCGGCGAGGAACGCCTCGACGGTGTGCGTGTTGCTGTTGGCGCCGCGGTACGGCTCGGTCGAAGACCAGTCCCTGTCGAAACTCTCCCGGCAGGCACCGACCGGCTCGTCCCAGAAGCGCTGCTCGACGGTGGTCAACGCCTGCTCCAATAACCGTCTGCCATCGCCGAGGCCGACCGCGGTGGCGGTGGCCGCCGCGAGGACGACGAAGGCGTGCTCGTACATTGCCTTGCGGCCGCCGTCCTGTGGTCGGCCGGTGGAGTCCAGCGCAGCAAACCAGCCGCCGTGCTCGGCGTCAGCGAAGTTGGTGGCTAGGGCCGCGACCCCCGCAGCGACCGCGCGTTCCAACTCTGGGCGTCCCAGCAGCACCGCCAGGCCGTACACGTGCGTATATCGGGCGGTGATCCACAGCGGCGAGCCCAGCGTCGGGTCTGGCTTGCCGATGTCGTCGAGGTACGCGAAGGGTCCCCCGCCGGCGGGTACCGAGGCCGCGCCGAAGTCGAGCAGGCGCCCGAACTCCGCGCGGCGCTCTGCGGGGTCGGTGAGGTGGATGATGTGGGTGCTCATTCCGGCTTTCTGTGCCAGGCGTGGAACCACCCCTCGGGCTGCATCTGCAAGGCCTGGTCCAGGCTGAGGCCGGGGCGGTAGGGCTTGCCGCCGTTGCGGGCTGCCTCGTTCAGCCGCTCGATGCGGGTGAGGGACTCCTGCACGCCACGGGCGCGGTCGGAGGGGTCGGCGCGCTGCACGCCGTCGCGCCAGACCGACCGGCCGGCCATGTAGCCAGCGGCGCCGGAGCTGCACGCGATCTGAACCTGGGTGACGAAGTCTTCGAAGCCGGCGCCTGCGGAGAGGATGACCCAGGGGGCGCTCACAGCGCTGTCCAAGTGCCGGCAGGTCTGCTCGGCCTCCGCACGGTGCTCGGGGGTGTCAACGTAGCCGGGAAACTCGAGCTTCAGCAGGTCGACGCCGAGCCGGTCGGCCTCGATCGCGGAGGCGACGATGCCCTCGATCCGTTGCGCCCTCCACTGTTCGGAGGTCGGGTCCTCGCCGGGGAGCGGGTACCAGATCGGCTCGACGACGAGCGGGATGCTGAGTTCACCTGCTTGCCCGACGAGGTCGCGGACGAGGTCGCGCTGCCCATGTGCCGTCACCGGATCGCCGTCGGGGCGGAAGAACCACAGCAACTTCGCCATGTCAGCGCCCGTGGCCTTGATCTTCTCCATGTTCCAGCCTTCGCGCAGCCGTGTGCGACGCGGCCCGGGCGGGATGTCGTAGTCCTCGTCTTCTAGCGGCGCCAACAGGCCGACGTCGCGCGGGATCGCACCACTGACGAGCAGGTGGCCCAGCGCGTAGTAGGGGTCGACGAGGACCGCAGAGACCTTCGCGGTGACGGCGCGGATGATGGCGTCCTTTGCCCGGACAACATCCTCGAACGTCACGGCCGCCGGGTCGGGCCCGAGCAGCTCGGCGAAGTCGGAAAGGTGGTCAAGCGCGCAGACGAAGAAGTAGCCCTCCGCGCTGGTGACCCGTTGCAGGGAACGGACCTTACCGGGATCGAGAACGGCGGTCGGCATCAGATCTCCTTGGGTGGGCGAGTGCGTCAGGTTGGCGAGGGGCAGGTGGGGACCGCCGTCGCCGGGGCGGAGGGGGTATGAGGAGTGCGGGGGGTGTCGAGTGTCAGGGCGCCGAGCAGGAAGCCTGCGACGAAGGTGTCGCCGAGGCCGATCGTCGAGCGCGGCCGGCGCAGCCATGGCGCCGGTACGGAGGTGAAACGCCAGCGCCGGCCCAGCCGCTGGGTGTGGGGAAGGTCGTCGGGGAACGCCGCGCCGTCGGGCACGGTCGGCTGTGGCTGCGGGGCGCCGGTGGCGGCCCGGTTTGCGGCCAGCAGGTTGCCGGTCATGAGGCGCCGCCGCATGACGTCCTCGTCCTGGTCGTGGAGGGCGAAGGCCCAACCGTCGGCGTGCACGACGAGCGTCGGGAGGTCGAACCGCTCGGCCACGAGCCGGGCCGCCGCGATAGGCGCCCGCGCGTCACCGGCGGCGGCCGCCAGCTCGGACAGGCTGAGTCCACAGCTGGACACGCGCGGTCCGAACTCGCCCAGGACGCGGCGCAGTCGGTGCATGGAGTCGTAGTCGGCGAGCTCGCAGTGGACGTCCGGCGCGCCGGTTTCCCACACCCGCAGGACGGCCTCGACGAAGCGCCAGCTCTCCTCGTCGCCGGGGGCGATCGCGTTCATGCCGGAGAGAACCGCTCCGCGCAGCTGCGGGAGGAGGCCGCGCTGCTGCTCCAAGAACCGGCGGTCCCGCTCGATCCCCTCCGCGGAGAAACGCACGATGACCCGGCTGGACCGCGGAATGAGTTCGCCGCCGATGTGGTCGCCTCGACGGTACTCGAGGATGTAGTGGTGCGAGCCGGGCTGGGCGTCCTCGCCCGAGGCTGCACCGTCCGGGCGCTGGCCGCCGACCGGACGCGGGCCGCCCTCGTCGAGCACCTCGATCATGGGGTGCAGCACCCCGAGCTGGGCCGGTGACCGGTCTACGAGCGGGATGACGCTGCGTATCCCCAACTCGGCGAAGGTCCAGGCCGCTTGCGCACAGGTGCCGCCCACCTGCAGCCGCTCGGGCGCGGGCAGCCGCGTGTCGAACCAGGCCGCGCCCTCGGGCCAGTCCACGAACAGCTCGCCGCCCCGCCCATGGCGCATCCGATCGACCAACTCCCGGCAGAGCTCCCGAGCCGGCTCGGGGGCCGTGCCGTGGGAGGCGCCGTCTTCCAGCCGTTCTGCCACCTGCGGGGTAACCTGCCACATCGCGTCGATGCAGACGTCGAAGCCGAGCGCGAACAGTGCGGGCTCGGGAACCGGTGGGGGAAGGGATTCGGCCAGCGACGCGTACTCGCGGCGCCAGTCGACTGTCATCCCTTGACCGCCCCGGCGGTGACCCCTGCGACGATCCGCCGCTGGAAGACGAGCACCAGCACGATGATCGGCACGGTCACGGCAACCGAGGCGGCGGCCATGTCGCCCCAGGGCACGAAGAACAGGCCGGTGAAGTTGGCGATCCCGACGGGGATCGTCTGCCGGTCGGGGGTCGAGGTGAACGCCAGCGCGAGCATGAACTCCTGCCAGTTGAGCATGAACCCGAGCAGGCCGGCCGTCACGACGCCGGGGATCGCCAGCGGCGCGATGACGCTGCGGATGATGCGCATGGTGCCGGCGCCGTCGATCTTGGCCGCCTCCTCCATCTCCAACGGGATCTGCCGGAAGTAGCCGTACATGATGTACACCATCAGGGCAAGGGTCAGCCCCAGGTAGGCCGTCGACAGCCCCTCGTAGGTGTTCAGGAGGTGCAAGTTGTTCTGCAGGATATACAGCGGGGCGACCAGCGCGATCTGCGGGAACATCGAGAATCCCAGGATCAGCGCCAGCACCACGCTGCGCCCCGGCAGGGAGAGTCTGGCCAGAGCGTAGGCGCCGACCGACGCGATGAGCATCCCGATCACCGTCGCCGAACCGGCGACGATCACGCTGTTGACAACGTACTGGCCGAAGCCCTTTGTGACGAAGACGTTGTAGTAGTGCTGGAGGGTGCCGCCCGGGAAGGGGAAGAAGTCCGGAGTCGCCGACGTGAGATTCTTGTCCTGCTGGAACGAGGCGTTCATCTGCCAGACAAACGGCCCCACCGACCAGGCCACGATGAATGCGACGGCCGCCCAGAACAAGATCCTTCTGGCGATGCGCATCTCAGGTCCCCGTCGCCGCGAAGCGACGGACGAGGAACACCGCGAAGCCGATCGCGATGAGCGCCTCCGTGACGAACATCAAGGTCGCCATCCCGGATCCCAGACCGTACTGCGAGCCGCTGAACAACGTCTTGTACGCCAGTGTGGAGAGCACCTCCGTGGAGTTGGCCGGCCCGCCGCCGGTGAGGACGTACGGCAGGTCGAAGATGCGGAACGCGTCGAGGGTGCGGATCAGGGCGGCGATGAGCAAGGCGGGCGAGATGATCGGCAGGGTCATCGTCCAGAACTGCCGCCACGGCGACGCCCCGTCGACCGACGCCGACTCATAGAGCTCTTTCGGCACCGTCTGCAGCGCCGCGAGCAGCAGCAGCATCATGAACGGCGTTGTCTTCCAGACGTCGGCGAGGATGATCGTCGCCATCGCCGTGCGCACGTCGCCGGTGAAGTTAATGTTGTGGTCGATGAGCCCGGCCTGGGTGAGCAGGTAATTGACGAGCCCGGTCTGTCCGTCGAAGAGGTAGCCGAACAGCCGCGACGTGACCACCGTCGGGATCGCCCACGGGATGAGGACGACTGCCCGCACGAAACCACGGCCGCGGAAGGCCTGGTGCAGGACGAGGGCAAAGCCAAGCCCGAGCAAGGTCTCAAGCAGGGTGGAGACGCCGGTGAATATCATCGTGTGCCGCCAGGCGTTCCAGAAGCCGCTGTCGGTGAGCAGGCCGCTGTAGTTGCGCAGCCCTACGTAATCGTCCTGCTGCAGGATGGGCGAGGTGTTGCGCAGCGACATCCACAGGGTGCGCGCCACCGGGTAGAGCGAGATGGCCAGAACGACCACGACGGTGGGGAGTAGAAGCAAGAAGCCCGCCCGCACCTCGCTGCTGAACAGGCGCAACGGCTTGCGCCGACGACGGGCCGCTCCGGCTACCTCCTCCCGCGGCTGGGGAGAGAGGGAGACGCTCACGACTTGACGATGCCTTCGATCTGGGACTTGAGGTTCTTCAGAGTGGTCTCGACGTCACCGGAGGTGATGGCCCCCGAAATCGCCGACTGGAGGGCCAGGCTCACCTGCGGGTACTTCGGCGTGACTGGCCGCGGTGTCCCCCCCTGGAACGTCGTCTTCAGGGCAACCATCGATGGCTGAGTCTTCTTAAGCTGCGCACTGTCGTAGGCAGCCTCGACCGCCGGTGCGCTGCCGAACTGCTCGGCGTACTTCAACTGCGTCCCCTCCGACGTCATCCAACGGACGAAGTCGACGGCGCCGTCCTTGTTCTGCGAGTTCTGCGAGACACCCAGTTGGTAGCCGCCGAGGCAGGCCGTGCTCTTACCTCCGGGAAAGTGCGGCAGCGGGGCCACGCCGACCTTGCCGACGACGTCGGACTGGGCCTTGTCCTGAGAGACGCCCCACACGTACGACCACTGCCGCAGGAACGCCGCCTGGCCCGCCGTGAACGGCTTGCGCGAAGGCTCCTCGTCCCAGGAGAGCACGCCCTTTGGCGTGATGCCGAGGCCGTTCATTGTGTCGTACATGAACTGGACCGCCGTCACCGCCGGCGGATCGGCGATCATGACTGTCTTGCTGTCAGGCCCAAGGATCGCCCCGCCCGCGGAGCCGACAAATTCGACGAGGTTGCACACCAGCACCTCGGCCTGCTTGCCCTGCCAGAGGAAACCGAGCTTGGTGCCCTTCTTCATCAGCGTCTGCGCCGACTGCGTCAACGAGTCCCAGGTGGTGGGGACCACGAGGTTGTTGCCGCTGAGGAGGTCCTTGCGGTAGTAGAGCTGTCCGGCGTCGAGGTAGAACGGGACGGCAACGAACTTGCCATCATAGGTGCACGCGTCGACGAGGCCGCTAAAGAACGCTGACCGGTCGTTGTCGTTGAACTCCGAACTCAAGTCCATGGACCACCCTGCGCTGGCGAACTCCGCGATCCAGATGACGTCCTGGGTGAAGACGTCGACCGCGCCGCTGGACGAGCCCAGTTGTTGGGCCAGTTGCTGGTGCACCTCGGTGCTCGAGCTGGGCGGCGGCAACTCGCGGACGACGACCTTGTAATTGCTCTGGGACGTGTTGTACGGGTCGACGAACTGCTGCATCGAGGTGGTCGACTCGAACTTCGCGGTGACGAAGTTGATGGTCTTGCCGCCGCCGCTTGCCCCGGCGCCACCCCCCGACCCGCCGCCGCCCTGTCCGCAGGCCGTCAAGGCGAGGGCGCCCAGGCTCCCGGCGCCGAGGGCGAGGAACTGCCGCCGCGACATGGGGGCGACTGCAGGAGTACGGGTGGCCGGGGTTGGTTCGTCCGTCATGACCTGACCTCTCTGCGGGTTAGTGCGGCTCCTTGCGGCTTTACCCCAACCAGTCTGGAGGGTAGCCACGCGGAAACCGGCGGGTCAAGAGGCCAGCACAGCCGGCGACCAGAGCCCCTCGGCGGCGCGGTTGGCTCCCCCCGCGTAGGCCGACGCGGCTGGTCGAGCCGCCGCCGCGTACCTGCTCTGGACGAGTTGACGACCTGCCCGCCTGCGCTGACCGCGACGGCAGGGCGGCCACACCTGCCGAGTCGCCGAGACGGCCGGCATGGCGGTTCGCCGAGGGGACGGCTGCGGCCGCTCCGGGGCCCGTCTGTCGCGGGTGGGCGGTAACGTCACAGCCGCAGCAACACCATGCGCGGTCTGACCAGCCGCACGAGCTCCCCAGGGAGAGAGCATGACTCTCACCCACCCACCCGTCCACCCCCTGGTGACCGCACCGGAATCCGCGCCCAACAGCGAATCTCGTGTCGGTAATGGGCACGTTCCGCCGCGGCAGAACGATCGCGTCGCGGGCGCGGGCGCGCAGCATGCTCGAGCACTCGTTCGGGATCGACCTGGTCCAGGACACGCCGGCCGGTCGGCTCTGCACCAAGAACGGCTGGTGGGGCTGGAACGGCCACGTCGAGCGGGCGGTGCTCTACTTCCTGCCCGAGGACATGGAGCTCGTCGTCTTCACCAACTCCCGATCGGCGCGGACGCCCCGATTGCGGCGCTTCGCGACCTGGTGACCCAGGCGTACGTCGATAACCTCGAGCCGGCCTACCTGGGTCCGGGGCGTGGACCGCCTCGTCCCCGCGGCGCACATCCGCCTGCCGGTCGCACAGGAGCGGCCGGCAACAAGGGGAGTGGCGATGGGCTGGATCGTGCATAGAACCGCGGTGACCCGGATCGGGGCAGTTGGCTGCCCCCTGCGGCCCTGGCAGTCGGATGCGTGCCGACACCACCGCGTCCCGCGCCGCTGGTGCCGGTGCCGCCGGACGCGCCGCCGGTGTTCTCCGGGACCGTCGTGAGGAGGTGGTCTCAGGACGCGTCGCAGCGGCCGTACGACGGCGGTGACCCGGCCAGCCGGGAGGCGGCGTTGCACGAGCAGGCGGTCTACGACCTCGTCGGCGAGGCCGACCAAGCCTCGTACGTCGACGGCCCGGGTCGACGAATCGACTCGGTCGACTACGCCGACGTGTTCCGCCAGGCGGCGCCCCGACGGCGCACCGCTGTCACCGGGACCATCAAGGCCACCGGCAGCTGTCCCAACGGCTCGGCCAAGCCCCGTTGGCCCGCCGGCGTACCCCTAATCGATCCAGAGACCCAGCCGTTCACGCGACAACAACTCGTCTACGACCATAAAGGCCGCGCCGAGTAGGCCGGCTCGGTCCCTGAGTGGGGAGCGCCGGATCTGTAGGGCCCTGGTGGCCAGCGGCAGGGAGCGGCGCAGGATGACTTGGCGGACGGTAGCCAGGTAGATATCTCCGACCGTGCTGACTCCACCGCCGAGCAGGATCAGAGACGGGTTGAAGGAGTTGACGATCCCCGACAGCGACTCCCCCGCCAGCCGCGCCGAACGCGCGTGATCAGATCGACGCCGGTGGGGTCCCCGTGCAGGGCGGCCCGGCCGACGTCCTCGGCCGTGACCTCGTGGCCTTCGGCCGCGAGCTGGGCCAGGAAGGGGCTGCGTCCGGACGCGGCGGCAGCGGAGCCGTCGCGGGCTAGGGCCCCACCGCCGGCGACGGCCTCCAGGCAGCCGGGCTGGCCGCACCGGCAGACCACTGCCTTGTCGTTGACGACGGCGATGTGGCCGATGTCGCCGGCGCAGCCCTGGGCGCCTCGGTGGACGCGGCCGCGAGAGACGAGGCCTGCTCCGATGCCGGTCCCGATCTTGACGTAGATCATGTCGCGGGTCCCGACTGCAACTCCGGCGCGCAGTTGGCCGAGCGCCATCACGTTGACGACGTTGTCGACCCAAACCGGTGCGTCGTAACGTTCGGCGAAGTAGCCGCGAACATCGAAGCCGTCCCAGCCGGGCATGATCGGTGGCGCCACCGGCCGGCCGGTGCGGAACTCGACCGGCCCGGGCACGCCGATTCCCACACCCCAGACCTCGACGGCGTCATCGGCGAGCAACTGCCTGAACAGTTGGTCGACCCGCCCAAGCACCGCTTCCGGCCCGTCGGTCACGTCCGCTGGTTCCTCGTATTGGCGGGTCAGCCGGCTAGCGAGGTCCGACACCGCGACGCCGTTGCTCGTCGCGCCGAGCTCCGCGACCAGCACGTGGCCGGTCGAGTCGCGGAATCGCAGCTCGCGCGGCGCCCGGCCGCCGAGCGTCCGAGTCGCGCGGATTCCAGCGGGCCATGTCCACGTCCGAGCCGTGCGCGCCGTCGGAGGCACCGTGACCGCCGTCGCGGGGTCGTCGCCCACGCAGTCAGCGAAGGCCGCCGACCGGCTCGGCGTCGCCTGGGCTGCCCCCAGCGCGCACGCCCTGATCGAGTCCGACGACGTCGACGTCAGTCCACATCTGCACGCCGAACCACCTGCATGCCGATCTCGCGCGTCAAGCCCTCGCCAGCGGCAAGGCCGTGATCTGCGAGAAGCCCCTGGCGACGACCCGCGCCGACGCCGACGAGCTGGCGGCGATGGCGGCGATGGCGGCGCGGTAGCGGCCGTGCCCTTCGTCTACCGCTACTACCCGACCCTGCTCGAGGCTCGAGCACGAGTTGCAGACGGCACATCGGGGCCGATCCGGGTGGTGCACGGCTCGTACCTGCAGGACTGGTTGTCGACACCCGCGGACGTCAACTGGCGCGTGGACCCCGAGCTGGGAGGGCGGTCGCGCACCTTCGCCGACATCGGCGTGCACTGGTGCGACCTGGCCGAGTTCGTGAGCGGGCACCGCATCACCCGCCTCGTGGCCGGCTCGTCACCGCCGTCCCGGAGCGGGAGGGCAGCGGCGGCTCAGAGCCGGTGGGCACCGAGGACGCCGCCACGCTGCTGTTCGAAACCGATCAAGGCGCCGCCGGCGCGCTCGTCACCAGCCAGGTGACGCCGGGCCGCAAGAACCGACTGTGGCTCTCCGTTGACGCTGCAGCCACCTCCATGGTGTTCGACCAGGAGACAGGTTCAAGGGGTCGACGCAACACCGGCCTGTTGGGTGGGCGCGACCCTATCTGCTCATGCAAGGCCTCGGCTGGTGTCTTCCATCCGAGTGTCGTGCGGGGCCGGTTGTTGACGGTGGCGGCGACTGCGTCGAGTTCGTGCTCGCCGTAGCGGGCCAGGTCGGTCGGCTGCACGCCAGCATCGGCTACATCACCCGTGACGACGAACACGAAGGGACGCGGGAGGCCATCCGCCAAGCCCGCCGCGACGGCCTCACCCGAGCGCGCGAGGCCCGCATCGCCTACCGTCGAAACCAGACGCAGGACCAACCATGATCACGAGCCGGTCCTGGCTGGGTGTTCCAGTGATCCACTCCTGTATTTGGTCAGACACACCTCAAGGGTGGAGGCATGGCGACACGGATGCGCGCGGTCAGGCTGGACGAGTACGGCGGCGTGGGGGTGCTCAAGGTCCGGGACGTCGACGTCCCAGAGGCCGCTCCCGGTGGGGTGGTGGTTGAGGTGGTCGCCACGTCAGTCAATCCGGGCGAGGCGATGATCCGGGAAGGGGCAATGGACCCCGAGCGGACCGCGGCGTTCCCGATGGGTGAAGGCAGCGACTTCGCCGGTCGCGTCGTCGATGTCGGCGCGGAGGTGACTGGCTGGGACGTCGGGGACGAGGTGATCGGCTGGTCTGGGGTCCGCACCGCACACGCCCAGTACGTCGCGGTCCCGGCCGAGCAGATCACCCGTCGCCCCGAGCAGGTGTCCTGGGAGCAGGCGGGCAGCCTGTACGTCGCGGGCGGCACCGCGGTCGCGATGCGCGACGCGCTGGCTCCGCAGCCGGGCCAGACTGTGGTGGTGACCGCCGCGGCGGGCGGCGTGGGCTCGGTCCTGGTTCAGTTGCTCGTGCGGGGCGGCGTCAGGGTGCTCGGCGTGGCAGGCCCTGGCAACGACGCCTGGCTCAGGGGCGTGGGTGTGGAGCCGGTCAACCGAGGCGACGATCTGGCCGGGCGGCTGCGGGCTGCCGCACCTGAGGGTGTGGCGGCGTTCTTGGACTGTTTCGGGCAGGGCTACACCGACCTCGCGCTCGGACTCGGCGTCCCGCCGGAACGCGTGGTGACGATCGCCGACTTCGAGGCCGCCCAACGCAACGGCACCCGCGTGGTGTTCGGGCACGAGTCCACGACGGCACGCACGTTGGCCAGCCTGGCAGAGATGATCGCAAACGGCGACGTGGTGGTGCCCGTGGCGGCGACGTACCCCCTGGACGAGGTGCAGGCCGCGTACACCGCGCTGGCCGAGCGGCGCACCCGCGGCAAGATCGTCTTGCTGCCCGGACGGATCTCATGAGGCCGGATGTCAGGAAT
>JBBRVZ010000063.1:0-18712 GCA_038246445.1 Mycobacteriales bacterium
ACACCGGCACCGACAACGGCACCGATGCCTGTGACCCATCCGCCGCCCGTGCTGCCCGGTCAGCCCGCACCGGATCTGGCCTGGCAGGAACTCGTCAATGGCAACGCCAGATTCCTGTCCGGGGACCCCCTGCATCCCGGACAGGACGCCGCCCGCCGCGCCGAGATCGCCGATACGCAAAAGCCTTTTGCGCTCGTGTTCGGCTGCAGCGATTCCAGGGTGGCCGCAGAGATCGTCTTCGATCAGGGCCTGGGTGACCTCTTCGTCGTCCGCACCGCCGGTCATGTCGTGGACGCTGGGGTGATCGGATCGGTGGAGTACGGCGTGCACGCCCTGGGTATCGGGCTGATCGTGGTGCTCGGACACGACGCCTGTGGGCTGGTACGAACGGCCACCGAAGCGGTCCGGCTCGGCACGACCCCGCCGGGCTACATCCGTGACGTCACCGAGCGGATCACCCCGGCCGTGCTGGCGGTCCATCGGTCCCAACATCCGCCAGACCTCACCGGCGCGCAGGCACCGCTGGACTTCATCGAGGCCGAACACGTCCGCGGCACAGCCAGACTGCTGGTGGAACGGTCCAGGATCCTCACCGAAGCGGTACGCGACCGCTCGTGCCTGGTGCTCGGTGCCACGTACCGGCTGGCCGACGGACGGGTGCGGCTGGTGAGCAAAGAGGTGTAGCGCAGGTTCACTGCAAACAGGCCCCCTTCCAGCAAGGCAGTTTGATCTGAAGGGGAGTATCCCCTGGGGTTGCCGCCGGCTCGGTGCTGATCGCGAGCTTCGGCTGGGTGCTGTACCTCTTCGCCGCTTTCCTGCTGTTCACCGGCTACCGGCTGGCGGTGCTGGTGCTGGTGCTGATCGAGATCACCGACATCGTGTTCGCCGTCGACTCCCTCCCGGCGATCGCCGTTACCGAATCTCCCTGACAGTCGTCGCGGTGCTGATCGGCGGCTCGGTGGCGACCAGCCTGTACGCCACCCGCGGCGCGGGTCGGCAAGCGCTCCCGAGGCCTGGCGAAACGCCGTTCCGGGTCGCCACCGCGGAGCAGACCGCGGAGCTGGAGCCGACCTGGCGGCGGCGCGCCGGGCGGCGTTGAGCTGGACGGTGGCGCCCGGGTTGGGCGGCGCTGTTGGTCGAACCGCTCCCCTGGAACCGGTCGCTGATCGGCCGACACCGGCTCGGCAATGGTTCAACCGATGCCCCGCGGCGGCGCCGCGGCCGGCCCCGCGTACGGTCGACCCGGGCCGATCGACAGCACGTCGCAGGCTCACCGACGACAGGGAGGGCCGCGGTGACCGCGCCGACGACGAGTACCGATCATCGCGGCTCGACCGCGCAAGCAGCGCAGCAGCAGCTCAACGGCGCCGTTGCTCAGCACGCCCTGTGGCATGGGTTCGCGGACATGGGCGCTGTGGGCCGGCACGGTGAATTCGTCGTCAGCCGAGGTGAGGGCGTACACATCTGGGATGACGCCGGCCGGCGCTACCTCGACTCCACCGCCGGACTGTGGTTCACCAACGTCGGTCACGGGCGGACCGAGATCGCGGACGCCGTCGCGACCCAGATCGGCCGCATCGCGGCATACTCGACGTTCGGCGACTACGCCGTGGACACCACGGTGGCGCTCGCGGACCGGTTGGCCCGTATCGCCCCGGTGCCGGGCAGCAAGATCTTCTTCACCTCCGGCGGCTCGGACTCTGTGGACACCGCCGTGAAGCTGGCCCGGCGGTACTGGCAGGAAGCCGGGCGGTCGTCCAAGACGATCGTCATCGGTCGCGAGAAGGCCTACCACGGCATGCATGTCGCGGGAACTGCGCTCGCCGGGATCCCCGTCAATCACGACGGGTACGGCGAGTTGATGGCCGACGTGCGCACCGTCGAGTGGAACTCGGGGAAGAGCCTGCTGGAGACCATCGAGCGGGTGGGCGAGGACCAAATCGCGGCCTTTTTCTGCGAACCGGTGATCGGTGCGGGAGGCGTCCACCCGCCGCCCGATGGGTACCTCACCGAGGTCCGGCAGATCTGCCGGGATCACGACATCCTTTTCGTCGCCGACGAAGTCATCACCGGATTCGGCCGTATCGGCGGAGACTGGTTCGCGTCCACCAAGTTCGGGCTGCAACCGGACATCATGGCCACCGCCAAGGGGCTGACGTCCGGTTACGTGCCGATGGGCGCCGTCTTTGTTGCCCCCGCTGTTGCCGAGCCGTTCTTCGACCCGTCGGCCGGCGTCTGGTGGCGGCATGGCTACACCTACGGCGGGCACGCTGCCGCAGCGGCCGCGGCGATGGCGAATCTGGACATCATCGAGCGCGAGGACCTGCTCAGCGCGGCTGGCAGGTTGGAAACAGCGCTGCACCAACGGCTCGCCCACCTGGCCGAGCACCCCGCCGTCGCCGAGGTGCGCAGCGGCACAGGAGCGGTCGCAGCCGTACAGCTGGTCGACCCGGCGGCGGCACTCGGACTGGCGAAAGCCGTTCGCGCGCATGGCATCGCGACGCGGGCGGTGGGCGCCGGTGGAATCCAGGTCTCACCGGCATTTGTGATGACCGACGATCAGGTGGATGAAATTGCGTCCGGGATCCTGGCCGCATTGAGCTGACTGCCTCGCCGGGTCCGAAGTCCGCGGTGGCGAAGATGACATGGGGCACGACGGCCGCCCTCAGGTGGCTCATCAGCTGCCGGAATGCGAAGTCGAACACCAGCCAGTGCCGGGCCGAGCCGCTCGTCGCCGCGGTCCGCACCGGTCGGCCAGCGCGACCTGGTTCAGCACGTCGAAGGACTTGAACAGCCCGCTGTAGAACGCGCTGAACGCCGGCGCCGCTTCGACGATGAGTTCATCGGCGCAGCCGACCGCAGTGGGCCATGAGAATTGGCTGGCGCTGGTGTTCTCGAACCGTGTCACAGCCAGCAACACCGCATCTCAGCTCTCTCTGGCTACCGTAACAGCCGGCACGTGACCGCCGACTGGCTCGAATGGACCTTCGCGGTCAACCACCTCACCCCGTTCCTGCTCACCATCCTGCTGCTCGACCGGCTCAGGGCCAGTGTCCCGGCCCCGCGTGGTCACGGTCTCCTCCTACGCCCAGGCAATGGTCCGGATCGACTTCGACGACCCACAGGGCGAACACCGGTACACCGGGTCGCGGGCGGACAACCAATCCAAGCCGGCCGATGTGCGGTTCACCTATGGGTTGTCGCGCGCGTCCCGGACGGAAGTGGCGTCACCGCCAGCGCTGGTACCTGGTGTAGGTTTCGGCGCATGCCCATCGGGTGGCCCGTCGATACCGTTTCGCGGGACTGGTGACCGCGGTGATGGACGTGTCGTCGCGTCTGTGGCTTGACGGTCTGGCTACCTCTGGTCGTGATCATGAGCGTTGTGTGGCAGCCCTGCACGCACTGTTGCTGCGAGTCGCCCGGTACGAAGTGTCACGCCGGGCGGGGTCGCTGCAATTGCGTGGCCCGGAACTGGAGGACATCGCGCAGCAGGCCAGTGATGACGCGCTGATGGCGATCCGTTCGAAGGTCGCGAGTTTCCGCAGTGACAGCAGGTTCACCACCTGGGCCTACAAGTTCGTCATGTTCGAGGTGTCGACCAAGATGGGCCGACATTTCTGGCGGCACCGAAACGCCAGCATGGATGACGACAGCTGGGAGAGGCGGCCCGATCTGGGCGCCGTCGCTCCCGACCAGCGCACCGAGCACCGCGAGGTCTTCGAAGCGTTGCGCCGGGCGATCGATCAGGATCTCACCCCGTTGCAACAGCGAGTGTTCGTTGCGGTCGCGCTCAACGAGGTCCCGATGGACGCCATGGCTCGCGAACTCGGCGCGAACCGCAATGCCGTGTACAAGGTGCTGTTCGACGCCCGGCGTAAACTCCGCGAGAGCCTGCGCACCGCCGGGTACGAACGTCCAACGCAGTCATCTGGATCAGCGGCATGAACACACCCCAAGACATCGACGATCTGCTGCCTGACAACACGGTCGACGCCGGCTGCGCCGCCAGCTTCGATGTATTGAATTCGTATGTTGAAGAGGAATTCTCCGGCATCGACCCGGCCCACCGCCAGCCGGGCTTGGCGGCGCACATCAGCAGCTGCCCGGCGTGCCGCGAGGACTACCTCGGCCTCCGGGATGCCGCCGCCCTTTTCGGCGACGCCGAACCATTTCCGTCGTAAATCCTGACACCGTCGAAGGTTTGGCACATGTGGGTTCGTATCGATGAATTCTCTTTTGCGGTGGACCGGGCCGATGACGTGATCGCCCACACTCGTAACAATGCAGTCGCGACACATCAGGGAGAGAGCTTTCGCGGTTTCCGCCTGCTCGTCGACCGACCACATGGCCGCGCCCTCGACGTGTCCTACTGGGACGACCTCGACGAAGCCAGCCGGAACGAGTCCGGCCCGGTGACCGAACCGGCTACGGGGGCCGAAACCACCGTGGTGCGATCGAATCTGTACGAGTTGTCCATCGACGCCGCCTGATCCCGCAGGGTGGGGTCACCGCGGCAGAGCACCCGGCGTGCGGCGCCGCCAACGACGCTCTTGCGTGGGTTCTTCTCTTTGCCGGGGTAAGACCCGGCCACCACGCGACGCCCACTCTCTGACGGACATCCGGCAACCGTGCCAGGCAGACCTGATGCGGTCGAACTTTCGGAGGTTCAGCATGACGACTTACCACACACCGCCAGGGAGGAACTCGATGTCTTCTACCGCGAGGAGGGCAAGCCGAAGCTGTTGCTGCTCGGCGGTTTTCCGGCTTCGTCGCACCAGTTCCGCAACCTCATCCCGGCCGTGGCCGACAGCTTGCATCTCCTGGCGCCGGACTACCAGGGCTTCGGGAACACCGATACGTTCGACCCCGCGGCATTCCGAGGCGGCACTGGAAGTCTTCTTGCAGCCCGAGACCGTCCAGGCCATCTACACCACAGGGCATCGCGACCTCAGCAGGATCAGCCCCAACAACTGGAATACCGATCTGTTCTTCCTGTCCCGTCCGCACGCGCACCGGGTGCAGTTGGACCTGTTCTACGACTACCGCACCAACGCCGCGCTTTACCCGACCTGGCAGCAATCGCTGCGGGAGCGGCAACCGCTGACTCCTATCTTCTGGGGACAGGGTGACATTTTCTTCACTCCCGGCGGCGGCGAGGCGTACCTGCGGGATCTGCCCGACGCCGGGCTTGTCCGGCTCGACTCCGGTCATTTCGCTGTCGAAGACAGCCTGCAACAGATCTCCGACGGAATCACGTTCTTCTACGACACACAGGTCAGCCCCGCCGTGCACGCGGTGACCGGGTAGTGATCCCCGGTATTCCTCGTCGGCCACGCCGGCGACCCGGTCGCTCAAGAGCAGAGGAGATCCGGAATGGACGACGTTCGACTCGAGCAGCTGTGGCGGTACCCGGTCAAATCTCTGCAGGGTGAGGCCTTGCAGGGTGCGCACCTCACGCCGGACGGCGTGGACGGCGACCGGGTCGTCCACATCGGCGGCCCACGAGGACCGCTGACCGGGCGTACCCGCCACGGATTGCTCACGGTCCCGGCCGTCACCGGGCCTGACGGCGCACCGCTGGTTGAGGGCCACCCCTGGAATTCCATTCAGGCCCGGGAGATCGTCCAGCTCCATGCCGGCGCGGAAGCGCAGCTCGTCGCGGACAAGACCCCCGAGCGGTTCGACGTGCTCAACCTGCTGGTGGCCACCGACGGTGCGGTCGCCCTGTTCGGCCACGACATCCGAAGGCTGAGGCCGAATCTCGTGCTCTCGGGGGTCCCGGCGGAACTCGAACCTGACCTACCCGGACAGGCCCTGCTGATCGGTGATGCCCTCATCGGTGTGCACTCGCGGCGGCCCCGGTGCATCGTCACCTCGATCGACCCGGACACCGGTGAGCAGAACCTCGACGTGTTCCGCCGCATCCGTGACGTCTTCGGCGGGCAACTCGCGCTCAATTGCTGGGTGATCAGGCCAGGCTTGATTCATGTCGATGATCCCGTCCGTTTCGTTCCGGCGCCGAGCGGGCCTACTCGGATTGGCGGGTGGATCGTGGGCGCACCCTATTCGCATCACACTCGCCGAGTTCTGCCTGGTCGTCCTACCGGGACCATCCGTCCGTTTCCGGACTGACAACAATGGAAAGTAGGAAACATGCTTCCCACCAGTCCAAGTCGCGGCCCCCATCCAGCCTCGTTGGTCGGATCCATGGACCGGCCGTGCCGAACGGACAGAGGGCGACCTGCTGGACGGTCTTCGCCCGCTGCCACTTGTCCGCGGCGAACGCCGGATCGGCCACCGTCACCGGCTACGCGGACCACCACGGCACGCTCGCGTTGCGCGAACCATTTGGGGTGACCGCCCACACGGTCGCCGGTCGGGGCATCGACAACGGGCACGGCACCGAGGGATCGCCGCCAGCTGATCCACCGATCGCAGCGTCGTACTGTCGCGTGTGGACGTCGCGCCGTGATCGGATCGGAAGCTGTTCTGACTCACCTCCGCACCTACCCCCTGGGGAAGGGAGCCCTTGATGACTCGTCTCGTAACTCCTGGGTCGCTCACGGCGCCGCAGCCGGGTGCAGCCACCACGGCGTCGAGGAGCCTTGTCTCGGTCAACGTGGGACTCCCTCACGATGTCCAGTGGCGCGGCCGGACCGTGCACACCGGGATCTGGAAGCGCCCGGTCGAGGGTCCGCATCCGGTGCGGACCCTCAACATTGACGGCGACGGTCAGGGCGACCTCGCCGGTCACGGCGGACCGCACCGCGCTGTGCTGGTCTACCAACTCGGCTCCTATGACTACTGGCGGCACGAACTTGCCCGTGACGATCTGAGCTACGGACAGTTCGGCGAGAACTTCACGGTGGACGGGCTTTCCGATGACGAGGTCTGTATCGGTGACCGGTATGAGATCGGCACCGCGCTGTTCGAGGTGAGCCAGCCCCGTGTCACCTGCTACCGCGTCGGGCTCCGGCTAGGTGAGCCGCGCCTGCCCGCACTGCTGGTCAGCCACCGACGCCCCGGTTTCTACCTCCGGGTGCTGCGGGAAGGCGTCGTACAGGCCGGGGACCCGATCAGCAAGGTAGCGAACGGCCCGGAACGGATGACCGTGGCCGAGATCGACGCCCTGCTCTACCTTCCCGGCCACGACAAGGAAGCTGTCGCGCGGGCGTTGCGGATCAGCGCCCTCAGCCCGGGTTGGCAGGGATCCTTCCAATCGCTACTGACGACCGACGCGAACGTCACCGGCAACGCCGGTCTCACCGGCGCCGCGACCGCACCGCCCGTGGCCTGGCCGGGATTTCGGCCGGTCCGGGTGATCGGCATCGACCGGGAGAGCACATCGGTCATGTCGTTGCGGCTGGCGCCAGTTGATGGGCCACCCCTACCGGTCGCCGCGCCCGGCCAGTTCGTTGCCCTTCGACTGGCCATCAGCGACCACGGGCCAACCACCATCCGCAGCTATTCGCTATCCGGCCGACCCGGCCGACCCGAGTACCGGGTCAGCGTGAAACGTGAACCCGACGGGGTGGTGAGCAGCTTCGTGCACACCCACCTCCGGGTGGGAACGGTTCTTGACCTGGCGGCCCCGCGCGGCACCTTCATCCTGGCGGCCGGTGACGATCCCGTGCTGTTGGTCTCTGCGGGCATCGGCGCCACACCGGTTCTGGCCATGTTGCATGCCCTGGCCGACGCCGCATCCACCCGTGAGGTCAGGTGGCTGCACGGCGCGCGCAACTCCTCGGAAGACCCCTTCGCCGCTGAAGTGCGCTCACTACTGAGCCACCTGCCCAACGCCCGAAGCGACATCTGTTACAGCGCACCACTATCGACCGACCAGATCGGCCAGCACTACACCCATCACCGCCGACTGGACGCCGAACTGCTACAACTGCTCGAAATCCCACCGAACGCCCGCGCCTACCTTTGCGGGCCATCGGACTTCATGGACGACATGCGTGCTGCACTGATCGCTCTCGACCTCGAACCGGGCCGAATCGCGACGGAGGTCTTCGGCGCCCACGCATCCATCACGCCGGGCATCGCCGCGGCCCCGGTTACCCCACCACACCCACCGGCCGGTGACCCCGGTCCCGGACCGGATGTCACGTTTGCCCGCAGCGGCCTCACCGTCCCGTGGGGCACGGACGTCGCCAGCGTCCTCGAACTCGCGGAGGTCTGCGACGTGCCCACCCGATGGTCATGCCGGACCGGGATCTGCCACACCTGCGAGACCGGATTGCTCGCCGGGACGGTCACCTACGACCCGTTACCGATCGATGAACCGGCGGCCGGAAACATCCTGGTTTGCTGCGCGGCTCCGAGCGAGGACCTGGTCATCGACCTCTGAACGCTGCAAAGCATCTGACATCTGGCAACTGGGAAACCGGTAGCTGGCGACGAACTCGGTCACCTCACCCGATTCATGGTTGTCGGTAATCTGGCTCGCGGGGAAACCGGACGATGCGAGATGTCCGATTTGAGGGTAGCGGTCCCTTGTCGGTCCCGGATCTGGCTGCCACCGATGGGTTGGAGCAAACGCCTCGCCGACAACTCCTGACGTGCCAACGACGCGCCCGCGACACGGTCGGCGGTCGGTTGGTGAACCCTCGCAGGACGCCCGCAAAGCGGAGGGCGGGCGGCGGCTGCTTCCTCGTGGATCGCCCATCACCGTCAAGTTGCCGCACATGCGGCCGGGTGACCCGAGGGCCAAACTGGGTCTGTGGCGGTGAGGACGGCGACCGGATGGGCAGGTCTCAGCTGATGAACGACGCTGACAGCCGGCCCCGACACGACGGCTGGATGGCAGCCCGTCCTGGACATCGACGGCGGCGTAGATGTCAGGTAGAGACCCGATTTCGGCGTTCGCACGGGTGCCGGCGGGATAAGACCTGACCATGCGCGCGGGAGTGCACCTGCCATTGATCGACTTCGCCGGGGAGGGATTGTCCCGTCGAAGGCTTTATGCCGCTGTCGACGCTGCCCGATCCAACGGTTTCAGCTGGGTGGCCGCCAACGACCACTTCATCTTTCCGGCGCCGTGGCTGGACGGACTTACTGCCTTGGCGGTGGTCGCCGAGCGGTGCGGTGACATGGGACTGGCGACGACTGTCGCACTCCCTACGCTGCGCGGTCCCCTCGCGCTGGCCAAGGCCCTGATCAGCCTCGACCTGCTCAGCGATGGTCCACTCGTCGCCGGGCTCGGTCCCGGCTCGTCGGCAATGGATTACGCCGCGGTTGGTATCCGCCTGGACGAGCGGTGGCCGCGTTTCGATGACGCGGTTCGCGTGCTGCGTGGCCTGCTGACCGACCAGCCTGTCGCCCCCGGCCTGTTCTACCCTGCGCCAGCGGGTCCGGTGCGACCGCACCCGGGTGCGCGGGCTGTCCCTATCTGGATCGCCAGTTGGGGAAGCCGCGTCGGGCTGCGCCGGGTCGCGCAGTTGGGGGACGGCTGGCTTGCCTCGGCCTACCACACCACGCCCGAGGCCTTCGCTTCCCGGCGGAGCGCCCTGGGCGATGAGTTGACGCAACGGGGTAGGCAGATCGACACCTTTCCCAACGCGGTGGTGTCAATGTGGACGCGGGTCACGCAGAGCACGTCCGAGGCAAGGCAGGTCATCGACGCGGTGCTGTCTCCTTTGCTCGGCCAGGACCCGGCGGAGCTGTCGGAACGCGTCTGCGTGGGTCCGCCCGACCAGTGCGCGGACCTGCTCTCGCGCTACGCGAGGGCGGGCGCCGAGCAGGTGGTGTTCTGGCCGGTCGGTGACGAAGCGCGCCAGGTCGAGCTGCTGGCGACACGAGTGCTCACGCAGGTCAGCGGGTGACCCGCCGGGCAGCAGCGATGCCCGTAGGGACGCGAGGCTGCGAAGTCGCGGCGCGCCTTCGCGCGGTCATCGCACCCAGCAGATCGCTCATGGCGCGCGCCGACGACGAATCGTGGGCGTGCGACGGGCGCACCGCCCAGATGCGCCGGGCTGGAAAGCCGGCTGCCTCGTGGACGCTGATTCCTGCGACGGTGTGGGCAAGCGCAAGACCTGGCATGAGAGCCACGCCCATGCCCGCAGAAACGAAGGACTGGCCGGCCAGGTAGTCGTCGGAGGAGACACCCACCCGTGGCTCGAAACCAGCCTCGCGGCAGGCGTGGACCACGATGCGAAACCAGCTGCTGGCACGGCTTCCGCCGACCCAGGTATCCTCGCGCAGCTCCGAGAGGGTGATCGGTCGCTCGACCCGTTCGAGTCGGTGTCCACGAGGCAGCGCCAAACGATAGGTGTCGTCGAACAGATGAACGCGCTGGAGCTCACCGCTGGACAGGTCAGGCAGCGACCCGTGGTCGTAGACGATGGCCACGTCGAGCGTGCCGTCTTCGAGCCGGGCCCGCAGCACTTCCATGTGCAGGTCGACCACTGACAACGACACCTTCGGGTGCCGCTGCTGGAACCGGCGCAGCACCGCTGGAACGAAGGTCGCCAGCGCGGTCGGGAAGCTCCCGAGCCGCACCCGACCATCGCGTCGTCCGGTGAGCTCGGACAGCTCCTGCTCAGCGTCCTCGAGTCTGGCGATGAGCAACCGCGCGTGTCGAGCCAGAGCTTCACCGTGCTCGGTGAGGACCACAGGACGGCTCCTGCGATCCACCAGTGTCGCGCCGACGACGCGCTCGAGCGCGGCAACATGTTGGCTGGCAGCGGACTGGGACATCGACAGGGCAGCGGCGGCGTCGGAGAACGACCCACATACGGAAATGGCCGCCAGCACCTGCAGCGGCCTGCCGAACCGTATTAGATCCACTTATATGACATTACAAGACATCATGGTCGCTACTGAAGGCTCCGCCTAGCGTCGGTGTGGTCGGTATCACAAGCGTCGTCATGCACTCCCAGGATGTACGACCCACCCCTGACTCGCCGAGCCCGGTGGCGGTGCCCGACAACTGGGTGGGCACCGGATTCGGCACCCTGCCGACCTGCAGTCACGACGCAGTCCACATCAGTCCACATCAGCACCGGAAGGAACGATCATCATGACCGCTGCACAGCAGGCGCCCACCATCGACGTTGACAAGCTGATGGCGTTCGTCTTCAAGGCAGTCGACGAGGTCGGCGCCACCCTGAACACCGCGCTGGTCGTCCTTGGCGACAAGCTGGGCTACTACACCGCGATGGCCGCCGGGGCGGTGACACCCGGGCAGCTCGCCGCGACCACCGGCACGGGGGAGCCGTACGCCCGAGAGTGGCTCAACGCCCAGGCCGCCGGCGGATATGTCGGCTACGACGCCGCCACCGGCCGATACACGTTGCCGCCGGAGCAGGCGGCTGCGTTGACCGATCCCAGCAGCCCGGCGTACCTGCCCGGCTTTTTCCAGATCGCTTTGGGTACCGTCCACGACATCGACGGCGTGCTCGAGGCGGCCCGCAGTCAGGGCGGGCTGGGCTGGCACGAGCACCACGCCGACGTGCACGACGGTTGCGAGCGGTTCTTCCGCACCATGTACAACGCGCACCTGGTCGGCGAGTGGCTGCCGGCGCTGGACGGCGTCGTGGACAAACTCGCCCGCGGCGCCACCGTCGCGGACGTCGGGTGCGGACACGGGGCCTCCACCGTGATCATGGCGAAGGCGTTCGGGAACTCCACCTTCACCGGCTTCGACTACCACCACACCTCGATCCACACCGCGCGTCAGCGGGCCACAGACGCCGGCGTGGACGACCGGGTGCGCTTCGAGGTGGCGTCGGCGACTGAGTTTTCCGGCACCGGCTTTGATCTGGTCACTACCTTCGATGCCCTGCACGACATGGGCGACCCGGTCGGCGCGGCCCGGCACGTCCGCGACGCCCTGGGCCCCGACGGCACCTGGATGGTCGTGGAACCGATGGCCGGCGACACCGTCACCGAGAACCTCACCCCGGTCGGGCGGGCGTACTACGGCTTTTCCACCCTGCTGTGCACCCCGTCCTCGCTCGCCCAGGACGTCGGTCTGGCGCTGGGCACCCAGGCCGGACCGGCACGAATCCGCGACGTGGTCACGGCGGCCGGCTTCACCCGCTTCGCCACCGTCGCGCAGACCCCCTTCAACAGGGTTCTGGAAATCCGACCCTGAACCCCGTCTCAGAACACAGGAGAGTGCTTGGGAAACAGCACTCGGGCAACACCTGACCTTTCGGAGTTGCGATACCCGCGCCCCAAACCGCCCGCCTCCCGGTCCGGTCCAATCCTTCGACTTCGGAGCGGGACCGTCACCTTTGCGTGATGGCGAACGGGAGAGGCAACGGCGGTGCGGGCCGGAAGTCCGGGTGGATCGGATCACGGGCTCCCGGTGACGGGCCCTTGACACGGTCAAGCCACCCACGAGAACGTCAGGAGACCCAAGATCCGGGCTGGTGCAGAGCCGCCGTCCTGGCAAAATTACGCTTCGTCACGGGTCGAGTTGGTCGTCGGGGGGATGCACGTATCGATGATGGCTCGCTGCACGGTGGACCATTCTTGGCCCCACTCGTGCAGCGGTTGGAGCGCCTGTTCCAAAAGGTCCATCTGTTGCTCGAATGCGGTGAGCTGCATCTGCAGAGCCCCGATCAAGGCCCTCTTGGCCCGCAGTTCCTGCAAGAAGGTGTCCAGGTGGGCGGTGGGGGCAGGCGTGCGCTCGGCCATTGATCGCATGTGCTGGAGGAACTCGCGGGCCAGCTCGTTGCCGGGTAGGCCAGCAGTGTCGGTCCAGGGGATCGTCCCGACCGCTCGGGTCATGTCGGTGAACTGCTTCAGCTGATCGAGGACCAGCTGGGTCCCCTTTCTGAACACCGCCGCGGTGGCCGCGGCGGGGAGTGGTACGTGCTCGTTATGGGATCCCTTGTCAGACACGGGTCGCCTTCCATCCGGTGCGCCGACCAATTCGGCGGTAATGACACGTTCAGCCTAGGTCACTGCGCGCAAGAACCCATGCCGCCGTTGCGCATCGCATGGACGGGCACCATGACCGCTCCGGTGACCGTGGATGGGACAAGGCGTGGACAAGGCGCACGTCGGGCCGGCATCACGGGAAATGTGACGCGAATTCTCGCTGACACCAAGGATTTGCCCGTCGTCACATCCGGAGGTTTTTGTTCACTGGGCCGGGTGGCGGCTGCGTAGAGGTGGTGGTCAGCCGGGCAACGAACCCGGCGTTCCAATAATCAGGTGAGAAAAAGGTGTGTCAATCGGCTGGTTCAGGGCAAAAGCAGGTCAACTTCTCGAGCGAGTCGGGGCTTGCGATGTCTACCAATCCCCCGGTGCGCAACGCGGGATCGGATCTATCAGGTCTCCGGACATAGCCGGCGACGGCAAGTACCCGAGCGGTCGAACCGTTCCTTGCGATCATCCACGGACCTCCCACCACGCTCGGACGTGGAAGCACAACGCGCCCTTGATGGTCTCAGTGAAAGAACCATGCTGAAGATTTTGAGTCCCACGGAACGTCAATGTCCCGGAGATTCCAGTACTGCCCCGGTTCCTGTCACGTCTGTCGACTTCGCCTGGAAGTCTCCGGTCGTGACGTTCACGTCGCCCTTCACGTTGGCGGTCAGCTTCGACGTGCTGGACGTCGGCGTGAAGACGATCGGCCCTGCGAAGGCAAGCGAGTCTCCGATCACTTCGCCTGGGGTGAAACTGGCTTCGGTCGTGGCAACCCCGTAGCCGCCCAGGCTGACATCTGACGTGAAAATAATGGTGACCACGATTGGTGAGCTCCGGGACTTGAAACCGGACGTTACTACCGGAAGTGAAGCGGTGATATAGGCCGTCCAGGCGACGCACGACCATTCTGAATTGGGCTGAATGAGACCCACGGCAATGGCCCTTGCGGACTGACAGTGTCGGCGATCAGCAGGGCCATTGCCCGGTAGCTGAGATCGGCGACCTGCTTTGTCGATGTCGTCGAGTTGGTCGTCAACCCCAGTTGGGTGTTCGTGATCGCCAGTGCCCGTAATCTCAACGGCTGCCGTCGGTATGGTTATCCGTGAATGGGGTTTCGGCATGTATACGGCCGTCGACTGGCGCTCGTCGCCGATGTGCTGCCGGACAACGCCGCGCGGTATCTCGGCGTCGTCACATCGCCGCACCGAAGCGCTCCTGCACGATCGCTATCACCGGAGGTCTCCGCCTGCCGCCTGCAGCTTCTTCGTTAGCCCCCACCCCGCTCATCTCGACTCCTCCGTCATGTGATGCTGCCGGCGGCCGGGGTCAGGCGTCCGCGCGGCGGAGCGTCATGCGGCGAACCCGATCAGCCCGACCGCGCACCCACACAGCACTGCGAACCCGGTTCATTCACAACCCAATCCCCCTGAGGAATCAGCTGAGGCTGAACGGTGGGTAGCGGTCGGTGACTAGCAGGGTGGCGTAGGCGGTGACGCGCAGCGCCCACCGTCCGACGCCGACGACGTAGTCAAACAGGCCGCGCGGATACCGCCCGGTGAACAGGATGGCGAACCAGGCGATGACGACCGCGAACAGTGCGCCGATGAACAGGAAGAAGAGCACGATGATGTGCGGGATCACCAACAGCCACTTCACCAGCGGAAGCCACCGGTTGAGGTCTTGCTTGGCATCGGGATAGTCGATGTCCAGGTGCACGGACTGCTCCTCGACGGTGGAGGGGTAGCGGTCGGTGAGCAGGGCGCCGTAGGCCGCGACCCGGGTGGAGAAGCGGTTGAACTGCAGCGCGAAGTCAAACCACCAGCGCGGGTACCGCTGCCGGAACAGGATCATGAGCAGGGTGGCGCCGAAGAGCCCGCCGGCAATGCCGCCGGCGGATCGGGAGACCTGTGTCAACACCTCACCGGACGCGGTAACCGCTGTTGTCGTTGAGGTGGCGGTCGCGGTCAGCACACTCAGGACGATGGCAATGGGAATGATCCAGAAGATCCGGAAAGCGGTGGTGACCCGGTCGAGCTTCTCTGGGTAGTCAACGTCGAGTCGGGCGGCGTACAGCCCGGTCTTTGCGGTCATGGCTTCTCCTCTGTTCGGTGACGTCGGGGCGCCCGGAGTCGGGACGACAACCTGTGCTTCTACCACCGTGCATGAGCGTCTCGTACGCGGGCGGCGGCTCGGGCGGGTACTGACGGGTGAAATGAGCACATTGGTGCGCGTCGTCATGATTCGGCGTTGAAATGTGCTGCGACGCACCAGCACCGTGGCATCGGCTGCCGCATTGACTGGCGCGATCACAACAGGTGGAATGACAACAGGTGGGATGACAACAAGTGGGGCGATGGAGTCCGGGGCGGGGAGGATCAGGCGGTGACGGTACGCGCTGCGGGTGCGCCGGCTGCGGTCATGTCAGCGGTGATGCGGCAGGGCCGGAAGCCTTTGACGACCAGGTAGACACCGAGTGAGAACCGGAACACCGCAACGGGCACGGCCCCGAACAGCGACCACGCGGACAGTTCGTCGTAGAGACCGAAGTACTTCGCGATGACAGAAGCCAGGACGATGGGCCCGCCGATCAGTCCGATCATGGCAAGAGCCCTCGGCACCAGGCCGGACTTGTACAGCAGGATCCCCAACAGAAGGTCATTGATGCCCGGCAGGGTGCCTTGTCCGAGGGTGAACGTCCAGTCGTGCTGGGCGATCAGACCCTGAGCGGTTGCCAACCCGCCGACCCACACTCCGGTCTGCCGCAGTGTGACGACCGAGAGCAGGGTGACCACGCCGGAGAAGATGGTGGCGGCCTCCAGCACCCGGATTCCGACGAACCCCCAATGCGAGGCCCTGGTTCTGCCGTTTGAGCACCGGGTACAGCGCGACGGCGGTGCCGATGCAGGCCAGGGCGACGATGATTTCCAGGATGCCGCCGATGAGGACCGGGGTGTCCGGGCCGGCGCCGATGATGAACTCCGGTTTGCGTACCGCCTTGTACAGGACGAGGGTGGGGATCGAGACGAAGGTGATCAGGTAGAGCACGCCCGCGGTGAGCGAGGTCTTCCTCAGTGAGGTCATCGGATCTCGTTTCGCTGCAGTGGTTGTCGTGGGGTGAACGGTGGTCGCCATGTCGGTCTCCTTGTGTGCGGGTCTGATGGGTGGCTTGGTGGGCGTCGTCGATGGCGGGCATTGCTGCGCCGCAGAGCAACGAAGATCGGTGTCACTGCTCCGCAGGGCCGACGGAAAGGGAGCGGTAGTACTGCTCCGCCGGTAAGCGGATGACGTGCGGTGCGAGGTCGTGCTAGGTCTGGTTGGGTGCGATCCGGGTGACCGAGATCAACGGCAGGCCGGCGTCCCGCACCTTGGTGAGCAGGCCGTGCAGGGCGGACTGGTCAACCACCAGGCCGTGAATGACGGTGGTGCCGTCGCTCTGCGGGGTCAGGGTCAGCCCGTCGAACCGGGCGGACCATCGGGAATCCAGGCGCCCCTCGAGGCGAATTTCGTACCGCCCGGCCTCGTCGGCGGTCGATAGTCCGTTCATCTCGCTCCCTTCGCCCCTTGCCCGCCTGGGGGATTTCCCCGGCCGCACCTCGTCCGTTTCCTGGTGTGATCGAAAGGTAGAAGCAGATGTGATGAGCGGGCATCACCACATGTGGTGATTGAGGTGGTGAGGTGGCCGATCGGCACATGGTGAGCGGTAAGAGGAACCCTTGGTCGCAGCGCCGCAAAAGCAGCCGATGACGGGGTTGACCCAGAGGTCAACCCGCCACCATGGTTGGTCGCTGCCGGGTGACAGCACGCGAAGTTCCTGTGCCCGGCGGACAGACCGCTGCCGCGGTTGTTCACACCGAGTTTCGCGTAAATGCTTTTGGTGCGTCCGGACGGTGTCCAGCGAGACGGTGAGTCGCTGTCGCCGGGCGATGCGGGGCCGTTTAGCTCGAATGCACCGCGGTTTGCGCTGATCGACGGGTCGGAGAGCGGCAATGCCCTTGCCAGGCAGGAGGATCGGACTTTGCTGGTGGGTGGGCGATCGGCGCGCTGAACCTGTACGCCCGCGCGGCCGCGCCGTGGAGTGGGATACCCGCAGCGAGCGCCCCCTTGTCATGCGTGCCCACGACAAGACCTGCGCACCGGGGCCGCAGCACCCGGGCGGACACGCTGACCTGCCTCTGCGACCCCCGTCCCTGCTGCGGCGTCATCGTCGTCGCCCAGCCATCCCAACCACCCTGGACGGTCCGAGGCAGAGCCTCAACGAGTCGTCCGTCAGAGAGCAGGCCGCAAAGGGTTGACCCAGCTCAACCCTGGAAATCGCGCGAAGTCCGAGTCGGCTGAGTAGATCGTGAGTCCGTGCTCGATGGCCAGGGCGGCCAGTTGCGCGTCCGGCACCAGATTCGCCGTGATGGAGACCAATCCGCTCAGATCTCCGTAGGCACGAGCGGTGCGCTCAGTTGCCGGCGGAATCCACACTGGATCGGCTGCCAGCCAATTCCGGGCAATCGACCATGCTTGCGGGCCGGTGAACGGATGCCGGGTGACCCGCGGGTGGGTGGCAATCCTGAGGAATGCCGCAATGGATTGCCAGGGGATGCCGACCCTCCTGTCGCCGTTCAATGCTCCGGTCAGCCACGACGAGGCGACGTCGTGCTCTGGTGAGGACCTGTCGGTGGCGTACAACAGCAGGTTCGCGTCAACCAGCATGATCAGCGCACGTCGTCGAGCAGGTCGAGGACATCCCCGATGTTCGACACGTCAACAAGCAGGCCCAGCGCAGCGGACTCCGGTCGGTATACGTGGCGGTCAGTCCGGAGCGCGATGGCGCGACGGGCGAGCCGGTTGACCGCCTCGCTGAGACCAATCCCTTCTTCACGCCGGATGCGCTCGACTTCGGCCGCGACGTCCGGATCGAGAGTCAGCGTCGTTCTCACGGGCGGAGTTTACATCGTCGTGCAGTAGGCGCTGCATCGTGATGCGCCCGGGATTACATGCAGATCGGCCGGACGCCAATGGCTGCCGCGGCAGACTCCCCCTACGGCAGCGACCTGTCCGTGCACAGCACCGCCGACCTCGACTGGGTCGCGGAAGAACTCAACGACCGCCCCGGCAAACGGCGCGGCCAACCTTCCACTGACCTCTGGCCGGACCGCCCCACGCTTGTTGACGTTTCTGGACACCGCACCTGGCGACACCGCTGCTGAAAACGGAGTCGCCCGGCTGCGTCGGCGCGATGTTCTCGCTGGTGCTGGACCGGGGACGGCAGGACGAGTCGAACTGATCCACAGCCCCCTCGCAGCGTTCAAACCCCAGCAGCCGGCGACCCTTGTGATCAACAACATCTCCATGCACGAGTGCCGCGACATCGACCATGTCACCGACCGGGGGCCGCTGGGCGCTGGAGCCAGGTGGCTGGTTCGACCTCCGACTCCCGTTCCCCGACACCGACCGGGCTCAGCTCAGTCCCGGGGCGGATCAATCACAGTCGCCTGCATTGACCGATCCTCACGAGCAGTGGTGACAGGACCGTCTCCAAGCGGAGGACTTGTCCGCCGTCGTGACGCGATCCAATCACCGATTCCCCGATCCGTTTTCTTTACTGCAGTTCTGGAGGTCATCAACCTGTCAACGATCGCGGGCCGCCGGGAGCTGACCGGCTGTCGGCACGGTGACGTGGACCCGGAACCCCTTTCCGGTCAACGCAGCGCTGTCCATGCTGCCGCCGACGGCGTGCACCCGCTCGGCCATCCCGGACAACCCGTAGCCGGATCCGCCCAGGCTCACGACCGGCCCGTCGCCGGTGTCGGCGATCGTCAGCTCTACCTGATGGTCG
>JBBRVZ010000064.1:0-17901 GCA_038246445.1 Mycobacteriales bacterium
CGGTAATCCGACAGTGGACGTTCGGCCGTTTCCGCTGGCGCGATCACCTGTGGCGTTCGTTCGGACCCGCCAACGTCGAACGCCGCCGGGAAGTATTTCCAAAGCGGTTGTCGTGCTCGTGGCGCATCTGAGTGAGCAGGAGCGAACACACACCGGCGAGCCCTACGGCATGGCGCTGGTGATCTGGGCGATCCTGCCCCACGCCTGGGCCTGGGCCTGGGCCTGGACCTGGGGAGCGATGAGCTCCCATAGCTCGGCTGGTCGACCAGCTTCTGCACCGACTCCACGCAGTTCTCGAGGTACTCCGGTTTCACTTGTACGCGCCTGCCCATGACGTCCAGGCCGCCGGCCGGACCGGCCACACCGTCGTGGTCACCGATGGTGACCGTCTGGCCCGATCCGCGACTGACGCCCATTACAGCGTCGACGAACACACCGCATCCGTTGTCAGCCTCAACGTCGGCGATCGATGCACGCCCTCCCGTCGCCAACAGCTTTGTCCTGGTCAGCGACCTGCTGGCGGTCTCGTGGCAATCGCGGTGCTCTGCGCGGTGTCGTTCATTCTGGCGCCCTGCGCGCCAGGACCGCAGGTTCCGGGTGTGGCGGAATTTGCTGGGACGTGCTGTGTCGGCGGCGCCCGGCCCGGTATCCTGAGCACTGACATGCACGCCCCGCAGGGGCGTCCGGTGCAGGGTGGAACCCGAGTCCGGCCCCTGCGACCGCACCACCGCGGCGCTGTCAAGCCCTGAGGAGCACCATTTGTCCGCATCAACTCTGCCCTCGACCGAACTGACCGTCGACCGCTTCGGCGACCTCGACTTCAAGGTCGCCGATCTCTCGCTGGCCGAATTCGGTCGGAAGGAGATCACTCTCGCCGAGCACGAGATGCCCGGCATGATGGCGCTGCGCCGGGAATACTCCGAGGTAAGGCCGCTGGCCGGCGCCCGGATTTCCGGCTCGCTGCACATGACCGTGCAGACCGCGGTGCTGATCGAGACCCTCGTCGACCTCGGCGCGGACGTCCGCTGGTGCTCCTGCAACATCTTCTCCACCCAGGACCACGCCGCCGCCGCGGTAGCGGTCGGCCGGTATGGCACGCCCGAAGCGCCTGCCGGGGTGCCGGTCTTCGCCTGGAAGGGCGAGACACTGCCCGAGTACTGGTGGTGCACGGACAACATGTTGCGCTGGCCCGCCGCGGAAGACGGCACGGCGCAGGGCCCGAACATGATTCTGGACGACGGCGGCGACGCGACGCTGCTGATCCACAAGGGTGTGCAGTTCGAGAAGGCCGGTGTGGTGCCCACCGTCGAGGAAGATGACGCCGCATATACGGAGGAGTACGCGGCCGTCCTCGCCCTGCTGCGTGCGTCGCTTGCCGACGATGCGCAGTACTGGACCCGGACATCGCCCGCGATCCTCGGGGTCACCGAGGAGACGACCACCGGTGTCAACCGGCTCTACCAGCTGGCGGCTGCCGGCGAGCTGCTGTTTCCGGCGATCAATGTCAACGACGCGGTCACCAAGAGCAAGTTCGACAACAAGTACGGTGTCCGTCACTCGCTGGTCGACGGCATCAACCGGGCGACCGACGTGCTGATCGGCGGCAAGGTCGCACTCGTCGCCGGATACGGCGATGTCGGCAAGGGATCGGCGGAGTCGCTGCGCGGTCAGGGCGCCCGGGTGATCGTCGCCGAGGCCGACCCGATCTGCGCGTTACAGGCGTTGATGGACGGCTACGAGGTGACGACCGTCGACAAGGCGATTGAACGCGCCGACCTCATCATCACCACGACCGGCAACAAGGACATCATCGGTGTCGACCACATGCGCCGGATGAAGCACCAGGCGATCCTGGGCAACATCGGCCACTTCGACAACGAGATCGACATGGCGGGGCTGGCCCGTTCGGGTGCGTCACGCATCGAGATCAAGCCGCAGGTGGACGAGTGGCGCTTCCAGGACGGGCACACCGTCATCGTGCTGTCCGAGGGTCGGCTGCTGAACCTGGGCAATGCGACCGGGCACCCGTCGTTCGTGATGAGCGCGTCGTTCTCCAACCAGGTCATCGCCCAGATCGAGCTGTTCACCAAGCCCGACGAGTGGGACAAGGAGGTCTACCGGCTCCCCAAGCACCTGGACGAGAAGGTCGCCCGGATCCATGTCGAGGCGCTCGGCGGAGAGCTCACCAAGCTGACCAAGGATCAGGCCGAGTACATCGGCGTTGACGTCGAAGGCCCCTACAAGCCCGACCACTACCGGTACTGAGGTTGCTGGTGGGTGGCGTCGGGATCGGCGGCCTGCCCGAGTAGGCCGATCACGCGCTCGCGGTCCGCGCGCCCAGTCGTCGTGCCGCCCGCGGTTGATGCTGTCCAGCGTCGGACGCGCGTGCGCGGCCCGCCGCGCGTCAGCGAGCGTCGAGCAGATCGATCACGAAGATCAGCGTCTGGCCGCTGAGCCGATGACCGCCGCCCGCCGGGCCGTAGGCCAGCTCCGGCGGGATCGTCAGCTGCCGCCGACCGCCGACCTTCATCCCCGGAATGCCGTCCTGCCAGCCCTTGATCAAACCGCGCAACGGGAACTCGATCGACTCACCCCGCCCCCACGACGAGTCGAATTCCTCGCCGGACGCGAAGTCAACGCCGAGGTAGTGGACGCGGACGGTGCCGCCGGGCTTGGCCTCGGCACCGTCTCCGACCGTGATTTCCTCGATCTTCAGGGTGCTGGGGGGCTCGCCGTTGGGGAATTCGATGACGGGCTTGCTCGAGTTGGCAGAGGTCATGGCGTCATCCAACACGAGCTGCTCCCGTCACTTCGGTAGCGGGGGGCAAACGGAAGGCGAGCCGGGTCAACGCAATGTCAGGTCGCCGAAATCAGCGCACCCCGCTCATCAGCCCGCGGATCGGCTGCGTCACGAGGATCAGCACGATGCCCACCAGGATGGCGATCCCGCCGAGGACCCCGAAGTAGGCCACCTGGTTCTCGTCCGAGTAGAACTCGGCGAGGACACCCGCCATCGCGGTGCCCAATGCGATGGACAGGAACAGCAGGGCCACCATCTGGGTGCGGAATACCTCGGGCGCGAGCCTGGTGGCCAGCGACAGGCTCACCGGTGAGATCAACAACTCCGCGACGGTGAACACGAACAGCACGCCGATCAGCCCCCACAGCGGCGCGCTGTTGGGCACCGTGCTGGCCATCGGGATGAACAGCAGGAACGCGATGCCCATCACGATCACGCCGGCGGCGAATTTGTACGGCGTCGGAGGCTGACGGTTCCCGAGCTTGGTCCAGATCTCGGCGAAGACCAGGGACAGGATCATCACGAACACCGGGTTGATCGATTGCACCCAGCTGACCGGCATCTCCCAGCCGAAGATCTCCCGGTTGAGTTGCTTGTCGGAGTACTCGGTGACGACGGTGAACTGCTGCTGGTAGAGCGACCAGAACACGGCGCTCACGATGAACATCGGGATGAACGAGTACACCCGCCGCCGCTCGATCGGGGTGATCTTCTTGCTGGACAGGATGACCGCGAAGTAGATGATCGCGGACGCCACCGTGATCACCACGACGATCGTGGCCAGCCGATCGGCGGTCAGCACCCCGGTGATCGACAGCAGCGTGATGATGACCACCAGGGCGACCGCGGCACCGATCACCAGCGAGCGTCGGTTGGCGGGCAGCGGGTTGGGGATCTCGTTGGAACTCGGCGGCAGGTTCTTGCGTCCGATCGAGTAGACCGTCAGGCCGATGGCCATACCGACCGCCGCCAGCCCGAAGCCCCAGTGGAAGCCCTTGGTGGTTTGCAGCAACCCGGTCAGCAGCGGACCGAGGAACGCGCCCAGGTTGATGCCGAAGTAGTAGATGGAGAAGCCGGCGTCCCGCCGTGGATCCTCGGGTGCGTAGAGGGTGCCGACGAGCGAGGTGGCATTGGCCTTGACCCCGCCGCTGCCGAAGGCGATCAGCACCAGTCCGACACCGACACCCAGCAGGCCCGGGATGAGCGACAACGCGATGTGCCCGCACATCACCAGGACGGCGGCGAGGAACAGCGTCCGTTCCGCGCCCAGGATCCGGTCGGCGAGCCAGGCTCCCAGGATGGTCGAGAGGTAGACGAGCCCGCCGTAGGCACCGACGATGCTGGTGGCCGCCACCCGGTCCAGCCCGAGGCCGCCCTGCGCAACGGTGTAGTACAGGTAGATCAGCAGAATGCCCTGCATGCCGTAGAACGAGAACCGTTCCCACATCTCGACCGAGAACAGCGTTGCCAGCTGACGTGGCTGGCCGAGGAAGGTCTTCTCGGCAGGCTTCTTAGTCGTCGTCACGCGAACACTGTGCCACCAGCCCGACGCGCTGACTAGTGACACGGCGTACCGATGTAGTGACAAGTTGTCCGGTCGCCGTAGGGTGCTGCGTCGTGGGCCGGCTGATCGTTCTCGAAGGACTGGACGGGTCGGGCAAACGCACTCTGACCGATGCTCTGGCGTCCCGATGGCGGGCAGCGGGCCGAACCGTCGCGACGATGGCGTTCCCCCGCTACGGCCGGGACGTCCATGCGGATCTGGTCCGGGACGCGCTGTACGGGCGGCTCGGCGACCTCTCGGATTCGGTCTACGGGCCCGCGCTGCTGTTCGCACTGGACCGCCGGGCCGCCGGCCCCGAGATCAGGGACCTGCTGGCCGGCCACGACATCGTCCTGCTGGACCGGTATGTCGCCTCGAACGCGGCGTACGGTTCCGCCCGGCTCGGTGCTCCCGAGGCCGACACGGACTTCCCCGACTGGGTCCGCGAGCTCGAGGTCGAGCGCTTCGGCGTTCCGCTGCCGGACCGGCAGATTCTGCTGGCCACCCCGCTGGAGGTGGCGGCGGAGCGGGCGCGTGGTCGTGCGGCCGCCGATCGGGACCGCGCGCTGGACCGGTTCGAGGCCGACGCCGACCTGCAACGGCGGACCGGGGCCATGTATCGGCAACTCGCCGCGGGGGAGTACCTGTCGCGGTGGACGGTGCTGATCCCGGACCGGGACGGCTCGATCAGCCCGCCGTCAGATCTGGGGGACTGACGCGCGAACGTTCCGCCGCCGCCCACAGTGCCCGGTCCAACTGCTCGGTCCGGATCCGGACGTCGATGTAGAGCAGCGCGAAGACCGCGCCCGTCCAGGCGCCGGCGATGCCGCCGACCAGCACGGCGACGACCTGGGTGACCAGCAGTGCGGTGACCGGGCTGGTTCCACCCACCACGTAGCCGGCCAACGAGGACACGATCGCGCTCGCCACCGCCCCGGCGATCAGGGTGACCGCCGCCGCACCGAGGATCCGGCCGCGATGCCCGCGGGTCAACGTGGCGCTGCGGCGGAGCGCGTCGCCGATCGAGCCACGCTCCATCACCACGGCGGGTCCGGCGAACACCAGGATCAGGTACGCGAGCACACCTGGCACGATCAGCACGACGAGGCCGCCGGTGACCAGGACCCCGACGATCACGGCGGTGCCCAGCAGCATCGGCCAGCGGCCCGCGAGTCGCTCGGCGACGGCGCCGCGGCCGTGATGGCCCAGTGCCTGCGCACCGGCCACGGCGGCGGCCAGGCCGGCAATCACCGGTCCGCCGCTGGTCGACACGACCAGGCCGAGGAACGTGGCGACGAGGATTCCGGACGGAACGGTCGTAGCGCCGCCGCGCAGGACGTCATCGACCCATGCGGCGTCCGCGTAGCTCCGCAGCGAACCGGTCACGGCCAAGGTGCCGATGGTCACGGCAGCCGACAGGGCCGCCACCGCGACCGCGGCCACGACCAGCGGAACGAAGGAGCGGCGCACCACCCCCCACCCGAGCCCGAGAATCTCGCCGACGGGCATCGGCCGCAGCGGGACCGGCCCCGGGCTCTGCCACCCCTGGGGAGGGCCGTACTGCTCCGGGCCGGGATATCGCTGCACGCTCACCCGGTCATGGTCCCATGGAGGTTCCCGATGTCGGCCGACCAAGCCGCGCACGCCGAGCGGTGCAGCGGTCGGCCCCGCTCCCCGATCGGGTGGTTCGGTCCCGATCAACAGGCCCCAGCCCGACTCCGCCGGTACACGTCAGCGCGCTGGAACGTCGTCAGCGTGTGCGGGGTGTCACCATGGACGTCATGAGAGCGCGTGTGCTGGTAGTCGACGACGACCCCGCCCTGGCCGAGATGCTGACCATCGTGTTGCGCGGGGAGGGCTTCGATACCGCTGTGGTACGGGATGGATCCCGCGCGCTCGACGTGTTCCGTGAGGTGCATCCCGATCTGGTGCTGCTGGACCTGATGCTGCCCGGGGTGTCCGGGCTGGACGTCTGCAAGGAGATCAGGTCGGAGTCGGGGATCCCGATCATCATGCTGACCGCCAAGACCGACACCGTGGACGTCGTCCTCGGCCTCGAGTCGGGTGCCGACGATTACGTCATGAAGCCGTTCAAGCCCAAGGAGCTGACCGCCCGGATCCGCGCCCGGCTCCGGCGCGCCGATGTCGGCACCGCCGAACGGTTGCGGGTGGCGGACGTGGAGATCGACGTACCGGGACATCAGGTGACGCGCGACGGCGCACCCATCTTGCTGACGCCGCTGGAGTTCGATCTCTTGGTCGCGCTGGCCCGCAAGCCCAGGCAGGTGTTCACCAGGGAGGTGCTGCTGGAGCAGGTGTGGGGCTACCGGCATGCCGCCGACACGCGGCTGGTGAACGTACACGTGCAGCGGCTGCGTTCCAAGATCGAGAAGGACCCCGAGCACCCCGAGGTGGTGGTCACGGTCCGTGGCGTGGGTTACCGGGCCGGCACCTCGTGACGGCGGTGCCGGCGCCAGCAGCGGCCGGCGCCTCCGCATCGCCGGCCGGTGGATCGCCGCTCCGTCGGCTTCGTGCCCGGATCGTCTACCTGAGCAGATCGCTGCTCGTCCGGGTCGTGGTGCTGACGCTGGCACTGTCCACCGTCGTCATGTTCACCCTGGGCCTGATCCTGCAGCAGCAGATCACCAATGGGCTGCTGCGCTCGAAGATCGACGCGGCGACCGCCGAGATCGACAGCGCGCGCCAGACAGTGCAGGCCAGCCTGTCCGGCGCCGACTCCGACCCGAGCTCACTGCGGGAGCAACTGCGGCTGGCCCTGTCGGAGATCGGCCGGGCGGACGGCTCGTCCGACGCCAAGGGGTCGACGGCCGGCGTCTTCGAGCCGGTCGTGGTGCCCAGCCGGATCGGCGCGGAGGTCGACGTCGCGATCCAGCAGCCGACCGAGGATGTGCCTGCCGAGCTGCGCGCGCGCATCGCGCAGGGCCAGATCGCCTACCAGTACACGACGATCATCCGCAACGGGCAGTCCATCCCGGCGCTGGTGGTCGGTAGCCCCGCGCCGACGAGTACGGACGCCTTCGAGGTCTACCTGATCTTCCCGCTGGCCGGCGAGCTCGGCACGGTCCAGGTGGTCCAGCGGACCCTGCTGGTCGGCGGCATCGCGCTCGCGCTGGCGCTCGCCCTGATCTCGACATTGGTTGCAGCGCAGGTCGTCCGGCCGGTCCGGCGGGCCGCGTTCAGTGCCCGCAAGCTCGCAGGCGGTGACCTGGCGGAGCGGATGCCCGTCAGTGGCGCCACCGAGCTGGTCACGCTGGCCAACTCGTTCAACGGGATGGCCGAGGCGATCAGGGTGCAGATCCGGCAGCTGGAGGAGTTCGGAAAGCTGCAGCGTCGCTTCACCTCCGACGTCTCGCACGAGCTCCGCACACCGCTGACCACGGTGCGGATGGCCGCCGACGTCCTGTACGAGAGCCGGGTGGACCTGCCGCCGCATCTGTCGCGGTCCACCGAACTGCTGGTCGACGAGCTCGACCGGTTCGAGACGCTCCTGGCCGACCTGCTCGAGATCAGCCGCTACGACGCCGGTATGGCGGAACTCAACGCCGAGCCGATCGACATCCGCTCCAGCATCACCGACAGCATCGCGGCGGCCACACCGCTGGCCGAGCACGTCGGCGTACCGGTGATCACCTCGGTGCCCCCGGTGCCTGTCGTGGCCGAGATCGACAGCCGGCGGGTGGATCGCATCCTGCGCAACCTCATCTACAACGCCATCGATCACGCCGACGGCAAGCCCGTGGAACTCGAACTCGCCGCCGATGAGGATGTGCTCGCCATTACCGTCACCGACCACGGCGTCGGGCTCCGCCCCGGCGAGGCCGGGCTGGTGTTCAACAGATTCTGGCGGGCCGACCCGTCCCGGCAGCGGCAGACCGGCGGTACCGGTCTGGGTCTGGCCATCTCGCTGGAGGACGCCCGGTTGCACGGCGGCTGGCTGCAGGCCTCCGGCGCGCCGGGGGAAGGCGCTCGGTTCCGCCTGACGTTGCCGCGCCAGCATGGGGGCCTGATCACCCAGTCGCCGCTGCCGCTGCGCGCCGGCTCGGTCGCCGGACCCGATTCGCCGCTGCCCGCCGGCGTTCCGATCGGTTCGATTGCTGCCGGCGCGATCCCGGAGGGGGTGCGCATGATGGTCGAGGACGGCACCCTCAAGGCCGCGCCCAACGACGAGGCCCTGCATCCTGCCTCGGTGCCGTCGGCAGGCGGCAGTGCGGCACTGTCCTCGCCCGACCAGGCGGCCGGCGAGCCGGCCGGCACCCCCCGGTCCAGCTCCAGCACTGCGGGAGTCCGGCCGTGAGAGGGCGTTCACTGGCCGCCATGCTCTGTGGGGTGCTGCTGCTCGCCGCCGGCTGCTCCGGCGTGCCCGGTGCCAGCGCGGCAGTGGACGTCACCCAGATCGCCGAGCAGATCGCCCCGCTCGCCCCGGCCGCCCCGACGCCCGGTCAGCAACCCGACCAGATCGTCCGCGGGTTCATCGCGGCCAGCGCGCGGCCGGACCTGGACACCGCTTCGGGTTCGAGTTTCGCCGCGGCGCGGCAGTACCTCGCACCGGGGGTCAAGGCGTCCTGGCAGCCCACCGAACTGCCGGTGGTGATTCTGCGTGACGGCTACCGGACCGACGTGACCCGGGCTGACCCGGGTGTGGTCACCCTCAGTGGGGTGAGGTCCGGGCACCTCGACACGGACCGCGCCTACCAACCCGCCGCCGACGACCCCTACACTCGGGCGCTGACCGTGGTGCAGGTGGACGGCCAATGGCGGATCAGTGACCCACCGCCGGAGTTGCTGGTGACGCGTTCGGAGTTCGGAACGGCTTTCCGTCAGCGGGTGCTGTACTTCCTTGATCGTTCCGGGACCGTGGTGGTACCCGACGTCAGGCATGTCGTCATCGGCCAGACGCCCGCCAACCGGGCGAACCGGTTGATCACCATGCTGTTCCGCGGACCGAACAGCCGGCTGACGGATGCGGTCAGCTCCAGTTTCACCGCCAGATCCGCCCTCCGATCGAACCCGTCGACGGATTCCGAAGGGGTCCTGCAGGTCGACCTCACCGGGGTCGATGTCTCGACACCGCAGGCCAGGCGGGCGCTCGCCGCGCAGCTGGTGTGGACGTTGTCGCCGACCTCCCCGCGTATCGCGATCACCCTCGACGGTGAACCGCTGGACCCGGCGCAGCCGGTTTACACGATCAACACGGTCACCGCGTTCGATCCGGACCGGCTCGCCGGTACCGGTCAGGTCGCATCGGACCCGTTCTACGTGCGCACAGACGGCGCGGTCATCGGTCTGCTCGACGGCACCCCCGTGCCCGGCCCGCTGGGCGCGGGGTCGGTGCAGGTGCGGTCGGCCGCGCAGTCGTCGGCGACCGGCGCGATCGCGGCCGTCGCCGCCGACCCCGGAGGTGGTCAGGACCTGCTGATGACCCTGCCCCCGGCGAGCAACCGCGCCGACCCGGTGCTGAAGGCGGACACCCTCACCGCGCCGAGCTTCACCCGGGCCGGTGACGAGGCGTGGGTCGTGCAGAACGGCGCCACCAAGCCCGAGGTGTACCGGGTCTCGTCGTCGGCCAATCCCAGCCGGCAGCGGGTGGGGTCGGCGCAACTCGCCGGCAAGGGACCGGTGACCGCACTGGCGCTCTCACCGGACGGTGTGCGGGTGGCAATCGTGGCAGGTCAGCGGCTATATCTCGGGGTGCTGACCGCGACACCGGCCGGCAACGACGCACCGGCCACCTACGATCCAGCGGCGCAGGCTGCGGCGCAGACCCCGTTGCAGATCAGCCAGCTGGCGGTGGTGCGGCCAGACCTGCTGCAGGTCGGCCCGGTCAGCTTCAGCAATTCGCGCGAGCTGCTGGTGGCAGCATCGACCTCGCTGAACACCTACCGGAGCCTGTGGGACGTGTCGATCGATGGCTTCGAATCCAGAAAACTCACCGATCAAGGAATCTTCGGCGACATCGACGGGCTTGCGGTCACTGTGGGTCAGCCCCTGCTGATCACCTTCGGTGGGCGGGTCTGGCAGCTGGTCGGGTCGCAGACCGACGGGCAATGGCAGTCGCCACTGCCCAGCGAACCGTTCCTCAACGGGTCGTCGCCGTTCTACCCCAGCTGACGATCGGCGTTTCGGCCGCCCGACCCCGCCGTTCAGCGGAGGCCGTGGGTGGGTGACCGGCCGGAGAGGGCATGATCCACCGATGATCTCGGTCGAACTCGCCGGTGCACTCAAGGCCGCCGGTCTCGTATGGCACCCGGCTACGGGTGACCGGTTCACCCTGCAGACAGGCGCCTTCGACGACGAGGTGTTCACCCTCAGCGACATGGTGGTGGAGGCCCACGAGTCCCAGACCGGGACCGTCCTGGGCTTCAACGGCACCACCGAATGGGCGCTGGACGCGACGGAGGCCTCCGGGGCCCTGTGGTTGCCCCGCGAGGATCAGCTGCGGGGGCTGCTCGGGTCGTCCTTCCGGTCCCTGGAGCGGATCGAGCAGGGGTACCGGGTGACGTCGGTCATGCCGGGCGAGGCGGAGCACGACACGGTCGCCTATTGGGGATCGGACGCGGCGCAGGCGTACGCCCGTGCGCTGCTCGCACTGGTCCGACGCGCCACCGGTTGAGCTGTCCACAATCCGGCGAACGCCGTTGACCGCGTCCGGTTGGCAGGTCACGGTGGTCCCGTGCCGTCCGAGCCGAACCCGCAGGCATTCCCGTGACCGCGGTGCGGTGGTCGCGGATCCGGCTCGGCGCGTCGGCGGCGTTGGAGCTCGTGCTGCCGCGGCCCTGTCCCGGATGCGGCGGGGTGGGTCCCTGGTGTGACGGATGCGCCGCGACCCTGGGCGGCCGCCCGCGCCGGATCCTGCTACCCGAGAGCGTCGATGCCGCATCAGGTTCGGCACCGGCCTGGGGGTTGGCCCGCTACACCGGACCGGTGCGGGCCGCGATCCTGGCCGGTAAGGAACGCGGCCGCCGTGAGCTGCCGGGGCTGCTGGGCGTGGCATTCGGCGAGGCGGCCATCAGGCTGGACCGGCTCAGTCTGCTGCCGGGGGACATCTGGTTCGTCCCGGCCCCCAGCCGGCGTTCGGCGGCGCGTCGGCGTGGCGGTGATCCGGTCACGGCGATGGCCCGCGCCGCCGCCCGGCTGGTGGCCGGCCGCGGGGGTCGCGCCGGGGTGGCGCCCTGCCTCTACACCGTGCGTTCGGCGCGTGATTCGGTGGGACTGGACAGTGCGGGACGGCGGGCCAACCTCGCCGACCGGGTCCGCTGGCGTCCGTCGGCGGCGCCGCCGACGGGCAGCCGCGTCGCCCAGGTCGACGACGTGCTGACCACCGGCGCGACCGCGACAGCCGCCTGCCGGGTGCTGGCCGAAGCCGGCGTCCGGGTGGAACTGGTTCTGGTGCTCGCTTCGGTGCCGGGGTGGGTTGCTGCGCGCTGAGTTCGGGTGCGCGAAGGTCCGATCAGGCGGCGATCCGGCGCTCTTCGCGCAGCGCTCTCGGGAACAGGGCCCGCTGGACGATCCACCCGCCCGCGGCGAGCCCGATCCAGAGCAGCGTGCTGGTCACCTGCTCGACACCGGCCGCGGGATCGCGCAGGAATCCCAGGGTGCTGGGTGCGATGAGGCCGAGCGCGCCCAGCATCAGCCCGGCGCCGCCGATGGCGGTCGTCCACAGCAACACCCTGCGGCGGTACCGGTCCGCCAGGAAGCCGAACGCGACGGCGATGGCGACGACCAGGACAACCGTGACGGCGATGTTCGATTCGCCTGCGGTCAGCACGGCGGCGACGCGCGCCCCAATCAGCGAACCGGTGATGACGCCGACGAAGAACGCGGCCACCTTGAAAACCAGCGTCACCAGGACCCACGAGATCGCCGCCCCGGCGGCCGCGACGATCAGCGCGGTCCCGGCCGAGGCGCCGAAGACATCGGCCAGCACCCAGCCGAGGCCGAAGCCCGACGCGAGGATCGCGACGTGCATCGATCCGACGCCGAGGAAGCACAGCACGACACCGACCAGCAGGATCGCCCAACCGGACATCGGTCACCTCCCCTGTCACGAACCGTGATCGGAATATTACCTGACGTAGCAGGAGGCCCGCGCTCGTGGCGTTTGTGTCGGAAGGTAGGTTCGGAGTCATCCCCGGGTAGCCCCGGACGCGTACCGGCTGTTCGGGACAGGCTGTTCGGGACACATGAGTACCCGGCGCGCGCCTGCGGGGGACTGGTCCCCTGCGAGAGAAGGAGGACTGGTGGACATCGTCGTCAAGGGCCGGAACGTGGAGGTTCCCGAGCACTTTCGCGTGCTCGTCGCGGACAAGATCAATCGCAGCGAGCGGTACGACCCGAAGATCATTCGGGTGGATGTCGAGCTGTCTCACGAGACCAACCGACGTCAGTCCAAGACCTGTCAACGCGTGCAGATCACCCTTGCCAGCCGGGGTCCGGCGATCCGCGCCGAGGCCAGCGCCGAGAATTTCTACGCCGCCCTCGACGCGGCCGTCACCAAGCTCGAGAACAGACTCCGCCGCTCCGCCGACCGCCGACACGACCGCCAGCACGGGCGGACCCCGATCGCCGCCGTCGCCAGTACACCCGACGAACTTCTCGCGGATTCGGCGCTGGCCACCGGATACGCCGCCACCTCGACCGCCGTGCTGGACGGGGTTGCCGATCAACCGGACGTCGATCGGGGCTTCACCCGCGGGGACGGTATCGCCGCCGACGACGACGAAGTATTCGAGGACCGGTGGGCGACCGCCGCCGACGAGGGTCCCGGCAGGATCGTCAGGATCAAGGACCATCCCGGCGACCCGATCACCGTCGACCAGGCGCTGTTCCAGATGGAGCTCGTCGGACACGATTTCTACCTGTTCAACGACGCCGACACCCAACTGGCGTCGGTGGTGTACCGGCGCAAGGGCTTCGACTACGGGCTGCTGCGGTTGACGTAGCGCTTCAACGGCCGACCTGACCCGTTCTCGCGGGTGGCGCGAGGCACCGGACGTCGCCGATCGCCGTCATCGCGTCGCGCCGCGGCGGTGCCGACGTGAGCGGGCGGCGGCGCACGCAGAACGCCCGCGTCCCGTGCCGTGCGCCTACCATGGTTACCGCTGGGCCCAACACCGAGCCCGGGCGACTGCGTCGAAGGGGTTGGCACAGTAGATGCCGATTCGGCGTGCGGTGTTCTGCTGTCGTCCCAGCTGGCCCCACCGCGACCAGCGGTGGGCACGATATAACCGAGGGTGAAACACGTGGTTCTTGGCAGACTGCTCCGCGTCGGCGAGGCGAAAACACTTAAGCGCCTGCGCACGATCGCGAACCACATCAATCACATCGAGAGTGATTACACCGCGATGTCCGATGACGAGCTGCGCGGGCAGACCCCGTTGTTCAAGGAACGCCTCGGCAAGGGGGAGAGCACCGACGACATCCTCGTCGAGGCGTTCGCGGTGGTCCGGGAGGGCGCCAAGCGGACCCTGGGCCAGCGTCATTTCGACGTCCAGCTGATGGGCGGCGCAGCGATGCACCTGGGCGACATCGCGGAGATGAAGACCGGCGAGGGCAAGACCCTGGTGTCCACCCTGCCGGCCTACCTGAACGCGCTCGAGGGCAAGGGCGTGCACGTCGTCACCGTCAACGACTACCTCGCCCAGCGGGACAGCGAATGGATGGGCCGGGTGCACCGGTTCCTCGGGCTGAACGTCGACGTCATCCTGTCGCAGCAGACCCCCGAGGTTCGCCGCGCCGCCTACGGCGCGGACATCACCTACGGCACCAACAACGAATTCGGCTTCGACTATCTGCGCGACAACATGGCCTGGTCCAAGAACGACCTGGTGCAGCGCGGGCACTTCTACGGGATCGTCGACGAGGTCGACTCCATCCTGATCGACGAGGCCAGAACGCCGCTGATCATCTCCGGCCCGGCCGACCAGTCCTCCAAGTGGTACTCGGAATTCGCCCGCCTGGTGCCCCGGTTGCACAAGGGCGGCGAGGGAGGGGTCGGCGGCGACTACGAGGTGGACGAGTCCAAGCGGACGGTCGGGGTCAGCGAAGAGGGCGTCGCGAAGGTCGAGCAGGCGCTCGGCATCGAGAATCTGTACGAGTCGGTGAACACCCCGCTGGTCGGATTCCTCAACAACGCGCTCAAGGCCAAGGAGCTGTACAAGAAGGACCGCGATTACATCGTCGTCTCCGGCGAGGTGTTGATCGTCGATGAGTTCACCGGCCGGGTGCTGCACGGCCGTCGCTACAACGAGGGAATGCACCAGGCGATCGAGGCGAAGGAAGGCGTCGAGATCAAGGCGGAAAACCAGACGCTGGCCACGATCACGCTGCAGAACTACTTCCGGTTGTACGAGAAGCTGTCGGGCATGACGGGCACCGCCCAGACCGAGGCGGCCGAACTGCACCAGACCTACAAGCTGGGCGTCGTCCCGATTCCGTCCAACAGGCCGCTCGTACGGCTGGACGAGGCGGACCTGATCTACAAGACGGAGGACGCCAAGTTCGACGCCGTCGTCACCGACCTCGCCGAACGGCACGAAAAGGGCCAGCCGGTGCTGGTCGGCACGGCGTCGGTAGAGAAATCGGAACTGTTGAGCAAGCTGCTGTTGCGTGCCGGTGTGCCGCACGAGGTGCTCAACGCCAAGAACCATGCCCGGGAAGCCGCGATCATCGCCCAGGCGGGCCGCGCCGGCGCCGTCACCGTGGCCACCAACATGGCCGGTCGCGGTACCGACATCATCCTCGGCGGCAACGTCGACTTCAGCGCTGATCTGGATCTGCGGGCCAAGGGCCTGACCCCGACCGAGACGCCCGATGACTACGAAGCGGGGTGGGTCGAGGCTGTCGAGGAGGCCAAGAAGCGCAGCGCGGCCGAGGCCGAGAAGGTCAGGGACGCAGGCGGTCTCTACGTCCTGGGAACGGAGCGGCACGAGTCGAGGCGGATCGACAACCAGTTGCGTGGACGGTCCGGGCGGCAGGGTGATCCCGGTGAGTCCCGGTTCTACCTCTCACTCGGTGACGATCTGATGCGTCGGGTCGGCGGCGGCACCGTCGAGATGCTGATGACCCGGTTGCGGATGCCCGACGACGTCCCGATCGAGCACAACTTCGTCTCCAAGGCGATCAGGAGCGCACAGACGCAGGTCGAGCAGCAGAACTTCGAGATCCGCAAGAACGTACTGAAGTACGACGAGGTGATGAACAAGCAGCGCGCGGTCATCTACGAGGAGCGCCGCAGGGTCCTGGACGGCGAGGACCTTCATCAGCAGGTGCAGAACATGATCACCGACGTGATCACCGCGTACGTCGACGGGGCCTCCGCCCAGGGCTACGCAGAGGACTGGGACACCGACACGCTGTGGACCGCATTGAAGACGCTGTACCCGATATCGGTGACGCCGCAGTCCATCGCCGCCGAGCACGGTGACCTGACCCGCTCTTCGTTGAAGCAGGCAGTGCTCACCGACGCCACACGGGCGTGGAAGGCACGGGAAGAGGCGCTCACCCCGCCGATCACCCGTGAGCTCGAGCGACGCGTCGTGCTGTCAGTGCTCGACCGGAAGTGGCGCGAGCACCTCTACGAGATGGACTACCTCAAGGAGGGCATCGGCCTGCGCGCGATGGCGCAGCGCGACCCGCTGGTCGAGTATCAGCGGGAAGGCTTCGACATGTTCGCAGCGATGCTGGACTCGCTGAAGGAGGAGTCGGTCGGGTTCCTCTACAACCTGCAGGTGCAGGTGGTTCCGGCCGGCGAGCCTGCCGGAGCGTCGGCGGCGGACGGCAACGGCGCGCCCGCGGTCACCGCGGCGTCCGCGGCCGCGACCGCGCTGGCAGGCGGCTCCAACGGTCTGCGCCCTTCCGCACCGGCCCCGGCCGCCGAGTCCGCGCCGGCCGCGGCGCCGGCGCCGGTCCGGCGGAGGGTGCGGCCGGCCGAGGTGCTGCCCACGGATCAGAAGGCTACGAGGGTCGGTGCACCGGCGAGCGGCGCCGGCGCCCTGCGGGCGAAGGGGCTCGGCGGGCCGGCAACCGCCGCGCCGCTGACCTACAGCGGGCCGCGAGACAACGGTGGCACCGAGACCCGGCGTGGCAACCCCGCGCCATCGGGTCACGGTGCGGCGACCGCGACGGGCGCCAAGGAGCCGGGACGGAACGCGCCCTGCCCCTGCGGATCAGGCAAGAAGTACAAGGTATGCCACGGCCGGCCGGGCGCTGTCTGATTCGGCCCTGTCTGATTCGGCCCTGTCTGATTCGGCCCTGTCTGATCCGGCCTTGTCTGATCCGGCCCTGTCTGATCCGGCCCAGTCTGATCCGGCTCGTTGTGGGCACTGCATGTGCTGGAGGTGAGAGACGATGACCGACCCCATCCGAGAGGGCCAACGGGTACCCCGGAGTGACGCCCCCCAAGGGGTCGATCGGTGGGCGCGGCACGGCGTGCAGGAACTGATCCAGCGGGACGCGGAGGAGCGTGCCGAGATGGGCGACCCTGACGCCGGTCCGCACGATTGCGCCGACGACCGCACCGCCGGCTGTTCCTTTGGCACAGTCTGACTGACACCGGCGCGGGCCGAGCCGAGGTTCGGTGACGTGGCCGGCCGCCGATCGGGGCCCCGGAATCAGCGTGCGGCGGCGGCGAAGTCCGCCGGTTGCAGGGCGCGGAGGGCGGGCAGCAGCCTGTCGGCCGCTTCGAAGAACCTTTCCTGCTGATCGCCGCCGATCTGTACCAGGGCCAGGTCGGTGTAACCGGCGTCGAAGAACTCCTTGGCGGCGTCCACGACCGCCTGGACGTCGTTGCCGCAGGGGATCTGCTCGGCGATGTCATCCGGCTTGACGAAGCTGGACGCGGAGTCGAACGCGGCGGTGCCCGGAAGTTCGGCGTTCACCTTCCAGCCGGCGGCGTTCCAGCGGAACAACTGGTGGGCGCGCTTGGTGGCGGCCTGCACGTCGTCGTCCCACGAGATCGGCAACTGCTGGTCCGGGAGGTCCCACAACTTCGCCGAGTCCACGTGATAATGCTTGCCCTTGAAGTGGACGTAGCCGCCGTCGAACAGCGTGTTGATGATCTTGACCGCCTCCACCAGCTTGGCCTGACGGGTGTTCGCGCCCGGCCAGCCCGCTCCGACACGGCGTGCGCGACGAGGTCCTTCGGACCTGCTTGCTCGGTCATCAGGGTGTATCCGATCGATGCCATGCGACCATCGTGACACAGGCCGAAGACGCTGTGCGGCAGAACTTTTCAGGAACGATGCAGACTGGGTACGCTGTTTGACCTGGCCGGTCGACGGGTAGCCAACCATTCTTCGTCCGATGCGGGCCGGGGCGCTGCGAGCCGGCGTTCCCAGCGACATGCCGGACAGTTGCGACAAGCCGTGACGGCGACCACGTCTCAGATTCGGCCAACCACGCCTCTTTCGGGTGACAATGCACCGCCGGGGAGTCCGCGCGCGTCGGGTGTCGGCGGTGTTTCGCAGACATCCTGGCGTGCGCACGACCGGGAAAGGTGACCCATGGTCCTGCCCGAGCAAGCGCGTCCGCCGGCGGTGGC
>JBBRVZ010000065.1:0-17647 GCA_038246445.1 Mycobacteriales bacterium
ACAACGCTTTCTGCCTCCGGTAGGGTTTTTCGTTGTCTTTTGGCCGCCGGGTTCACCGGCGCCGACCGGCCCCGGGCACTTCCGCCGGGGCGTCGCAAACGCGGTCCGGGTCGGGGTTAGGCGCAGTCGATGCAGATCAGGTCGGCTCCTGATGCCGTGGCGATTCGGCTGCGGTGTTGCATCAGGAAGCAGGACGTGCAGGTGAACTCGTTGGCCTGTTTCGGCAGGACCGGCATGGTGAGTTCCTCACCGATGAGCTCAGCACCCGGCAGGTCCACCGCATCATCAGTGTCACCCTCGTCGACATCCGCCAGTGGTGACTGTTTCTCGGCGCGGGTCGCGGCCAACGCCTCCAGCGAATCGACGTCGCTATCGGCGTCTTCTACGGTGGCGCGGCGCGGCGCATCGTAATCGGTCGTGGCCATCTCATTCCCCCGGGAAAACCCGTTAATCCACCGACGATGTCGAGCATGTTGGCGGCCAAGATACAACACTTCAAGGACACCAGGAGTACGGTCACGAACCCCTCCCAGATTCCTCATGGACACCGCTGGCCCCCAGCACACCCACAGGTGTTTCTCCGCCGGTCGCGGCGGCGTGGTTCAGGGGCGGTCCTGCGGGGTCGTCCTATGGCTCGCGGCGGACCAAGTCTAGAAGTCCGGCTGTTGAGCGATCCGCTCCGCGTCCCGAATCTGCTCGGTCTCATCCCTGCCGGGATCACCGTGGTCCTGCAGGGCCTTCGCTTCCCGGTCCTCAGCACGCTCCGACCGAGCCAACACCGATGGTGCCTGAGTTCAAGTGACCAGATCACCCGGCATGGGATGGGCAGTAGGAGAGGGCCTCGTCCCACTCCTATTACGACGGTGGTTCCGGCCGAGGCCTTTAAGCTAGTCGGGTGCACGGCGAGGCCAGCATTTCGGTGCATGTGCCAGCCGAACACGCATGCGGCGGCGGCATCAAGAATGTCGGAGCCGAAGCCTAGATCGCGCTCGAACCGTAAATGGTTGTATCCGGGTGGCAGTTCGGCTCCGTTAAGCGCAGCGGCCCACGTCGCGCCTACCTCCCGGTAGGTGGGTTCGGCATGGATCGAGGTCTTGAGCACAGCCGTTAGACGCTGGTTCAACAAACCGTCTTCCTCTCGGCCGACACGTTGAGGAGTCATCGGTCACGAAATGTGTGCCAGAACCAATTGTTTGGCGCACTTTGATCGCGCTAAATGGCGCTCTTTTCGAACAGACGTGCGGGGCGACGCGAGCAGCCGTGGGCATCACTGCAGGTCGTTGCGGGTGCCGGGACGAATCGGCAGGCGACAGAGCGCCAAATAATTCGATCAAAGCGGGCCATTCACCGCGACCAACGACACCGCCAGGCAACAGGTCGAACACCGGCGAGCGTTCCGTCGAACCGTGAAATGGCGAACCGGTTGCGAGGGCCGGATCAGCACCCTGAAACGCGGATACGGTTGGGACCGAACTCGGCTGGACGACCTCGAAGGAGCGAAAACCTGGACCGGGCAGGGAGTCTTCACCCACAATCTGATCAAGATCGCCTCATTGGCCGGCTGACGCGAGATCAGAGGAAGACCAACAGTCCGCGGATCCAGCAATTCGACCAACCCGCGGCTCCCGTCGGGCGTGATCCGACTTCTTCAGGTCGAAGTAACTAGGTTCGGCCGCGGGGTACCTGCATCGGCGGCGGTCGGGTCCGGGATGGGTTCGACTGGACGCTAGTTCATCCGCCGCGCGGTGGGTGAACACCGAAGACCCGAACACGCCACCCACCACAACGCTCGGTGGGTGACCCGCAGATGCCGTCCTCGTACCGGACCTCGAGGGATATCGCAGATCGGTGATATGCGGCTCAGCGGTCGCAAGCTGCATCGGGACCCTTACAGGTCGCGCCGTACCGGAAAACCGAGTTCGTTGGTCGCCGGGGAAGGCGACCCGAAGTTCTTGCGCAATTCACCCGCGGGTCGATGCGGGGCAGACAGAACGCCTCGAAGAGTCCTTCACCGGGCGGTTCACCGGGCCGTAGCGGGAACGAACCACTTCCACTGACAATCCGCAACCGCCTCAGTTCGCGGGAACGCTCACACGCAGCGTCCCTCCGCCCAGGGAACCGGAGACGACGAAGTCGCTGAACGGTCCACCGAATCCGAATTGCCCGTCGGCCGCCAAGGTCCCGCCGCGTCCTCCGGGTCCGCTCACCGTCAGCTGCAAGTGCATCGCGTTCGTCGCGTAGAACCAGTCGGCCTGCCCGGAGACGGCCACGTCACCGGCGAACCGCGAGTTCTGGAGCTCAAGGACGGCGTGGTCGGGGAACGAGTCGAAGTCGGCGTTCCACATCCCGCCGCGCAACCCGGGGCCCGACGGGCCGCTGCGGAAGGTCCGGAGCCAACCGTCCAGCGCCGTCCGCACCGCCACTGTCGCCAACCGGCGGTCGAGCAAGCCGGACGCATTGCCCGGCAAGGGCGTCGCCGGGGTCGCTACCGAGGCGGCGCGCGGGAACTGGGCAACGGCCGGCGCCACGTACGCCGGCGTGTCGCATTGGCCGACGGTCGCGCGCGGGTCGGCGAAGAAGCTTCGCATGAGTCCCCGTGCGCATTCGCTCCATCCGGCGGCGGGGTTTGCCGCACCGGCGACCAGGCGGAACGTCGCACCGGGAAAGATCGGCTTCAGCAAGCGTGTCGAGGCGGCCGGGAAGTCGACGTTCAGGTCGCCCGCCAGGATCAAGGTGGGTACCCCCCTGGCCGTGGCGCCGGGCGGGACCGCGGGCGTGAAGCGGTCTGGCGCTGGCCAGCCGCGGCAGAAGTCGGGGCCGTACATGTCATCCCATGTCTTGGCGGAGAACGGCGCGAAGGCACGCGAAGAAGCCGCGAGTGCCCGCTCGTACTTGGCCATGCGTACCGGCACGGAGTCGGTGCGGTTCCACACGAAGTCTTGGTCATTGCAGAGCTGGGCGGCAAAGGATCCCTTCGAGAAGTCGACCGGATTGTCAGTGCCCGCACCCGGGTTCGGCTCGGCAAACGTCTCGAGTCCCAACCGGAGCAGCGGCGCGTTGTCCCCTGCGGCCAGCGCGTTGGCGGCTGCCGCCAGTTCTCCGAAGTCGAGTGCTTGGAAGAAGGCGATTCGGGCGAGGGCGAGCTCGTCGACGCGCACCGGTCGCGGGGTTCCGCCGGCATCCAGCGCGGTCCCTTGGATCGGATGCCGGCGCAGCCGCTGAGCGAGCGTCCCCAGAGCCTGCTCCGCGTGAGGGTGCGCCGCCGCGCAGGCCGGCGCCCGCCGGCAGACCAGCCCGGAGACCCGCGCGAACGCCGCGGGTATGTCCGCGCCCCACGCCGCGACGTGGCCCGGATCGTTGACCGGCGCGCCGGAGTCGACGACGAGCGCCCGCACCCGGTGGGGGAAGCGCACGGCATAGGCCTGTTGGTGGACGGTGCCATACGCCGGGGCGAAGTAGGTGATCTGGGGGTACCCGAGGGCGTGGCGGACGGCCTCCATGTCGAGGGCGATGTCGCCGCTGCCGTACCGGTCGGCGTCGGGGCCCAACTGCTGCCCGCATTCGGTCACGGCGGGGATCACAAATTCCTCGCCGAACGGATCGCGCTGGAATGTCGGGCAGTTGATGGGAGCCGATGTGCCCGTACCGCGGTCGTCGACGAGCAGGATGTCGCGCTGAGCGGTCAGCGGCCCGAAGACGAATTGGGCGTCACCGCGCGCTCCGGAGGAGGGAGCGCCCGGCCCGTCCTGACTGAAGACCAGGGCGTCGCGGGCGGTGGACGCGGGATCGGTGTGCGGAAAGACCGTGAACCCGATGGAGATCTGCCGGCCATGCGGCTGCGCGCGGTCGATCGGTACGGGCAGGGAGCCGCAGAGCCAGCCCGGGTCATCGGCGCATGGCGTAAGAGCCACCGAGGGCTGGGTCGCCAGCATCGACGCGGAGGCGCGGCGGTGGGCGGGGGACACGGATTGTCGGGTCGCGGCCGCGTGCTGCGGAACGACCGAGGGACCTCCTGGGCGGGTGACGGCCGCGCCCGCGGGCGCCGCAAGCGAGGTCAGCACCAGGGCAGTAGTCACAACGAGGACCAGACTGTGGACACGCGCGTGCATGACATCTCCTGTCACGAGGAACAACTCTGTTACACGGAGATCTCTCGCGCCTCACGAGCAGCGTGTCAGCAGAAGCGGCGCTACGGGCGACCGAGACGAGACGGTCTTCTCTTCCGACCAACCGTCCTCGGGGTGCCGAGTGCTGTCAACTGGCGTTCGCCCCCTGGTGATCGGGATCTGCGGCGCCCACCTCGAGAGGTAGGCCTTCCCCTCTCATGCCACGGCGGCGGAGCGTCGCTGCGGATAGGGGCGAACCCGCACCGTCCTACACCTGAGCCTGGACGGGAACCCCTGAAACCGTGATCGACTTTTGATCGATGACCGCGATCCGCAGGGGGGATCACCACCAACTGGTGGCCGTCACGTATTTTCGCCCGATTATCGGAACCAGGACGTCACGGGCGGTTTGGCTGCGCTGAACGCGTCACAACCCGGGTCGTCCGTCAATTCCACGGTACAACGGCTGACGGGTTCGCAGCGTTCGCCGGCGACGGTGCGGGCGTACGCGGGCGACTGGGTCCTGTTCACCGACGGTGCCGCACCACCGGGGAATCAGAACTCCCCGCCGACCCGGACACCGTGCTGGTTCTTCCTCACTGACTGCCCCGCCGCACCCGCCACCCAACGGCGGCGGGTCGGCGCCATCGACCACCACCACACCACCGCCGGTAATCAGCAGCGGCCAGGGGTGTCGTTGATCGCGGTAGTTGGTTCTGGCCCACTTTGCGTGAAGCCGAGGCGGCCGCGGGAAGATGACTGCGCGCTCTTATCGATCCGAGGTACTGCTCGGCGTACTGCCGGGCTCGCCGACACCGACGCTGCTGCTCAAGCGGAATGTTTCGGCACCGGGCGAAAGCTGTTTCAGGACAGCAGTATCAGTTTGCGGAGCAGGTCGGGTTTGGCGCGTCCATACATTGCGGCCTTCAGCTGTTTGATGCGGTTGACGGTGCCTTCGACGGCGCTGGAGTTGTGGGGCAGGGTCAGTCCGGCGACGACGGCCGCCAGGTCGCGGCGCAACCCGGATGTGAACACTCGAAGGGCGGGTAGGTCGGCGTTGACCGCGCCGATCCACTTGGTCAGCGTGTTCTCATCACCCGACAGGTCCTTGATCATCCGAGCGAACCCGGCCACGTGCCGGACGGCGGCGTCCAACTCCGGGCAGCGCTGCCGGATCGCCCGTAGTCGATCAGCATCGTCCGGGTCCAGGTTGCTTGGCAGGCCGGTGATCCAGCCGGTCACCGTCCGGACCGCCGGCGATGCCGGCCGCTCGGCTAGCTTGGCCGCATCCAGGCGCCGCAGCGGTCGCAGGTACCGGTTCAGGGTGTTGTAGCCGCCGCTGTACCCCTGCCCGGTGATCCCGGCCACAACCTGGTGGCCTTGCGCTCGCCGCCGGCGAGCCGATCGTTCAGATAGGTCTTGAACGGGTCCAGCACGCTGACCTGGACGCCTCCGGCCAGCAACGTATCGACGCTGGTTGCACGGACGTATCGACGCACGGTCTTGAAGTTCACGTCCAGCTGGCGGGCGATCGCCCGCATCGACAGACCCTGTTCGCGCAGCTCATTGAGTTGTTGGTACCGCTGACGGGTGTTTGCGACCCGCACCGTGTCCGGCCACCGCAGTACGGAAAGGTCCGCCGGTTCCTCGTCTTCGCTGGCCGCGGCGCTGAGTTCGGACAGGCAGGTGTGGTGCGCGGCCACCAGCCGTTCCATGTGCCGGCACAAGTTGTCCCACAGGTGCCACCGGTCGGCGACCTGTATCGCCTCGTGCGCACCGTCCCGGGCGCCGTCGGCGTATCCACCGGCCCGGTCCCGGCAGATCACCTGCACACCGGGATGGAGACGGAGCCAATCGGCGAAGTCGCCGGCTTCACGGCCGAGGAGGACGTCGACCGGGCGGTGCCCGTTGGCCATGTCGATCAGTACCGTGCCGTACTGATGCCCGCGGCGCAACGCGAACTCGTCGACGCCCAGGACCGCCACCCGGCCGACCGGCGGATCCGGCAGGAGGCGGATCATCCGTAGCAGCGTCGACCGACTTACCCCCATCCCCAGTCGGGTGGCCAGCCGCGAGCCGGCCCGCCCGACCAGCGCCAAGCCGACCGCCACCAGCGCTGCCTGCAGGCCGGCGCTCCGGCGAGCGTGAGGCTCGGTCAACCCCGGCACCTGTTCGACGAACGTGCAGGTGCTGCAGTCGACGTGGTCGCAGAAGAACCGACGGACCGTCAACATCACCTCGACCGGCCGGCCCGCAGCGGGCAGATCCGCCAGATGGCGTCGGTACCGGCTGTGCACCCGGGTCGACACCCGACCGCACCGTCGGCAACGCGAACCCCGTGCCCGTGGATGGGCGGCGATCACCACCTTGCCGTCGACCCGGTCGATCCATTCGATCACCACCGGCGACAGGTGCGGAAGCAGGGCCCGGCAACAGCACTCATCAGCCACAGCCCCGAGAGCACCACGCTTTGCCGACCGGAGTCGCGTCCATTACCGCGGCCGCCTCGGCTTCACGCAAAGTGGGCCAGAACCAGATAATTTGGCAATTCACAGCCCGGTCCCTCTTCCAGTGCAATGCCGATGACTGCTTCGGTGACCCGATCAGCTTCACCAACCAGATCAAGGCCGTCAGGTGCACGGCAGACCTGAAAACCTGCACGCGGCCGATCCTGATCAGCGGCGATCAGAACAGTGTGCAGTTCAGCGACGTCACAGTGGGCCCGGACGGCCGCACCTACATCACCTGGGAGGAGGACAACTTCCTTTCCAGCCAGGGACAACCCCCCAGCAACCAGCGGCTGTGGATGCGGGTCGCCGAACCCGGCAGCACCAATTTCGGACCCGCCCGTCAGGTCGCGTTGGAACCCGAAGACCTGTCGCCGCTGCACGCGAACAGCTTCCGGGTTGCCACCGTCCCGAAGAATGCGGTGAAAATCGTCAACGGTCGACCCAGGATCTTCGTGACCTGGGAAAGCTGCCGGGCCAAAGCACTGGACGTGGTCTGTGAAGAGCCGCAGATCAACCTGGGATGGTCGGACAACCAGGGACGCAGCTGGCAACGCAGCGTCCTGTCAACCGGGGGGGACAACTACTTTCCCACCATCTCCGAGAACAGAGGTGGGCGTTCCCTGGCGGTAGCCTAGTTCACCAGCCGCTACGACCCCATATTCCACAACCGGCAGGACGTCGTCCTCGCCACCGTGAACGCGCAAACCGGTGGCGTTCCACGCATCCAACGCCTCACCAAAACATCCAACGAACCCGAATCCGACCCGATCCTGGGAGCGAGCTTCATCGGCGACTACATCGAGGTGTTCGCCGCCAACGACCATGCCTACGTCGGGTACAACGCCAACTACCGCTCGGCGCCGCTGCTGAACACCGGGTTCCCCATCCCTCAACAAGACAACTACGTCACCAAGTCGCACCTCTGATCTGTCAACTGTTGCGTCAAGTTTCACTATCCGCGGATAGTGTCTGCCTCCGCGGATGGTGAACAAGTCGCAGTCCCAGTCAGTGCATCCGAACCTTTGGGTCAATCTGACAGGCAGTTCGTGCTCACTGCGTTTCCGGTACGTACGACCGGCGGCCGCCGCCGGGTCGGCTAGCGAGAGAAGGTGGAACATGCGTGGACGGTTGAGCAGGTATGCCGGTGCGGCGCTGATCGCAGTGGTCCTGGCCGGGGTTGGGGCCCAGCCCGCCGCTGCGGATGACGAAAGACACGGACGGGACCAGCATCAGCAGTATTTGGCGCTCGGGGACTCCCTTCCGTTCGGATTCAACCCATTGGTCGATCCCCCCGTCGCCGCTCGATACGTGGGCTACCCAGAACGGGCTGCGGCGCCGTTGAAATTGGCGCTGACCAACGCGAGCTGCCCCGGCCAGACCAGCGGCGGGTTCATCAAGACCACCGGTACGGACAACGGCTGCTTCGGCTTCAGACAAATCCAGGGTGCGATGCACACCGTTTACGACGGTCCCCAGTTGAACTTCGCGGTGTCGTTCCTGCGTGCCCACCCGCACACCCGGCTGGTCACCTTGACCCTCGGCGCGAACGATTTGATTCTGTGCCCCAACGCTTGCGCAGCACAGGAAGACTTCGATCACGTCCTGACAACCTACGAGCGGAACCTCAAAACGATCCTCACCGCGATCCGCAGGGTGTATCACCAACAACTGGTGGCCGTCACCTATTACTCACCCGATTATCGGAACCAGGACGTCACCGGCGCGTTAGCCGCGCTGAACGGCGTCACAACCCGGGTCGTCGGTCAATACCACGGCCAAACAGCTGATGGGTTCGCAGCGTTCCGTGCGGTCGCAGCCCGCAGCGGTGGCGACACCTGCGCGGCCGGACTCCTCATCAAACTGCCGGACGGCACGTGCGACGTGCACCCCAGTGCTTTCGGCGCCCGGGTCCTCGCACGCACCCTGACAGCGGTCACCCGTCACCGCGGGTCTGAAGGCGACCGCGACCGTGCGGACTCGTTGGTGGAAGCGGGGAACCGCTGACCCAGGAGCGTGACGGAAACTGACATCTCAAACGCCTGCCGAACAAAGTTCGTTAATCGTCACTTACGCGAGACGGACCGGCCGCAATCTGACGAGAGAATGATCGGGGTCGCGGAGTCCAAAGCCGACGGGTGAGCGAACCTGAGCAAATGCAACGTAAGCCTGAAATGACGTGTCAGCACCTGACTGTGGCCCAGAGTCGCTGAGGGGCTGGGTGTTCGTGGAACCCTCGAACAGCGCGGTGCTGGCCGAAGGCCGCCGGGTGCTGATCGTCACGCCGCATCGTTTGACGGGGTGACGGTCATCGGCGTCGACAAACACCCCTGGCGGCACACCCGCCGCGGCGACAAGTACGTCACCGTGATCATCGATTTGACCCCTGTCCGTGCCGGCACGGGTCCGGCCGGCTGTTGGCCACCGCGGACTCAAGGACGACCGCTCTACAAGACCCGACGGACCCTCACACCGGTGCTGACCTGCTCACGGACAACCAGAAATCCCGGATCGAGAAGCTGTTCGCAACCGACGATCACGCGCAGGTCGAGGTCACCTGGAACATCTACCAACGGATGATCAGGCCATACCGGAACCCGACCCGAGCACGTGGGAAGAACGCGATGCAGACCCTGACCGACTCGATGCGTACCGGTGTCCCAGCCGCCCTGACCGAAGTCCGCCGGCTCAGAAGTACCTTGCACTGCCGCGCCGCGGACGTGACGGCTTACTTGGACCGTCCGGGAACCAGCTATGGTCCGACCGAAGCAATCAACGGCCGGTTGGAACGCCTCCGCGGCTCCGCACTCGGCTGCGGCAACCTCACCAACGACATCGCCCGATCTCCCCTGCGGCAACTCGTTCGGGCCGAGCGGGTGGCGATGCCGTCGATCGTCGTTCGCAGCGGGGGGCTGACGCCTGCGAATCGCGACGGCAAAACGAGAGTAGTTCTCCGACCCGGTCCTACCAGGGACGCAGCCTTGTGCACAGCGATCCCCTGATGGTTTCGGTAAACGCACCCGTCGCGAGGTCTTGGGTGCCCACGATCACCAGGGAGCCGGACACCCCGGACAACAGTCCACTGCCGAACACGCTGGTCGATGTCGCCTGGAACACACCGGTGGCCAGGTCGACACTGCCCTGGACGTTCGCGGTCAGCGTTGAGGACTCTGAACCGAAGGCGAAGACGATCGGGCCAGCGAACGACAACTTGGTGCCCGTCGGTGGAAGGGTCGGCGTGAACGTTGCAATCGTCGTGGCAACGGGGTGTCCCGCGAAGAAGACTGTGGATGTGGTGCGCACCAGCCCGTCGGCCTGAGGCCCCTGGTCCTGACCTGTCGCGGTCAACTGGACTGGGAGACAGATGGTCGGAGCCGACTTGGTCGCCGGCGCGGCGGACGACGGCAGCGCCAGCAACATGATTGCGATTGCAGGCACAAGGATCGTTATCGCCCGAACAATTCTCTGCAAAACCCTTGCAATCATGGATTGCCTCGATTCGCCGTGGTCGCTGCTTCCGGCCCTACATAAAGTACTCCCACACCCTTGTAGGTGGAATAGGCCAGGTGAGCGTCAACTCACCCTCACGGAAGATCTTCCAGAGGCGCTCGACGCGGCCGCATGGCGTTTAGCGGTCGGGATCGGTTCTGCCATGCGGGCTCCGGAACTGCGCGGATGTCCGTCGACGGGCTGACCCGGTACATGGAGGCCCGGCATTGGTGACGCCCGTGGTGGCGGTGTTGCCGTCGTCGGATACCGGTCGGCTGTCCATGTCGCTGCTACGCATGGACGGCTGCCGTGTGGGCCCGCGTTGAGCAGCTGGAGCGAGTAGTCCTCCGTTCGGTGGGACCGCGGCCTGCCGACTCGGACGTCGTGGATGCGTTGCGCCGGTTGCTGAAGGACCACAGGATCGGACGCGGAGCGCGGTCCTTGCCGCGCGGTGGCTGATCCCGGTCCTGATGTCGCAGCCCCGTTCCCGCTCCCCAGTAACCGTCGCCGCTGATTGGTTACCCTGCGCCCGCTGGAACAGGTCCTGTCCGTGCTCACGACGCCGGCTCCCCGCCGGTCACCGCGCTGCGCCTATGCCGGGCGTACTTCGCCCGGACTTGCTCTTGTGTGAGCCGTGCGCCGTTGTCTTGGGGTTGAGGGGATGTGCTGGCCGGCGCGCCCTGCGGACCTCGCTGTGTCGATTTTGACATCCACTTGACGGGTGCGAAGACACGGTTGCCGTATTGACGGCGGATAAACGAGTTGGGATGGTGAACTTCTTCCAGGATCGAGCGCTCGGAAGCGGACCATCCGCGGCGACCGTCCAGGATCTTAAAGAATTGGAGTTCCGAGGTTCCAACTGTTTCTTTTATCTGTTCCCGTCGGTTCACTAGGAGGAACAATGGGGCGTGTCCGGAGTTCGGTGGCGCTGGGAGGATTGTCCGCGCTGCTGGTCCTGACATCGGCGCCCGCCGCTGCGGCGCATGGTAATGGCCACAACGACGAGTCGCATGTCAAGGTGCTGCTTTCAAGCTTGTCGTCGCCAAAGGGCCTGGCCGTGAATAGGGAGCGAAATCTGGTCATAGGTCAAGGTGCCTTCGGGGCACCTGGACCGGTCCTGGAGTACGACCTTCGAGGCCGGAACAAGGGGCACACCACCCCACTGACCGCGGCGGCGAATCTGGTCGATGTCGCCGTCAGCCCGAAGGACGGAACGGGTTGGGGCATCACTGCGTCGATTCCTCCTGAGGGGTCGCCAGCGCCGCCGCCTGGCCCTCTTGGCGGGCATTTGCTCCACCAACTCAGGGACGGCACGGTCGTCGACGTGCTGGACATCGGCGCGTACCAGAAGAACGACCCTGACCCGGTGGACCAGGACCAACCACCGAACCCAACGGAGTCAAACCCCTACGGGCTGACCGTTGACCGCAAGGGAAACGCGCTCGTCGCAGACGCCGCCGGCAACGACATCATCCGGGTCACCCCCGCCGGCAAGGCCGAGACCGTCGCCCGTTTCGACGTTCAAAAGGTCTCCACGACCGACGTACCGCCAGGGCTTCCCGACGTCCCCTATCCGCTGCCACCGAAGATCAACGCTGAAGCGGTCCCCACAACGGTGACCATCGGCCCCGACGGCGCGATCTACGTCGGCGAGCTCAAGGGTTTTCCCTTCAAGAAGGGGTCATCCAACATTTGGCGCATCGACTCACGCGCCGTCGGCGCATGGTGCTCAGTGAACAAGCCCGACCCCACGAGGAAGTGCTCGTTGTACCGAACGGGGTACACCGCGATCCAGGACATCGCCTTCGGCCCCCACAGTCTCTACGTGTTTGAACTCGCGGCCGCCGGGGTGTTGGCGTTCGAGGCTGGCCTGGCACCCGGCGGGACATTCCCACCCGCGGTCCTGCTGCGCTCATCCGACCACCGCGGCGCCAAACCGCAGGAACTCGTCAAGGGCAGGCTGTCACAGCCCGGCGGGGTGGTCGTCGTCAACGACGACGTCTACGTCACCGACTCCATCTTCACCGGCGGGCGTCTACTGAAGATCGACGATTAATCCCCCGTGCTGAGCAACCGCAGTCGCCCAGCGGCGCTCGACGTCTTTGCCCCGTCGGCAGGTGGTTCAGGCCCGCGGTTTGTTGTGGACGGCTGATGGTCTGGCCAATGACGAAATCGCCCGCCGGTGTGCGGTGGACTCGGATACGGTGCGGCGGTGGCGGGCTCGGTTCGCCGAGAGGGTATCGCCGGGGTGGGGATAATCGCCAAAGGACGCGGCCGCAATCCCAGCCTGCCGGTGGGCACCGTGGAGAAGGTGTCCCCTTTGACCCATCGCGAATCGCCGGCCGATGGGTCGACGCAGTGGAGTACCCGGTCCATGGCGAAGCGGGTCGGCGTCGGAAAAGACACGGTTGCCAAGATCTGGGCCGATCACAATGTGAAGCCGTGGCAGGTGAAGACATTCAAGGTCAGCAACGATCCACGATTCGAGGAAAAGATCGTCGATGTCGTCGGCGTGTACCTCAATCCGCCCGCGCGGGCAGTGGTCTTCTCCTTCGACGGGAAAACCCAATGCCAAGCGCTCGATCGGACCCAGCCGTCGCTGCCGATGACAGCCGGCCGCGCCGGGACGATGACCCACGACTACAAACGCAACGGCACCGTTGATTTGTTCGCGGCGATGAACGGCGCCACCGGGCAGGTGCTCAGCGACCTGCACAAGGGACAACCTAGGTACGAGGCCGCGGCACCTCAACCAGATCAAGTCACGGGCGATTCACTTGGGAGATTCCTAGAGGTCGAACAACGGGACCGTTTCGGTGGCGGCGGTGGCTGCCCATGCCGGGGTCAGGGGTGGGACGGTGAACAGGTCGGCGGGGAAGTCGTCGATGACCGTGATCGGTACATGTGCGGGTTCTTCGAACAGTGGCAGCACGTCGAGCATCGGGAAGCCGTCGGCGATGACCTGGGCCAGGACCCGCGCCAACCCCGCTGGCGAGGTGGGTCCGCTGCGGATCGCGGTGTGGATGGTGTCTTGGATGGCGCGGGACGCTCCGGCCGGCCCGCGGACGTCCACCATTCCTGGTTTGCGTCCACGGGAATGTCCACGTGCGACCGCTTGCCGCACGTTTTCCCGTTGGGTGCCGCGCCGCAGATGCCCGGGGTTGGTGGCTCTTCCCAGATGAGGGTGTAGTCGGGGCGGGCGCGTCGCTGCCGGGGTGAGGGTCGAGGCCCTCCGAAGATGGAGGTTCCTACGCCGTCCATCTGGAAGACCTCGACATGGCTGACTCTACTTTCGACGCGCCTGATCTGACCAAGTTCTGCCGGCTCGACGGGCTCGGGCTGGAGGTTACGGGCCAGTTCCTGGAACCGGATCGGGCGATCCTGGAATGCCGGGTCGTGGCCGATGATCGGCAATGCGCAGGCTGCGGCGGCCTGGGATCTCCGCGAGATACGTTGCTGCGAAGGCTGTCCGGCGAGCCGTACGGGTGGCGGCCGACGATCTTGTTGGTCACGGTCCGCCGTTACCGGTGCGTCGGGTGCGGAAAGGTGTGGCGGCAGGACATGTCGTTGTCGGCGGAGCCGCGGGATCGTGGCAATGGACCGGGTTCACCGGCTTCAAAACTGCTGCTGTTGAGGAACTGTCGTCGAAGATGGCGGTCGTGATGGATCCGTTCCACACCGTCCGGTTGTGTGGTGAAGCCCTGGACGTGTGCCGACGCCGAGTCCAACAGAACCTTCTGGGCCGGCGCGGCCGTTCCAGTGACCCGCTGTTCGGTGCTCGCCGAACCCTGACCACCGGCGCTGATCTGCTCACCGACAAACAACGAGCCCGGATCGAGAAGTTGTTCGCCGACGACGCGCACATGCTGGTCGAGATCACCTGGAGCGTCTACCAAGCGGCGGTCGGCGCTTACCGCGACCCGAACCCGGCCCGGGGAAAGAAGAAGATGAAACAGCTGATCACATCGCTGGGCACCGGCGTTCCGGCGCTGCTGGTCGAGGTCCGCAAGCTCGGACGAACCCTGAACAAACGGGCCGCCGATATCCTGGCCTACTTCGACCATCCACACACCAGCAACGGTCCGACCGAAGCCATCAACGGCCGCCTGGAGCACCTCCGAGGATCGGCCCTGGGATTCCGGAACCTGACCAACTACATCGCCCGATCCCTCCTCGAAAGCGGCGGCTTCAAGAAGGGACTACACCGTCATCTGGGATGAGCCGGGTTGGTGTTCACGCACAACCGCACGTCGCAGTCGTGGAGGTGGGTGGATCCCAACGGCAAGGGCCCGAACACTACGGCTGAGACCGCCGCGTGGGGGGTGATCACCCGCCCGGCCCGGTTCCGCACCGCTGGATCCGGCACCCGGGCGGCGGGTGGGGTGGGGACCCAGAACTTGCCGTAGCCGTCACCACCGACCGCCCCCATCCACAGGTGGCAACTGGAGGTGCGGATGATCTGAGCGTGCAACCGGTGCACATCGGCACGCGATAGCCGGGCGCTGGGCAACGTCGACTTGCTCACCGGCGGGTTACCACCCGGCACCGGATCACTCCGCCAACAGCACAGTGCCGTCCGTAGCCGATCAGCATTCTCGCCATTTATCTGTTGTCCCGTCCTGGTTCCATGTCCGGGCCTTTGCTCGGTTCTCGGGCGGGTCTCGTGGGAGTTCTGCGGACTACGCAGATGCTGGTGGAGTCGGGGTTGCCTGGCGCCATTTGGGCGACCTGGCGGTGTAGGAGGCGAGGGACCCACTGGGGAAGCGGATCGCCGCGGATTCTCATTGATTGGTCTCGGCGGTCAGGATGGCCGCGGTTCGTTGTAAAAGTTCCTTTGCGCGGGCGTCCACGTCGTTGAGGATGTCCTCGATGCCGGCGATGTCTTTGAGGTCGGCTCGGCGACGGGCCCACGCCCGCTGCGCGTCGTCCCTGCTGTATACGACCCGGGTCACCACCGGGGCTGCCGGCGGCGGGGGTTCGGGTGGCTCGTCAGTGTCGGCGGGGAGGTCCCGGTGCGCGCCGAAGTCCCCTTCCTCGAGGTCCCGGGCCCGGCGGGACAGCGAGTGCGGGGTCAGCCGTTGCACGGGGAACGGCAGGTATCCCCATTGGTCGATCGGGGGCAGCAACGGCACCGTCGTTGTCCGGTGGTCGATCGCGCGGGTGGATCGGCACAGGTGCGGCGACCCGCTGGTCACCGCCTGCGCCTTCTTCAGGGTCTGGGCGAGGTGCCGTTTGCCGGGCCGGGTCACGACCATGCTCAGCACCCGCAGCCAGCGGACGACGGCACACGGCCCGCACACCACCGGGTCCGGATCGGCCGCGACCATCCATGCGCCAGCTGTGTTCTCGATCCGGGCGGTGCCGGCGGCCAGGGTGACGTCCCCGGCGGTCAGGGTGGCCAGGTGCTTGTACGGCACCCCGCCGAGTTGGGACAGCACGAGCAGGCATTGGTCCCGGCGGCCGAACATCCCGGATGTCCATCCGGTTGTGGGTAGCGCGCGGAGAGCGGCTTCGACGGCCGTGGTGGTGTCCGCTGACGGTGGGCTGGGTTGACCGGTGCGGCGGCCAAGGGCAACCCGGACCGCGGGGCAGTCCCCCGGCTTCGGGTGACCGGCGGTGACGTGCTGGTGGTCGATGGCGGCGACCCGGACCCGTTGCGTGGTCACGGCTGCCGGGCATTCGGTGACGAAGGCGAGGACGGTGGCCGGGTCGGCGGGGAGTTCGGAGTTCCCGGTGACCGAGCACCAGTCGGTGAACAGGGCCCAGTCCGCCGCGTAGGTCCGCCGGGTCCGCTCCGACAACGCCTGCGGCGGGCAATCCTTGGCAGTGGACACCTCAGAGACCCAGGCGGGTGACCGCGTTGCCAGTCAGCGGTGCGTGTTCCCGGGCGTACACCTCGAGCATCGCAGGGCTTTTGTGCCCGGTCTGCCGCATGATCGAGTGTGCGTCCGCGCCGGCCCGGAACGCCTCGGTGACAAACCCGGCGCGCAGCGAGTGCCCCCCGAATCGCTGGGTCTGGGCGGGGGTGAACCCGGCCTTCCCGGCGCGGCGCCTGATCATCTCGTTCACCGCGTCCCCGGACATCGCCCGTTGCCCGATGGCCCCGGTTTTGTGCACCGCCGGGAACAGCACCCGCCCTGGATTCGGTGGTTCGGGGAGCCGGGTTGTGCGACACACATGCAGCACCGCCACCTCCTCCTCACCGTCCGCGCCCCCGCCGCCGCTGCTGCTGGGTGCGATGGCGGCCTGCCGGCGCAGCACGGACATCACCGCGCGGCGGCCGCCGCCCGCGGGTGCGGTGTCCCACGCGGACAGCACCTGCCGCCACCGCACATACGCGCAGGGCGGGCACGTGGCCGGGTCCCGCCCGTACGGCAACGCCTTCACCTGCCCGTGCGCCTCCTGGTCGGTCTTCGAGGACCGCAACCGGACGTGCAGCCCGTCGGTCTTGTGCAGGGCCACGTCGGCGAGGGTGAGGGCGACGAGCTCGGAGCGGCGGCTGGCGCCGGCGAACCCCATCAGCAACACCGCGATATCCCGCCGCGCACCCACCCCGCCGGGCCAGCCGGTGCCGGTCTGCTCGATCGATGTGATGAGGGTGCGGATGTCCTCCAGCAGCAGCGGTGCCCGCCGCACCGGCGGGGTGGACCGGATCCGGCGGACCCCGGACAACGCCCGGCGCACCACCTCCGACCGGCCCGGCGCCGGGAGGCCGGCGGCGGTGTGGAACTGGTTGATGCTGGACACCCACCGGGTCAACGACGCCGGCGCGTACCGCCACCGCCCCACCCCGGTCTGTTCGGCCGCCGCCTCCGTGACGTACGACGCGACCACCAACGGGTCCGCGGGGAGGAACCCGTGCCCCAGCTCCCCCGCCCACGCCGTGAACCTCGCCCAGGCCGACCGGTACGCCGCCTTCGTGTTCACCGCCATCGACGCGTCCACCACAGTCAACACATCTTTGAGGGCCTGCTCCGACAGCAGCCCCTGCGGGGCGGCAGGTCCCCCGTTGTGGGTCGCGGTTTCGAGTTGGGCGGCGGTCAGCTCCGCCAACCGCACCAACCGCACACTGGGCAGCACGTCCGCCGCGGGCACCCGCGGTGCGGCAGATGGTGCCGGCGTCGGCAGGTCGGCGCCCGCAGGTGCAACGGGATCACTCAAGCAGCGGGTGGGGCCGTGTTCTGACGCGGGCGCCGCGGCCGCTGTGACGGTGGTTGTTTCACCTGTCGTTTCCGCTGGTGGAACACGGAGCGCGGCGGACTCCGCGGGCGCCCGCGACGGGTCGGTGGTCATTGCTGCTCCAGCACCATGTGCATGCCCGGTCCGAACCGGCCCATCACTCCGAACCCGGCCCGCTCATACAGGGCTCGTCCACCCGGGTCGGTGATCACCGTGACACACGGCTCCGCCGGCGCCCGCACCGCGATCTGGGCCAGCAACCAGTCCAGCACCCGATCAATTAGGTGCAGGTCCGGGTAACCGGGGTGCTCGACCACGTCGGCCAGGGTGAAGTGCCAACCGCCGTCCCCGATCACCCGGCCCATC
>JBBRVZ010000066.1:0-17420 GCA_038246445.1 Mycobacteriales bacterium
ACCATAACCGCCCGGTCAGCACATCCGACCGACCTGTCCACACGGTGCCGGACTGCTGCTGCGGGACCGGTGCTGTCGCGGCACACTGTCCGCATGCCCGAGCTGCCGGAAGTCACCGCGCTGGCCGCGTTCCTCACCGAAATCGCCACCGGGCAACCGGTGGCAGCGGTGACGGTGGCATCGCTGAACGTCCTGACCACCTACGACCCTCCCGCGTCGGCGCTGGTGGGGCGGGTCATCACCGGGACCGGCCGGCACGGGAAGTTCCTGGACATCGTCACGGCGCCGGGACCCGGCGACGGCCCGGGCGCGTCCATCCCGGAGGACCTGCACGTGATCATCCACCTGGCCCGAGCCGGGTGGCTTCGCTGGTCCGACGCGCTGTCCGCGACGCCACCGAGGATGGGTGGGCCGATCGCGTTGCGGGTTCGCCTGATCAGCGGTGCCGGCTTCGACATCACCGAGGCCGGCACCAAGAAGTCGGTGGCCGCGGCGATCGTTCGTGACCCGCTGTCCGTGCCCGGCGTTGCCCGGCTCGGTCCGGACGCGCTGACCCTCGACCCAGCGGCCCTGGCCAGGGTGTTGTCCCGCAGCACCGGCCGGTTGAAAAACGTCATCACCGAGCAGACGGCGATGTCCGGCATCGGCAACGCGTATTCGGACGAGATCCTGCACACCGCTCAACTCTCGCCGTTCGCCACCGCCGGCAAGCTCGGTCAGGACGAGGTCGACCGGCTGGCGTCGGCGATGCACCTGGTGCTCACCTCTGCAGTCGACCGCTCCGTCGGTGCGCAGGCCGCGCGGCTCAAGGGCGAGAAACGCACCGGGCTGCGGGTGCACGCCCGAACCGGACTGCCGTGCCCGGTGTGCGGTGACGTCATCGCCGAGGTGTCGTTCGCGGACCGCTCGTTCCAGTACTGCCCGACGTGCCAGACCGGTGGGCGCCTGCTCGCCGACCGGCGCCGGTCTCGCCTGGTCAAGTAACGCCGCGGGCCCGCCGGCGGGGGTGCCGGTCGAACGCGGCAATCCCCGACCCAGCGTCAGCGTGGTGGGCGGTGCCGGCCGAGCCGCCGGGGACTGGTGGGAACCGGCCGCGCGGGACCGGCGGCGCCCCCCGATACCGGTGCGGGCGGTCGTTCGAATTCGAGCGGACGCAGGATCGAGTCGATCGCCACCTGCACCTGGTCGGCGCAGATGCGGAACTCATCGATGCCGCGCCCCATCGGGTCTGCGAGGTCGTCGAACTCCACCGGGACCGGCTGCAGTGAGGACCGGGCGAGCTTGGCGTTGACGCCGAGTTGACGGCCGAGTTCGCCGGCGTCTTCGGAGACGATCGGGGCGACCTGGGTGCAGAGCCTCGCGAACTGCAGGATGGTGAAGGTCCGGCCGATCGCGGCCGGCACCATGCTGACGACGCTGCTGCGATGGTGGCGGGAGGCGGTCAGCACGAGGTCCGCGCTGGTGATCGCGCCAGGGAGCAGATCAGTGGAGTGGTGCGGAGCCACCTCCGGGACTCGCTCGGCGAGCACGGCGCGGGCGTGATCGTGGATCGGCCAGGGCGCCCGCACGTCGGTGCCAGCAGAGTCCACCAGCCAGGCGTCGTCCCCGAATCGGGCTGCTGCGCCCTGGGACAGCAACTGCTGGGCTATCGGGGATCGGCAGTGATTGGCGGTGCAGACCATCAGTACGCGGAATGCCGCCATGCCACCACCTCCCGTCCTGCTTGACGGCGCATACCCCTCGCCCCGCTCCGGCTGTGAGCCTACAAGTCGGCATCGGGTATCCGGCCGATCCGGCCCCTGAAATGGCCGAATCCGGCTCGGCCTGGTGGCCGAGCCGGATCCAGATCTGGAGGTACCGGCGGGAAGACTCCCGGCAACCCACCGGTACCGGTGTGATTCAAGCGCTACCCCTCGTCAGCGCTTGAAGAATGGGTCAGGGGCGGTAACCCCTGGTCGGCTTGAGCAGCCGGATGAGCGCAAAGCCGGTGAGCACCAGGGTGATGACGGTGACGACGCTCCACCCGGTGGTCAACACCGTCTCCTGGAATGCCGCTGTGGCCTTGGTGATCCAGAACCAGACACCGACCGCGATCGACAAGCTGCCCAAAACTGTCCACAGCAGAACCTTGCCGATGACACCGGAGCCACCCTTGCCGGATTCCGCGGCCGCCTGCGCCGCCCAACCGTCGCGCCGGGCACCGAACCAGATGTTCAGCCAGGACACCAATGTCGACCACATACGGCCGAGCAACCAGAACTCGGCAGGGAAGACCAGCAGTGCGTAGACGATGTCGGCCGGGGTGCGGTTCGGCACCCGCCATGCGACCTTCAAATTCAGCGCGACACCGATTGCGATCGGGATCAGCCAGATGGGCGACCATTTGAACTGGTCGACGCTGACCGCCAGCAGCAACATGATGAGGAACAGGATTCGCACCGAGCCGTTGGCGAGCATCGAGAACTGTTGCTTCCACGGGATCATCGTGTTCTTGTCCGGCATCTTGTTCCGCCAGAGCAGGGCCGCCATTCCTTCGTCCCACTTGCGGCGCTGTCCCATGAGGCCCTTGAGGGTGACCATCGGGCCGGCGTAGGCGCGCGCGGTTGCCGACACCAACGTCTTGCGGCCCGCCTCGTGCAGTCGCCAGGTCAGCTCCATGTCCTCCACCTGGGCGTCCGGATCCCAGGGGGAGTTCCGCTCGTGGACGTCGATCACGTCCTGCAGGTGCTTGATCCGGAAGAGCGTCGCCTGGCCGCCCAGAACGTAGGTGGAACGGTTGCGCGCCATGATGTCCGTCAGCCATGAGGCGAAGTCCATCCGCTGCGCGCGGATCAGTTGCCGTGCCAGAAACGTGGTGCCCAGATTGATGTCGAAGGTGTAGCGGCACATCACACCTGCCGCCGACGGCACCCGCAGCATCTCGGCCTCGAGCTGCTCGAGGGCGTCCTTGGCCAGGACGGTATCGCCGTCGACGCCGAGGACGAAGTCGTATCCGGCGGCCCAACGCTGCCAGCCCTGGGTCAGCGCGCCGACCTTCTTGTCGACGTTGGCGACGGTCTTCTGCACCGTGACGCCCCTGTAGCGGCGGGCGATCGCCTCGGTGTTGTCGGTGCAGTTGTCCAGGATGATGACGATCCGGTCGACCTGCCGGGTCTGCGCGAGCAGCGCCTCGACGGTGCGCGCGATGTCGGCCTCTTCGTTGTGCGCCGGGACCAACGCGAGGATTTTCGCGGTCCTGGCGAGTTCACGCTGCGCCGGTTTGCGCTTGAAGATGCTGCGCAACGAGCGCTTCGCGCCCTGCTGAACCTGCAGCAGGGTGCTGCGGCCGGCGTCGAACATCGTGGTGAAGGATCCGGAATCGATCACCGAACCATCGACGACAGTGGGGTCGACGTCAGGAGAATCGTTGTCCGGGCGCCTACGGGGGCGGGTGGCGAGGGTCATCGTCATGGGGAGCGTCCTTCGGGAGTAAAGGGCTGGTGAATACTGCGTATCTACGGAGCGTGACGTTGTCGGTGTGACTGCTCTTCGGTGGACCTCGTTCGGTCCTGTCTTGGTGACTACGATTAGTGAACACCATTCGAGCACGTTCCGACACAATTCAACGCGTACATCACCCGAAAGGTGCGCGCACCATCCTTTCGGGCCTGCCGCGAGGAGCCTATTCGCTCATAGCCTCCACGCATCTGCACCCGACCGACTACTCTCGGTGAGCAGCTTACAGGTTCAAGAACTCAGCACTGAGTAGTCGCAGAGAAGACTGTTGTCACCCAATGGAGTGGCTGCACCGGAGCAGCGCCCGCGCCGGTGGAAGGATGGACCCGTGAACATGCCATCCATCCCGGAGGTCCCGATCACCGACGTTCCGGTCGACGCCTTGCTGCTGGACGTCCGCGAGCAGGAAGAATGGGCCGCCGGGCGTGCACCCGACGCTGTTCACCTGCCCATGACCGAGCTCGCCGATCGACTCGACGAGATCCCGGACGGCGACCCGATCTACGTCATCTGCCGATCAGGCAGCCGTTCGGCCCGGGTCACCGCCTACCTGAACTCGCAGGGCCGGGACTCGGTGAATGTCAGCGGCGGGATGGGCAGCTGGGCGGCGGCAGGGCGGCCGATGGTCGCCGACGGCGATGCGGTTCCACAGGTCGTGTGAGATGGCAGTGCCCGCAACGGTATTCGCTGGCAGGCCAGCCGGGCGCCGATGACCACGGGCAACGCGGCCGGTCACGCTCATGCCGAATCACCGCGGCAGCCCGCTGCGCGCTGGCTGCGCTGCGCCCGATGCCGGGTTTTGCAACCCGTGGTCTCGTCGGCGCAGTTCCGCTGCGTGTCCTGCGGCGCCCCGCTGCAACGGTGGATCGCTCACCCGCCGCCCACGTTCGATCCCCCGATCCGGCGTCGACCGTCGGCGCGGCCTCCCCCTTCCCGATTGCCGTACCTCGGGCCGCCGACCTACCAGGGCGGCCATCCGCGGTGGTCGTTCCCGCCGGTGGTCTGGATGGACCTACCGGAGCCGCCGGCACCGCCGGCGCGGAACCCCGCGCCGGGCCTGCGCCTGGCCGCCTGGCTCGCCGCGGTCACCGCGGTCGCCGCCGGGTGCGCCGCCGCCGCCGAGGTCTGGCGATTCGTTCTCCTGCTGCAGGGACGCACCGAGGTGCTGTCCGGGACGACCGTCCGGGCCAGCGATGTCCTGGTCGCCGCCACCGGGCTCGCCGTTGTCGGCAGCGCGCTGGCAACCGCCGCGGTGGCCGTTCCCGCGATGGTCCGGGCACACTCGGAAGCGGCCCGCCGGCTCGGCCGTACGCCGTCCAGATCCGAGGCAGCGGTGGCGGCGCGGCTACTCGTGCCGGTGTGGAACATCTACGGCGCCGGGCAGATTGCCGTCGAAGTCGACCGCATGCTGACGAAGGGTCGTGCCCGCGACGAGCCCGCAGCGCCCTTCGGGGTGCCGTCGTCGCGGTTGACGACGTCGCGGGTGCCGACGTCGCGGTTGACGACGCCGCGGTTGACAACGTCGCGGTTGACAACACTGTGGTGGTGCGGCTGGATCCTGTCCGCCGTGCTCGTCTTGGTCACGCTGGCCAGAGGCTGGGGTGGCAGCCTCCAGGCGATCGCCGACACGGTGGAACTGCACATCGCCGTCGATCTGGCCGCGGTGCTCGTCGGTGTGCTGACCTTCCTCGTGCTCCGGCGCTTCGCCATGCTTTTCGACGGCCCTCGCAGTCCGCTGACCGGGTGGGTCGTGCAGCCTCCCGCGCCGACCAGGCCGGTGCCCCTGGAACGGCCGGCAGCACAACTGGCAGCACAACCGGCCACGGAGCACCGCCGGGGCTGACCTCGCACCGGGCCCGAGGGTCCGGCGCGGTCGGCTACCGTGACCGGGTGTCCAAAAAGACCCAGCGCCGTTCCGCCGGTTCCGCCACCGCGACCGCCGAACGTCCCGTCGAGAACCCCCGCCGTCCCTGCCCCTGCGGATCCGGCCGCCGTTACAAGGCGTGCCACGGGTCGGTGGACGCCGCGGACATGATTGTCACCCGGCCGTTCGCCGGATTGGCCGCGGAGACGGAACTGATCGCCCTGCGCGAGTTCGTGCCGTCGGCCAGCGCACCGCTCACCCTGATCGACCCGGCCGATGGAGTCCCGTCGGTGACGCTGGCCAGCGTGCTTCCCGGTGCGGCGGCCGCGCTGACCCGCTCGGACGGCTCGATCCTGCTGGGCCTGCAGGTACAGACGCACAACGGCGACCTGTCCCGGGACCTGGCCGCGTCGCTGCAATGGGCGCTCGACGCCGACCCGTCCTCGGTTCTGTCCGTCGTCGGCCGGGCCAGCATTGGATCGCGGTACGCCGACCTGATCGTCAACGAGCCGATCGAGGTGACCGTGCACGACGACTTCGGCTGGTGGCTGGAGGAGGAACCCGAGCCGGGCAGTGAGGTCGCCCTGTCGCTGGAGCGCGCCAACGCGGCGATCATGCCGACCGCCAGGGTCGCGGGGTTGCGCGGCGCTTACTGGGTCGACGCCGGCGACCGCGCCCACCTGCGTTGGGTGCGGCCCGAGGACGAGCAACCGTTGATGGCCGCGCTGGCCAGGCTCGCGGTGGCAGACGACCTCGGGTTGGGCGAGGGCTCCAGATACGTCGGATCGTTCCGCGCGCACGGCCGCCTGGTACCGGTCTGGGACCTGGACCGCGACGCGCACCCGAGCGAGTGGGATGCCCCGACGCTGGCGTTCGCGGACCGTCTGGAGGCGGCCCTGACCGACGAATCGCCGCTGAACGACGCCGAGAGACGAGCCAGGGACGGCATTCTCGGGCGGCAGTTCACCCTTCGCTGACCCGCCGGATGAGCGCATGCGGCACGGTCACGGCAGCCAGCTGACCGTGCCGCGCAGCGCCGAGTAGCCGACGAAGACGGTGATGTCGAGCAGCGAGTGCGCGATGATCAGCGGCCACAGCCTGCCGGTGCGGCGGAACCACCATGCGAAGACCACTCCCATCGCCGCATTGCCGAGGAAACCGCCGAAACCCTGGTACAGGTGGTACGACCCGCGCAGGACGGCGCTGATCGCAATGGCCACCGGCGCCGGAACCCTGAGCTGCTGCAGCCTGGTCATCAGGTAACCGACGACGAGAACCTCTTCCAAAAAACCGTTCTCGACGGCCGCCAGGATCAACACCGGCAGCCGCCACCAGACATCGTTCAACGTCGTGGGCGCAACCGTCAGATTGATGCCGAGTTGCACGGCGACCAGGTACAACAGCAGGCCTGGGATCCCGATGACGGCCGCCAGCACGACCCCCACCCCGAGGTCCGCCCACGGCTTGCGCAGGTCAAGGCCGAGACGGCGCCGCAGGCTGACCCCACCGCGCCACAGCAGGTAGAGCCCCAACGCGCCCCAGGCGAATCCGCGCACGATCGACAGCAGCTGCTTCACCAGGTCCAGCAGCGACGCCTGCGCCTGCGGAACGAGGATCGACACCGTCTGGGACGCAAGCGGCACCGGTGCCAGCAGCGCGTCGATCAGGCTGGTCAGTGAGAAGAGCCCGCTCATCCCCAACGTGACGAGGAACAGCACCACGATCTCGACCTGCATCGACCGCACGGTGTAGGGGCGGGCGACGGGCACTCCGGAGTGATCGGGGGGACCCGCGTCGTTGCTTCCGTGATCGGCCGGTGGCACGGGCGGCGGCGCTGCGCTGGTCACGGTTCGCGAGCTTAGGCGCGGTGTGGCCTCTGCCACGGCCCTTCCTCACATCGAACGAACGTCCTGTGACGGACAGTAGGGTGAGGTCTTTGCGCCGGAGCACCGAACCGGCGCGACGCTCGGTGTCGTAAGTGTCGTAAGTGTCGTGATGACCGGGATGCAGACCCAGGTCGACCGGCTGTGTCTGCAACGGAGGATGTATGCGCGCAAGACGTGGCCGGGTGGTCGCCGCTGTTCTGTCGGCACTGTTGCTGTCCGCCTGTGGTTCGGGTGGCCAACTCGCGGATCAGACGGTGACCAGCTTCGTCACTGCCGGGCCGGCGCCTGGCGGACCCGGGTCCGCAGCCGCGTCCTCGCCCGGTTCGGCGTCGAGCAGCGCCCCGCCGGCATCGAGCAGCGCCCCGGCCAGCAGCGCACCGGCCAGTAGCGCCGCGCCGTCCACGGCGCAATCGGGCGCCGAACTACCCAGCGGATTCGTGCCGACGAAGCTCAAGGCGGGCCAGAAGCCGCCGCAGTTCATCGTGGTCAGCTTCGACGGCGTCGGGTGGCACGAGAAATGGCAGCACTGGTTCGACGTCGCCAAGCAGGTTCCCTTCCACTTCACCGGCTTCCTGTCCGGCACCTACATGCTGTCCGACGAGACCAAGATGGCGTATCAGGGTCCGGGTCACAGCCGGGGCAAGTCCTCGATCAACTGGAACACCGCGGCCGATCTCCCGGTGGAGATCGCCGATCTCAACCAGGCGCATACGTCCGGGAACGAAATCGGCACGCATTTCAACGGTCATTTCTGCGCGGGTGCCGAACCCGGCGGGAATCAGTGGACGACTGCCGACTGGAACAACGAGCTCGACCAGTTCTTCGCGCTGATCAAGAACGTCAAGGCCAACAACCCGGGCGTGAAGATGCCCGATCTCGCGTTCGACGGTTCGGTGATCAAGGGTGGGCGGACGCCATGCCTGGAGGGGCATGCCGAGGACCTGTTCCCGGCGCTGATCGCCCACAACATGACCTACGACACGTCTTTCACCCAGACGGGTATCGCCTGGCCGAAGAAGTCACCGAAATACGGCATCTGGGCGATGGGGATGGCCACGTTCCCGATCCACGGAACCGGCAAGCAGCAGATCACGATGGATTACAACTTCTACTACACGCAGCGGCAGGCCTCCAGCCAGGGCGTGACACAGGCGCAGTCCGACGCGGATGCGGCCCAGGTCCAGGGGACCTATGACGACATGTACAACGCCGCCTACAACGGGAATCGCGCGCCGCTCATCCTGGGCAATCATTTCAATGCCTGGAACAACAATGCGTACGAGAAGGCATTGACGAAATTCGTGCTCGCCAGGTGCGGCCAGCCGGACACCTACTGCGTGCCGTTCCGGGACGTTCTCGCATGGATGGAGATGCAGGACCCCGCCGTCCTTGCCGGGCTGCAGGACCTGCCCCCGGAAACCGGTCCGCGAACCTGAGCCGGCGGGTGCGACCGCGGGTGTCCTGCCCGTGGTTCGCCGGACTGCGGCGCGACCTAGTGTGGCAAGGATGACGATCGCCGATACCGGTGGGCCGGATGACGGCAATCGCCCCGACGGCGGCAAAGGGCCCGATCATTGCGATGGCGCGCAGCGCTGGGCCTATTTGGGCCCCCCCGGCACCTTCACCGAGCAGGCCGCCCGGGCCATCGCCTCCCGGGCTCTCGCGCTCGGGACCCCGATTCGCCTCGATTCCAAGGCCGGGGTGTCGCCCGCTCTCGCCGCGGTACGCAGCGGCGCCGCCGACGCCGCCTGCGTGCCGATGGAAAGCTCGGTGGAGGGTGCCGTTCCGCTCACCCAGGACGAGCTGACGCACGGCGAGCCGCTGCTGATCACCGCCGAGGCCTACATCCCGATCACGTTCGATCTGCTCGTCCGACCCGGCACGGCGCTGTCCGCGGTGACGACGGTGGGGGCCCACCCGCACGGGCACGCGCAGGTCCGTGCTTGGCTGGCCCACGCACTGCCGACCGCGGAGGCGGTCATGTCACCGTCGAATGCGGCCGCGGCGCAGGCCGTTGCGGCGGGGGAGTTGGACGCCGCGGCGGCCGCGCCGGTGGCGGGGGCGCAGTACGGCCTGGTGACGCTGGCCGCCGACATCGGCGAGGTTCCAGACGCCGTCACCCGGTTCGTCCTGCTCCGACGTCCGGGTCCGCCGCCCGCGCCGACCGGTAACGACCGCACCTCGCTCGTGCTGTCCGTCGGCAACCGCCCCGGTTCGCTGCTCGCGGTGCTCACTGAGTTCGCCACCCGGGGCATCAATCTGACCCGGCTGGAGTCCCGTCCGACACGCTCGAAGATGGGCGAGTACGTCTTTCTCGTCGACGCGGACGGACACCTGGCCGAGCCGGCGATGGCCGACGTGGTGGCGGCGCTGAGCAGACGCTCGGCGCTGCTGCGCTGGTTGGGTTCCTACCCGCGGTCGCAGGGCAGCAACGTCCCCGCGGCCGAATTCGCCACCGGTCAGGCGTACGCAGCGGCGAACGAACAGATCCGCCGGTGGCAGCAGGGACAGTGGTTCTGATGCGACTGTTGTTGATCCGGCACGGCCAAACGCCCTCCAACGTGCGGGGGCTGCTCGACACCGGCGTACCCGGCCCCGGGCTGACCGACCTCGGACACGAGCAGGCCGCCGCGATTCCGAGCACCCTGCGCGGATACCGGATCGACGCCATCTATGCCTCCACCCAGGTGCGCGCCCAGCTGACCGCGGCGCCGCTCGCGGCCGCTCGTGGCCTGCCGGTGCAGGTGCGTGCCGGCCTGCGGGAGGTCAGTGCCGGAGAGTTGGAAATGCTCGGCGACGAGAGGTCAACCCGTACATACCAGCGAGTGGTGCGGGAGTGGATGTCCGGGGCGCTGGACGCCGCCATGCCCGGCGGTCCGCAGGGCAGGGACGTCCTGGACCGGTTCGACGCCGTCGTGGACGAAGTCCGGCAGACCCTGATCAGAGCGATCGGCGCGAACGGCTGCGCCGTGCTGGTCTCGCACGGAGCGATCCTGCGACTGTGGGCGACAGTGCGGGCCTGGGAACAGGGGGCCGTGGAGGATGCCCTCGGCCGTGAACACACGCTGCACAACACCGGAATGATCGTCGTCGAGTCGACCCCGGGTGCCCGGCCGACGTCCGGCCGGGACTGGCAGGTGCTGAGCTGGGCGGGAAGGGCAACCGGCGGCGGCCTGCTCGACGACGCGGGGGCGGACGGGCCGACCGGCTCGGATGCCGGCCCGCGGCCGCACCCGAACACCGCACCGGTCAACACCGCACCGGTCAACACCGCACCGGTCAACACCGCACCGGTCAACACCGCACCGGTCAACACCGCACCGGACAAGACGGCACCGGACGCTGCGGTCGGCGACGCGGTCGGCAGCGCCTGAGTTCCCGGAACGACGTCAACGCCCGGGTTCCGGCAACTATCCTGGGCGCCATGAGTGCTTCGCCGATCGACCCGCGCGATCTGCGGGTCTCCGATGACGAACGCTCGCACGTGCTCGCGCTTCTGGAGAAGGCAACCGGCCGCGGCCTGATCGATCTCGGCGAGTACACCGAACGCAGCGCCAGGGTGATCTCCGCCCGCACCCGTCGTGACCTCAACGCCGTCCTGCTCGATCTTCCGGGACTGGAGATCGCCGGTCATTCGGTCGGCGCCGCGGAGCAGGTGGCACGACCCCAGTTGCCTCCCGTGCCCGGCTATTCCGGCGCTGTTCAGGCTGCCCGGCCGGGCGCCGTTCTCGAACTGACCGGATGGGGCTCGCGGACGTTCAAGGGCTATTGGACGGTGCCGGCGACGATCGTCATCGGCGGCACCGGCGCCAGCACCCGACTGGATTTCACCGCTGCCCAGTTGGCCTCGCCCACCGTGACGATCGAGTTCCGCTCCAACTACGGGGGTGCGGCAGAACTGGTGGTGCCCAAGGGCAGTGCGGTTCGGGCGGAGGGTCTGCAGATGCGGGGCGGCCACATCCACAACAAGGTCGACCCGAGGTCGGCGGCGGGCGGCATGACTCTCGTGCTGACCGGGGTGAAGAAGGCCGGATCAGTCACGATCCGCCATCCCCGGCAGGGCGTGCTGGCGCACTGGTTCTGAGCCGTTGCCGCGCCGTTGTCAGGCGGTGAACGTCGCGTTCCGTTGGGCAGCATGGCTTTTGACGTCGTGCATGTTGCGGTCCGCCGCCTGCAGTACCTTCCGGGGATCGTCACCGGCCTTGGCCAGGTGGCGGCCGACACTGACCCGGACGCGCACTTGGATCCCCTGAATTCGATACGGCAGACTGAGCGCGTCGCACATCCGGTCCGCTATCGCAGCGAGACCCTGGGCAGTGACATCCAAGGCGCAGACTGCGAACTGAACGCCGCTGATCCGCGCGACGGTGTCGGACGGGCGCGCGTGCTCGGTCAGCCGGTGCGCGGCCAGTGTCAGCAGTGCGTCCCCTGCGGCGTGACCCAGAGAATCGTTGACCAGTGTGACACCGTCGACATCGATGGACAGGACGCCGGTGTCTGACCGGTGAAGGTGCAGCGGGCGTCGCCGAAGGGCTTGTTCCAGGCGCTCCCCGAACATCAGTCGATTGACCAATCCGGTCAGCGGATCGTGCGAAGAGCGCTGTGCCAGTTCCTCTTCCGAGCGTTTCCTGCGGGTGATGTCGAGCTGGGAGACGACTGCGCCCGTCCCGAGCGCGCCCATCGCGGTGGTGCGGGAGAGGTAGCAGCGCGGTCCAGAGGGTGTGTCGCACCAGTATTCGGACTCGCTGACAGGGGTCGCGCCGCTCAGCACCGCTTGCAGGGCCGCCAGAGCCTGCAACGCGTCCGGGGAACCGGCCGCAGCGGCCCGTGTGCAGGCTTCGAGGTAACTGGATCCCACCCCGGTGGTGTCCAGTTGGCCGCCGCTGTCCACGGTGACAAGCCGCCAGGCCCTGTTCGCGGCGACGATCACACCGGTTCCGTCGAGCACGGCCGTCGGGTCCGGTAGCGCGTCCAGCACGGTGACCGCGAAGGCGCCGTACAAGTGATGCTCGCCGTACAAGTGGTCGCCGTACAAGTGGTCGCCGTACAAGTGATCGCCGGACAAGTGATGCTCGCCGTACAAAGGATGGTCATCGTGCGATCCGGGCTGATCCTGCCGGTAGCGGTCAACCGCCCCGGGGCTCGAGCTGTTGGGCGCCGTCCAGTGGGTCGGCGACGGTCCGCCGTCGACCGGCACCCGGCCAATCGTCACGGACGGCTGTCCGGTTGTCGACGGATGACGTGTCGCGGGCATGATCGGTGAGGTCCAGGTCGCCCACTCCCGAGGCTCCACGGTCGGTCGTCCGAAGAAGTACCCCTGCACGCACCCGATGCCGAGATCCCGCACGCACGCCGCTTCTTCGAGCGATTCGACGCCCTCCGCGGTGACCTGGGCGCCGATGTGCCTGGCGAATGCGATGAGGCCGGCCGCGAGAGCGCGTTGTCCCGGTTCGGTGTCGATGGCCGTGACGATGCCCCGGTCGAGTTTGATCACGTCCGGTTTGATCTTGAGGATGTGCTGCCCGGAGGCGAACCCGGCGCCGGCGTCATCGACAGCGACGCGGATGCCCCCGGCACGGAGTTCGGTGAGCAGAGCAGTCAAGGGTGCGTAGTCGGGGACCTGGCTGTGTTCGGTGACCTCGATGATCAACCGCCGCGGGTCGATGCCGGACGCGCCGATGATGGTGCGCAGCGCGGGCTCCAGGCAGGTGATCGGCGAAGCGTTCACCGACACATACAGCTGGGACGGGAGTTGGGCCGCCGCGGTCAGCGCGGTCCGCAGCGCAAGAAGCTCCAGCTCGGTGCCCAGACCGACCGCGGCCGCCTCGGCGAACCACAGATCGGGCGCGACCCCCGGATCTTCGACGAACCGGGTGAGTCCCTCGACTCCGACCACCGTCCAGTTCCGCACGTCGACGATGGGCTGGAACGCCGTCATCAGCAGTTCGCTGTCGATGACGTGCTGGATGCGCTTGCGGACCCGTTGGGTGGCCAGGACCTGTGCGGTGTCCGGTCCGATGTACCGACTCGACCCACGGATCCCGATCAGCGCCCCTGCGGGGTCCATGATCGGCCGGACGGACACTTCGATCCAGGGTGCGGATCCGTCCCGGTGGATGACCGAGACGATCAGGTTGGAGACGCCGCTCTCCGGAACGCCGGCGGCGTTCACGATGGCCTGCGCGCGCGAGAACTCGCGCGCGTCCATCACCATTTCGACGCTCCGGCCGACAAGTTCATCGGGCCGGTAGCCGATCAGGGCGTAGCTGTCCGGACTGCTCCAGGTGATGATGGAATGAAGATCCAGCGTCCAGTCCCAGCGCGGCTCTGCCGGCTTCTGTGCTTCGGTGATGGGCGACTGTCGCAGCCGGCGTCCGACGACTCCGAGCATTGCCGCGCCTGCGATCCGGTGCCTCTTTGTTTTTCTGAAGCGATGGCTGCTGGATCCCATGCCGCGTGTCCTGCCGTCCCCGATAGCACCTATTGCGCAGTAGATCCCAGTCCCATTTTCTGCGGCTGAGTACAAGTACATCGACCGTACCGCTCGGGCCCCCTCATTATCCTGCCAAGGATAATTTCGAGGAGTGATGGAGCCGCCTCCAACTGGTATTGCGGTGTCCTTTCGAGTGGTTTTGACGCCTGATAGTGATGATGGGTCAATGGGCCGCGCCTGCGGTCCTTCGGGATAAACCTGCCCGGGCTGATATTCGCCGATCGAGATCGGTATGCGTTCTGTCCGCGACGACCCGGACATCGCCGGTCGCAGCCACCCGATGCCCCGTTCGGTGATGCCCGCCCTAGCATCACAGGGTGACCGAGACTGCCATCACCACCCTGCAAGAGCTGGTCGACCTGATCGGCGAGCCCGGCGAGCGGGCCGTCAACAAGTCCCGCCCGGCGCTGATCGACGTCGACCGGGACTGGCTCGCGGCCACGCCGTTCTGCGTGATGGCGACCTCCGACGCGCAGGGCCGCTGCGACGCCTCGCCCAAGGGTGATCCCGCCGGGCAGCTCGTCCACGTCATCGACGACCGCACGATCGCGATCGGCGAGCGGCCCGGCAACAAGCGGGCCGACGGGTACCGGAACATCCTTCTCAACCCGCACGTCGGCCTGAACTTCTTCATCCCGGGGCGTGGCGACACCCTGCGCATCAACGGCCGGGCGCACCTGGTCAGCGATGCGCCCTACTTCGACGACATGGTCGTCAAGGGCCACCGCCCGATCCTGGCTGTCGTCGTCGACATCGAAGACCTGTTCTTCCACTGCGCCAAAGCGTTCCTGCGCTCGGGGATCTGGAAGCCGGAGACCTGGGACCCGGAGGGCCGCGTTGCCCGCCGAGCCGTCATCGTCCGCGACATCGAGCCCAACGGTTTGACCCTCGAGCAGCTCGACGACTACTACCGGCCGGAGAACTACACCAAGGGCCTCTACGCCTGAGCCCACTGCCTGCCGCGGCCGCCGGGCTGTCGGGTCCACCCTGCAACGGCTTGCGAGCGCTCATTCCTCGTCTTTCAAGCGTGCCCTCCACAACGTCGTTGACGTTTCATGGGATCGGCCGGGACAAAGCCGTGTCGGATGACGGCTCCGACGGTTATTGCCAGGGGCGTGTGGTTGACTGACGCCGTCAGATCGTGGGGGTCGCAGAGAAGGACAATGTTCAATGGTGCTGGCGATCGTACTGATTGTGTTGGCCATCTTGTTGGGCCTCGGCGGGTTGTTGTTCACCGCGGTGAAATGGTTGTTGATTGTGGCTGTGGTGCTGCTGATCGCGGGTGCGGTCGCCGGGTTCCTGGCCCGAAGCAAGTCCAAGAGCTAAGAACAGAACCCCTCGCTGCAGGATGTCCGCCATCCCGAAAGCGTTGCCACCGAAGTCCCGCCGTGACGTCGCCGTCAACGCCCATCAGCGCGACGCGTAGGGCGCGACAGGCTCAGCCGACGAGTTCGGCTGCCCACGGCGGGTTGGCGCCGGCCCGGGAGCAGGTGATCGCCGAGACCTTGGACGCGAACGTGAGTGCGGCGTAGAGGCCGTCGATCGTCAGGGACTCCAACCGGCCGCCCAGGTAAGCCGCCTCGGACAGGTAGTGCAGCAACCCACCGTGGAAGGAATCACCCGCTCCGACGGTGTCCACCAGCGTCGTCGGTGCGATCGGGGTGCGTACCTGCTGGCCGCGCAGAGAGGCGAAGGCCCCCGCCGCACCAAGGCTGACCACGGCCAGCGGGACCCCACATTCGTGCAGGTGAACGGCTGCCTGCTCGGGCGTCCAACCCGGCCATAGCTGCTCCAGGTCGTCCTCGGAGAGCCGGACGATGTCCGCCAGCGACGCCCAGCGGTCGATCCACAGCCGATAGGAGGTCACCGGCACCAGCACGGTGCGCAGATTCGGATCGATGGAGACCGTCATCCGCGGCCTGGCCCTGGCGAGCAGGTTCTCGATGACCCGACCCGACGGCTGCAGCGCCAGCGCCAGGGTTCCGGTATGGATGGCCACCGGGCCGCTCGAGGTGGCAAACGGTCCGTCGATCAGCGGGGCCAGCGAGGCCTCCGTCCACGCCCAGTCCGCTGTGCCGTCGGTGTAGAACTCGTACGAGGCGGCACCCGTCGCATCGAGCCGGGCGATGGCCAGGGTGGCCGGCTCGGTTGCGTTCACCGAGGCGCTGAGATCGACGAGCGATTCCTCGAGCTTCGCCCGACACAGCTCGCCGAGTGCGCCGCCTGACAGTCGTCCGGCGAACCGCGCCTTGGTCCCCAACCGGGACAGCGTGACCGCGGTGTTCGCAGGTCCACCACCGGGGTGGACGGTCAGATGTGCGGCACCGTCGACGATGCCGTCCGGCGGGAGGACAGCATCGGCGACGACCTCACCGACGACGGCGATCGTGGGCATGCTCGGCTCCTGTCTGCTGACCCGGGTATGCCGCGCGACTCGGGTCGGGCCAGCGTCGGGCTGGGGAAGCCTAGTGGCTGACGCCGGACCGCCGGGCGGCGGTGCGGGCCGCCCTCACCGCGGCGTCGGTGCTCAGGCCCAGCCGAGCTCGTCGAGACGGTCGTCGTCGATTCCGAAGTGGTGCGCCACTTCATGGATGACGGTGGTGGCGACCTGTTCGCGGGCGGCCTCCACGTTGCGGGCATGGGCCAGGATCGGCAGCCGGTAGATCGTGATGGTGTCCGGAAGGTAGCCCGAGTACTGGGACGTCCGCGCGGTCAGCGCGACACCGTGATAGAGGCCGTACAGGTTCTGCGTCGGGTGCCTATCCTCGACCAGGACGACGACGTTGTCCATCGCCTTGGTGAACTCGGCGGGGATCAGGTCCAGCGCCTCGCCGACGACTTCCTCGAACTCCTCCCGCGACATCACCACCGGCATTGCTCCATTCTGCCCGCGTTCTCCGCTTCGCTGTGCTGTCCGTTCGTTCCTGCCCGTCCCGCCCCCGGTGCACCGGTCCGGGCACCGTCACGTCCGGTTTAGGCTTTCCGACGTGATCGACCTGCGCCTTCTCCGTGACGACCCCGAGCGCCTGCGGGCCTCCCAGCGCGCCAGGGGAGCGGACCCGGGAGCTGTCGACCGGTTGCTCGCCGCGGACGTGGCACGCCGCGCCGCGGTCTCGACGGGCGACACCCTGCGGGCGCAGCAGAAGGCGTTCGGCCGGACCATCGGCCAGGCGTCGCCCGCCGAGCGACCCGCTTTGCTGGAACGGGGCAAGGGACTCGCCGCCGGCGTGAAGGCCGCCGAGGTCGAGGAAGCTGCCGCGAATCAGGAGCTGCTGGCGGCGCAGCTGGCGCTGCCGAACGTCATCGAGGGGGCACCCCCCGGCGGGGAGCAGGACTACCTCGTCATCCGCCATGTCGGTGAGCCCACGGTGCTCGACTTCGAGCCCCGTGACCACCTTGCCCTCGGCGAGGGGCTTGCCGCGATCGATATGGAGCGCGGCGCAAAGGTTTCCGGAGCGCGGTTCTACTTCCTGCGCGGGGTCGGCGCGCAGCTGCAGTGGGCGATGCTGAATCTGGCCGTCAACAAGGCGGTCGCCAACGGTTTCATCCCGATGGTTCCGCCGGTGCTGGTGAAGCCGGAATCCATGGAGGGCACCGGCTTTCTCGGCGAGCACGCCGACGAGGTGTACCGGCTCGCTGCCGATGAGCTGTACCTCGTGGGAACGTCGGAGGTGCCGCTCGC
>JBBRVZ010000067.1:0-16925 GCA_038246445.1 Mycobacteriales bacterium
CCGGGCCGGGCTGCTCGCCCTCGCCCCACGCTGCGAAGTATCCCTTCATGGGACCCTCCCTTTCTGTTCGGTACGTTGCACTGATTACAACGTTACACCCGCTACAACGCAAGACTGAGCGGAATGTTCCCGAACGATGTGTAGCCTCGGCGGAATGTCCGAAACGGGGGCAGGTGCGTCAGATGGCAACCGACGAAGCCGCGACACTCAACTCTCAGGGACGCTCCACCGGATCCCGCTCGGAGACATCCTCCGGAGCGCGATGAACGGACCCTTCCGGTTCGGCAACAAAACTGGTTGCCTGCCCGTCCGGTCCCTGTGTGTCGGATTCCTCGAGCAAGCGTTCCTCGTCCGGCGGCCCGAAGTTGGTGGGCACCTTCCGCATGTTCCGGGTCATCGACCGCATGAGGAAGAAGACGGCTACGCACATCAGCAGGATGACCAGCAGGCCGACCGGAGCGGCCTTGCCCCACTCCGATCCCTTGCCGGTGGCCGGATCGATGTCTTGCGCCGGGCCTGCCAACGTCAGCATTGTCGTCATCAGCATGCTCATCGAGTCGCCTCGTCACGCAGGCCGGCGAAGAGGTCGTCTTCGGGTAGCGGCGCATCGACCAGTGAGCGGGCGAGCTCGTAGTCGTCGGTCCCCCAGATCTCCGCCTCCAGCTCGTGCGGTACCGCGAACCAGTGCGAGTCCGGGTCGATCTGCGTTTCATGCGCCTTCAGTGCGGCGTCCCGGTGCGTGAAGAAGTCGGCAACGGACACCTTCGTGGTGATGCGGGTCGCCGGGTCCGGTCGGGGATGCTCGGCGAATCGCTTGATCCACTCGTCGAAGGGACCCTCGCCGGTGCGCTCCTTCACGGCATCGTTGATCGCCAGGATCCGCTCGCGGGAGAATCCCACGTTGTAGTACAGCTTCGAAGGCTGCCAGGGTTCGCCCGCATCGGGATAGGCGTCGGGGTCGCCGGCGGCCTCGAAGGCGCCGACCGACACCACATGGCAGCGAATGTGGTCGGGGTGCGGATACCCGCCGTTTTCGTCATAGGTGGTCATCACATGTGGCCGGTACCGCCGGACAACCTTGACCAGGGCCTCGATCTCCTGCTCTACCGGCAGTGCGCCGAAGCAGTCGGCGGGCAGATCCCAGCTTTCGGGCGTGCCCTCGTGGTAGCCGGAGTCGTGGAACCCGAGCCATACGTGGGCCACGCCGAGGATCTCCGCGGCACGGGCCATCTCGGCGATGCGCAGGGCGGGAATGTCGATGCCGTCGACGGCGAACTGGGGGTTGAGGATGTCGCCGCGCTCGCCGCCGGTGCAGGAGACGACCACCACGCCGGCAACCTCCGCTGCGTACTTGGCCAACGACGCGGCGCCCTTGCTGGACTCGTCATCAGGATGAGCGTGCACAGCCATCAGCCGCAGCGTCGCGAGTCGCGCCCGGCGGTCCCGGTCCGCGGCCGGGCCGGTCAGCATGCCGGCCGCCTCATCCGCACTTGATGCGACGACGACGCCGTTGGCGCCGTTCGCCATCGCAATGTCTTCCGACCCGACCGCCGTCGTGTCCGCAACCCTGATGTTGGTGTTAGTCACCGTGTGCTGCTCCCTTTCCGCTCCCGCCGAGCCGCCGGGATGCTTCCATTCTCCACGCCGCACCGACAGCGGCGGACCGTCGTACCCGGGCTGGCTCACCGGACCTTCATCGGTGCAGGTGAGGGGGCCCTGCGCTGTCCCGCGACAGCCAACGACCCACCGCGACGATCGTGCCGCTGTGTGCACGAAGACGGACCCTAGGTACTCCTACCGTGGTAGAATTGGGCTCGTCGGCGGCCCCTTGATGGGGCCGTGACGTGTTTTCGGGGCCCTCTACGATCGCGCTCAGCGCTGTGCGACCGGCCCTGTACGTCAGTACAACCCGCCCCGCATCACCGATCCCGGTGCTGCGCATGATATCTGCAGTAGTGAGGAGTTGCCATGACCGGCACAGTCGTGACTTGGCTGACCCAGGACGCCCACGACCGCCTCAAGCAGGAGTTGGACGACCTTGTCGCCCACCGCCCGGTCCTCGCGGCGGAGATCAACGCCCGGCGCGAAGAGGGCGACCTGAAGGAGAACGGCGGCTATCACGCGGCTCGCGACGAGCAGGCCAAGCAGGAGGCCAGAATCAGGCACCTGCAGGAAATTCTGGCGAGCGCACAGGTCGGCATCCCGCCGGCAGACGACGGCGTTGTCGAGCCGGGCATGGTGGTGACCATCGCCTATGACGGCGACGACGAGGACCGCGAGACGTTCCTGCTCGGCTCCCGCGAGGAAGGCGTGCACGGCTCCATGCAGGTGTACTCGCCGCAGTCGCCGCTGGGTCAGGCGATCCTCGGGGCGAGCCGGGGCGAGCGGCGTGAGTACATCCTGCCGAACGGCCGGGTACAGAAGGTCAGCGTCATCGACGCCAAGCCCTTCTCCGGCTGAGCACCTTTTCACGGCCCACGGCCACGCACCGGTTCTCCGGTGCGTGGTCGTCGTCGTCTGCGCAGGGGCGGCACCGCCTGCACCTGGCCGCCGGCGTCAGTGTTGTTCGAGGACCCGGAATCCGCCCGCGCTGAGCGCTGCGACGATATCGGCGCAATGCGCGGCGCCTTTGGTCTCCAATCGGAGATTGACCTCGACATCGCCAAGGGACAGCGACGAGCCGATCCGCGAGTGTTCGACGTCCACCACGTTGCCGCCCAGTTCGCCGACAAGGCCGAGCAACCTGGCCAGCGACCCCGGACGGTCGGTGATCTCCAGGCGCAAGGACAGGAAGCGCCGGGCGGCGACCAGGCCGTGCTGGGTGACGTGCAACAGCACCAGCGGGTCGATGTTTCCGCCGGACAGGATTGCCACCACCGGCGGGGTGAACGCCTCCGGGCTCGCCATGATCGCTGCGACAGCGGCGGCCCCCGCCGGTTCCACGACCAGCTTGGCCCGTTCCAGGCACAGCAGCATGGCTTGGGACAACTGATCTTCCGACACCGTGATGATGTCGTCCACCAGTTCGCTGACGTAGTGGTAGGTCAACTCTGTCGGGGCGCCGACCGCGATCCCGTCGGCCAGCGTCGCCATCTCGCGAAGGCGTACGGGGTGGCCTGCGCGGAGCGATCCCGGCCACGCCGCCGCCTGCTCGGCCTGCACGCCGACGATCCGGACGTCCGGTCGCAACTGCCGGACCACCGCGGCCACCCCGCTGAGCAGCCCACCGCCGCCCGCCGAAACGACGACGGTTGCCACATCCGGCACCTGGTCCAGGATCTCCAGCCCGACGGTGCCCTGGCCCCGCAGGATGTCGGGGTGGTCGAACGGGTGCACCAGCACAGCGCCGGTCCGGGCGGAGAATTCGGTCGCCGCGATCAACGCGTCGTCCAGGGTCTCACCGACGAGGTCGACGGCGGCGCCATAGGCCCTGGTCGCGGTGAGCTTTGCGATCGATGCACCGACCGGCATGAAGACGGTGGCTTTGGCGCCGACGATGTCGGCCGCCAGGGCGACACCCTGCGCATGATTGCCGGCGGACGCGGCGACCACCCCGGCGGCCCGCTCCTGGTCGGAGAGCCGGGAGATGCGCACGTAAGCCCCGCGGATCTTGAACGACCCGGTGCGCTGCAGGTTCTCGCATTTGAGGTACACCGGGCCGCCCACCGCGGTCGCCAGCGGGCGTGATGACTCCATCGGGGTGTACCGCGCCACCCCCCGCAGCAGCTCTGCTGCCGCCCGGACCTCGTCAACGCTGACCTGTTCCATGCCGTGCATCCTGCCAGCGCGCGACCGCCCGTGGGGCACATACCTGTGCGGTCGGGCATCGGTCCGGAGCAGGTGGTGGAGATCGCGTTACGCCGTGGGAGGCCAGTAGGCCTGCGGCTCCAGCACCACCGCCGCCGCCCCGAGCAGGCCGGCGGTGCCGCCGATCTCGGCCGGGACGACCCTGGGCCGGGCGGCGAAGTCGAGCGTCGCGTACCGGGCGTACGCCTGGGTCAGCGGGTCGAACAGCACGGAGCCGGCCGCCGCAACGCCGCCGCCGATGACGACGAGATCCAGGTCGAGCAGCGTCACCGCCCCCGCAATCACCATTCCGAGAGCGTCACCGGCCCGCCGGAACGCCGCGAGGGCCACCTCGTTCCCGGCCGCTGCGGCGCGCGCCACGTCGGCCGCTGTCCCAGTGCCGCCGGTAAATCCGTTCGCCTCCGCCCACCGGACGATCGACGGCCCGCTGGCGATCGCCTCCACACAACCGGTGCCACCGCAGACGCACCGCGGACCCGCCGGCTCGACGCTGACGTGACCGATGTGCCCGGCGTTACCGGTAGCGCCGACGACGGCCCGGCCGCCGACGATCAACCCGCCGCCGACGCCGGTGGACACCACCATGCCGAGCACGTTGTCCCTGCCATGCGCCGCACCCTTCCAATGCTCGCCGACGGCGAAAGCGACACCGTCACCGATCATCCCGACCGGCACTGCATAACGGTCGGACAAACTGGCCCGCAGGGGGAACCCGCGCCAGGCGGGGATGTTGACCGGTGACACCGTCCCGGCCGCCTGGTCCAGCGGCGCAGCGGTGCCGACGCCGATGGCGCGAGCAAGCCGGGGATCGTCGAAGGTCAGGCCGGCGGCGCCCAGCACCCTGTCGACGGCCTCCACCGCGGCAGCGAACACGAGGTCCGGGTCCGTGGTGACCGGCGTCGGCACCCGTTGTGCGGCAACAACCTTGCCTGCGCGGCTGACGACCGCGGCCGCGAACTTGGTCCCGCCGACGTCGAGAGCCACTGCCAGGGTGTCTGTTTCGGCGATCGCCGGCTGATTCACCGTAGCTGACGACCGTTCTCACGCGTCGCCGCGTGCATTAGTCGAGTGCATCCCGCAGATCGACCAGCAGATCGACGACGTCCTCGATGCCCACCGACAACCGGATCAGATCGTTGGGAACCTGCAACGATGAGCCGACGACGCTGACGTGGGTCATCATTCCGGGGAGTTCGATCAGTGACTCCACCCCGCCGAGGGACTCGCCGAGGGTGAACAGCCGCGTCCGCTCGCAGACCTTCAGCGCCTCCTCCTGGCCGCCCACCACGGTGCAGGACACCATCCCACCGAACCTGAGCATCTGACCCGCGGCGATCTGGTGCCCCGGGTGGTCGGGCAGCCCCGGGTAGTACACCCGGCCGACCCTCGGGTGGCCGGTCAGCAGATCGGCGACGGCCTCGGCGTTGTCGCAATGACGTTCCATCCGCAGGGCCAGGGTCTTGAGGCCGCGGAGCGTGAGCCAGGCGTCGAACGGGCCGGGTATGGCACCCATCGACTTTGCGTGGAAACCGAAGGCCTCGGCAAGGGTGTCGTCATTGGTCACCAGTGCGCCCCCGATGAGATCGGAGTGCCCACCGATGTACTTGGTCGTCGAGTGCAGCACGATATCCGCACCGAGCGCCAACGGCTGCTGCAGGTACGGGGAGGCGAAGGTGTTGTCCACCACCAGGAGCGCTCCCGACGACCGGGCGATGTCGGCGAGCCCGGCGATGTCGGCGATACCCAGCAGCGGGTTGGTGGGCGTCTCGCACCACACGAGTTTCGTCTCCGGGCGCACCGCCGCCGCCCGGACCGCGTCCAGGTCGCCCAATGGCACGGTCGAGTAGGTCAGACCCCATGGCACGCCGATCTTGTCGATCAGCCGGAAGGTGCCGCCGTAGGCATCGTCGGGCAGGATCAGGTGGTCACCGGGACGCAGCACGGCGCGGACCATGGTGTCCGACGCTGCCATCCCAGATGCGAAGGCATGCGCATGACGGGCGCCCTCCAGGCTGGCCAGGGCGCTCTCGAGCGCGGTGCGGGTGGGGTTGCCGGCCCGCGAGTAGTCGTATCCCGCCCGGGTTTCACCGACGACATCCTGTGCATAGGTGGAGGTTTGGTAGATCGGGACCGCCACAGACCCGGTCAGCGGGTCCGGCTCCTGGCCGGCGTGGATGGCGCGGGTGGAGAAGCCGTCATCGGCCGGGAACGTCATGCGCCTCAGGGTAGTAGCGCACCTGGATGGCCCCCCGCCACCGGTTCACAGTCCGGGCCACAACACCGCCCCCGAATCTGTCGTCCCAATCACCGTCGACGGCTTCTCGACGCGCCGTTTCTTGCCGAGCCACCGTCCGGTGGCCGGCAGCAGGCCGAGTACGGCCACCGCTGCGCCGCCCCAGTAGAGCGCCCACTGGTCGACGACGATGGTGGACCCCACGCCGCCGTAACCCAGGCCGTACTGGGCCCAGGCGGTGATGCCGATGGCGATCAGTGCACCGAACAGAAGCAGCTGGCGGCCGCGGCGGAACATCAGCAGCAGCGACCCGATCACCATCAGGATTGACGCGACTGCCCATCCGGCCGTGGGGACGCCCGTTGTCGCCAGGGAGGACTCCAACGCGGTGTTCTGGGCCTGGGTCAGCTCACCCCGTGCCGCCGCGATGACGTCCCGGATCACCGGGTACGCATAGCGCCCCAGGACCCAGGAGGTGATCAGCGCCACGGTCGTGGTCAGAATCGCCGACAAAGTGGCCGCCAGGTCGTCCTGCTGCGGCGACTCGTACGGCGCCGGTAGGTAGCTCACGGGACCTCCCAGGCGACGAAACAACGGCGAGCCCCATGGTAGGCCGGTTCGGGCGATTCGGAGAGCACCACGCGATCCCGACGGCGCCGCCGCGCTGCCGGTTCAGAATTGGCGTTCGCTGGCCAGGAAGTTCAGCAGGTCCGCGCGAGTGAGCACGCCCACCGGTTTGCCGTCGTCGATCACCATGACGGCATCGCGCTCGTGCAGCGACTCCCGCAGCGTCCCGGTGTTCTCGCCGGAGCCGACCAGTGGAAAGGCCTCGGCCATGTGCCGAGAAACAGCATCGGACAGGGCGGCCTTTCCGGCGAACAACGCGTCCAGCAGCTCTCGTTCAGCCACCGCACCGACCACTTCGCCGGCCATCACCGGAGGCTCCGCCGACACGACGGGCATCTGCGAGACGCCGTACTCGTGCATGATCTCGACGGCGTCCCGGACGGTCTCGTTGGGGTGCGTGTGCACCAGCGATGGCAGCTCCCCGCTCTTGCCGCGCAGGACCTGGCCGACGGTGGCCTCGCCGTCGCGGGCCAGGAAGCCGTAGGAGGCCATCCAGCCGTCGGAGAAGATCTTGGAGAGATACCCGCGGCCGCCGTCCGGCAGCAGCACCACCACCACGTCCTCCGCGGTCAGCCGCCCGGCCAGCCGCAGTGCGGCCGCGACCGCCATGCCGCAGGATCCGCCGACCAGCAGGCCCTCCTCGCGGGCCAGCCGCCGGGTGGTGGCGAACGATTCGGCGTCGGAGACGGCGATGATCTCGTCGGTGACGGAGGGGTCGTAGGCGGCGGGCCAGAAATCCTCCCCGACCCCTTCGACGAGGTACGGCCGGCCGGTTCCGCCGGAGTACACGGACCCTTCAGGATCGGCGCCGATGATCTTCACCCGGCCGCCCGAGACCTCCTTGAGGTACCTGCCGGTTCCCGAGATGGTGCCGCCGGTTCCGACTCCGGTCACGAAATGTGTGATGCGGCCGTCGGTGTCGGCCCAGATCTCCGGACCGGTGGTCTCGTAGTGGCTCGCCGGGTTCTGCGGATTGGAGTACTGGTCCGGCTTCCACGCTCCGGGAGTTTCCCGGACCAACCGGTCCGAGACCGAGTAGTAGGAGTGGGGGTCGTCGGGTGCGACCGCGGTCGGGCACACGACGACCTGCGCGCCGTACGCGCGCAGCACATTGCGCTTGTCCTCGCTGACCTTGTCCGGGCAGACGAAGATGCAGTGGTACCCGCGCTGCTGGGCGACCAGCGCGAGGCCGACTCCGGTGTTGCCACTGGTGGGTTCCACGATCGTGCCGCCCGGCGCAAGTGCCCCCGACCGCTCCGCCGCGGTGATCATTTTCAGGGCGATCCGGTCCTTCACCGACCCACCGGGGTTGACGTATTCCACCTTGGCGAGAACGAGTGGCGGTACGCCCTCAGCCAACGGCCCGAGCTTCACCAGTGGGGTGTTGCCGACCAGGTCGATGACGGACTGCGCGTACCGCACGGAAGGTTCTCCTCGGATCGTCGAAGGGGATGCATGCGGGACAGGCGGTGTTCAGCGCGCCCGGGCTTCGCCCAGGCTATCGGCCCGGCGCGGCCTGTCGTGCCCGCCGGCGCCAGGTCTCCACGGCAAAGCCCGGGCCCACCACCGACGAATCGGTGCGGGCCCGGGCTGAGGCGGTCGTTTCGACCGAGATTACTGCCGCATGTAGCTGAGCAGCCGCAGGATCTCCAGGTACAGCCAGACCAGCGTGACCATCAGGCCGAAGGCGAAGTACCAGGAGGTGTTGGCCGGAGCGCCTGCCTTGATCGCTTTGTCGATCGCGTCGAAGTCCAGCAGGAAGCTGAATGCGGCCAGCGCGATGACGACGACCGAGAAGATGATCGCCATGGTGCTGCCGTCACGCAGGCCCATGTTGACGCCGAACATGCCCATCACCAGGTTGAACAGCATCAGCACGACGACGCCGATCATGCCGCCGATGATCATCTTCGTCAGGCGTGGGGTGACCCGGATGGCGCCGGTTTTGTAGACGACAAGCATGCCGCCGAAGACGCCGAGAGTGCCGACGATCGCCTGCGCGGCGATGCCCGGGTACCACTTGTTGAACACGCCGGTGATCGCGCCGAGGAAGACGCCCTGCGCGAGGGCGTAGCCGATGATCAGCGGCGGACTGATCTTCCGCTTGAAGATCACGACCAGCGCCAGCACGAAGCCGATCAGCGCCGCGGGTATTGCCAGGGCGTACGCCTCGAAGTACGCGGTGGCGAAGCCGGCAACGACGGCCAACACCAGGATCGACGCGGTCTTGGTGACGATGTCGTCCACCGTCAGGAAGCGCTCGCGGGCCGGTGCCTGGTGGGCGGGCTGCTGGTACATCTGGTCCAGGTACTCGGCGCTGGGGGCAGCCTGCTGCTGCGCGCTGATCACCTTTTCCATGTTCTTGAAGGCTGGGTTACTGCTGCTCTGCACGGTGACCTCCGGTGAGGCGGGTTGACGCTGACCTGTATTCGGACTCCGCCGGACGAGGTCCCGGCGTTCGAAGGATCGATCACCGGGTTCGCCACGAGGGCTTCCACTTGCTGCAACGCCGGCATCATCGCGCAAGTTCCCGGACCGCTCCGCGTTCGGCGAGAACCGTCGATGACGCAGGAGGCTGGACGGCTCCCAGCGGTCGCCCACGGTGATGCACACCGGCGTTACTGTCGGCCGATGCGCAGTATTGCGCCGGCGGAACCCGGTGACCGCACCCCACGCGGCAGGCCCGATTCCCTCATCGACGACGCCGACTACGTCATCGTCGGGGGCGGCAGCGCAGGCTGTGTGCTGGCTGCCCGGCTGTCCGAGGACCCGGCCATCACGGTGCTGCTGCTCGAGGCCGGACCTGCCGACGAGTCGGACGACATCGCCGTACCACTGGCGTTCTCGAAGCTGTTCGCGACGCGGTGGGACTGGAACTACCGCACGACCGAACAGAAGCAACTCGGCGGCCGCAGCACCTTCTGGCCGAGGATGAGGGCCCTCGGTGGGTGCTCGTCGATGAACGCGATGATCTACATCCGCGGCAACCGGATGGATTACGACCAGTGGCGCGATCAGCACGGCGCCACCGGCTGGGGCTACGCCGACGTCCTACCGTACTTCCTTCGATCCGAGGGCAATTCACGGCTGGTCGCTCCGTTCCACAACCGCACGGGTCCGCTGCGCGTCGAGGATCAGCGCTACCAACACGAGCTGACCACCGCGTGGCTGCAGGCTGCGGCAGCGTGCGGCCTGACGCCCACCGAGGACTTCAACGGAGAGCGTCAGCACGGCGCCGGTCGTTACCAGCTCACTTGCCGGCGCGGACGGCGATGGTCCGCCGCCGACGCCTACCTGCGCCCCGCAATGAGCCGACCGAACCTGCACGTGCGCACCGGAGCGCACGCCACCCGCATCCTTCTCGACGGTGCGCGTGCCACCGGGGTGTCGTACCGGCACGACGATTCGGTCAGGACGGCGCGGGCCGGGCGTGAGGTGCTCCTGGCGGGCGGCGCGGTGAATTCGCCGCAACTGCTGATGCTGTCCGGCATCGGGCCCGCTGCGCACCTGCGCGAACTCGACATCGACCCGGTGATCGACCTCCCGGTCGGCAGCAACCTGCAGGACCACCCCGTCGTTCCGTTGCTCTGGCACACCAGGAACACCACCGACCTGCAGGATTTCCTGACGCCCGCCAGGCTCGCGCAGTGGCGGCTGTTAGGCCGTGGCCCGCTGACGTCGAACGTCGCCGAGGGCGGTGCGTTCTTCGACACCCGGGACGGATTGCCCGCGCCCGATCTGCAGGTGCACATGGCGCCCACCGGATTCCTGGACAACGGCCTCCGCGAACCCACCACCCGGCTGATGACGACCGGGGCGACCCTGGTCAGCGTCGCCAGCCGGGGCTCGGTGCGGTTGGCGTCGGCCGACCCGTTCTGGCGGCCGGTCATCGATCCCGGCTACCTGGACGACCCGACCGACCTCGATGCGCTGCTCGCCGGCTGCCGCATTCTGCTCGAGATCGCCGACCAGCGGCCGTTGTCGCTTTTGCGGGACCGGCCGTTCCTGCCCGAGGCCGGCCGCGCCGTCACCGACGAAGCATTGACCGAGCACATCCGGGCGACCGCGCAGACGCTCTATCACCCGGTCGGGACCTGTGCGATGGGCAGCCCGGACAGTGCGGTCGTCGACCCGGAGCTGCGGGTCTACGGCATCGACGGGCTGCGGGTCGTGGACGCCTCGGTGATGCCGACTGTCCCCCGCGGAAACACCAACGCACCGACCATCATGATCGCGGAGCGGGCCGCCGATCTGATCCGCGGCTGTCAACCGTTACCAGCATCGGAGGTCCTGACATGACGACCTTGCCCAGCGCGCAGCCCGAAACCCCCTGCACAGCAACAACGTTTGAGTCGCTGAATCCGGCCACCGGGGAGATCGTCGGGGTCCACCCGGTGCACGGCGCGGGTGATGTGGGATGGGCGGTCGACCGGGCACGGGTCGGGGCCGAATTCTGGTCGTCATTGTCCTTCGCGCAACGGGCGAAACGCCTCGACGCGTGGGCGGGCGTCATCATCCGGCGGATCGCGCAGCTCGCCGACGTCATGCACCAGGAAACCGGTAAACCGCATTCCGACGCCCAACTCGAGATCGTCATGGCCGTCGGCCATATCGCGTGGGCCGCCCGGCACGCCAGGAAGGTGCTGCGCCGTCGTCGGGTGGCTCCTGGACTGCTCAGCATCAACGTTTCCGCCTCCGTCGAACACCGGCCGTTAGGCGTGGTGGGCGTCATCGGGCCGTGGAACTACCCGGTCTACACACCGATCGGCTCCCTCGCGTACGCGCTCGCCGCCGGCAACGCGGTGATCTACAAACCCAGTGAGTACGCGCCCGGTGTCGGTGCCTGGCTGGTGGACGCGTTCGCCCAGGTGGTCCCGGAAGCGCCTGTGCTGCAACTGATCACCGGTCTGGGCGATACCGGGGAGGCGCTGTGCCGGACGGGTGTCGACAAGATCGCCTTTACCGGCAGCGGACGCACCGGGAAAAAGGTGCTGCGCGCCTGCGCCGACGGTCTGATCCCGGCCGTCATCGAGGGCGGCGGCAAGGATCCGCTGCTGGTGGACAGCGACGCCGACGTTGTCGCTGCCGCGCAGGCAGCCGTGTGGGGTGGTCTGGTCAACGCCGGTCAGACCTGTCTCGGGGTGGAACGGGTCTACGTGCACTGCGACGTCTACGACCGGTTCCTGACCGAGATCCGGCGCCAGGTCAGGGATCTGCACGCGGGGCCCGGGCAGAAGATCGGGCCGATGACGATGCCCGGCCAGCTCGACATCGTCCGGCGGCACATCGCCGAGGCGTTGCAGCGCGGCGGCACCGCGATCGCCGGCGGGATCGACGCGGTCGGTGACCGGTACATCCAGCCCACCGTGCTGATCGATGTCCCCGAAGATTGCGCGGCCGTTCGAGAGGAGACGTTCGGACCGACGCTGACCATCGCCAGGGTCCGGGACATGGACGAGGCGGTCCGATTGGCCAACGCGTCTGATTACGGCCTCGGCGCCGCCGTCTTCTCCCGCGACCGCGGCGGCGAATTGGCGCGCCGTTTGCACTGCGGGGTGGTGTCGGTCAATTCGGTGATCGGATTCGTGGCCATTCCCGCGCTGCCGATGGGCGGGGTCAAGCAGTCCGGTTTCGGCCGCATTCACGGCGCGGACGGTCTGCGGGAATTCTCCCGTGCCCAGTCCGTGTCGCACGCACGTCTTCGCAGTGTGCTGCCGGTCGCGACGTTCGCGCGGACAGCGGCCACGGACAACGCCCTGGTGACGCTAACGACGTTGCTCCGGGGCAGGAAGGGCACCCTGCCGAAGCGGTCCCGACGGGTAGTCCGCAGCGGGCAACGGAATCCGGGGTGACAATCTTCTCGACCCGAACCCGATGCGCCCGGAATTGCGAGGGTGCCCCCGGTGGGACTCGAACCCACACTGGAACCATTTTAAGTGGCCTGCCTCTGCCGATTGGGCTACGGGGGCTTTGCTATGAAGACTTAACCGGGGACGAACGGCAAGGGTCAGGGTAGGAGACCAGGGGCGACGAGCGCCGCCCGGGCTCAGAGTGCCGGTGCCATCGACAGCGCGATGCCGTCGAGGATGTCGTGTTCGGAGACGGTGATCTCGGTGATCGGCGTCCGCCGGCCGACCAGCTCCACCATCGTTGACAGGATGAGGGCGCCGCCGCCGATCACGTCGACGCGGCCTGGATGCATGTATCGCAGCGCCGCCCGATGCGAGTGGTTCGCGCCCATCAGGAACGTCGCCACCTGGTGAACCCGGTCGGCGGGAATGCGCGACAGGTGGATGCGGGCCGGGTCGTACGACGGGAGCTTGAGCGCTGCCGCGGCCACGGTGGTCGCGGTTCCGGAGACCGGGACCAGCCGGCGCACCGTCTTGACGGGCAACCGGTCCAGCCCACCGGTCAGCATCTCGCGAGTCCAACGGGTCGCCGATTCCCGCTCGGCCGGTGTCGGCGGGTCGGACCGCAGGATCCGTTCGGTGATCCGCACGCAGCCGATGTCAAGGCTCACCGAGCCGGTGATCGTATTGACCCCCGCTTTCCGGGTGCCCACTACCAGTTCGGTGGAGCCGCCGCCGATGTCGACGACCAGGAACGGTCCTGCCGCGGCGTCCAGCTCCCCGACCGCGCCGGCGAAGGACAGCTCCGCCTCCTCGGCGCCGCTGATCACCTCGGGGTCCTGGCCGATCGTGGACCGCACCATTGCCACGAAGTCGGCCCGGTTGTCGGCGTCCCGGGTCGCGGAGGTCGCGGTCATCCGCACCCGCACCGCGCCGGAGGCCGTCATCACCGCGGCGTAGTCGGCCAGTGCACGCCAGGTCCGGTCGATCGCGGAGGTGGAGATCCGGCCGGTGGCGTCGACGCCCTCGCCGAGCCGGACGACCCGCATTTCCCGGTGCACGTCGACCAGTTGCGGGGATCCGTCGTCATCGCGCACGACATCGGCGACGAGCAGCCTGATGGAGTTGGTGCCGCAGTCGATCGCCGCGACCCGCATGGCCTCGCCGGTCACGGGCGCACCCTCGGATGGTGTGCAGCACGGACTAAACCGTCGATCACCGGAGCCGTCCTTGCCGCATGATCGGACGGTACCGCAACGTCTTTCGTGCCCGGGGAGGTCCGTCCGCGGGCACTCCCTCCGGGTCTGCTTGCGCGGGACAGGGGGTGGTCACCCCGGGCTCGGCTGATCACCGTTTCTGAACATCTCAGGCCGTCAGGCGACGTCATCGGTGCTGAAACGTTGATCACCCGCCGTGCCGCGCTGGCCCGGACCCGTGATCCCGCGATGGACAAGTGCGTAGCGTCAGCCAATCCGTCCGCCCGGCGTCGGCCAACCCGCCTGAGCGGGCCGAGGCGTCCTTCAGTCCAGCCGCGCGCAGACCCGCCGGCCGCGGGAGTACTCGGGCAGCGCGTCAACAGCCCGGTCGCCCAGCGGATTGACGCCGCGGCCCATGGCCAGCGAATGCGCCACCAGGACATGTAGGCACTTCACCCGACCGGGCATTCCACCGGCGGTCACGCGGATCCCCAAGTCGTCGAGCTCGTTGCGCATGGCCAGGTACGACTCGTGCGCGGCCCGGTACTGCGCGGCCATTTCCGGGTCGGCCTCCAGATCGGCCGTCATCTCGCGCATGACGCCGACCGATTCCATCCGGCTGACGGTGGACTTCAGCTCCGAGCAGCAGAGGTAGAACATCGTCGGGAACGGCGTCCCGTCCGGCAGCCTCGGGGCGGTCTGCACAACCGCGGGTACGCCGTGGTCGCAGCGGTAGGCGACAGCTAGCGCACCGCGCGGCGGCCGGCCGAGCTCGCGGGTCAGCAACGCGACATCGGCGGCAGTGACCGGCTCCCAAACCATCCCGGTCAGCCCTTCAATCCCGGTCAATCTCCCTGCAGCGACAGCCACCGAATCACCCGGATGGCGTGCTTCCCTCGGACAGCGTCGACCACAGCGAGCCGTACCAGGGCTGATCCGACCCGGGCCCGGCGCCGGCCGCGTCGGTGGTGCCCGCGAGTGCGGGGGCATGGACAACGAATACCGTGTCGCCCGGCGTCACGTACTGCAGGCGGCGCCGCGCCTCCGCGGCGATGTAGTCAGGGTTCGAAAGCGCCGTTTTGCGGGCCTGCAGTTCGTCCCGCTGACGCTCCAGGCCCTGCTGCCCAGCAACCGCTTGCGCAAGTTCGGTGCGCTGCTCGAGGTAGCTGCGCAGCGGGAAGGCGACGGACAGCGCGATCGCGCAGAGCACCAGGCCGAGGATCGCCACCTGACGGGCCAGCGCCGACTGCGGCAGCAAGGTGCGGCCGGGCAGCGCCGGCATCGTCATCCGCCGACCCGACCGGCGCGCCATCCCGGTGGCCGACGGAGTCGGTGCCGAGGCCGGGCGGGCCGCCACCGGACGGGAGGAGCCCGTCCTGGTCCGACGGCCGGACCCGGACGGTGCCGACCGCTCCCCCGCAGCGCCCGCCCGGGCCGTTCGCGACCCACGCGAGCCTGCTCCCGGGCGGCGCTGCGGTGAAGGATTCATGACGGCGTCAGGCCGGGATGTAACGGGGGAAGGCCAGCTCGCCGAGGTAGCGGGCGGCGTCACCGAGGTTCTCCTCGATCCGCAGCAGCTGGTTGTACTTGGCGACCCGCTCGGACCGGGCAGGAGCACCGGTCTTGATCTGGCCGCAACCGGTGGCGACGGCCAGGTCGGCGATCGTGACGTCCTCGGTCTCGCCGGAGCGGTGGCTCATCATGCAGCGGTAACCGGCGTTGTGCGCGAGGGTGACGGCGTCCAGCGTCTCGGACAGCGTGCCGATCTGGTTGACCTTCACCAGCAGCGCGTTGGCCGCTCCTCTGGCGATGCCGTCCTCGAGCCGCTCCGGGTTGGTGACGAACAGGTCGTCGCCGACGATCTGGATCTTGTTGCCGAGCTGGCCGGTCATCGAGATCCAGCCTTCCCAGTCGTCCTCGGACAACGGGTCCTCGATGGAGACGATGGGGTAGTTGGCGATCAGATCGGCATAGATGGCGATCATGTCGTCCGAGCTGCGGGTGCTGCCTTCGTAGGCGTAGCCGGCGTCGGAGTGGAATTCCGTCGCGGCGACGTCCATGGCCAGCACCACGTCGGAGCCGAAGCCGAAGCCCGCCTTGCCGATCGCCTCGGAGATCAGGTCGAGCGCCGCCTTGCTCGACGCCGCGGCCGGCGCGAAGCCGCCTTCGTCGCCGAGGGCGGTGGAGAATCCGGCCTTCTTCAGCACGGACTTGAGCGAGTGGTAGACCTCGGCGCCCCAGCGCAGCGCCTCCCGGAACGTGGGTGCGCCGATCGGTGCGATCATGAATTCCTGCACGTCGACGCCGCTGTCGGCGTGGGCGCCGCCGTTGACGATGTTCATCATCGGGACCGGCAGGATGTGCGCGTTCGGTCCGCCGATGTAGCGGAACAGCTCCAGCTCGGCGGATTCGGCGGCGGCCTTCGCGACCGCGAGGGAGACACCGAGGATGGCGTTGGCGCCGATCCGGCCCTTGTCGGGGGTGCCGTCCAGGTCGATCAGCTTCTGGTCGATGACGCGCTGCTCGATGGCGTCGTAGCCGATCAGTGCTGGCCCGATCTCCTCGAGCACGAACTCGACGGCCTTGAGCACGCCCTTGCCGAGGTAACGGTCCGGGTCACCATCACGCAGCTCCACCGCCTCGTGCTCGCCGGTCGAGGCGCCGGAGGGCACCGCCGCACGGGCCAGTGATCCGTCGTCGAGCGCGACCTCCACTTCGACCGTGGGGTTGCCTCGGGAGTCGAGGATCTCGCGTGCGCCGATCAGTTCGATGGCCGCCACGGGCACATCCCTTCGCTTGCGGGTTGACGATTGGACGGGTGAATGATGTCCGGCGAACAGTACTGGCGTGCGTGCTGGTCGAACGGTGCTGGAGGGACGCTGCGGATCGAAGGCTGACGGGGCACTGCTCAGGTGAACAGTCGGTGCTCACCCTGCGCCCTGGATCGGCTCGTCGAGGCGAGCGAATGCGGGACGCAGAGCCGGCGTCGGCCGATCCGGCGCGACGCCGCACTCAGACTAGAGGCGAACCCCCGGTGACTCCTGTCGGACTCGCCAGGACCGTTCCGCTCCGTCCTGCCTCGCTGACCGCCTCAGCCCAGCGCCCGGATCCTGGGCAGTACCTGCTCGCCGTACAGGCGCAGGAAGCGTTGCTGGTCGGTACCGGGTGCGTGGAAGACCAGGTGCCGGAAACCCAGGTCCAGGTAGTGCTTGA
>JBBRVZ010000068.1:0-16168 GCA_038246445.1 Mycobacteriales bacterium
ATCGCCACCACCCGAACGCAAAACCCGACGACACAAACACAGCCGGCGGGCAGTTTCGTGGCCACCAGTGGGCACAAATGATGGCCACCAGTGGGCAGGTTTCATGGCCGCCAGTGGGCAGAAACCCGTGGCCCTTGACAGGGCGCTCGACGCAGCTGAGCGCCGCGCTGGGCCCGCAGGCGCTGTTCGGCTTTCCAGCCGCGGGCGGCGTCCGCGACGGCACGACCGTCCGGTACGTGCTGATCGGTCAGCAACAGACCATGCTCGGCGAACCCGTCGGGACGATCACCAACCGGGTGCAACGGCTCAGCGCAGTTCTGCGACAGGCCGGCTTTCCCACCACGATCAGCGCCAACATCGACGGCTGGCTGCTCGGACACGCCGCGTTCATCGTCCCGATCGCCTTGGCCCTGTCCCGGTTCGACACCGACCCGGCCCGGCTGGCAGCCGACCGGGCGACCTTGCGGATCATGGTGCGCGCGACTCGACAGGCGTTTGGTGCCCTTTCCGTCGCCGCGGAGATCCCAGCCAAGCTATCGGGGCCCTCACAGAACCGGGCTGTCAATAAGCTGGCGCGGTCAGTGTGCGCTCTGTGCTCTGTGCTCTGTGCTCTGTGCGTTGCTGCAGGAACACTGCGGCGATGAAGAACAACGGGACGGCGACGAACAGGGCCAATGCCACATCGACCGAGACGAAAACCAGCGCCGCAGTGATGGGATAGACCACGATGCTGAGCATCGACCGGCGCCGGGAGATCCGCGAATAGGCAACGTGGGTCGGGTCTGTGAACAGGTGCGGATTGCGGATGAGGTAGGTGTAGATCGCGATAAAGGCCAGCGGCACCATGAACCCGATTACCGCGTACAAAAGGCCGGCGGTGATCTGATCGTGGGTGTCACCATCAAGCAGCGCGGACGAGACAACCGCAGTCGGCCACGGAAACAGCGATGCGACCAATAGCAGCAACAGGTTGAGGCTGAGCAGGCCGGCGTCGACCCCACGGATCCGGGTGAAAAGGTCGTGGTGGTTGATCCAGATCGCGGACACGTTCAAAAACGCCGCGAGATAGGCAAGATAGCTGGGCCACTGAGCGCCCAGTTGGTGTGCGAAGTCGCCGGAATCGAAGTCGGAGCGCAGATCGAGGACCAGCAGGGTCACCGCGATGGCGAGCACCCCATCGGAGAACGCCTCGACCCTGGCGCTCTCCGGGATGCGAGGCGAGCCGTTCGAACTCGCGGCTGACGGTGCCGTGGGCGTCATGGCGCCTCTCTCTTCACTGTTCGAGGTGCGAGGTGTGCACGCAGGGTTTCGGTCATGACGGCCAGCAGCCGCTGGAGTTTGATGTCCTGTTCGCCAGTGGGCCGGGTGACGGCGTTCTGTTTGTCCGCTTTCGCAGGGACTGCACGATGTTCTCATTCGGCGGGGCCTGGGGCGGCGGTTCGAGCGTCTCCGGCCGCATTGCGGTGGTGCTGACATCTGCGACCTCGGCTAAGCGTCGAACACCGACCAGCAGATGTCGTTGCGCAACCGCTGGTCGTCGAGCACGAGCTCGCGGATCGGCTCCGGAAGCTGGTCACGCTGCCACCGGCACTCGCGTCGCGCCGCGGCCTCGCACTCGGCTACCGGTACACCAGCACGTGCGGCCTTGATCGCGTAAGCCGCAGCGCCGAGTTCGTGCGCCGCGACATGCGCGACCGCCCCGGCCTGTCCGGCCGCATACGCGGCATACCGCGCTGCTCCGCGCAGATCCCGGGCGGCGCCCATGGCATGGCCTCCCGCCGCACGAGCCTGCATCATCGTGACCTCCCCACGCACCCAGGCGCGGGCGTGATCAATCGCCTGCCGCGGTCGGGGGTCCTCGGGCTGAGCCGACTCGAACAGGTCGAGAACGTGCGCTGCGCACGAAGCAGCCCACAGCGCCAACAGCCGGTGATCGGTATCGGTGAGCCTCCCGCCGCGGCGGATCGTGACGAAGCGGGAGTCTCGTATCTTCGGCAGGATCACGGCGAGAACTCCGACCACCTGCATGCGCCCACCAATCCCGATGCAGCGCCCCGCGCGGAGGCGCGGCCCCCCGTCGCCGACCCTCCCGTCACCTTTGACCCCGCCGCACGACCGTTCCGATGACCCGATCCCGTCGGGAACGACTTCGGGTTACCTCGCTGCCCCGGTCGACCTGACCATCTCGACTTCGGCGTCTCCGTGTTCCCGCGGCACGAGCCCGGGTCAGCAGCACCGCGCCCCCGGGTTGGCGTCCATCGCGGCGTATCGATCGCGCCAGTACTGCTTCTCGGTCGGCACCGGTTCGCCCGGATGGTGCCGCGCGAGGTGGTCGACATAGCGCGCGTAGGCGTTGTCGCCCATCACCGATGAGAACCACCACCGCACACCGTCGGTGGCCGCGCGGAGAGCACCGACGCGAGCGGTCCGGTCGCCGGACCCGGACGGCTCACCCATGACCGGCATGCGACCGGACCGGTGTCCGACCGGCTGATGCCCACTCGCCGGCGACCTGCTTCTCGGCGGGGGTCATCAGGAAACTGCTGGGCGCGAACAGGTGTGACGGTTCGTCCGGTTCTTCAGTTGTGGGCAGCCCGCCCGCCCGGACGGACTTGATGCAGACCACGATCGCCGCCAGCACGACGATGATCACCAACACCGCGAAGACGATCGACAGCGTGCCCTGGATCAAGGTGTTCCGGATGACGGCATCGATGGCTGCCGGACTGGTGGCGGTGCCGAACGATTGCGCGCCGGACTCCTTCGCGGCCACGAAATTGTTGTGCTGGGTGAAGTAGCCGATCGCCGGGACCGACGAGAAAATCTTCTGGTACGACGCGGTCAGGGTCACGACCAGGTCCCAGACCAGCGGCACCCCGGGCATCCACGCCCACTTGTAGACCCGTTTCTTGATCAGCACTGTGAAGACCACGGTCAGCGCGATCGCGGCCAGCAGCTGGTTCGCGATGCCGAACAGCGGGAAGAGCGTGTTGATGCCGCCCAGCGGATCCGTCACGCCCATCAGCAGGATGGCGCCCCAGGAGAGCACCACCAGCAGCGAGCAGACCCACGCACCCACCCGCCAGGACGGATCGCGGAACTTCCGGGCGCCGGGGATGTTGCCGATGGAGTCGGACAGCATGAAACGCGCGACCCGGGTGCCGGCATCGACCGTGGTGAGGATGAACAACGCCTCGAACATGATCGCGAAGTGATACCAGAACGCCTTCAGGCCCACGCCTCCGAACACGCCGCTGAGGACCTCGGACATCCCGAAGGCAAGCGTCGGGGCGCCGCCGGTCCGGCTGATGATCGAGGCCTCCCCGACGTCGGACGCGGCTTGGGTGAAGTACTCCGGCGTCACCGCGGGGCTGGACAGCCCCAGCCCGTTCACATACGCGGCCGCGGTTTCCGGGGTTCCACCGGTCAGCCCGACCGGCGCATTCAGCGCGAAATACAGGTGCTGATCGAGGACGACCGCCGTCACCAGCGCCATGATCGCAACGAACGACTCGGTCAGCATCCCGCCGTAGCCGATCATTCTGATCTGGCTTTCCTTCTGGATCATCTTCGGGGTCGTCCCAGAGCAGATCAGCGCGTGGAAGCCGGACAACGCGCCGCAGGCGATGGTGATGAACAGGAAGGGGAATAGCGTTCCTGCGAAGGCGGGGCCGTTGCCCTCGCTGGCAAAGGACGTGACGGCGGGCATCTGCACCGTCGGCCGGGCGATCAGGATGCCGACGGCGAGCAGCACGATGGTGCCCACCTTCATGAAGGTCGACAAGTAGTCGCGCGGCGCCAGCAACAGCCAGACCGGCAAGACAGAGGCCGCGAACCCGTAGACGACGATGCCCCATGCGATGGTGATCTTGCCCAGGGTGAACCAACTCTGACCCCAGTCCGTCTCGGCAACCCAGCCGCCGGAGATGATTGCCAGCAACAGCAGTGCGACACCGATCAGCGACACCTCCGATACCCGGCCGGGTCGCAGGTACCGCAGGTAGACGCCCATGAACAGCGCGATGGGCACCGTCATCAGCAGCGAGAAGACCGCCCAGGGGCTCTCGGCCAGTGCGTTGACGACCACCAGGGCCAGCACGGCTATCAGGATGATCATGATGACGAACACGCCGATCAGGGCGGCGATGCCGCCGACCCTGCCGAGTTCGTCCCGCGCCATCTGCCCCAGACTGCGCCCGCGCCGGCGGGTGGACAGCCAGAGCACCAGGTAGTCCTGCACCCCTCCGGCGAGGACGACGCCGATGATGATCCACAGGGTGCCCGGTAGATAGCCCATCTGGGCCGCGAGCACCGGACCGACCAGCGGTCCCGCGCCGGCGATTGCGGCGAAGTGGTGGCCGAACAGCACCCGCCGGTCGGTGGGATCGAAATCCTTTCCGTTTGAATAGGTCTCGGCCGGCGTTGCCCGCTCGTCACGGGGTTTGACCACCTTGTACTCGATCAGCCGCGAATAGAACCGGAAGGCGATGATGTAGGTACATACGGCGGCGAACACGAACCAGACGGAGTTCACCTGCTCTCCGCGGACGATGGCAATCATCACCCAGGCGAACCCGCCCAGTAGCGCGATCACCAGGTAGGTGACCCGCGCGGTCGGTGTCAGCGAAACGCGTTGACGCACCGCGACCGGCGGCTCATCGGGATCGGTGCGGATCAGATCGGTGTCTGTTGTCATGGGACCACTTCCGCTCGTGGGTACCGATGGTCCACCGCTGCGCACCGCATGAAACACCCTTGACTGCTTGCGTTCACGTCGCGTCGTCCAGTGGTGATGCTCACCCTCGCATGCCGGAACAGGACTCGCAGAGCCAGCCGGGAAATGTCCCTCGATAGCTCCCTGTCCCGGCATTGGTCCGGCGAAGGACGCCGAGGTCGATCACGGTGTAGGCAAACGCACGCCGCTGCGGTCGCAGCCCCGCCGACCGCGCGTCACCCGTCCCGCTGGTGAAGCGGTCGCACTGGCATGATGAAGCTATGTCCGGATGGATCTGGTTCAGCGGAGCGGTATTGATCTCGATCGCCGAGGTACTCGGCGCCGAGTTCGTGCTGTTGATGCTGGGCGGCGGTGCGCTGGTCACAGCCGGCTTCGCGGTCTTCTTCCCTGAGCTTCTGTGGTTGCAGGTGTTGGTGTTCGCGCTGTCCTCGGTTGCGTTCGTCATCGGGCTGCGTCCGGTTTTGCTGCGCAAGTACTACCAGCCGTCCAAGATCCGTAGCGGGATCGAAGCCATCATCGGATCGAAGGGCACCGTCGTCTCGACCGTCGACGCCGACAGTGGCCAGGTCAAGATCGGCGGCGAGGTGTGGTCGGCCGTCAACCTCGAGGGCCATCGCGCACTACCGCCCGGCACCACCGTCACCGTCGTCGAAGTCCGCGGTGCAACCGCGGTCGTTATGTGGGGGCCATAAACATGGATCCGATTCTGATTGTCGCCATCGTCGTCGCCGTGCTCGTCGTGGTGATCCTCGTCCGTTCGGTCAAGGTGATCCCGCAGGCCCAGGCGGCGGTGATCGAGCGACTCGGCCGCTTCAACAAGGCCAATGGGGCCGGGCTCGTCTGGCTGGTGCCGTTCATCGACCGGATCAGGGCCCGGATCGACCTGCGGGAGCAGGTGGTGTCGTTCCCGCCGCAACCGGTGATCACCGAGGACAACCTGACCGTGTCCATCGACACCGTTGTCTACTTCCAGGTCACCGACCCCAGGGCTGCGGTGTACGAGATCGCCAACTACATCGTGGCCGTCGAGCAGCTGACCACCACGACGTTGCGCAACGTGGTCGGCGGCATGAACCTGGAACAGACCCTGACCAGTCGTGACTCCATCAACGGCCAGCTGCGCGGGGTCCTCGACGAGGCCACCGGCAAGTGGGGGATCAGGGTGGCCCGGGTCGAGCTCAAGGCGATCGATCCGCCGCCGTCGATCCAGGAGGCGATGGAGAAGCAGATGCGCGCCGACCGCGACAAGCGCGCGATGATCCTGAATTCCGAGGGCTTGCGGGAATCGTCGATCAAGACGGCCGAAGGTCAGAAGCAGGCGGCCGTGCTGACTGCCGAGGGCGCCAAGCAGTCCTCCATCCTGGCCGCCGAAGGTGAGAGGCAATCCCGCATCCTGCGGGCCCAGGGCGAGCGCGCGGCCAGATACCTGCAGGCGCAGGGTCAGGCGAAGGCGATCGAGAAGGTGTTCGCCGCTGTGAAGGCCGGCAAGCCGACGCCGGAACTGCTTGCCTACCAGTACCTGCAGACCCTGCCTCAGATGGCGCAGGGCGACGCGAACAAGGTGTGGATGATTCCGAGCGACTTCTCCAAGTCGCTGGAGGGTTTCGCCAGGATGCTGGGCACCAAAGGCGACGACGGGGTGTTCCGCTACGAGCCGCCGGCCGACGACCCCGCCGATGCTGCCCGGTCCAGGGCCGGCGACATCGACGACGACGTGTCGGACTGGTTCGACGGGACGTCCGCTCAGGAGGTCGCCGAGGCCGTGCGCGCGGTCGAGCGAGAGGCCGCGGTGACGATCGAGGAGCAGGACGCCGCCCGCCTGGCTGCCAACCGCGAGCGGGCCGAAATTGCCGGTGCGCCCGAGCAGCTGGCGATGCCACCAGGTCGCCAGCAGACACAGCAACCGCAGCTGGGCAGCTACCCGACCCAGGGCTATCCGGGGCGGGATGACATGCCGGGACCGCCGCCCGGATATCAGCAAGGCCCGCCACCCGGATACCCGCAGGGACCGCCGTACCGGCAGCCGGACCGACCCGGTCCCGACCAGGGGTGACCGTCGACCCCATCCCGCGGCCACTGGCCGTCGTCGGAGGGGGCCGGCTCGGCACGGCTGTCGCGGCAGCGCTCTGTAGCGCCGGCGAAGCTGTGTCCGGCCCGCATGGTCGCGGCTACCGCGGCGGCGGGGACGGTGTTGTCCTTCTCTGCGTTCCGGACGGAGCCATCGCGGCGGCCGCCGCGATGATCCGCCCCGAGGCGATGGTCGGACACTGCTCGGGGGCTTCGGGTCTTGACGTACTGGGGGATCGCGACGGGTTCAGTGTGCATCCGCTGATGACTATCACCGAGCGTGGTGCCGATCTGGCCGGTGTGTGGGCCGCTGTGGACGGCTCCACCGATGCGGCCCTCCAGGTGGCCACGTCACTGGCGCGGAGAGTCGGCCTGCGCCCGGTTCGGGTTGCCGGGAAGGACCGGGCGGCCTACCACTCCGCCGCGGCCATCGCCTCGAATTTCCTGGTGACCCTGCAAGACGCTGCCGCACAGCTGATGTCCACCGCGGGCCTGGATCGCGAGGTGCTGGCGCCGCTGGCCCGTGCCGCACTGGAGAACTGGAACGTTGCCGGCGCCGCTGCTCTCACCGGACCAATCGCCCGGGGCGATGCCGCGACGGTGCAGGGTCATCGCGCCGTCATCGCCGACCGCACGCCTCACCTCACTGCCCTGTTCGACGCGATGGTGTCGGCCACGGAGCGAATGGTCGCGCGGGACCGCGGGTCCGGTACCGGTGAGGCGACCGACGGGTAGAGTCCCGCCGGATGGAAATCGTCCGTACGGTGCGGGGCCTGCGCGCCGCCCTGAGCCCGGTGCGGGGTCGCCCGGCCCTGCCGCACGGTGGTTCGGTGGCGCTGGTGCCCACCATGGGGGCCTTGCACGAAGGACACCTCGCGTTGTGCCGACGGGCCCGCGCCGAGAACGACGTCGTCGTGATGTCGATCTTCGTCAATCCCACGCAGTTCAACGATCCGGCGGATCTCGCCGCGTACCCACGGGACGAGGCGACCGATGCGGAGCTGGCGGCCGCCGCAGGCGTCGACGTGCTGTTCGCACCGCCCGTTGCGGAGGTCTACCCTCCGGGGTTCAGCGTTTCTGTCGAACTGCACGGGCCGATCGTGGAGAGCCTGGAGGGCGCGCGTCGCGGCCCCGGTCACTTCCGCGGCGTGACGACGGTCGTCAGCAAGCTGCTGAACATGGCGCGGCCGGACATCGTCTACTTCGGCCAGAAAGACGCGCAGCAGGCCAGAGTCGCCGCGGCCCTGGTGGCCGACCTGAACATCGACACAAAGATCATCACCGTGCCGACGGTGCGCGAGCCCGACGGGCTGGCGATGTCGAGCCGGAACCGTCGGCTGTCCGCAACCGACCGCGCCCGGGCGGGGGCCGTTCCCGCGGCGCTGCGGGCCGCGCAGGCTGTCGTCGCAGCCGGGGAACTCGACGCCTCGGTCATCCTCGGCGCTGCCCTCGCACACTGTGCACGAGCCGCTCTGACCCCCGAGTACGTCGCGCTCGTCGACGCGGACACCTTCCTGCCGCTGCGCACCCTGTCCGAGACGCCGGCCATTCTGGCCATCGCCGTCGACGTGGGCGGCACTCGCCTGATCGACAACCTGCCCGTCTCCAGCCGCTCGTTGGTGACGATCGCAGCACCGACCCCCTGACGGCAGTTCGTTCGTCACTCGTCGCGCCGAATCCAGGGCCCGCGGGTGGAGTCGGTCACAACGACGGGCAACCGGCTCGACGCCCGCTCCGCCAACGAGCATGATCACGTCCACACCGGTGCTCGGGTCCGCGGACAGCGACGACCCGGACGCCGTGCTCCGCCGTCAGCCGGTCGCCAGCCGACCATCGTCACACCGGACACACCCGCACCGAACAGGGCACAGCGGTAGCAAAGGAGTAGCCGATGTCCACCCGTCCGTCCCCGCCGAACGTACGGCGGCCCGTGACCATCCCGGCCCTGCACGAGATGAAGCGCGAGGCGCGGCCCATCGTCATGGTGACGGCCTACGACTACCCGAGCGCCCGCGCGGCCGAGGCCGCGGATGTCGACATGGTGCTCGTCGGTGATTCCGGGGCGATGACGGTGCTCGGTCACCCCAGCACCGTCTCGGTCACCACGGACGAGATGCTGGTTCTGGCAAAGGCCGCCCGCAGGGGCGTCGAACACGCTCTGCTGGTGGCCGACCTGCCGTTCGGGTCCTACGAGGTCAGCGACGAGCAGGCCATCGCCACGGCTGTCCGGTTCGTCAAGGAGGCCGGCGCGGACGCGGTCAAACTCGAACGCGGTGACGACAGCGCCATCAGCCGGGCGCGCTCGATCGTCGGGGCCGGCATTCCGGTTATCGGTCATGTCGGACTCACGCCTCAATCGGCGACGTCGCTGGGCGGGTACCGGGCACAGGGCCGGACGGCGGAGTCGGCCATGCGGATCACCCGCGGCGCCCTCGGACTGCAGGACGCAGGCTGTTTCTGCATCGTCTTCGAGGCCGTTCCGACGGCGGTCACGGCGGACATCATGCCGCGGATGACGGTGCCGGTGATCGGGATCGGCGCCGGCCCGGCGACGGACGGACAGGTGCTGGTGTTCCACGACCTGCTGGGTATCCGGGACGGTGCGGGCGCGAAGTTCGTCCGCCGGTACGCAGACCTGCAGGACGCCATGAACGAGGGCGTCGCACGCTACGCCGACGACGTGCGGAACGGAACATTCCCCGCCGCCGAGCATGGGTACGGCATCGACCAGACGGAGTTGGCGCGTTTCCGCGCGCAGCAGAACGGGCTCCCGAACGGCACCGTCACGACCAGCCCGCTGATCCGGTCCGCACAGCTCGGATGACGGCTCAGCCCGGTCCGCGCAACAGCCTGACCGACGTTGCGGGGCTCGCGGTCGGGCACCACAGCGTCACCGGCGCAGGCTTTCTCACCGGTACCACCGTCGTTCTCGGCCCGGCCGACGGGATGGTTGCCGGTGTGGACGTGCGCGGCGGGGGACCCGCAACGCACGAGACCGACCTGCTGAACCCGGCGGCAGCTGTGGAGCGGATCCACGCGGTCGTGCTCAGCGGCGGTAGTGCGTTCGGCTTGGGCGCCTGTATGGGCGTGCTATCCGGCCTTTACGAACGCGGCATCGGGTTGTCCGTGGCCGCCGATCCGGCCGCGGTCGTCCCGCTGGTTCCCGGGGCGGCGCTGTTCGATCTGGGACGTGGTGGCAACTTCGCGGCCCGGCCGTCATCGGATTTCGGTGCCGCCGCGCTCGAGGACGCTTGGAGCAACCGGGACAACCCCGATCCCGTGCGTCAGGGCGGTGTAGGGGCGGGGACCGGTGCCGTGATCGCCAACCTGAAGGGCGGAATCGGCACCGCATCAGTGGTTCTCGAATCCGGCGTCACCGTTTCGGCGCTGCTGGCAGTCAACGCGGTGGGATCGCCGATCGACCCCCGCACCGGCGAACTGCTCGGGGCGCGGCTGCTGCTGGACGGCGACGGAATTCCGCCGCGGCTCCACCCTGCCGCCAGGGACGCCCTGCTCGCGGCGACCGCGCGTGGCACGCCCGGGATTGTTTTCCGGGCCACCGACGACGGCGTCGCGTCGGATGCGGCCGCGATCACCAACACCACCCTCGCGGTCGTCGCCACCGACGCGACGCTGACCAAGTCGCAGTGCACCAAGATGGCCCAGGTCGCCCAGGACGGGCTCGCAAGAGCAATCAATCCCGTACACAGCATGTTCGACGGGGACACAGTTTTCGGTGTGGCGACCGGTAATGCGGGTGTACCGGACGCTACCGGCCTGTTCGAGATCGTTGCAGCCGCCGCCGATGTCGTCAGTAGATCGATCGTGCGGGCCGTGCTGGCGGCGATGACGACTGCCACCGAGGCGGGACGATGGCCGAGCTACGCCGACGTGGTCGCCGGGAGCCTGCCGAAATGATGACCGCTCCGCGCTCCGACCCGGTCGGGTGGGTGCGCGGAGGAACTGCGTGGCGCACCGCCGCCCGGTGGATTGCCGGAATCGGCTGGCTGCTCTGGCTCGCGATGCAGGTGATCGCGAAAGACCCGTTCCCTCCTGATATCTCACTGTCGCAGTACGGGCTGGGTGGGGCCGGATTCGCGTTCTCGCTGTGGGCGATCGGGCTCGGTGTCACGCCGTTGCTGCTGCTGAGGTACCGGCCCGTGGGCGGACCGGCTCGACCAGTGGTCGCGCTCGCCTTCGTGGCTGCGGTGCTGACCGGGCTTGTCCGCACCGACGAGGGCGGGCTACAGCTGTCGCTGGCCGCCAAGGTGCATCAAGTCACGGCCGTCGTCGCTCTCGTGCTGCTGCCGGTAGGCGTGCTGTTCGCAATGACCACTGCCGCCCGCCGTTGGTGGTGGCTGGCTGTCGGTATCTCTGTCAGCACAGCGGTCGTCGCGCTCCTGGTCCTGTTCGCGGCGGCCGGCATCGATACAATCGGCATCGGGGTGCCGGCGTCGTGGGCACTGTGGGAAGGAATGGTTGCTGCGCTGGAAATGCTGCTGGTCAGTGTTTATGCGGCGACCGTGACCACCGTGGGTCACGGGGTAGCTCGTCCTGACCTCATTCCGCCGGTACAGACGACGGGCCATTGAGCATCACCACCGTTTGAGCATCGGCGCTGACGGACACCTACCCATCGGTTCACTCCGTTTGCCACGCCGCGGCACTGGCCGGCCCCTGGCATACCGGAGCGGCCCATCCAGCAACGCGTCCAACCCGAGGATCGATGATGACCATCCAACCGAGCACGCCTGTTGGCACGACGATTGCTCGTCGTCGCCCGCATGTCGTCGTCGGCGGCGGGTTCGGCGGACTGACCACCATCAAGTCCCTGGCGAAGGCGCACGTCGACATCACGCTGATCGACCGTCATACCTACAACACCTTTCAGCCGCTGCTGTACCAAGTCGCAACTGCCGGCCTCAATCCCGGTGACGTCACCTTCTTCCTGCGCGCCACCCGGATGCGGCAGCAGAACGTCAGCTTCCATCAGGGTGAGGTAACCGGGGTGCACGCTGATCAGCAGCTGATCACCTTCCACGACGGCGGGACCATGGAGTACGACTACCTGGTCATCGCCACCGGCGCCATCACGAACTTCTTCGGCACCAAGGGTGCGGAAGAGAACTCCATGGCGATCTACACCCGCAAGCAGGCACTGACGCTGCGGGACGAGATCTTCACCAACCTCGAGCATGCGGCGGCGGCGAACACTGACCAGGATCTCTCCATCGTCGTGGTCGGTGCAGGCCCGACCGGCGTCGAGATGGCCGGTGCGCTCGCGGAACTCCGCAACGATGCGATGGCATCCATCTACCCGGAGCTTGATCCGCGGCGCACCCACATCGTGCTCGTCGAGATGGCCGACAAGGTTCTGGCGCCGTTCGCACCGTCCCTGCGCGAGTTCGCTGCGAAGGCGCTGCGTGAACGGGGTGTCGAGCTGCGGCTGAACACCTCGGTGCAGGAGGTGCGCACCGACGGCGTGGTACTCGGCGACGGCGAATTCCTCACAGCGGGCGTGGTGGTCTGGGCGACCGGCGTCGCCATTCCCAAGGTGGTCGGCACCTGGGGCCTGCCGCAGGGGCGGGGTGGACGCATCCAGGTCGAGTCGGACCTGCGGGTGACCGGTTTCAAGAACATCTTCGCGGTCGGCGACGTGGCACTGGCGCCCGATCCGTTACCCCAGCTCGCCCAGCCGGCGATGCAGGGTGGCAAGCATGTGGGCAAGCAGATTGCCGCAATGGTCACCGGCCGGCCCACCCGCCCGTTTCACTACCGCGACAAGGGAACAATGGCGACGATCGGCCGCCGCGCCGCCATCGCAGATATCGCGCTCGCCAAGGGCATTTCGATCAGGCTCACCGGTACCCTTGCGTGGCTCGCCTGGCTGTTCGTACACATCGTGATGTTGCTGGGCAACCGCAACCGGCTCGCCACGCTGGTCAACCTGTCGACGAAGTACCTGGCGCCGTCCCGCCGCACGAACCCGATCGTGGGGGACGTGCCGGTGTTCGAGCACCAGATCCCTGAGTACGAACGCTGATCGAGCCGGGCCACCGCCGGTGGCGACGCCGGGCGGGTGCGGCAAGGAGTGCTATGTGTCGTCATGCCGCACCCTGTGAGAACGACGACGATGATGGCACGGGGGTGTTCTGATGACCGGTGTGAACAGGCCCGGTGCGCAAGCGCGCGGGGCCGACTGGTTGACACCCGCCCAAGCGCGCGCCTGGCGCGCACTGCAGCAGTTGCACGCATCACTGGCAGCGGCGTTGAACAGGCAGTTACTGCGAGATTCCGCGTTGTCCAGCGCCGACTACCAGGTTCTGGTGGCGCTGTCCGAAACCGCCGGCGGCGTGCTGCGGGCCGGTGAACTCGGCCGGGCCACCGGGTGGGAGAAGAGCCGCCTGTCCCACCACCTCAAGCGAATGGATGCCGGGTGCCTGGTCGAACGGCGGGACTGCGTCACCGACGGCCGCGGACTGGTCGTTGCCATCACCGACCTCGGGCGGGCAGCCCTGGCGGACGCCGCGCCAGGGCACATCGCCGCTGTGCGCGAGTACGTCATCGACGTCCTCACCTCGCAGCAGATCGATGTTCTGGCAGACATCGGCGAGTCGGTCGGGGCTCGGCTCAGCGCCGAGAACTGCGGCACGACCGCGGACCACGGGACGTGTCCACCCGACGACGGTGTGGCCGGCGCGACGAGGTCGCAGGACGGTTCGGCACTGTCCGAGCTGAGTCCGGCACGATGAACGGCCCCGACGTGAACGGCCCCGATCTGCCCGGCCGCACCGAACCGGACGAGCCGACCGCAGAGCAGGGTATCCCACCGAACCTTGCCAAGTCTCAACCTGTAGTCGAGGGTGAGAATGAACCCTCGGCACCGGGTGAACCGCCCGTCTCGCGCACCAGGAATGTCCTGGCTGCCGGTGCGAACGTCCGCGACCGCGGGTTGCAGCAGCTGGTGGCGTTGCTGGTCCCGCTCATCCGTGCGACGCGGTACCCGACATTGGCCGTCGTCCTGGTCGCCGGTGTCCCGGCGACTGCGGCGATCTTCGTGTCGCTCCTGCGTTGGGGACCTGACGATCCGTTCTGGTTGTTGTTGGGCGGGATCGGCGTGGTGCTGGCGGGGTGGCTGGCTATCCGCCGCCGGCAACTGCTGGCCGTGGCCGCAGATCCTGTTGCCCTGACCGATGCCCTGACCGGCGTCATCACCGGCCGTGAGATGTGGGACCAGTTGGTGCGCAACGCATCCGCGGGCAAGATCGGAGCGAGGGTGGTCCGCCGATCGCGCCCACTGCGCATCCTTGGTGGGCTGTGGCGTGGGGTGCAGATGACCGGCGTGCTCGCTCAGATCACCGATCGGCCGGAGCTCCAGCCGCTGCTTCCGGGACGGTTGCGCGGAATGTGGTTCCTGGGCATCGCGTGCCTGATCGCCGGCGGTGTTCTGACCGTGGCGGTCCTGGTGGAAGCCCTGCTGTACCTGCTCGGGGCCTGAGAGACCGCTCCGGGGAACGCTGGAGCCGAATGCTGGGGGGCTACGGTTGACGGTGCGAGCAACACAGCATTGTGTCTGCTGCGCAAGACGCGAAGAACGACCGAACACCGACCAGATGCGCCACTGCGGCGTCAGCAGGAGGGATACAGCCATGAGTCAGATCGACGAGACCCAACCGGGATCCGATGTCGACGACAAGGTCACCGATCAACTCGATGACGGCGAGACCCTCGGCGAGGGCAGTGATCGGTGGCTGGACACCGGCTTCTCCCCGCCGGATCGGCCCACGCGCATCGACGTCCCGACGCAGGCCGAGGAAGAGCGCGGCGAGAGCCTCGATACGCTACTGGCCGCCGAGGAACCCGACGTCTGGGCCGAGGCCGACAAGAACCTGTTCGACGAGTCAGGTGACGAGGTCGGCGGTGAGCGTTCCGGTCGATTGGTGGACGGCAGCTCGGACGGCCTCATCGACACCGAGTCCGACCTGGTAGCCGAGGATGTCGGCATCGACGGTGCCGCCGCTACCGCGGAAGAGGCGGCGATGCACGTCATCGACGAGTACGACCAGCGCTGACCCCAGCGCCCCATGTCGGCAGCGGTCATCCAGGGACGGAAGTGGGTGCGCGCCGTCGTTGCGGTCGTTGTCGTTTCGGCACTGCTACTCGCGCTGCTGTGGATCTTCCAACGACGGCTGATCTATCTGCCGGACCGCTCGCCGGTGCCCTCCGCCGCCGCTGTGCTAGCCGGCGGCACGGATGTCGACCTGCACACCGATGACGGCCTGACGCTGCACGCGTGGTACCTGCCGGCAGCGGGACCGCCCGCGGTCTGTCCGGCGACGTGGCTTGTTGCGCCGGGCAACGGGGGTAACCGGCTCGGGCGCGTGAACCTGGCCCGCGCGCTGGGAGCGGGGGGCGCAGGCGTCATGCTGATGGACTACCGCGGGTACGGCGGAAACCCTGGATCGCCCGACGAAGCCGGCGTGGTGTCCGATGCCCGCGCCGCGTACCGCTTTCTGACGCAGGAGGCGGGCGTCGCGCCCGGGCAGATCGTCTACTTCGGCGAAAGCCTCGGCGCGGCAGTAGTTGTTCAGCTCGCAGTCGAGCACCCGCCGGCCGCGTTGGTGCTGAGGTCGCCGTTCACGGATCTGCCGGCGGCCGCACGGGTGCACTACCCCTTTCTGCCAACGGGTTTGCTGTTGCGTGATCGTTTTCGTGTCGCCGATCTTGCAAGATTGATCGCGGTTCCGACGACGGTCATCTACGGGACCGCGGACACCGTTATTCCGCCCGAGCAGAGCGTCGAGGTGGCCGCCTCGTCGGGCGGCGACCTCGACATCGTCGCGATCGACGGCGTCGACCACAACGATCCCACCCTTGTCGCCGGCCCCGAGGTCGTCGATGCCGCCTGGCGGGCCGCTGCGCGGGTCACCTGCCCTCCCGCTCGCTGACGGGCCGCACATGCCCTGGTCTGTGCCGGCGGACCGCGTCGCCGTCCATCTCGACGGCTGTGCGCCGTCGATCTGACAGCCGTTGCCGTCATGCATGGCGGGCGGCACAGGAAAACGGACTGCCGCCGTGATGCGCGCCGCCCGCCGTCTTCTGCTATTGCAGGAATCGCCTCGAACGGCTCCCTGTGCCGCAACGTCAGGCACGGGGCTGGGGAGGTCGGAATCGCTTGGCGGCGCTAGGACTGCCCTCTTGTATCATCGCCGCTGACCAGCTAGCATTAGCACACGTGTTCGGGTTGGGGGTGTGATGTCGGCGGAGTGTTCGGGGTCGGGTGCTGGTCCGGATTGGGCGGCGCTCGCTGCGGGTGGGGCCACGGCGGGGTCGTTGTTGGCGTTGGCGGCGGTGTCGCCGGTGGGG
>JBBRVZ010000069.1:0-16129 GCA_038246445.1 Mycobacteriales bacterium
CGCCACCACCACAAAGGCCGCGCCTGGCGCGACGGCGACCACGCTCAACAGCACCGCGCCGGGGGTCCGGGTGCGCCTTTCCGGTGTGGTCGGTGCGGTCTTCGGGGCTGCCAGGTCGCCGTCGGTACTCAGCGGGACGCTCAGGAGGCCAGGAGGTAACTTTTGGCCAGCAGACCGTGCGACCCGCCGCTGACGCGGCGGCGGATCAGTGCGTCCAGGCCGATGACCCGGCCGGCGGCAAAGCCGAGGACCGCCAGGTGCGCCGCGGCCATCAGGAAGTAGCTCCATTTCCATTCGTTGGGCGCGGCTCCGACGGAGAGGAAGATCGCCACGGTCTGCGCGATACCGACCACCGCCCAGAAGCGGGTCGCGAGGCCCAGCAGCAGGAACACGGCCAGGCAGATCTCGAGGATGTAGACCGCCCAGCCGAAGAAGGCGAAGTTGGGCAGAACCACGTTCTCCACCACCGGGGTGTAGGGCGGGAAGACCGGGTATTGAACTGCCAGCTTGGTGAAATAGAACAGGCCGGAGTTGTCGTCGGCCCCGAAATGCGGCGGAATCTTCCACGAGAGGTTTTCCAACCACAGCAGGCCGACGACGATGCGGACCACGAACGCGCTGATGGAGGTGACCCGGTCGTGGGCCGTGCCGCTGTGAGCCGCGGTTGGCGCGATCGGTGGGGCTTGCGATGGGGTCGACATGAGTGGCTCCTTCAGGCGCAGGGGAACAAAGAGGTGGCGGTACTCGCGGCGGCCCACTGCCGACACCTGATCCTGCTCCTTGCGTCGGTCAATGGACCTTACGACTTGGGGAACCCCTCGGTGCGGTGGTAGTCGTCTTCCTTGCCGCTGCACGCTGAATCTACGCATTCTCTGGCTGGGACCGAGTGACCTCGGGGTGCTACGCCCAGAACCGGAACAGCGCCCCGCCGATCGCGGCGAACCGCTCGTCGCCGCCGGCCAGCGCCAACAAGGTGTAGCCGGCGTCGAACAGCCATCCGCTCGCCTTCGGCACCGAGATCAGGATCGCGAAAACGGCCAGCGGGAGCCACGGCCGCACCGGACGGATCCGCTCCTTGAACCGCGGCGACAGGTAGGGCTCGAGGATGCCGAACCCGTCCAATCCGGGAATCGGAAGCAGGTTGAGCAGACCGGCGACGAACTGCAGCAACGCCAGGTAGGACAGGGCGGCGCCGAGAGCGGAGTTCATCCCGGCGGAGACGGTCGCCAGAACCACACCGCAGAGCAGGTTCGTTCCCGGCCCGGCGGCGGAGACCAGGCTGGCGTACCAGTACCGGCGCAGCCGTCCGGGCTCGACCAGCACAGCCCCGCCGGGCAGTGGGATACCTCCGACGGCCAGCACGATCAGCGGAATGACGACGCTGTACGTCACGTCGGTGTACCTGGCCGGGTTGAGCGTGAGGTAACCCCGGGCGCGGACGGAGATGTCACCACCGGCCAGTGCGACGGCGGCGTGCGCGAACTCATGGAGACAGAGCGTGATCACCCAGCCGCCCAGAACGACCGCGAACACCCACACGCCGACCGGAAGGCCCAGCGGTGAGCTGTCCTGCCGCGCGGCCCATGCCGCGGTACCGGTTGCTACGAGCAGCGCCGGGAAGATCCAGGAGCCGCGGGAGGAGTTCGCCATGCCTCCCAGTGTGACTGCCGAGCCCTGTAACGCACAGTAACCGACCACTCTGGGATGGCGACGCACCGTCCCTAAAGCGTCAATCTTGTTCGTCAGGGCCGTATAGCACCCTTCGGAGCTTGACGAGAAGCGGGACACACGGGTGTAATCACATCGGTGTTATTCGCCGGTCGGCCTCGTTGGTTCCGCGGCAGAGCAAAAACCGCAGATCCCGATTTCGAGCCCGGCGCTGGGCTGCAGCCCCGGTGAACCGGTCGCCCGCCGCGATTCTCGCGCCGGGCACCACGAGAGGACATGTACGTGACCCAACTGGGGGAGATCTCCATGCGGCAGGTCCCGTTCACGATCGTCGAGAGCGCTGAACCGGAGTGGCACGAACGTGCCCTGTGCGCGCAGACCGATCCCGAGGCGTTCTTCCCGGAGAAGGGCGGCTCGACCAGGGAAGCGAAGAAGATCTGCACCGGCTGCGAGGTCCGGTCGGAGTGCCTGTCGTACGCCCTGGCGCATGACGAGCGCTTCGGCATCTGGGGCGGGCTCAGCGAGCGGGAACGCCGGCGCCTCAAGCGTGCCGCGGGCTGACCCGGCTCGGCCGGATCAGCCATCACTGGTCAGACACCACCGGGTCAGACAGGACTGAACCAGCGCACGGTCGCCGCCGATCGGGGAGCACGGCGGGACTGCGACAGGGCACAGCAGGGTGATGGCCGGTACGGGACGAAACGCCCGCGCGGCGGGTTGGTCTCGCCCGGCATGCGCGGAGCGCGTCATGCGGTGATCCTGAACATCGCTCGGCTCCGGTTGCGCACCGTGCGCTGATCACCCGGCCGCGGACGACGGTCAGTCGGCGAGCCCGCCGTCGCCGGCTTCGCCGAGCACAGCGCTCACCTGTTCGCCCAGTACCTCGGCGACCAGATCCGACAGGTCACCGGCGTCGCTCGAGCGAACCTCCAGCGGCCTGCGGTACACCACGATCCGGGCCTTGGTGGGCTGTCCGCGGAGGTCGACTCCCGGCGGCAGGAAACGGGTCAGCGGGACGCCGCCATCCAGCACCACCTCGTCCGAGGCGAGCTCCGGGCCGTCGCCGGGCAGCGCCGGAACTTCGTCGACGGCGAACTCGAAGGCGTCGAGACGACCGGGCCAGCGCTCCTCGAGATCGGCGACCGCCTCGAGAATCGCCTGGTCGAACCGTTCGGCTCGGGTGCGCGCGCCGGGGACTCCCGGGGGCAGCAGGGGTGTGCGAAGACCGCGACCGCGGCGATCACGGTGTCCCCGCATCGGCTCGGCGGAGGTCGGTGGCCTACGAGTGAGCAGGGACCGCCCGGTACGGCTCGGTGTCGACGCGCGGGTACCACTGGACGGATCTGGATCGGGGCCCACCATGTCGGCGTCAGTCTAGGTCCGGCTCCCGGCGCGCCGCCGCACCCGGCCGCTACCCGAGCGTTATCGTGCCGCAGTGGCCAGACTGCGACGGTGTTCACGGAGCGGCTGCACCAACCCCGCAGTTGCGACGCTGACGTTCGCCTACGCGGATTCCACCGCCGTGGTCGGCCCGCTGGCCACCGCCGCAGAGCCGCACTCCTACGATCTGTGTTCCGCCCACGCCCAGGGTCTGACCGCGCCCAAGGGGTGGGAGGTCGTCCGGCCCGACGAGGAACTCGCCGACGCGGCGGCCCGCAGTGACGATCTGGAAGCGCTGGCCGACGCGGTCCGTGAGGCCGGACGCGCCGAGCGCACCCCCGAACCCGTTTCCACCGAAACCGGCCGTCGGGGCCACCTGCGGGTGTTGCGCTCCCCGGCGGAATGAGCGCCGTCAACGCGGCCACGGGGGTGCCTGCCTCGCGGGGTGTCGCAGGTAGGGTCTGGGCGTAGCCGCACAGCGCAGTCTGCCGCGGTCCTGCTGGTGGTGAGCACCCCATCGCAACGATGCGGGGCGAGCAGGTGCATCGACAGCTGAGGAGTGACGGGTGGGGGAACCGACCGCACCGGCGGAGTCGGCGGCTACGGCGACCGGGCCCGACGCACGGACACCGGCAGTTTCCGGCCGGCTGACCAGCTTCGTCAAGGCCTACGACATCCGCGGCCTGGTCGGCAGCCAGCTCACCTCGGACGTCTGCCGAGCGCTCGGCCACTGTTTCGCCCGGTTCGTGGCCGATGACGGCGCTGCGGCGGTGGTCATCGCCTACGACATGCGCGAGTCATCGCCTGAACTGGCCGGCGCCTTCGCCGAAGGTGTGACCGGTGCCGGGTTGGATGTGGTGATGGCGGGCCTGGGCTCGACGGACCTGCTGTATTTCGCCTCCGGGACGCTTGATCTACCCGGCGCGATGTTCACTGCCTCGCACAATCCGGCGTCCTACAACGGCATCAAGATGTGCCTGGCGGGCGCTGTGCCGATCAGCCTGGAGACCGGCCTGGGCCGGGTCCGCGACGACGCGCAGGCCCTGTTGGACGCGGGGATGCCGGCGGCGGTCGTCGGGCGCCGGGGAACGGTCAGCGAACGGAACCTGCTCGCCGACTATGCCGACTACCTGCGCTCACTGGTCGATCTGACCGGTACGCGGTCGCTGCACGTGGTCGTGGACGCGGGCAACGGAATGGCCGGTTACACGGTGCCGGCCGTTTTCGACGGATTGCCGCTGCGGGTGGAGCCGCTGTACTTCGAGTTGGACGGCACCTTCCCCCATCACGAGGCAAACCCCCTGGAGCCGGCGAACCTGGTCGACCTGCAGCTGGAGGTGCGGCGGACCGGGGCCGATATCGGGCTGGCCTTCGACGGCGACGCCGACCGCTGCTTCGTCATCGATGAGCGCGGGGATCCGGTGTCGCCCAGTGCGATCACCGCTCTGGTCGCGACCCGCGAGCTCGCCCGTCATCCCGGCTCGACCATTCTCTACAACCTGATCTCCTCGCGCGCGGTCCCGGAAATCGTCACCGACGCCGGCGGGGTGCCCGTGCGGACGAGGGTCGGTCATTCCTTCATCAAGGCCCGGATGGCGGAGACCGGCGCCGTTTTCGGGGGTGAGCATTCCGCGCACTACTACTTCGCGGATTTCTTCCGAGCAGACACCGGAATGCTGGCCGCGATGCACGTGCTCGCCGCACTCGGTGGTCAGGACCTGCCGCTGTCAGAATTCGCCGGTGTGTACCAGCGGTACTCGGATTCGGGCGAGATCAATTCGACGGTGACCGATCCGGCCGTCAAGCTGAGAGGGATCAGCGCCTGGGCCGACGAGCACGGCGCCGAGGTCGATGACCTGGACGGCGTCACGGTCAGCCTGTCCGACGGACGGTGGTTCAACGTGCGATCCAGCAACACCGAACCGCTGTTGCGATTGAACGTCGAGGCCGCAGACGCGGCGGCGATGACGGCCCTTCGAGACGAAATCCTGTCACTCATCCGGTCGTGAGAACCGGAGTAGCGGCTCCGATCTGAGAAGCGGATCAGCGAACCGGACCAGCCAATGCAGTACGGACGAGAAAGATGTCGACGATGACCGAACCACCCGAGGTGCCCGGCGGATGGAGCATCGACCCCGTGTTGCTCGAGGTGCTGGCCTGTCCCGCGCAGCACCACGCGCCGCTGCACGCCGGAACCCCCGACGACCCCTCGGCTCCGGCGCTGACGTGCACCGAGTGTGGTCGCGTCTTCCCGGTCAGGGACGGGATACCGGTCCTGCTGCTGGAAGAGGCCAGCCGCGGTCCCGGGCTGGGTGCGGTGTCGTGACCGATCAGAGCACGGTCGACCTGCACGATGGCGCAAGCCTGGTCGCCGCCGACGTGGCGGCTCTGCTGCCGTCGGCGGCGCTGGCCGGCGCACAGGTTCGGTCCGCCGCCGAACAGGTAGCCGGGCTCGCCGCGTTCGACAGGCCCCGCGCGCTGGTGGTGGTGGGCGCAACCGCCGCGGTCGACACTGCGCTGCTGACCGCGCTGATCGGATCGCGTGCCCAGACTCCGGTGGTGGCGGCGACCGCGCTGCCGGGCTGGATCGGTGCGCTCGATCTCGTGGTGGTCCTGGCTGCCGCGATGGATGACATGGTTGCCGCCGAGGCCGCGGCACAGGCCTCCCGACGCGGAGCGCGGGTGGTCGTCCGGGGCCCGTTGCAGGGCCCGGTCGCGGCAGCCGCTGGGCCCGATCTGCTGGATCCGCAGCTGGCCGTTCCCGAGGCTCTCGCCGGCGCAGCACGTTTCACCATCCGGGCCGCTGTCGCGGCCGCGGCGGGCCTGTGTCCGCGACCCGATTTTGCCGGAGCCGCCGAGCAACTCGACGCGATGGCGATGGCCTGTCACCCGTCCTCGGAATTCTTCGTCAACCCGGCGCTCACCCTGGCCGAGCACCTGTCGCAGGGCACACCGCTGCTCATCGGCACCGATCCGGTCGCCGATGCCCTCGCCGTCCATACCTGCCGGTCACTGGCCGGGTTGGCCGGGTACGCAGGTGCCTGGCTGGGATCGGGGCAGGCCGCAGCATCGCCGCCCGTGCTGGCCAGGGCCGCCGGCCGCGGCGGCACCGGGGGGCCGGCCGACCTGTTCTACGACCCCTACGACGGCGACGCCGACGGCGAGGGCGACAGGGGTCAGCAAATCAGCCCGGTCCTCGTCGTGGGCCCGTCGGTGCACGGGGCGTCCGGACCGCTGACGGGTTCGGGGTTGGTGTCCGGCGGGGGGCGATCCTTTGATGTCACGCCGTTCGGGGCGCAGCCGCCGCCGGCCCGCTCGCCGCTGGCCACAGCGCTGGAGACCGTACTGCCCCGCGCGTTGTGCATCGGACCCGAGGAACTGCCCGAATCGGTTGATCGGATCCCGGACGAGACCGGCCCCGCAGCCGAACTGCCGCAACGCGACGCCTTCACCTGGACGGTGGCGATGCTCGGCCGGATCGACTTCGCGGCGGTGTACCTGGGACTGCTGACCCGGGCCCGACCCCCGATGGACTCGCCCGATGGCCTCGGCCCCCGCGGCCGGGCGGCCGGATACCTGCCGGGTGCGTCCGGTCCGTCCCCCTTCACCGAGAGGGGTTCCGATTCGTGGAGTTGATGCGGAACCGGATCCGGCCCTACGCCTGGGGGTCCCGGACCGCGCTGGCCGACCTGCTTGGTGAGGACAGCCCGTCACCACACCCGCAGGCGGAACTCTGGGTCGGCGCCCATCCTGCGGATTCGTCGATGCTGCTCGACAGCGACGGCGAGCGCTCGCTGGTCGACGTCATCGGCCAGAACCCAGTGGCGGCTCTGGGTAGCCGGGCGCACGAGGCCTATGACTCCCGGCTGCCGTTCCTGCTGAAGGTGCTGGCCGCCGCCGAGCCACTGTCCCTGCAGGCACACCCCTCGGCCGAGCAGGCCGCCCGGGGGTTCGCGCTGGAGGAGGCGGCCCGCATCCCGCAGAACTCGTCCCGGCGCAACTATCCGGACAGCTGGCACAAGCCCGAATTGATCACCGCCCTGACCGAGTTCCACGCGCTGTGCGGGTTCCGCGAACCGTCAGCCACGGTGCAACTGCTGGCGGCGCTGCAGGTCCCGCAACTGGACCGCTACCTCGGCCTACTGTCCGGGGAACCGGACGTGAACGGCACCAGGGCATTGTTCTCATCGTTCATCACCATCCCGCCGGCCACCCTCGGCCCGCTGCTCGCCGACGTGCTCGAGGCGTGCGTGCGCAAGATCCGCCGCGGTGACGAGTTCACCGTCGAGTACCGCACGACGCTGGAACTGAGCGAGCGTTACCCCGGTGATCCCGGCGTGCTCGCGTCCCTACTTCTCAACCGGATCACGCTGCACCCCGGTCAGGCGCTGTACCTGCCCGGCGGCAACCTGCACGCCTACCTGTCCGGGGTGGGTGTGGAGATCATGGCGAACACCGACAACGTGCTGCGCGGTGGACTGACACCCAAACACGTCGACGTGCCGGAGCTGATGAAGGTTCTGGACTTCACGCCGGGCGACGTCGAGGTGCTGCACGGCGATCCGGTCGGCCCCGGCCAGTGGGTGTACCCGACCCCGGCTCGAGAATTCCGGCTGTGGCGGCTGCGTCCTGAGGAGGGCGGGATCGATATCAGCCATGACGGGCCGCAGGTGCTGCTGACCGTGGACGGGAAGCTCGAGGTCACCGACGCGTCGGGCCACCACCTGACGGTCGAGCGGGGTCATTCGGTCTGGATTGCCGCCGAGGAAGGCGCCGTGCGGCTCAGCGGGTCCGGTACCGCCTTCCGGGCGACGGACGGGTTGACTTTCCCTTAGCTTCTCCCCCCGGGCGCTGCAGCTGAGTAACGCGGCGAGCGGAGCCTGCCGCTGGGGTGTCTGGCGGGGCGTTGCTCTCGTTCCGGCGCGCTGCTCTTGCCGGGTGCGGGTTACTCGTGCTGCAGCGTGAGCGGGGGGTAGGCGGTGCGAGTGGGCGCTGGCCTACCGCTGGGGTGTCGGGCGGGGCGCTGCTCTCGTTCCGGCGCGTTCGCCGCCGCGGCACCTACCGACTGGGTGTCTCCCCGGCCGGCACTCGCCGGGGAGCCGGACTGGCAGTCCTTGTGAGAGCTGGAGTTTGTTGTTCTAGACAACACGATGTCGGCGGTGGTATTTCGCGCAACCGTGAGTAGCGTGCTCGAGCGGTGCTGTTGACGCCCCCCTCGGCAGGAAAGGCCATGTCATGAGCGGTTTGTGGCGCACAAAATCGGTCGAACAGTCCATCCAGGACACCGACGAGCCAGGGCACAAACTCAAGCGGTCGCTGTCCGCATGGGACCTGACGGTTTTCGGTGTGGCAGTCGTCATCGGTGCGGGCATCTTTACGCTGACCGCGCGGGTCGCCGCCACCACAGCGGGACCGTCGGTGTCCATCTCCTTCGTCATCGCCGCGACTGCCTGCGGGTTGGCCGCCATGTGCTACGCCGAGTTCGCATCGACGGTGCCGGTCGCCGGATCCGCGTACACCTTCTCCTATGCCACCCTCGGGGAACTGGTGGCCTGGATCATCGGCTGGGATCTGGTCCTCGAGCTGGCGCTCGGTGCGTCCGTCGTGTCCAAAGGCTGGTCGCTGTACCTGGGCAACCTGTTCAGCCAGTTCGGTGGCTCGCTGGAAACCACGATCGAGCTCGGGCCGGTGAATTTCGACTGGGGCGCCATCCTGATCGTTACTGTGATCACCTGGATCCTGGTGCTGGGTACCAAGCTGTCCGCGCGCGCCAACCTGGTGATCACCAGCATCAAGGTGGCCGTGGTGCTGCTGGTGATCATCGTCGGCTTCTTCTACTTCAACGCCGCCAACCTGTCGCCGTTCATCCCGCCGTCGCAGCCGGCGCCGGGTGGCGGCGGTGACAGCGGACTCGAGCAACCGGTGCTGCAACTGGTCACCGGAGCAGCACCGTCGGCGTTCGGGACGTTCGGGGTGCTGGCCGCCGCGTCGCTGGTGTTCTTCGCCTTCATCGGGTTCGACGTCGTCGCGACCGCCGCGGAGGAGACCAAGAATCCCAAGCGTGATCTGCCGCGGGGCATCTTCGGCTCGCTGGCGATCGTCACCGTGCTGTACGTCCTGGTCACCATCGTGCTGACCGCGATGGTGCCCTACGACCAGCTCGGACCGGTTCGGCCGGACGGCACCCACGATAATGATTCGGCAACCCTGGCAACGGCTTTCACCGCGGTGGGCGTCGACTGGGCGGCCAACGTCATCGCGATCGGCGCACTGGCCGGCCTGACTACCGTCGTGCTGGTCCTGATGCTCGGCCAGAGCCGGATCATCTTCGCGATGAGCCGCGACGGCCTGCTGCCGCGCGGACTCGCGACCGTCAACGAGAAGCGTGGTACCCCGGCCCGGATCACGATCGGTGTGGGCGTGGTCGTCGCGCTGATCGCCGGGTTCTCCGACATTGGCGTGCTGGAGGAGATGGTCAATGTCGGAACGCTCTTCGCCTTCGTGCTGGTGTCCATCGGGGTAGTCGTGTTGCGCCGGACCCGCCCCGATCTCGAGCGTTCGTACAAGGTCCCGCTGGTGCCGTTTGTCCCGATCCTGGCGGTGCTGGCCTGCCTCTGGTTGATGATCAACCTCACAGCCATCACCTGGCTGCGGTTCCTGATCTGGATGGCGATCGGGGTGGTCGTCTACTTCCTCTACGGCCGCAAACACTCCATGGTGCAGCGCCGGGCAGGTGGTGGCCTGGAGCTGACCCAGGAGGAGATCAAGGCGACCTGGCAGGCCGAGCGGGATTCCGGCTGGGTCGGTGACCGGCAGGAACGGCGGGCCGGCAGCAGCGGTCCGGACCGACCGGCCTCCTGACAGCCGGCCGTGATCCCGCGCCGTGATCCCGCGTGGTGATCCCGCGCGGTGATCCCGCGTTCACGGGACCCCCTGGGACGGCACCCGGACGACCCAGGGTTACGGTCGGACCTGCCCGCGCACCCGAGGAAAGGATCTGGCATGTTCGACTCGCTGCTGGTCGCCAACCGGGGAGAGATCGCGGCCCGGGTGATCCGCACGGGGAAACGGATGGGGCTCCGGACGATCGCCGTCTATTCCGATGCCGACGCGGACTTGCCCTACCTGCGGGAGGCGGACGAGGCCATCCCGATAGGTCCCGCACCTGCCGCGCAGTCCTACCGCAACGCGTACGCTATCCTCAAGGCGGCGAGGAACACCGGCGCGCAGGCCATCCATCCCGGCTACGGTTTCCTGTCGGAGAACTCGGAGTTCGCCGAGGCGGTGACCGCTGCCGGGATGGTATGGGTCGGCCCGTCCCCGGCGGCGATCATCGCGATGGGCAACAAGGTCGCGGCCCGCAACCTGGTCGCGGCTGCCGGCGTCCCGGTCGCGCCCGGAACCGAGCGCCCGGTGACCACCCCCGAGGCCGCGGCAGCGGCCGCAGACTCCATCGGCTACCCGGTGATGATCAAAGCCTCGGCCGGCGGCGGTGGGATGGGCATGGCGATCGTCGAACGTCCCGACCTGCTGCAGGCCGAGTTCGAGAAGGTGACGGGCCAGGCGGGGCGGTTGTTCGGCGACCCGGCCGTCTTCCTGGAGCGGTACTTCCCGCGGGTCCGGCACGTCGAGGTGCAGATCCTGGGCCTGCACGACGGCACCGTGCTGGCGCTGGGTGAGCGGGAGTGCTCGGTGCAGCGGCGCAATCAGAAGGTGGTCGAGGAAACGCCGTCACCGGCCCTGGATGACGCGCTCCGGGCCAGCATGCTGGACGCCGCCAGGCGGGCGGGTGAGGTCGTGCACTACCGCGGCGCCGGCACTGTGGAGTTCCTGCTCAGCCCGGCCGAACCGACCGGCAAGCCCGCGGAGTTCTTCTTCCTCGAGATGAACACCCGGCTGCAGGTAGAGCACCCGATCACCGAGGCGGTATTTGGCATCGACCTCGTCGAGGCGCAACTGCGGGTGGCGGCCGGCGAGGATCCAGGGTTCGACGTCGCCGCCCTGGTGCCGAAGGGGCATGCCATCGAACTGCGGATCAACGCCGAGGACCCACGACGTTTTCTGCCCTCCGCGGGCACCATCACCGGATGGAGTGAACCGTCAGGACCCGGTATCCGGGTTGACGCCGGGTACGGGCCGGACACGACCGTGACGCCGCATTACGACTCGCTGATGGCCAAGGTGGTGGTGCACGGCACAGACCGACCGGAGGCTCTACGTCTGGCCGTGACCGCGGCACAAGGTTTCACCATCAGCGGCCCAAAGACGAACCTGCCCTTCCTGGTCGAGGTGCTGGCGTACCCGGAGTTCGTTTCGGGGGAGTACGACACGGGGATCGTGGGCCGGATGCGAAGCTGATCACCCGAAGACCTTTCCCGATCGGCGATCCTGTCGCGCACGGTGTTTGCCCCGGTGGCGTGGCGCTGGGTAGGTTCGAGCGGACCGCTCGTCACAGAACGAGCTATCGAACGAATCAGGGCAGACCCAGCAGGTCGGCCCGAAGTTCACATCCCGACGAAGTGAGGCCGACGTGGCTCTGCCCCAACTGACCGACGAGCAGCGCGCAGCCGCCCTGGAGAAGGCCGCGGCCGCTCGTCGGTCCCGCGCCGAGCTCAAGGAGCGACTCAAGCGCGGCGGAACGACCCTCAAGCAGGTGCTGGTCGATGCCGAGACCGATGAGGCGCTGGCGAAGCTGAAGGTGTCGGCGTTGCTGGAGTCGCTGCCCGGTGTGGGGAAGGTCAGGGCCGCTGCGCTGATGGAGCAGTTCGAGATCGCCTCTAGCCGTCGGGTGCGCGGTCTGGGCGAGCGCCAGCGTCAGGCGCTGCTCAACGAGTTCGGCTACTAGAGCCCGGTGACCGGCGGCCCGTCCTCCGTTCTGCCAGCCGCCGGAGCCGGTCGTCCGCGCGGTCGATTATTCGTGTTGTCCGGGCCGTCGGGCGTGGGCAAGAGCACGGTGCTCGCCCAAATCCGAAAGCTGGTGCCGGGCCTGTGGTATTCGGTGTCGGCGACCACCCGCCCGCGTCGCGCCGGTGAGCGTGACGGCGTCAACTACCACTTCGTCACGCGGGAGCGGTTCGCCGAACTGGTCGCGCAGGGAAAGCTGCTCGAGCACGCCCACTTCGCGGGGAACGACTACGGCACCCCGCGCGACCCGGTGCAGGAGCGCCTCGCCGCCGGGGACGATGTATTGCTGGAGATAGAGGTGCAGGGCGCTCGGCAGGTGCGGGCGGCTCCAGGGCTGGGGGCCGAGGCGGTGCTGATATTCCTGGCGCCACCGTCGTTCGACGAGCTAGCCCGCCGGCTGACCGGCCGCGGCACCGAGGACCCGGCGAAGCGGGAGGCTCGGCTAGCGGCCGCCCGCGACGAATTGGCCGCCGAACCGGAGTTCCACCACACCATTGTCAATACGAATGTCAGGTCGGCTGCCGCGGGCTTGGTACAGTTGATGACTGAGTCGCGCCCGGGGTCGCCGGTCCGCTGAGATGGGCTGGCCGCTTCTGGGTGGACGTCCTCCGGCACTCCCAGCCCACACAGACTTTCCCGGCGGCGTATGCGGCCGACAACCGGCCGCCAGAGCCAGTCAGACGAACCAGGAGCAACGTCCATGAGTAGTGCAGACACCGGCGCGCCCACGGCCGCGGCCATTGCCGCATCCGGTATCACCTATCCGCCGATCGACGAGCTGCTCACCAGGACCAGCTCCAAATACGGCCTGTCCATCTACGCAGCCAAGCGCGCGCGGCAGATCAACGACTACTACGCCCAGCTGGGCGAGGGCCTGCTGGAATATGTCGGCCCGCTGGTCGAGCCACTGCCCAAGGAGAAGCCGCTGTCGATCGCGCTCCGCGAGATCAACGCCGGTCTGCTCACCCACACCGAAGGCGAGTGACCGGGCCGGGTAGCGCTCCGGTGCAGACCGATCGTTCGCGGGAGAACGCCGCCGCGCCCGCCGGCCGCTTGCCCCGGGTGGTGCTCGGCGTTTCCGGCGGCATTGCCGCCTACAAATCCTGCGAGTTGGTTCGCCGGCTTCGTGCCGGCGGCGCCGACGTTATTGTCGTGCCCACCGCCGGCGCCCTGAAATTCGTCGGTGCCGCGACGTGGGAGGCGCTGTCGGGTCACCCCGTTGCGACCGACGTCTTCACCGACATACCGAGCGTCGCCCACGTTGCGACGGGGCAGCGGGCCGACCTCGTCGTCATCGCTCCCGCCACCGCCGACCTGCTCGCCAGAGCGGCTGCGGGCCGCTCGGACGATCTGTTGACCGCCACCCTTCTGGTGACGCGCGCGCCGGTGCTGATGGCGCCCGCCATGCACACCGAGATGTGGACCCACCCGGCGACAGTTGAGAACGTCCGGATGCTGCGCTCCCGGGGCGTCGTGGTGGTCGACCCCGCTGTCGGCCGACTCACCGGGGCGGACACCGGCGCCGGGCGACTTCCCGACCCCGAGCACATCGAGGCGCTGGCAGATCTGTTGCTCCGTGACGGCGATGCCCTTCCGCGGGACCTGGCGGGGCGACGGATGGTGATTTCCGCCGGCGGAACCAGGGAACCGGTTGATCCGGTGCGCTACCTCGGCAACCGCTCGTCGGGCCGTCAGGGCTACGCGCTCGCGCTGGTTGCGGCCGCCCGTGGGGCGGAGGTGACACTGGTATCGGCCAACGTCGGGCTCGCCGATCCGCCGGCCGTCACCGTGGTTCCGGTGCACGACGCCCGCGATCTGCAGGCCGCCATGGCAAAGCTCACGCCGCAGGCCCACGCCGTTGTGATGGCCGCGGCGGTGGCCGATTTCCGGCCGGTCAGCACCGGCCCGACCAAGATCAAGAAGCGGCAGGGGCGAGATCCCGAGCCGCTCGCGCTGGTGCAGAACCCCGACATCCTCGCCGGCATCGCAGCGGCGGGGCCGGATCGTCCGCCGGTCGTCGTCGGATTCGCCGCCGAGACCGGGGACGACCAGAATTCGGCGCTGGACTATGCGCGGGACAAGCTGTCCCGCAAGGGCTGTGACCTGCTGGTGCTGAACCGGGTGGACGGCGGCCGGGCCTTCGAGGTGGCCGACAACGCCGGCGTCCTGCTCGCGGCGGACGGCGCCGAGCCGGTGCAGATCCCGCTCGGTCCCAAGACGGTGCTGGCCGGTGTGCTGTGCGACGCGATCGCCGCCCGGCTCGACGCCATCGCACCGGACTCGGCAACGGGCGCGATCACCCGTCACACGCAACAGCGGCAGCAATGACGCCGGAACTTACCCGAACGGCGATGTCGCTTCCCGTACAGTCGTTTCACCTCCCGCGCCCGGAACCGCACCGCCAGTGAAGCAACTGCAGCACCTGAGCCTGACCGACATTGGAGAACCCCAGCCGTGAGCTCCCGCCTTTTCACTTCCGAGTCCGTCACCGAGGGACATCCCGACAAGATCTGTGACGCGATCAGCGACACGATCCTGGACGAGCTGCTCCGGCAGGACCCGACGAGCCGGGTCGCGGTCGAGACCATGGTCACCACCGGCCAGGTGCACGTCGCCGGCGAGGTCACCACCTCCGCGTACGCGGACATCCCCGCACTGGTCCGGGACACCGTGCTGGGAATTGGGTACGACTCGTCGGCGAAGGGCTTCGACGGTGCCTCCTGCGGTGTGAACGTCGCTATCGGCGCACAGTCACCGGACATCGCGCAGGGCGTCGACACGGGCTACGAGGCGCGGACGCATTCCGCGGAGGAGATCGACGACGCCCTGGATCAGCAGGGCGCCGGCGATCAGGGTCTGATGTTCGGATACGCGTGCACCGACACGCCGGAACTGATGCCGCTGCCGATCGCGCTCGCGCACCGCCTCGCCCGGGGACTGACCGGGGTCCGCAAGTCGGGCGCGGTGCCGTACCTGCGCCCGGACGGCAAGACGCAGGTGACGATCGAGTACGTCGGTGACCGCGCCGTCCGGCTGGACACGGTCGTGGTGTCGAGTCAGCACGCCGAGAACATCGATCTGGACCAGTTGCTGGCCGTGGACGTGCGCGAGCAGGTCGTCGAGCCCGAACTCGCGGCGCTGGACATCGACGTGTCCCACTACCGACTGCTGGTCAACCCCACGGGCCGGTTCGTCATCGGCGGCCCGATGGGTGACGCCGGCCTGACCGGTCGCAAGATCATCGTCGACACCTATGGCGGTATGGCTCGGCACGGCGGTGGCGCGTTCTCCGGGAAGGACCCGTCCAAGGTCGACCGGTCCGCGGCCTACGCGATGCGCTGGGTCGCCAAGAATGCGGTGGCCGCGGGTTTGGCCGATCGGATCGAGGTGCAGGTGGCTTACGCCATCGGCAAGGCCTCTCCGGTCGGGCTGTTCGTCGAGACGTTCGGCACCGAGCAGGTCGACCCGGACAAGATCGCCGACGCCATCCGTCAGGTCTTCGACCTGCGGCCTGCCGCGATCATCCGCGACCTGGATCTCAAGCGCCCGATCTACGCGCAGACCGCCGCCTACGGGCACTTCGGCAGGACCGATGTCGACCTGCCATGGGAGAACACCGATCGGGCCGCAGAGCTCAAGTCCGTGCTGGGCATCTGAGTTCCCGCGATCTGACCCGGCGATCTGAGTTCACCGGGCTACCGGGTCCTGCCCACCGCGTGCTCCGGTGGACAGTGGTCCCGGTCTGACGGTGGCGTCTGATATCCATCAGGACATGACGACGGCCCCCCAACACGGTCGCCCCGCGGCGGGGGCGATCCTTCATCCTGCCGTCGTTCATCCTGCCGTCGTTCATCCTGCCGTCGTTCGTCCTGCCGTTGTTCGTCCTGTCAGCAGTCGACCTGTTCAGAGCCGGCCGGTCGGCGCGCGAACCGTCGCGGCGGAATTGCCTGTTGCGCAGGTCCTGGTTGATGTGCCGCTGGCACACCTGGACCGCCCCTACGACTACCTGGTCGACGAGCGGGACAGCGCCGCCGCCGTACCCGGTGCGCGGATCAGGGTGCGCTTCGCCGGCCGGTTGGTCGGCGGGTTCGTCCTCGAACGGCTCGCGGAGTCCGAGCACACCGGCAGGCTGGGTTTCGTCGAGCGGGTGGTGTCGCCGGAGCCAGTGCTGTCTCCC
>JBBRVZ010000070.1:0-15961 GCA_038246445.1 Mycobacteriales bacterium
CAGGGGGACCCGGCCATGATGCCGGTGCGCAGCGAACTCAGGTCGTGGTCGTCGAAGGACGGGTCGTTCAGTTCCGCGATGAACATCGTCGGGACGCCGTACAGCGAGGTGCAGCGTTCGGCCTGGACGGCGTCCAGCGTGGCGGCCGCATCGAACCCGGGCGCGGGGATGACCATGCAGGCGCCGTGACTCGTGGCCGCCAGGTTGCCCATCACCATTCCGAAACAGTGGTAGAACGGCACAGGTATGCAGATGCGGTCCATTTCTGTGTAGCCGCACAGCTCACCGACGAAATAGCCATTGTTGAGGATGTTGTGGTGGGACAGGGTCGCACCCTTCGGGAATCCGGTCGTCCCCGATGTGTACTGGATGTTGATCGGATCGTCCGGGGTCAAGGTCGAGGCGATCTCTGCCAGCCGTGAATGGTCCGCGCGTCGACCGCCGGCGATGAGTTCGGACCATTCGCGGCGGCCCACCAGCAGCACGTCGCGAAGATCCGGGCAGTCGCCGCGGACCGTGTCGATCGTCGCGGCACTGTCGATGCCCTTCAAGTTCGGCGACGCCACGAGCGTGCGGAGTCCGGAATGTTTGAGCACGTAGGCCAGCTCGTGCGATTGGGACGCGGGGTTGATGTTGACCAGGATCACGCCCAGCTTCGCGGTCGCGTACTGCACCAGCACCCATTCGGCGCAATTCGGGGCCCAGATACCGACCCGGTCACCCTTGACCACGCCCAGCCCGGCCATCCCCAGGGCAACCGCGTCTACGTCCGCGGCGAGCTCGTCATAGCTCCACCGTTGCCCCTGGAAACAATCCACCAGGGCATCCCGCTCACCACACCGAGCGACCGTGCGGTCGAAGTTGACGCCGATCGTGTCCCCGAGCAACGGCATGCTCGACACACCTGAGGCGTAGCTTGCGTACTGAACCTGCGGTACTTCGCCCATGGCACTCTCCTGTTCGACTATCCAGGGCCGTGGCCCGTTTCCATCGTGATGATCGCTTCGTCGAACGGTGTCAGGTGGATGTGGGTGACGGTGTCGTGCCGGCCACGGAGATGCTGGCTTGTATTGCTTGCACCACCCGGGAGGGACTCGGCCGGCCGAGTTGCGCGGCCATCCAGATGCTTGTTTCGGCGATCTTCAACAGATCCACACCGGTGTCGATGTCGAGCCCATGCAGTTGCCAGAGCAGGTCCTCGGTGGCCAGATTGCCGGTCGCGCTGTTGGCGAAGGGGCACCCGCCGAGGCCGCCCGCCGATGCGTCGACCAGCGTCACCCCGTGACTCATCGCGGCAAGGGTGTTGGCCAACGCCTGGCCATAGGTGTCGTGGAAATGCACACCGATGCGATCCACGCACACACCGGCGTCCACCAGCTGATCGATCAGCGCGGTGACGTGCCCGGGGGTGGCAACGCCGATGGTGTCACCGAGGCTGAGTTCGTCGCAGCCCAGATCCATCATCCGTTTGGCCACCGCAACGACCTGCATGATCGGCACCGCTCCCTCCCACGGGTCACCGAAACACATCGAGAGGTAGGCCCGGACACGGCCGCCGGCGTCCTTCGCCCCGGCCACGACCGGCTCGAACATCAGCAGCGACTCAGCGACCGAACGGTTGAGGTTGCGCTGCGCGAAGGTCTCCGTCGCACTCCCGAAGATCGCGATGTCGGTGATCCCGCGATCCATAGCCCGTTCGAGTCCACGGGCATTGGGTATCAGCACCGGGTAGCGCACGCCGGAGACCCGCGGCAAGCGGTCCAACAACTCTTCGGCGTCCGCCAGCTGCGGCACCCAGGCCGGACGCACGAAACTGGTGACCTCGATCAGCCGGTGGCCGGCGGCGGCCAGCCGTTCGATGAATTCCAACTTGACGTCGACCGAGACAGCCGTCTTTTCGTTCTGCAGCCCATCGCGGGGTCCGACTTCGCAGATGGTGACCCGCGAGGGCATATTGTCCAGCGGGATCTGCTGCGGCATGAAGAACATCGGACCCTCTTCTCGGAGCTAGACAAACATATCGTCCGGAACCTGCACTGCCACCACCTCGCCCTGGGCGCAGACCACCCCGTCCACCTTCAAGTCGGTCGCCACGACCACTTTCCTGCCTTTTATCTCGCGGATCGTCGAGCGCAGCTCCAAGGGCCCTTCGATGGGTGTGGGGCGCAGATAGCTGACGCTCAGCGCCGCGGTCAAAAAGCGCCTGGGCGGCTCGCTGTCCATGACGCGCCCTTCGGCCCGGTAGGCGGCTGCCGCCGCGCTGCCCGTGCTGTGGCAATCGATCAAGGAAGCGATCAAGCCGCCGTAGACGTACCCGGGAACTGCGGTGTGGTACGGCGCGGGGGAAAAAGCGCAGACCGTCTGGTCGCCGTCCCAAAAACTCTCGATCCGCAGGCCGTGCTCATTCAAGCGCCCGCAGCCGTAGCAGTGGCTCAAATGATCGGGATAATAATCTTGGAACGCCTTCTGGCTCATGCGAGTCTCCTCGAAGCTGGTCGCTCAACCTGCACCCGCACACCTTCCCACCTCGATCCGGCGACCTGTCCACGACCCCGCCGCTCCCGGGTCGCCGGTCAAGGGCGAGCACCTTCGCCGTCCGCAACCCACAGACAGCGTGTACCCAGCGATCGCCCGCTCCCGGTCCGTGCGAAAACTGCCCAGCACCCGAGCCCATGGAGCGGCCATCCGTCGGCCTGGCCCCGCTCGGATACCGTCGCCGTCATGCCTACCGCGCTGGTTACCGGAGCGACATCGGGAATTGGACACGCCTTTGCGCGGTCCCTGGCCGGATCGGGTTACGCGATGGTGATCGTCGCGAGGGATGGTGAACGGCTGCTGGCCCGGCGCGCCGAATTGCTGGCGCTTGGCTCGCCGGAGGTAGAGACCATCCAGGCGGACCTCACCGATCGCGCCGCCCGAGACCGGGTCGCAGACCGGCTGCGAGACCCGCGGCGGCCGATCGATCTGCTGGTGAACAATGCCGGCAGCACGCTGGGGGTGGAGTTCCTGCGGGCCGGCGACGCCGATCTCATCGCCCAGGTGGAGCTCAACGCCGTCGCAGTGATGAGCCTGACCCACGCGGCTCTTCCGACGATGGTCGAGCGTGGCCACGGCGGCATCATCAACGTCGCGTCGACGGCTGGGTTGGTGCCGGGTCGGGGATCGACCTACGGCGCCTCGAAGGCGTTCGTCATCTCGCTCAGCGAGGGTCTGGCGATGTCGCTGCGGGGAACGGGTGTCCGGGTGCAGGCGCTGTGCCCGGGCTTCGTCCGCACCGAGTTCCACCGACGCGCCAACATCGACATGTCTTCGACCCCGGACTGGGCGTACGTCGACGACGATTTCCTGGTCGCTTCGTCGTTGGCAGACCTCAAGGCGAACAGGCCGTTGTCGATCCCCGGTGCGCTGTACAAGTCGATGTATCTCGTCACCAAGCTGGCGCCGCGTTCGCTGACGAGACGGATCGCCTCGAAGGTGAAGGCAAAGGGCCGAACCTGACTGACGCTCGACCGACAAACCTGTCGATCGCCGCTCCGATGCCGCGCCGCGGCCCTGAACTGCTCTGCAGACGGCAACGCCGCCGTTGCCGACCAGCGAACTGGCGTGGCAGCGGCGGCGCTGTGGATACGACGGCCGGCTGAGCTCAGCGGCCGAGTACGTCGTTCGCGGCGTCCTTGGCATCGTCCCCGGTCTGCTTGACGTTGGCCTTTGCCTGGTCGCCCTTACCCTCTGCCTCCAGGCTTTCGTTGTCAGTCGCCTTGCCGGTGGCCTCCTTGGCCTTGCCCAAAGCCTCTTCGCCTGCGTGCTTGATCTTGTCGCCCATGCCCATGATGTATGCCTCCGTCATTAGTTCGCGGAACGCCAACCCTACTCGGCAAGCGCCGAGTAGGGAATTCCCGGAACGAGCGGGGAGCAAACACGAACTCGCTGCCGGGGCCGTTTCGCGCGGCCTCTCACTGGGTACGAACCAGCAGGGCAGTTTCGCCCCGCAACGAGGAGGAGATGTCGATGGCCACAATTTTGTGGATTCTCGCGGTGATTTTGGTGATCGCCGGAATTGTCGCGATCGTACGCAAGCAACTGATCTGGGGCATCGTGCTGATCGTCGTCGGGCTGCTGGTCGGCCCGGGCGGCGTCAGCATCTTCACCTGACATCCGCGCCGCCGGACCACGGAGGCGCACACAGCATTCGCGACCTGGAGCAAGCGGGCGGTGCGGATGTGCCAGGCTGGCCAGCGTGAGTGACAACCATCCTGGGCACGCCGCCGGCGACAACGGAACCGACCCCGTGCCGGACGCGGCGGCCAAGGCCCGCCTCGCCGAACTGGTGCACCAGCTGGCCGTGGTGCGGGGTCGGGTGACGTTGTCGTCCGGCCGTCACGCCGACTACTACGTCGATCTGCGGCGGGCCACACTGCAGCACCAGGCCGGCCCCCTCATCGGAATCCTGCTTCGGCAACTGACCGCCGACTGGGAGTTCGACGCTGTCGGCGGGCTCACTCTGGGTGCAGACCCGGTCGCGACCGCCATGATGCACGCTCCCGGCCCGCCGCTCGACGCCTTCGTCGTCCGCAAACAAGCCAAGGCGCACGGGTTGCAGCGCCTCATCGAGGGGCCGGATGTGACCGGCAGGAAGGTGCTGGTGGTCGAGGACACCACGACCACCGGCGCGTCGCCGCTGGCTGCCGTGGCTGCCGTGCGTGAGGCGGGGGCCGATGTCGTCGGCGTGGCCACCATCGTCGATCGCGGAACCGGCGCCGACGGCGTGCTGTCCGACGCCGGGTTGAGCTACCGATACCTGTTGGGCCTGGAAGACCTGGGCCTGCCGCCGATGTGAGCGGCCCCGAGACAGCCGGTCGGCATCCGGGCGTCCCCGACACAGGCTTCCCAAATCCGGGCGTCCTAGATCCGGGCGTCCCAGATTGTGGCGGTGCTGACGCCGCCCCGCCGGGCCCGACCGAGTGGCCGACCGCCTTGCCGGTCGGTGTCGGACCGCACCCGCTGCCATGGCCCGACGACCCCCGGTACGACCGAGACCTGCTGGCGGGCGGTGATACGCGCAACGTCGTCGACGGATTCCGGTACTGGCGCCGGGAGGCCATCGTCACCGAACTGGACGGCCGCCGGCACCCCCTGCACGTGGCCATCGAGAACTTCGGCCACGACATGAACATCGGCACGGTGGTCAGGACTGCGAACGCCTTCGCGGTCGCCGCGGTGCACATCGTGGGCCGGCGGCGGTGGAACCGCCGAGGCGCCATGGTGACCGACCGCTACCAGCACATCCACCACCACCCGGACATCGACGCCGTGATGGACTTCGCCGCCGGCGCCGGGCTCAGCGTCATTGCCGTCGACAACCTGCCGGGATCGGTTCCGTTGGAGACGAGCGAATTACCCAGGAACTGCCTGCTGATGTTCGGCCAGGAATCCTCCGGATTGAGCCAGGCAGCACGCTCGCGCGCGGCGTCGACGGTGTCGATCGCGCAGTTCGGTTCGACGAGGTCGATCAACGCCGGGGTGGCCGCCGGGATTGCCATGCATGCATGGATCCGCCAGCACGCCGACCTCCGGTCGGCTTGGCCTCCCGGCAGCGCAAGCAGCTGAAAGTACGTGCAACATCACCCGGTTGCCCTGTTCGATGCGTAACGCCAGGGCGGTGCGCAACGACATGGTGGGTAAGGGGGACCAACACAGAGCCCGGCTTGCCACGCAGGCCGGGCTCTGTGCTGCTTGGGGGTTTCGCACTCGGGCCCACCGGGTTTGACGCTCATGCCTGCTCTGCCGCGATCGTCATGGCCGGGACGGCCCGGTCCGAGCGTTCGTCGGCGGTCTGCGCCGGTGGTTTGCCCCGATAGATTCTCCGACGTGACTGTGGACCTGAACACCATCCAGACCACGGCGCCGTGGGTCCTGATCGCCATCGGAATGATCGGGATCGTCGCAGCGATCTTCATCAAGAAGATTGTCGGCAAGATCATCGCCCTGGTCCTGGCGGCGGTGCTGATCTTCGTCGGGTGGCAACAGCGGCAGAAGGTAATCGACTACGCCAACTCGATGAAGGACGTGACTTGCTCCGCGTCGACAAGCTTCGTCGGGATCGAAGTGTCGCTACCCGACTCCTGGTGTGAGCCTGCCTGACGCAGCCGTCAGTCCAGCGCGCTCTCCGGTGCCGCCGGCCTGGGCGCCGGGCCGGGCCGATTTTCGCCGCGTCGACGGTGCATCCAGTGGGCGATCGCCGGAACGGCGCTGAACAGCACCACGATGACGACCGCGGCCACGACGATGAGGTCCACGTTCTTGGCGATGAACTCGATCTGCCCCAGGTAGTAGCCGGCGATCGTTACCACGCCGACCCACAGCACTCCGCCGAGCGCTGAGTACAGGGTGTAGATGCGGGCGTTCATCCGTGAGGCGCCCGCCATCACGGTCGCAACCGTGCGGATCACCGGCACGAACCTCGCGAGCACGATCGTCACCTTGCCGTACTTGGCGAAGAAGGCCTCGGATTTCTCGATGTACTCGTGCTTGAGGAACTTCGCATCAGGCCGCGAGAACACCGGCGGACCGATCTTCCAGCCGATCCCGAAGCCGACCATGTTGCCGACGAAGGCCGCCAGCGACACCAGTCCGATGAACAACCACAGATTCACCTCGAGTGCGCCGGTGGCGATGAACAGCCCGGAGACGAACAGCAGCGTGTCGCCCGGAAGGAAGAAGCCGATCAGGATCCCGCACTCGGCGAAGATGATCAGCATGATGCCAAGCAGGGCCCACGTGCCCATGGCGTTGATCAGGTTCGACGGGTCGAGCCATCCGGGCAGCAGTGCGAGCTGAGTGGTCACGGCTACCAAGGGTATCGGGTGACTCGCCGGAATCAGTGGCGTCCGGTGCCGGTTGAGACGGTCTGCACCCCGCGGGCAACCTTCCTGCAGCCGATATGTCCGCTGCGGCGATGTCAGCTGCCGAAGGGCATCGGTCGCTCGTGCAGCCCCAACAAAGTCCCTGACAGCGGCCTGTCCGCGCTGGTCAGGTAGCACAAGACGCTGACCGATCGGTCAAGCTCCGAGCTGTACAACCTCTCCGGTGTGGTCTTCAGCACCAGCCGACCGCCGGCCGTGGGGTCGAGTCGGCCTACCGCCGCCGCAGCCAGTCGTCGGCAGGATTCCCGTAGGTCCGCAGTGCTGACCGTGGAGCGGTCGGCGATCACTCCGACGGACAGAAGTTCCGACGGATGCGGTTGACGGCAGTCGACGGTTTCGACCGCGGGGGTCACGGTCGGCGCGTTCCAGCAGGTGCCGTACCTGTCCGGCAACCGGCCGGTGTCGAAGGCTCCGGCGAGCGACCCCCGGTACGGCCCGTCGGACGGCGGTGCCACCACGCAGGCCGCCCAGATCCGGCCGGCGGACCGCAGGAACGCAGACGGGTACACCCATGCCGTCCGCAGGTTGATCGACATCCGCCAGCCGACGGGATCCTCGGCGGCCTGCGCGGCCGAAACGGTGGCCGGTAGGAATCCTTTGGCGGAACGAATCAGTCCCGCGTATCGCAGCGCCGCCGCATGACAGTCGATGCCGGTCTCGGCGACCCTGCGTTGGCGGGCTTCCAGGCTACCTGCAGCGGCGACGGTCAGCACAACTTCCGCGGCCACCGAAACACTCTGACAGGACACCAGCGCCGGGCCGAGCGGTGAAGACACCGCGGTCGGGGTGTTCGCGTTACCCACCGACCCGGACACTCCGGGCTGCGCAGAGGCGGGTTCGATGCCTTGCGGTCGTTCCCGCAGGCAATCGCCCATCCGCGGGTCCCTTGGGATGGGAGCCGGCTGCGCGATCCCGGTCGAGCGGTGACCACCGAGCAGCGGAACGACAGTCGCCACGAGGAATACCGCGACGACCAACAGCGCTCCGATGAGCCGCCGATCCATCGCTCAAAGGTAAGCCAAGGACGGCGCCGGTGGCCGGCCCGTCACATGATGGCTCGTCACGTCAGGGCTCGTCACGTCAGGGCTCGTTACATCAGGGAGAGGAATCCGGCGACGAGTCCGACCAGCAGGCCGACGATCGCGGCGAGCAGCAGCAACTGACCGGTGGTCAACTGACGGCCGCTGCGCTCGGGCCCATCGGAGCGGCGGACCCCGGCCGTGCCGCCGCCGGCCATCAGCCGTAGGGCTTGGGACAGCACCTGCTCGGCATGCGAATCGGCGGCACCATGATCGGCGGGCGCGGGCGCGTCCCGCGCGGGCGGGTCCTCGTTGCCGGTCACGAATGGGCGGTGCGCATGATGTCGCCGAGCTTGGCGACGGCCCGGCTCGCGGTCGACTTGACGGTGCCCTTGGAAAGGCCGGTGGCGGCGGCGATCTCGGCCTCGGACAGGCCACCGTAATAGCGCAGTACGAGCACCTCGCGCTGCCGCGGCGCGAGGTCGCCCAGTGCGGTGACCACTGCCTGGTGCTCGGCCGAGAGCATCGCCAGCGATTCCGCCGACCGGGCCGTACCAGGATCTGGTGGCACATAGGCACGCGCGGTCCGCCGGCGGCGCAGCATCGACCGGGAGCCGTTGACAACGGCCGTCCGCAGGTACCCAACGGCGGCGTTGCGGTCGCGCAGTCCGCCCCAGTTCCGATAGAGCCCCGCGAAGGCCTCCTGGACGACGTCCTCCGCGCTGGCCAGGTCGTCCACCAGCAGTATCGCCAGCCGGACCATCTGCATCCGGTGCGTGCGGTAGAGATCGTCGATGGTGATGGGGGCGGGCGGCGGCTGCTCGGCGTGGTCGAGCACGTAGGCCGGATTGAGGCGCGCGAGGGTGCCGAGCGTCCGCTCGACCTCGGATTCGGTCTCGTCCGGGTCTGTCTGCTCCACCATCCTCGCGATCGCTCCGTTCCTCGGCGGTTCCGGGCGCTGGGCCGGCTGGCATCGATCCTGGCACGCCTGAAGTCGCCGCGGGTGCGGTGACGTCACGGCAACCCCCGCCCGGGGGATGCGTGATTGTGAATGCCGTTCGGGGACATGAGGCCGTATGAGCTGTCGCTTCGTCAACAATGACGAGCGGGTTACTCAATTGTTACGACGGGCAGGCACTTCTGACTTGCGGATGCGCGCTGAAAACGCTTCCATTCCCTGTGGGTGTGAGCGCCCTCACAAACCCTTACCCCGAGAAACGGAGGTCGGCCGAGTGACCTACAGACCGGCAAAGAAGTTCACCGCAGCGATCGTCGGTGTCAGTGCCATCGCGCTGGTCCTGACGGCATGCGGCAGCAGTTCCAGTAGCAGTAGTAGCGGCACTTCGAGCGAGGCGCCGACCAGTGCCGCTGCGTCGTCGGGCGGCGCAGAGTCAAGCGCGGCAACTGACGCAAGCGGCTCCGCGAGTGCCGGTGCTGGCGACGCCGCCTCCGACGACTGGTGCGCTCAGATCAAGGCCAATTGGCCGGGCACCGAAGGCACCAGCGTGAACCTCTACACGACGATTGTCGGCGACGAAGCGGCGTTGTATGAAAAGTCGCTCAAGCCCTTCACCGAGTGCACCGGAGCGGCCGTCACATGGGAAGGCTCCAAAGAGATGGAGGCCCAGATCGGTGTCCGGGTGTCCAGTGGCAACCCGCCTGACCTAGCGATCTTCCCGCAACCCGGCCTGCTGACCCAGGTCGTCGAGTCCAGCGGCTCGGTGCTGAAGGTTCCGGATGTAACGGCGGCCAATGTGGACAAGTGGTACGCCAACGGCGTCAAGGGCTACGGCACGGTCAACGACATCTATTTCGGCGTTCCGAACAGCACCAACTTCAAGTCGTTGATCTGGTACTCACCCACGTATTTCAAAAAGAATGGGTACAAGGTACCGGAGACCTACGACGAGTTGATCGCGCTCTCCGACAAGATCGCCGCCACCGGGATCAAGCCGTGGTGCGCAGGCATTGCGTCCGGTGAGGCCACGGGTTGGACACTGACCGACTGGCTGGAGGACTACGTGCTGCGTACCGCCGGCCCGGACGTCTACGACCAGTGGGTGTCGAATCAGGTGAAGTTCTCCGACCCGCCCATTGCTAATGCTCTGGCCGAGATGGCGAAGGTCATCAAGAATCCGGCCTACGTCAACGGCGGCATCGGTGACGTCAAGTCGATCGCTTCGACCACATTCCAGGACGGCGGCCTGCCGATCCTCAAGAACAAGTGCGCATTCCATCGCCAGGCGACGTTCTACGAAGCGAACTGGCCTAAGGGCACCAAAGTGGGTCCGGAGGGTGACGTCAACGCGTTCTACTTCCCCGGCATTGACGATCAGTTCGGCAAGCCGGTGCTGGTCGGCGGCGAAACGCTGGCGGCCTTCAAGGATGCGCCGGCTGTGTGGGCCCTTCAGTACTACTTCACCACGCCGTTCTACTCGAACGAACGGGCCAAGCTGGGCTCATGGCTCTCGGCGAACAAGGGTCTGTCGGAGTCTTCCATCGACAGCGAGGTCCTCAAGGTCGCCCAGGCCGCGCTGAACGATCCCGCAACCGTCATCCGCTTCGACGCCTCCGATCTGATGCCGGCACCGGTCGGCTCTGACGCGGAATGGAAGCAGTTCACTGCGTGGATCACCGGTCAGGACGATGCAACGACCCTGGCCAATATCGATAAGGCATGGCCGACGAGTTGATCCGTGGGTCTTGAGTAGGGGTGGCCCCGCCAGGACGTATTCCGGCCGGGCGGGGCCACCCTCGCTACCACGACGACCTGCGAACGAGGAAAGGAGTTACTGATGGACTGGTTTCTCAATCCGACCTCGGTCAGCGACAAACTGATCGTGATGGTGATCGCCATCGCGTTGTTCGTCGCGATTATGGGATTAATCCTCTGGCTCATCGACCGTCCGAACATTCCCAACTGGCTCGTTGTGGTCGGCTTCCTGGGGCCAGTGACGATCGCACTGCTCGTCGGTCTGTTCTACCCGGCCGCCGGCACGGTGTGGCGCTCGTTCCAGATCTCGCAGGCGGCAATCGGGCCGGACGGCAAGCCGGTCATCAACCCCAACACGGGGCAGAAGACGTCTGAGCTGGGCTTTAGCCTGAGCAACTATCAAACCGTCTTCACAGACCAGAGCTTCCAGAAGGTTCTCATCAACACCGTGTGGTGGGTTGTCCTGGTGCCGGTACTCGCCACCGGCTTCGGCCTGATCTACGCGGTACTGGTGGACCGGACCCGCGGCGAGAAGTTGGCGAAAGCTCTTGTCTTCCTGCCGATGGCGATCTCGATGGTCGGGGCGTCAATCATCTGGAAGTTCATGTACGAATACAGGCAGGCGGACGTGCCGCAAATCGGCCTATTGAACCAGGTGCTCGTCTGGATCGGCTTGGATCCCTATCAGTTCATCATCACGGAGCCGTGGAACACCTTCTTCCTGATTGCAGTCATGATCTGGATCCAGGCGGGTTTCGCCATGACCGTACTTTCTGCGGCGATCAAGTCGGTGCCCGACGACATCGTCGAGGCCGCGCAGATCGATGGAGCAACCGGATTCAAGTTGTTCCGAAAGGTGACCGTGCCGACGATTCGTCCGGCCGTCGTCGTCGTGCTCACCACAATCGCGATGGGGTCGCTCAAGGCCTTCGACATCGTGCGAACGATGACCGGCGGCAATTTCGGGACGTCGATCGTCGCCAATGAGTTCTATACGCAGTCGTTCCGACAGGGTGAGGGCGGCAAAGGCATCGGTGCGGCACTGGCGGTCATCCTGTTCATCATCATCATCCCGGTCATTCTCTATAACGTCCGGCAGATGCGTCTTTCGGAGGAAATGCGATGAGCATGTCCGGCTCGGCTGTGGAACTTCCCATCACCACTGACTCCACCCCGGAAGAGAAGCCGTCCTCTCGACAGCTGAAGAAGCAGATGCGACTTCAGGACGCCAAAACAAAGCTGTCGTCTCCGTGGGCCTCCGGTATTGCGATTCTCCTGGCGATCATGTGGACGATCCCTACCTTCGGTCTGTTCGTGACGTCATTTCGCCCACCTGCGGACATCCAATCCAGCGGCTGGTGGACTTTCTTCACCAATCCCGGCATCACGTTCGATAATTATAAGAATGCCTGGTCTGCAAATGGAGGCGGGCTCAGCGCCTTCTTCCTGAACTCGTTCGTGATCACGCTGCCAGCGGTGATCATCCCGATCAGCCTGGCCCTGCTCGCGGCATATGCATTCGCTTGGATCAATTTCAAGGGCAGGAACGTTCTGTTCGTGGCGATCTTCGCCCTGCAGGTGGTGCCGATTCAAGTGACCCTGATTCCATTGCAGACGATCTTCGTCGGCGCGGGGTTGCAGAATTCATTCTGGCCGGTGTGGATCTCCCACACCATCTTCGGACTGCCATTGGCGATCTTCCTTCTGCACAATTTCATGAAGGAGGTACCCGCATCGATCGTCGAGGCTGCCAGAGTGGACGGCGCCGGCCACGTGAAGATCTTCTTTGTTGTCCTCCTCCCCTTGCTGGTTCCGGCCATCGCAGCATTTGCGATCTTCCAGTTCCTGTGGGTATGGAACGACCTGCTGGTGGCCATCGTGTTCGCCCCCAGCCCGAACCTGAAGCCGATCACGGCCGCCATCGCCGAGCTTTCCGGTACACGCGGGAATCAATGGGAGTTGCTCTCTGCAGGTGCATTCATCGCAATTGTCGTGCCGTTGGCAGTTTTCCTCGGCCTGCAGCGGTACTTCGTCCGCGGCCTGCTCGCCGGAGGCGTCAAGGGCTGATCGGGCACGGATCGGAAGAGGCACCCTGATGTCCGGTCCCACCATGGAACCCGCAGGCATCGTCGAAGTTGCTGCGCTGTCGGGTTTCTCGCCCGCGACGGTGTCGCGGGCACTCCGGGGTCTGCCCGGGGTGTCCGCGAGCACCCGGGTGGCGGTCAAAGAAGCCGCGAGCACTCTGGGGTACTTTCCCTCGCCGTCCGCTGCCGCGCTGACGACCGGCCGGACCAACGCCATCGGCGTCATCGCCCCCTGGGTCTCGCGGTGGTTTTTCGCCGCCGTCGTCGAGGGTGCCCAGGAAGTGCTCAGTGCACAGGGCTATGACCTTCTGCTGTACCCGATCGGGGCGGCCGGCGGCCGGCGCGCCGGCGGCCTGGACACCCCCTCGTTGAACAAGCGGGTCGACGGCCTGCTGGCGTTGAACGTTCCGCTGGCCGACAAGTCGATCGTCTCCCTGCGCGACCTGCGGGTTCCGGTGGTCACCGTGGGGACAGCGGTCGAGGGGATGTCCGGCGTCCTGGTCGACAACGTCGAGGTCGGGCGGCAGGCCACCCAGCACCTGCTCGATCTCGGTCACCGACGGATCGCCTTCTTCGGCGACGATCTCGATGCGATGCACGGTTTTACCGCTGCGGTGGATCGGCACCGCGGGTACGACCTGGCCCTGCAGGACGCCGGCATCGAGCCCGACCCTGCACTGGTGGAGCGCACCGGCTTCTCGATGGACGGCGGCGAGGCGGCCCTGCACCGGATGTTCGGCAACGGGCGCGCATCCCGTGACCTGCCCACTGCCGTGTTCGCGGTCAGTGACGAGGTCGCGATGGGCGTGCTGTACGCGGTCCGCGAGCACAGCTTGAAGGTGCCGAGGGACCTGTCGGTGATCGGCGTCGACGGTCATGACTTCGCGTACCTGTTCGACCTCACGACCATCAGTCAGCCCGTTCGCGATCAAGGCCGGATCGCCGCCAGGCTGCTCCTGGAACAGGTCAACAGCACTCCGCCGCGTCCGCCGTCAGTGGTGTCGGTCGGATCGGCGCTGATCAGGAGGGGCACCACCGGACCGGTTCGGGTGCTGTCCCGCACTGGGCCCGGGACCGGCGGGAAATCGGCGAAGATCAAGTCGGCGTTGAAGGCCGCGCAGGTCCCCGAGGTGCCGGCTTCCGCACCGGCACCCGCACCGGCACCCGCACCGGCCCCCGCACCGGCACCCGCACCGGCCCCCGCACGGGCCCCGGCTGGGGTCGGCACCGCGGGAGTCTGACGCCTGGGGCGCGTCCGTCGGATGTCGCGCTCGCCGGCGGCCGCCGGCGGTGCCGGCGAGCTCTTCACCTGCGGCATCTCCGATGGTTCCCGCCTCGAAGAGCCAGCCCGGCAGGCCATGCGGAATACTGTGCCGCGGGCCGGTTGCCGACCGGGGTTTCGAACCGGCCCCGACCGCACGCCGCTTTCGGTAGCTCGCCGCCGGACGCCGTGCACCGCGCCCGTCGCGAGAGGTAACGACCCCAGCAGCACCGCTCGACAGGGCACCAACCCGCCAGCCAGCAACCGGGTCCTCGACCCGGGTCACCGTCAGTGGAAGGACCAACCCCCATGCCCCTCGCAAATCCGGAGACCTACGCAGCGATGCTGGATCGAGCCAAGGAAGGTGGATTCGCCTACCCGGCCATCAACATCACCTCGTCGGTCACGATCAACGCCGCATTGCGCGGCTTCGCCGAGGCGGGCAGCGACGGCATCATCCAGGCGTCGACCGGCGGTGCCGAGTTCGCCTCCGGCACGAAGGTCAAGGACATGGTGACCGGCGCCGTCGCATTGGCCGAGTACACCAAGGTCGTCGCCGAGAAGTACGGCATCACCGTCGCCCTGCATACCGATCACTGCCCGAAGGACAAGCTCGACACGTACGTCAAGCCGCTCATCGCGATCTCGACCGAGCGCGTCCGGGCGGGCGGGCTGCCGCTGTTCCAGTCCCACATGTGGGACGGCTCGGCCGTCCCGCTGGACGAGAACCTCAAGATCGCCCAGGAGCTGCTGGAGCTCACCAAGGCCGCCAACATCATCCTGGAGATCGAGGTCGGCGTGGTCGGTGGCGAGGAGGACGGCGTCATCGGAGAGATCAACGACAAGCTCTACACCACGCCGGACGACTTCCTCGCGACGCTCGAGGCTCTCGGGCTTCCGGAGAACAACTCCTACATCGTTGCCGCCACCTTCGGCAACGTGCACGGTGTCTACAAGCCGGGCGGTGTCACGTTGCGACCTACTGTGCTCAAGGACGGGCAGGCGGCACTGTCCGAGAAGCTCGGCCTGGCTGCCGGGTCCAAGCCTTTCTCCCTGGTGTTCCATGGTGGTTCCGGGTCGTCCGCGGACGAGATCGCGGAAGCCGTCTCCTACGGCGTCATCAAGATGAACGTCGACACCGACACCCAGTACGCCTTCACCCGGCCGCTGGCCGGCCACTTCTTCAAGAACTATGACGGCGTGCTGAAGATCGACGGCGAGGTCGGCAACAAGAAGGTCTACGACCCGCGCGCCTACAACAAGCTCGGCGAGATCGGTATGGGCGACAGGGTTGTCGAGGCCTGTCAGCAGCTCGGCTCGGCCGGCAAGTCGCTGTCCGTCTGACCGCCGTTTCCGCGCGCGCAGGGCGCCGGCCGCAAGGCCGCTCTCGGCGCCCGCGGTTGGCTCACTCCACGGCGCCCGGTCCTTTGCTCGCCGGCCGGGCGCCGTCGGCGTCTGCTGACCAAACGTGTATCCGTGTTGGGGTGGGCGCCACCGGAGCCTCTGCCGGTAGCACCGGCGTCTCCTCCGGCGGCACGCTCCGCCTCGACGTTGCCAGGATGGATCCGACGATGACGAGCGGGAAGCCGATCGCCATGCCGATGGTCATCGGCTCGTCGAGCAGCAGGACGCCGAGCGTGATGGCCACCGCCGGATTGATGTAGGTGATGACGATTGCGCGCGCCGGGCCCGCCTCGGCGATAAGGGCGAAGAAGACCAGGAATGCCACTGCCGTGCACACCACCGCCAGGGCGACGATGGACCAGGCGGCCGGCGCGGTGATCCGTTCCGGCCTGGCCGCAGGTGTGAACGGCGCGTAAAGCATTGCCGCCAGGATGAGTGACGCCGCAATGACACCCATCGGCGGAAGGTCGTTCAGCTTGCGGTTGATGATGATCGGTCCGGTCGCGTAACCGACGGCCACCAGCAGCAGCGCGCCGACCGCAGCGAGGTCGTCCGCC
>JBBRVZ010000071.1:0-15692 GCA_038246445.1 Mycobacteriales bacterium
CCCGTCGACCCGATACAGCGGCGCCGCGGTCACCCGCCGCCGACCCGCCGACCCGCCGACCCGCCGACCCGCCGACCCGCCGACCCGCATCAATCATCGGGCGGAATGTCGACGTCGGCGCCGGTTCCGATGTCGCCGCACTCGATGCTGGTCGGCGCGTGATCCCGGAAGTATTCGCGGGCACCGAGATCCCCTGCCGCGACCTCGACGACGCCGGCCCAGTGGGCACGCCCGATCAGCACGGGGTGGCCGACCGCTCGGCCGTAAGCGGCCCGCCGCAACGCTGTCCGCGATTCAAACGCCGATCCGGCGGCCAGAAGCAGCCTGCGAACAACGGCGTCACCGACGCCCGGCAGGTCGACGAGGTGTACGAGCACCGCGTCGCAGGGTCCGATCGAGCCGTCTGCCGTTGCCTGATTGTGGCGCTGATACACGTCATCTGCGTCGTCCGGCGATACAAGCCCCGCGGCGGCGGACAGAGCGGACAGCCCGAGTCGAAGACTTGATCCCATGCCGGAGCCGTAGTCCGAATTGTGGACGACGTGCACCCCTGCGGGAAGCAGTGCGGCAACCTCGCCGCCGCTGGCCCCCACCACGACCAGCCGGACGTCACACGCCTGCAGGACCTCCAGTGACGTCAGGGCCCATGGCCCCCGACCGGTGTCGACCAGCGCCTTGGGTCGGCCGTACCGACGACCGGATCCCGCAGCCAGCAGCAGACCCCCGATCCGCGGCCGGCCATGCCCGGCGAGCTGGTCGTCGGACGGTGCGACGGATCGGTTCAGCGATTGATCTCGGTGGTCGGATGGACGTAAGGCACCGATTTGAGCGGGAACTCCACGTCCCCGAACGGGGAGAGAGCACCCTGCACAGCCGTGCTCAACTCGGTGACTGGGTGCTCGCCGTCCGGCGTTTCGGGCCAGGTCGGGTCAACCCCTTTGCTGCGCTCGGCGGCCACGGCGTTCCTCCTCGAGATCACGGAGCGGATCCGCGCCGCCCGTGGTGGTCGACGCCCGGCTTCGCGTCGGGCGGTGAGGGCCTGCCTCACCCGGCCATTGTCGCTCATCAGCGCATATCCGCCCGACGGCAGGGGCCGCTCGACGGCAAGGCCACACAACGACAGGGCCACTGAACGACCAGGACACTGAACTGCCGGCCAACACGACCACTGACCCGCCACACCGCAGACCAACCGGCGCACCGCAGACCAACCGGCGCACCGCAGACCAAGCCCGACGCACCGCAGACCAAACCCGACGCACCGCAGACCAAACCCGGCGCGCCAGCCGATCGGCGGCCCGGAATCGCGGTCGGCGCAGCAACCCCCCACGGATCACTACGGTTGATGTCGATGCCTTCGACCCTGGACTGGTTGCGAGCCCGTGACGATCGGGACCTCGCGGCGCTGCTGCGCGCCCGGCCGGATCTGACCGTCCCCGCTCCCGGCGACCTGACGGTCCTCGCCGGCCGATTGAACACCGGCCCTTCGGTCTGGCGCGCAATGGAATCGCTGAATCAGTTCCACATCCAGATACTCCAGGCGCTCGCTGTTCTCGGCGCCGATCGTCACGCCATTCCCGTCGCGGACCTGCAGACACTGCTCGGTGCAGCGGTGCCGAAGGCAGCCCTACACGACGCCATGGGCATGCTCGAAGGTCTGGCTCTGGTGCGGGGGACGACCCAGATCCAGATGCCCTCGGCGGTGCTCGCCGTCCTCGGCCCCTATCCCGGCGGACTCGGGTCACCCGGATCGATGACGGTCGACGAGGTCGAGGCTGCTCTGGCCGGCGTCGATCCCGCCGCGCGCGGATTGTTGGAAAGGCTCGCCAGCGGGGTGCCGCGCGGCACCACCGATGCACGTTCAGCGGTGGGTGCCGCGGTCAAGACTCTGGTTGCAATGAGGCTGTTGCGCCGCGTCGACACGGACACCGTGGAACTTCCCCGCGAGGTCGGGCTCGCCCTCCGCGGTGATGAGCCACTCGGCCCGATCCGGGTGCAGCCGTCACCGGACACCGTTCGAAATCCCGGCGTCCGAACGGTCGACGGAACGGGCGGCGGTCAGTCACTGGCGACGGTGGATCGCCTGAACAGGCTGATCGACGCCATTGGACAGAACCCGCCGCCGGCACTGAAGTCCGGCGGTCTCGGTATCCGCGAGATCCGGCGGCTGTCCAAGGCACTGGGCACCGAAGACGTCGTCACCGCCCTGGACGTCGAGATCCTCGCCGCCGCAGGGCTGATCGCCGCCGCCGACTCACGTGGGCGGATGGCGGAATCGTGGACCCCGACCGCCGAAGCCGACGACGTCCTGCAGGGGCCGGATGAGGCCGCGTGGGTTCAGGCCGCTTCGGTGTGGCTGGACCTTCGCCGCAATCCGTCCCGGGTCGGCAGCAGGGACGCGTCCAACAAGGTGCTCAACGCCCTGTCACCGGACCTGTCATGGATCCGCGGACCGGCGGAGCGGCGATTCGTCCTCGGTGCCCTCGCCGAGCTGCCACCGGGATCCGGGTTCGACGAGGAATCGTTGTCCGAACGGCTCGGCTGGCGTTCGCCGCTGCGACCGGTCGAGCAACGAGAAGCCGTGCTGCGCTCGACGATTGCCGAAGCGACCGCGCTGGGGGTGGTCGCCTTCACGGCGTTGACCACCGCCGGTCGGGAGCTGCTGAAAGGCTCCACCGCCGGTGCCGAAGCAGCCCTCATCGCCGCGCTGCCCGACCCCGTCGACACCGTCATGATCCAGGCCGATCTGACCGTCGTCGCCCCCGGCAGGCTGGTGCCTGCGCTGGCCGCGCGGCTCGGTCAGGTCGCCGACGTCGAATCGGCGGGCAGCGCCACCGTCTACCGGGTCACCCCGCAGAGCATTCGTCGTGCCCTCGACGCGGGCGTAGCGACCGCAGAACTGCACGAGTTGTTCGACGCCCATTCGGTGACCGGCGTACCGCAAGCGCTCAGCTACCTCATCGACGATGTCGGCCGCCGGTACGGGGTGCTGCGGTTGGGCATGGCCAGCACCTACCTGCGCAGCGACGACCCCGCGCTGATCGATCAAGCAATCGCCGAGGCGTCGGCGCTGGGTATCCCGCTGCGCAAGCTCGCTCCCACCGTGGCTATCTCGACGGTCGGCACGCAGGATCTGATGACCCAACTCCGCAGCGGAGGCCTTGTTCCCGCCGCCGAGGACGAGTCCGGCGCGGTGCTCGACCTGCGATCCGCACCGCATCGCACGAAACAGGCTCCGCCGCACTACCAGCACTGGCGCGAGCCACCGCAGCTCACGCGGGAGCAACTCGACTCGCTGATCACCCGGATGCGCAGCGCGGACCGCGCCGGCTCGCTGTACTCACACGGCGACGTACAACCGTCCGGCGACACCCTCCGTGTCCTACGGGACGCGGTCGAGCGGCGGAAGCCGTTGTGGATCGGCTATGTCGATGCGGACGGCGGGACCACACACCGGATGATCGAACCCGTGGCGCTCTCCAGCGGCGCGGTGGTCGCCTACGACAGGCTGCGCGGCTCGGTGCGCACCTTCGTCCTGCACCGGATCACCGGTGTACGACCCGTCACCGACGAGGAGGACGGCGCCGAACAGGCCCGGCGGCGCGGCGCCGGTCGAACCGGAGCCAATCACGGGAGCAGTGCTCAACCGGACAGCGGACAGGTGGACGCCGGTCCGGGAGTCGTCGGGCAGCGCGAGGCTACCGTCGCGGAAGGGTTGGAGTTGCCGTAAGCAGGGCAGACCTGTTGGCGTACGTGTCTCAGCCGGGTTCGTGGATAGGGGCATCCAGGCACCGGGGCACCAGGGCACGGTGACCAGGGCACGGTGCGGGTGGCGGACACAGTCGCCGCCTGACACGGAGCGCCCGACGGAAACACGATCGGACTCGAGCGCGGGGCCTCGGCCGACGACGTCCGAGAATGGCGCGATCACTATCCGTAGGAGGCTGACGGTGGCCGCTTGTCGGGCACTACTGGTGGACTTGTTCGTCACCTGGTCCGCGGTGTCCCCATGACGAACTGCGGGAAGTGATCGGCCCGTCACAGGCCGACCGGGTCGGCAGATGACCGTCTCGAAGCGACCCGACGCATGTCGGGCCCGACGCAAAGTCAGGGCAGCCCGAGGCACAACAGCTGGGGCGTGGTGATGTGAACCAGTGAGGAAATGGTGCCGGTGGGGCAGCCGCGAACGTCGACGGTACGCGGGAGGACCGCGACGACCCTGAACAGTCCCGTGGGGGTGCTGGCGGAAACCGGCATCCGGCACGGTGCCTTACCGACGTCATCCGCCTCGCCCGCGTACAGGCATTCCCCCGCGACGGCGCGGTAGTTGAGGCAGAGCACCACATCGTCCCTGGTGACCAGCATCAGGTCGGACGAAACCCTATTGCAGCGGTCCGCATCGGTCGCGCCGGGATACGTTGCAGCGACGGTGAACTCGACATCGGGATCGCCACAGTCGATGACAACGACGGACCGGCCCGATGACGAGGCCAGGCAACTGCCGGGTCCGAGAGCCGCCGACGTCTGACCCGGTATGGGGGCGAAGTCCGACCAGAGCAGAGCAGCCACCAGGACCGCCACGCCGATCGTTAGAGCGAACCAGGAAAGGACCACTGCACGGGAAGGGCCGCGCGTCCACGGCCGCCGGTCGGGGTCACATCCGCCGGCGGGGGGCTCCAAGTTGAAGTCGCCGAAGACCGCCAATGGCCCGGCCGCCGCCGATGGGCGACCGGGACCCGTTTTCTCGGGACCTGCGGGAGGCGCGGAACCTGCGGGAGGCACCGGACCTGCGGGAGACGCCGCCTGATGCCCAGCCAGCCGCAAGCGACCCGGCACCGGAGACATCGAGGTGCTCGTCGCCCACTGCCCCGACGCCGCAGTGGAAGGTCCGGTGACCCCTGCCGGCACCGGACGAAGGTTCTCCACCGGCACGCCGCCCGGACCGACCGCCACTGCCCGCCACGACGGCGTCTGACGGTCGGGTCCGGTCATCGATCAAGAGTGCCACGCACTCGGTTTCGCCGGCCGTCACGCCCGGGGGAAAGCGGCTGCGCCGGGTGAGGTGTGCTCCTGCGTCCGACCCGGAGGTGAGGTCACCCCGCACTGCTGTCGGACGAGACAAACATCGGAGTTCACCCTCCTGGAGAGCGGGGGCCAGCTCACTTCGGGCCCGGCCGCTTGCATACCCTGCTCGTCATGACGGAACCGATGGTGCGCCGACTCGGGCGATCCGGCCTGGCAGTGTCGGCCACCGGGCTCGGCTGCAACAACCTCGGCCGGGCGCGGACGGTGACCGAGACCCCGGAGGGCTCCCGCGCCGTGGTCAACGCCGCACTGGACGCCGGCATCACCTTGTTCGACGTCGCCGATATCTACGGCAACCCCGCCGGCCGGAGCGAGGAGTTGCTCGGCGAATCCCTCGGTCGAAGGCGCGCTGACGTCGTGGTGGCCACGAAGTTCGGCATGGATGCGCAGGGCGCCAACGGTCTTGACTTCGGCGCGCGTGGATCCCGGCGCTACGTCCGCGCCGCAGTGGAGGCCTCCCTGCGCAGGCTGGGCACGGACTGGATCGACCTGTACCAGCTTCACCAGCCGGACCCGCCAACTCCCATCGAGGAGACTCTCGCCGCGCTCGACGAACTCGTCATTGCCGGAAAGGTGCGGTACATCGGTCATTCCAATTTCACCGGTTACCAGTTGGCGGACGCGGACTGGACCGCCAGGAGGACACATCGCACTCCGTTCGTGTCCGCGCAGAACGAATACTCGCTGCTCAAAAGGGATGTCGAACGCGATCTGGTACCGGCCGCCGACCACTTCGGGGTCGGCATCCTGCCGTTCTTCCCGCTGGCCAACGGCCTGCTGACCGGCAAGTACACCCGGGGCGACGCGCCGACCGGGACGAGGCTCACCGACATCAAGCCGGAGTTGCTCGAATCCGCTCGGTGGGACCAACTCGAAGCACTCCAAGAATTCGCCGATGAGCGGGACGTCCTCATGCTGGACGTCGCGTTCGGGTGGCTGCTGAGCCGGCCGCAGGTATCGTCGGTGATCGCCGGCGCAACAACCCCGGAGCAGGTGCGAGCCAACGCCGCCGCGGCGTCCACGTTCAGTCCGAGCGCCGACGACCTGGCCGAGATCGACGCCATTTTCCCGCCGCCCGTCTGATTGCCCGCAGGCGGGGGCTGGCTGTGTTGCCCCGGTTGCGACTCCGTCGGCCGGGCTCCGTCTGACCGCCCGCAGGCGGCGGCCGGCTGTGTCGCCGGTTGCGACTGCGCCGGCCGAGCATCGCCGTGAGGATCTCCCGGGCCCGTGCCGCATGAAAAACGCGGCGCGAACTGTGTTTCGTCGACCTCGAGGTCCGCCGCGCGGTTGATCACCAGCCACTCCGAGCCGCGTCAGCCGGCGCGACTCAGCCCGTCAGCGGGCCGACAGCGGCGATGCCGAGCACCGGTTCACCTGCGTCATCGGAGGCCGCGAGATCGACGTCGGCACTGATGCCCCAGTCCCGGTCGCCGTCCGGGTCGTCGAGAATCTGGCGCACGGACCAGGTGTCGTCAGAGCGGTTGATCACCAGCAGGGCAGCCGATCTCGCCGTCGCACCGGTGCCGAGGTCGTCGTACTCATCCCAATACCGTTCCATCGCCTCGGCCCACCGATCGGCGCGCCAGCCGTCGCTTCCGTGCAGCTCGCCCAGATCCTGGTACCGCTGCAGAGACAGCAGTTCGACGCGACGGAACATCGCGTTCCGCACCATCACGGTGAACCCGCGCTGGTTGGCGGTCACTCCCCGCGCCGCGATGGGCGGGCGCACCTCTGCACCGGAACCGACAACACCGAGCTCGTCGAGGTCCGGGTGGGCCAGCGCCTCCCACTCGTCCAGCAGGCTCGAGTCCACGCCGCGAACGAGTTCGCCCAACCACGAGGTGATGTCGGTCAGATCGTCGGTCCGCGCGCTCGTCGGAACTGTTCGCCGCAGCGCCCGGTAGGCGTCGGCGAAGTACCGCAGCACAACTCCTTCGGAGCGGGTCAGGCCGTAGAACGCCACGTACTCCGAGAACGTCATCGCCCGCTCGTACATGTCCCGGACGACGGACTTGGGCTCCGGCTGATACTCGGCGATCCATGGCGCCCCCTTGCGGTACGTCTCGTACGCCACCTCGATCAGGTCCGCCAGCGGCTTGGGGTGGTCGACGTCCTCGAGCAGCGCCATCCGGTCGTCGTACTCGATGCCGTCAGCCTTCATCGCAGCCACGGCCTCCCCGCGGGCTTTGAAACGCTGGGCGCTGAGCACCGGCCGGGGGCCTTCCAAGGTGGCCTCGATCAACGACACCGCGTCGAGCGCGTAGCTTTCCGCCTCGCGATCGAGGATGTCCAGCGCGGCGAGGGCGAGCGGGGACAGCGGTTGATCGAGCGCGAAATCGAGCTGCAGATCCATCGTCAGCCGGTAGCGGCGGCCGGTCCCGTCCGGCTCGTCGAGCCGTTCGACGATGCCGGCGGCGATCAGCGCCTTGCCGATGGCGATGGCGCGCAACGCGTGTCGCAATTGACGAGTGCGCGGCTCGTGGCTGCCCTCGATGAGGTTGCGCATGGAGGTAAAAGCATTTCCCGGTCGCGACACAACGCCGAGCACCAATGCGTGGGAGACGCGGAAGTGTGACGTCAGCGGTTCGGGTTGAGCCTCGACCAACTTGCTGAACGTCGCCTCGGACCAGCTGACGAAGCCCTCGGGAGGCTTGCGGCGCACCACCTTTCGCTTCTTCGCGGGGTCGTCGCCGGCCTTCGCCACTGCCCGCTCGTTCTCGATGACGTGCTCGGGAGCCAACACGACGACATCACCGGCAACGTCGAACCCGGCCCGACCCGCCCGGCCGGCGACCTGGTGGAACTCGCGCGCGGACAGCAATCGGGTCCGTCGACCGTCGTACTTGCTCAGCGCAGTCAGCAGCACGGTGCGGATCGGCACGTTGATCCCGACCCCCAGGGTGTCCGTTCCGCAGATGACCTTGAGAAGCCCGGACTGGGCGAGCTTCTCGACCAGTCGCCGGTACTTGGGCAGCATTCCGGCGTGGTGCACCCCGATCCCGTGCCGCACCAACCTCGACAGCGTGCGCCCGAAGCCCGGGGAGAACCGGAAATCCGCGATCACCTCGGCGATCTGGTCCCGTTCCGCCCGCGTCGCCACGGCCAGGCTGGACAGCGCCTGCGCCCGCTCCAACGCCGCCGCCTGGGTGAAGTGGACGATGTAGACCGGCGCCCGCTGGGTGGCCAGCAGATCCTGCAAGGTCTCGGTCAGCGGAACCAGGGTGTAGGAGAAGTGCAGTGGCACCGGTCGTTTCACGTTCGCAATGACGGCCGTTTGCCGGCCGGTGCGCTCGCTCAGGTCGTCGGCGAAGAAGCGCATGTCGCCGAGGGTCGCGGACATCAGCACGAATTGCGCGCGGCTGAGCTCGAGCAGCGGAACCTGCCAGGCCCAGCCTCGCTGCGGGTCGCCGTAGTAGTGGAACTCGTCCATCACCACGATGCCGGCTTCCGAGTCGGCCCCGCCGCGCAGCGCGATGCCGGCAAGGATCTCGGCGGTGCAGCAGATGATCGGGGCGGCGGCGTTGACCGCCGAATCGCCAGTGATCATCCCCACCGCGGAGGCACCGAAGATGTCCACCAGGTCGAAGAACTTCTCCGACACCAGGGCCTTGATCGGGGCCGTGTAGTACGAGCGCCGGCCGGTGGCGAGCCCGGTGAACAGCGCCGCGGTCGCGATCAGACTCTTCCCGGAACCGGTCGGCGTGCCGACGATGACGTTGGCGTCACCGACGATCTCCAGCAGCGACTCCTCCTGGTGCGGGTACAGCGGCAGCCCGCGCTCGGTCGCCCAGGCGGAGAAGATGTCGAACAGTTCGCCGGCGTCGACCTGGCGCTCGACCCGGCCGCCGAGCGCCCCGTCCCACACGCCGTCGCCGTCGGTGGTCGGCAGCAGGTCGGCGAGGGTCACCGGTCCAGCTTGTCACGGCGGGGACGGCCTCCGGGCCGATTGCCGACGCTCGGACGCAGGCCGCGTCAGATCGAGTTGCGTCGACTTGTCGCGCACGTCCGGACCGGAAATGCTCGCAAAGTCGACTCAACTTCGACCGCAGGCCGCGCTCGGCCGTGCCCGCAAGCGGATCGCCGGGGCGCCCGGCTACGGCAAGCTCAGCTCAGCTCGGCACACCATCGAGTACCTGACGGGTGATGTGCTCGGCGATGGCGAGCGACGACGTGGCGGCCGGTGACGGAGCGTTCCGCACCATGGTGATCCGCGGTCGGCGGGTGATCCAGAAGTCGTCGACCAGCTGACCGTCATTCTTGATCGCCTGTGCCCGCACACCCGCGGGCGCCGGCTCGAGGTCCGAGAGCACCAGTGCGGGCAGGTACTTGCGGGCCTGCGCCAGGAAGTACCGCTTGCTGACCGAGCCGACCATCTCCTTGGCACCGGTCCGCCAATGGGTCCGAGCGAGTTTGCGGAAGGCCGGAGTGCGGACCACCGCGGCGAGGTCACCGGTTGAGAAGTCGGTGCGCTGGTAGCCCTCCAGGGCCAGCGCCAGCACTGCATTCGGACCGATGTCGACCGTGCCGTCGATCCGGCGGGTCAGGTGGATGCCGAGGAACGGGTAGCGCGGATCGGGAACCGGGTACACCAGTCCCTTCACCAGGTCGGCGTGCTCGGGCGCGATCCGGTAGTACTCACCGCGGAACGGGATGATCGCGGGCTCGGGATCGTCACCGGCCAACGCGGCGAGCCGGGCGGACTGCAGGCCCGCACAGATGACGACCTCGTCGGCGACGAACTCGCCGGATCCGGTCAGCACGACGACGCTGTGCTGCTCCTGCCGGAACCCAGAGACGGGCGTCGCCGTCCGCACCGAGCCGCCGCGCGCCGTGAGGTCCTTCGCGATCGCCTGCGTCACGGCGACGAAGTCGACGATGGCCGTCGACGGCGAGTACAGCGCCCGCACACCTTCGACATGCGGTTCAATTTCGGTGATCTCGCTGGCGCCGATCATCCGGACGTCGTCGACACCGTTGGCCAGCGCCCGCCGCCTAATCTCGTCGAGCCGCCCGGCCTCGTCGGCGTCGAGCGCGACCACGAGCTTGCCGATGTCGTTGTAGGGAATGCCGTTCTCGGCGCAGAATGACTTCAACATGCCCGAGCCGCGTCGACACAGCTGGGCCTTGAGGGACCCGGGTGGGTAATAGATCCCGCGGTGGATGACGCCGCTGTTGTGACCCGTCTGATGGCCGGCAACCCTCGCCTCTTTGTCGACGACGGCGATCTCGGCGCCCGGCCGCTCGATCGCCAACTGGCGCGCGGTGGCGAGACCGACGATGCCGGCCCCGACGACGACGATCCTCACCGCGGCACCGCCGCGCGGATCCGTCCGGTGGGCGGACCACGCCGCCCTGGATCAGCCTCTCGGGTGTGGCGTCGTCGCATCCGGTCACGCTACCGGCCGGTCCGGCCCGGGGAGCTGCTCGCTGCGCTCGGGGGCAGGCCGCGAGTCGGCCATCGGCTGACCGGTCCGGACGCCCGGTGCGTCGGCCTCGAACCGCCCAGTTCACCTGGGCGGACCGGAGCAGGTCCCGACGAGGAGGACACTGGAGAGGTTGCCCCGCACACCAGCGGGGCATCAGCGCGTACCGCGCTGGCAAGCTGCGACTGCGAAGGACCAGCCCGTGACCGACGGCCCGCTGATCGTGCAATCCGACAAAACCCTGCTGCTGGAGATCGGCCACCCCGACGCCCCCGCCGCACGCTCCAACATCGCCCCGTTCGCCGAGCTCGAACGCTCCCCCGAGCACGTGCACACCTACCGGATCACGCCGCTCGCACTGTGGAACGCCAGGGCCGCCGGGCACGACGCCGAGCAGGTTGTCGATGCGCTGGTTCGCTGGTCCCGGTTCCCGGTCCCACAGGCGCTGCTGGTCGACGTCGTCGACACGATGGGCCGATACGGCAGGCTGGTCCTGCAGACGCATCCGGCGCACGGGCTGATCATGGTCTCGCGCGACCGTGCCGTCCTGGAAGAAATCATGCGGCACAAGAAGATCGCACCGATGCTGGGCACCCGGATCGATCCGGACACGGTCGTCGTGCACCCGTCGCAGCGTGGGCACCTCAAGCAGGCGCTGCTCAAGGTCGGCTGGCCCGCGGACGACGAGGCCGGTTACGTCGACGGCAAAGCGCACGACATCGAGCTGAATACCGCCAACTGGCATCTACGGCCCTACCAGGAGCAGGCCGTCGAGGGATTCTGGGCGGGCGGCTCCGGGGTCGTGGTGCTGCCCTGTGGCGCCGGAAAGACCCTCGTCGGCGCGGCGGCCATGGCCAAGGCCGGGGCGACGACCTTGATCCTGGTGACCAACACCGTCTCGGGTCGGCAGTGGCGTCGCGAGCTTCTCGCCCGGACCTCGCTCACCGAGGAGGAAATCGGCGAGTACTCGGGCGAGCGCAAGGAAATCCGGCCGGTCACCATCGCGACGTATCAGGTGATGACGCGCAAGTCCGGCGGCGTCTACAAGCACCTGGACGTCTTCGATTCGCATGACTGGGGCCTGGTGATCTATGACGAGGTCCACCTGCTGCCGGCCCCGGTGTTCCGGATGACCGCCGACCTGCAGTCCCGCCGCCGGCTCGGGCTGACCGCGACGCTGGTCCGGGAGGACGGCCGGGAGGGTGACGTGTTCTCCCTGATCGGTCCGAAACGGTATGACGCGCCGTGGAAGGACATCGAGTCGCAGGGCTGGATCGCGCCGGCCGAGTGCACCGAGGTGCGGGTGACGCTGACCGATGCCGAACGGCTGAGCTACGCCACCGCGGAGCCCGAGGATCGGTACAAGATCGCCTCGACCGCGCGGACCAAGATCCCGGTCGTCCGCTCCATCCTCGACCGGCACCCCGGTGTGCCGACGCTGGTGATCGGGGCTTACCTGGAGCAACTGGAGGAGCTCGGCGAGGAATTGCAGGCGCCGATCATCCAGGGGTCGACCCGCAACGCCGAACGCGAACGGCTCTATGACGCCTTCCGGCACGGCGAGGTCTCGGTGCTGGTCGTGTCGAAGGTTGCCAACTTCTCGATCGACCTGCCGGACGCCACGGTGGCCATCCAGGTGTCGGGGACCTTCGGCTCCCGGCAGGAGGAGGCCCAGCGGCTCGGCCGGATCCTGCGGCCGAAAGACGACGGGCGTCAGGCGCACTTCTACTCGATCGTGTCCCGCGACACCCTCGACACCGACTACGCGGCCCACCGCCAGCGCTTCCTCGCCGAACAGGGGTACGGCTACCGGATCGTGGACGCCGACGACCTGCTGGGGCCGGCGGTTCCCGGATCCATGGACTGAGCGCACCGGCACCTGCGCGTGCTGGTACGGCCAGCATCGCTACGCCGGAGCACGTGCCGAATCGTTGCAATGACTGGCAGGCGCCGCGGCCGGCGGCCGTCCTGGACATTTGGTGCAGGACGGACAATCGATACCGAACTGGCCCCAACCCGTTGCGCTGCTTGGGTTTTGTTTCTGCGCGCGTCCTTTCGGGCGAGTAGCGTCGGCCCGGACACAGGGCCGGCACCATCGAGCGCCGGCTCGACCGTCCCACAGGGTGCGGGTCCTCAATGACGAGGAGGCTTCATGTCCGGCAATCGCGCGATCACCTACCAGGGCCCGATGAAGGTCGCGGTGGAAAACATCGACTACCCGACGTTCGTGCTCCAGGACGGCCCCGGGGTGAACCCGGCCAACGTGGGCCGGAAGGTGCCGCACGGCGCCATCCTCAAAGTCGTCACCACCAACATCTGCGGCTCCGATCAGCACATGGTCCGCGGCCGGACGACAGCCCCGGAAGGGCTGGTCCTCGGGCATGAGATCACCGGTGAGGTAGTCGAAGTCGGCCCCGGCGTCGAGTTCGTCAAGGTCGGCGACCTATGTTCAGTGCCGTTCAACATCGCCTGCGGACGGTGCAGGAACTGCAAGGAGGGCAAAACCGGAATCTGCTTGAACGTCAACCCGGATCGCCCCGGGTCGGCGTACGGGTATGTGGACATGGGCGGCTGGGTCGGCGGGCAGGCGGAGTACGTTCTCGTGCCGTACGCGGACTGGAACATGCTGGTGTTCCCGGACAAGGCTCAGGCCATGGAGAAGATCACCGACCTGACGATGCTGTCCGACATCTTCCCCACCGGCTTCCATGGCGCCTTCACCGCCGGCACGAAGACCGGGTCGACGGTGTACGTCGCGGGCGCCGGCCCGGTCGGCATCGCCGCGGCCGTGTCAGCGCAACTGCTGGGTGCGTCCTTCGTCATCGTCGGCGATCTGAACGAGGAGCGACTGGCTCAGGCCCGCACAATCGGCTGCGAGACCGTAGACGTGTCCAAGGGCGACCCCAAGGACCAGATCGAGCAGATCCTGGGTGGGCCCGAGGTCGACTGCGGCGTCGACGCAGTCGGCTTCGAGGCCCGCGGGCACGGCAGCCGGGACGCAGCGGAGGCGCCCGCCACGGTGCTCAACTCGCTGATGGACATCACCGCAGCCGGCGGCGGTCTCGGTATCCCGGGGCTCTATGTCACCGGTGACCCGGGCGCCGCTGACGAAGCGGCGCAGGTTGGCTCGCTGTCCATCCGGCTGGGGCTCGGCTGGGCGAAATCGCACTCCTTCACGACCGGTCAATGCCCCGTCATGCGGTACCACAACGGTCTGATGAAGGCGATCCTGGCCGACAAGGTACACATCGGCGATGCCGTCAACGCCACCGTGATCAGCCTGGACGATGCCCCGAAGGGCTACGCCGAGTTCGACTCCGGCGTTGCGCGCAAGTACATCCTTGATCCGCACGACATGACCGGGAAGCGCACCGCCGCCTGATCGAGCTGCTGATCCGACGCGCTGACGGTGGCGCCGTCGCGGAGTCGACACTTGGCCGACGCCGCCACCGCAGTACTGTCGCGGGTCCGGTGGCGGCGTCATCCAGGAGCTGTGTCATCCAAGAGCTGTGTCACCCAAGAGCTGCAAGATCCAGGAGCGGCGGGGACCCAGCGAACCCGAAGATGGATGCCATGGACGGCCGGGTCCGCGGAATGGTGCAGTTCTGCGAGGAGGAAGACTCCCGTACCGGCACGCGTCGATCGCATCTTCCTCGATCCCGCGGCGCACGGTCAGGGCATCGGACGGGATGCCGTCCGCACCGTGGCGGCACCTGGTCGATGACCGCGCTCGTCACCGCCTCGTCATCGATCGGGCCGCCGACAATCAGCCGGCCATTCGGTGTTGCGGCGCCGTCGGTTCGAGCCTGTCGGTGTGCTTCGCGAGCACAAGCGGGACATCGATCCGGCCGCCGAGGAGGAGATAGTGGGCTGGCACGACGGCTTGCTGATGCAGGCCCTGGCGGGTGAGCTCAGGAGCTGACCACTGTGACTGACCGCGGCGGACGCGGGTCGGGCCGCGCTTTCCGGGACCCCCGGCACGTCCGGTGCCCCGCCGGCGCGTGCCAAGCTGTGATGGTGTGCGCCGCTGCCGATTCCGCGTCGAGTCGGCTACTCGCGCATGGTGCACACCGTCCGTTCCACATCCGTGACAAGACCCGCAGCGCGGCCGTTGCGCTGCTGCTCGCGCTGCTGTTCACGGCGGGGTGCGACGCGGGTGCCGACCGGATTCCGTTGCCGGAGAGCGCAGACCAATCGGGCAGCCCTGCTGCCGTCAGCACGCCGTCCCTCACCCCGGTCACCCCGGACGGGTTTGTCACCGGCCCGGGTGTCACCGACGACTCGATCACCCTCGGGGTACTGGTCGGCCCTGTCGATGACCGCGGCTTCGTTGCCGGAGTGCAGTTGTGGCAGGAGGCGGTCAATACCTCCGGCGGCCTGTGCGGGCGCCGTATCCAGCTGGCGACGGCCGGTCAGGCAGGAGTTCCGGCGAACGCGTTCCAGGCCTACCAGGCCATCGGCCGGTCTGTACTCGGTCTGGTCGTCCTGCGCGCCGCTGCCGCACCCGACGAGCTCAGCGACCGGATCTCTGCCGATCGCCTGCCAACGCTGACGCCAACCGGGATCTCCACCGCCCTGGGATCGACGCTCCCGATCGTGGTCGGGGCGACCGCGGATGTGCTGGCCATCAACGGGCTGGACTATCTCAAGAGCGACGACCGGGTCCGGTCCGGAGGCACCGTCGGCGTTCTGACCGACGGCTCGCCGGCGGCCGAGAACGCGCTGAGCGGCGCCCGCTGGTGGGCGGCCGATCGCGGCATCGCACTGGACGTCCGCTCGGCGGTCGAGCCCACGGTGGACCTGGCGTCCTGGGGACCCGCCACGGCCGTCCTGTCGCTCGCCGACGCGGCCACGACCGCCGATGTGGTCGCGGCGACTTCCGCCGACACGACGGTTCTGACAACGATCGACGGTTACGACCCGGACATCTGGTCGGCGCCGGCGCTGGCCGCCGCGGCGTCCGGCAGGGTGCTGATCAGCACGTCGACACCGGCGTACGGATCCGACTACCCGGCCGCGGTCAGTGTGGCGGCCCGTGCGTCAGCGGCCGGCCTCACCGCTCGAGGTCCCCGACTGTTCGAGGGCTACGCGACCGGCGTCAGCTGGGATCGTCTGCTCACCCAGGCCTGCACGGACCGCAGTCTCACCCGGCCGTCGATCGAACAGGCATTGGTCACGGTTGGC
>JBBRVZ010000072.1:0-15596 GCA_038246445.1 Mycobacteriales bacterium
AACACCGCTGCTGGAACGCATGTGGGAACTGCGTCATAACGTCACCGGATACGACGCCGCCTACCTTGCCGTCGCTGAAACTTTCGGCTGCGCACTTGTGACCGCCGACGCTCGCCTCACACAAATACCCGACCTCCGGTGCAAGGTTAGGCTGGCCCTGCCAAACCTCTGACCAAGCGTCTATGACCAAGCGTCGAACCCAAGCGTGCACCGCTAGAAGTCGTCAAGCGAGTCGAGCACCTCTCGCGACTGCCACATCCGGTTGCGGGCGAAACCGGTGAACTCCTCAAGGATGTTCGAGTCCACGAGTGGCGTGATGACACGCAGTGCGTTCTGCGGGGTGACGCCGAGTTCGCGCGCCACAGTTGGGGTGTCGATGACTGGCTGGCGCAGCAGGAAGTCGGCCAGCTGCCATGCCATCGCTCGGAAATCATACGATCAAAAAAGGACTAACTGAAACTATGGGTGCTGCCATGCACACCGCTACCGCCATCGGAATCCCCCGAGCCGGCGGTGGACCCGCTCGCACGAGAGTGGCGGGTGGGTACTGATCGACAAATGGATTCTCAAACGACGGAGTAGTTGCTGGGCAACGACTGTCGTCCGGTGAGCGCGAGCAGAACATCCGCGCCTTGATGACGGAGCATGGCAACGTCGACGGCAAGATGAAGGGCTTCGTTCAGGGCGGCCGCCGGCGGTGTGAGCTCGATGCCGCAGGCGGCGGCGACGTCGAGCGAGTGCACGGTGAGCTCGAAGGCCCGGGTGGGCAGATATCGGCTCAGCCGCATACCGCCGGCAATTGTTGTGATGACGGGGTCGTCATCGGCGGTTTCCACTGCTGCGATGGCCTCTCCGAACAGCTGGTGCACGGTCGCCGCCGGATCCGCACCGAGCGCGACGCCCGCTTGTCGCCCCCGTTCGGCGACCGCGGCGGCGTTCGCGGTGATCTGCTGTGAGATCAACTGGTAGTAGACCCCCGCCGATGGAACGTCCTCGGCGGCGGCGGGTTGCTGCAGATAGGTGATCACCGTGATCAACGACCGACTGGTGTGACCCACCAGTGACCGCAGGTCCCACTCCCCGAGACCTTCGCCGTCCCAGGCGTCGTGAGGGACACGGTCGACGAGATCGACGAAACACCGACCGGCTTGGACGAAATGGGCGCGGGCGACGGTCAACACGGTCGCAAGTATGGCCCGCCGGTGGCGGCACCGCATCGTGTTTCACCCGCTCGGACAGGCTTGTTGTTCTTGGCGACAGGCGGGTCAGCTGCCGATCGCAGGCAGCGTTGCGGGTGTGAGCTGCGCGAGAACTGGGGTGGTGCCGGCCGGGCCGACGTTGTTGAGGATCGCGACGAGAGGTCGTGGTCCGGTTACGCCGGGTTGATCGCCTGCCGACGTGCCCTTGCCCGCCGTTTCCCCTCATGCATGGCCTGCACCCGGGCGATCGGGATCGCCCGGCCCTCCTCGATGAGGTCGGCGGGCAGTCGTTGCGGTTGCGGCATCAGCTCCTGCCACGGGTCCGCGTCACCGAGCAGGGCTCCCGCCGTCCTGATCGTGAAGTCCGCCGGTGTCACCCCGTCCAAACCGTTCCAGGGCAGCGGGAAGGACACCGGAACTCCGGGGCGCGCCCGCGGGCTGTACGCGGCCACCACCGTCGCGCCGTTCGAGCGGGTCGAGTCCACGAACACTTTTCCCGACCGGTCCGCGAGCAGGTAGGCGGTGGTCGCGATCGACGGGTCGATCCGCTCGGAACGGGCAGCCAAGGCCCGGGTGGCCGCAGCGGCCTCCTCCGCTGACATCGAGTCCGCCAGCGGCACGAAGATGTGCAAACCCTCGCGGGGAGATCATTCGTCGGGCCCGTTCGTATCGTGCGCCAGGGCACTGAGCTGACACTCGGCGGCAGATCTCGTGTGGCTCCGCAGCTTCTGTTCCCCACGGCGCAGGTGTGGACACATGCCGTCCATGGGCCCGCGGGCACCGTTTGCGGGACCGCTTCGGGGGTACTGCGCACATGTCGACCGCACGTTGTCGACGCGGCGTGCACGCGGACGGGGATGAGACTGAGATGACCACCACAGCACGAGACATCATGACCCAGGGCGCGGCATGCATCGGTGAGCACGAAACCCTGCTGCAGGCAGCCCGGAAGATGCGCGACCTCGATGTCGGTGCGCTGCCGATCTGCGGCGAGAACGACCAACTGAAGGGCATCGTCACCGATCGTGACATCGTGATCCGGTGCGTGGCCGAGGACCGGGATCCCGGTACCGTCACGTCGGGGGCACTCGCTCAGGGCAACCCGGTTACGATCGGCGCCGACGACCCGCTCGAGGACGTTCTCGCGACCATGGCCGAGTATCAGGTGCGGCGTCTACCGGTGATCGACGGGCAGCGCCTGGTCGGCATCATCAGCGAGGCGGACATCGCGCAGAACGCCCCGGCCGAGGGCGTCGCCGACACCATCGACGCGGTCACCGAGAGCTGAGCCGGTCCCGCAGGTGGCCCTGCGCTGACGGGGGGCGCAGTTCGACCGGTCGCACCCGTTCAGCGTGCGAAAATGCGTCGAGGCCGGATATCGGTTCCGGGCACACGAAGCGTCGAGCGGAGGGGAAGGGCGCCGGTGGTCGCGGACAGCGCTGCGGGCGTCATCGTCTCCGAGCCGACGCCGCGCCATGCACCCGGTCGCGCGCTGCTGCTGGCGGCGATCCCCGCCGTCCTGGTGGGAATCCTGCTGCGCTACTGGGTCGGGCATACCTGGCTGCTGGCGCTGAACTCCGACGAGGCGCTGGTCGGCCTGCAGGCACGCGAGGTGTTGACGGGATCGTTCCGGTTGATCGTCGCGGGCAACGACTACGGGTCGACGCCCGAGTCGTACCTGCTGGCGCCGCTGATGCTGGTGGCGGGCGGCGCCTGGCCGCTGCGAATCCTGGCGGCCGTGCTGTCCGCGGTCGCAGCGTACGTGCTGTTCCGACTTGCCCGGCCGTTCCTGGGCCTTGCCCCGGCGCTGTCCGTCGCGTTGATCTTCTGGACCGCGTCCGGGGCGATGGTCATCCTCTGGTCCCGCCCGTACATGGGTTATCCGACCGGGATCGCCGCCCAGATCGCGGCGATCGCGCTGGCCTGCCACGCGATGCGGTCGGCCGACAGGTTGGGCCGCACCGCACTGCTGGCCGGGCTCGCCGCCGGATTCGCCATCTGGAGCCACCCGATGTTCGGCATCGTGGCAATGCTGGCGCTGATCCCCCCGACGCTCCTGCACATCCGCCGGCTGCGGAACTGGTGGGCTCCGCTGGCCCTCGGCGGTGTGATCGGAGTGTCCCCGTGGCTCGTGTACATCCTGCAGCGCGGAAGCCCGCAGGAGGCCCAGGCCACCGTCGTGGCGACCTACACCGAGCGGCTGCAGATCTTCGCGACCGAGTTGCTGCCGCGGGCGTTCGGCCTCCGACTGCCCGACGGACAGTGGCTGTCCCCGGCGCCGCCGGCCCAGATCGCCGCCGTCGTGCTGATTGTCGGGTCCTTCGCCGGCCTGGTCCTGCTCGTCATCCGGAGGGGCTCGCCGGCGGTTCCGCTGCTGGTCTCGGGCGTGCTCGCCTTCCCGTGCCTCGCGGTGTTCCCGCAACTGGCGTTCTCCGCCGACGCCAGGTACGCGCTGCCGTTCCTGCCGCTGCTGCTGATGGGTCTGGGCGGGTGGCTGCTGGCACTCCCGTCCGGGGTACGGAAATCGCCGTGGCTGGTGGCCGTGCTGCCCACCGTGTGGAGCCTGGTGCTGTGCGTGCCGGTGCTGTCCCGGCAGACCGAATTCACCCTGACCGACCCCGAACGCGCCCCGTCGGCCGTGGTTCGCGAGCTCGATGCGAACGGCGTGCGTTACGTGCGGGGCGACTACTGGGCCGCCTACCTCATCGACTACCTGGCCGATGGTCGGCTGCAGGTGCGGTCGGACTTCCCGATCCGGCTGCAGGCCGAGGCGGATGCCGTCGAGGCGGCCGATCCCGATCAGGTGGTGCTGGTGTATTCGGCGGGGACCCGGCCGTCGTTGCTGCTGCCGCCCACCGACTACCGGGTGGTGACGATGGACGGATATGAGCTCTATCTGCCTCCCGGCATCGCCCGCTGAGCGGGTTGGTTGGATAGCCCGGTGACACCGACCGCCCACGACCCGTCCCCCGGCTTCGGTTTCACCGTCGGAACGAGCCTGCCCGGCGCACTGGGCAGGACCGGCCGGATCGTCACCCCGCACGGCGTCATCGATACCCCGGCTTTCATCGCGGTCGGCACGAAGGCCACCGTCAAGTCGGTGCTGCCGGAGTCGATGGCGGCCTTGCAGGCGCAGGCGGTGCTGGCCAACGCCTACCACCTGTACCTGCAGCCTGGGCCCGACATCGTCGAGCGAGGCGGCGGTCTCGGCGCTTTCATGAACTGGCCCGGACCGACGTTCACCGACTCCGGTGGCTTCCAGGTGCTCTCCCTCGGCGCCGGATTCAAGAAGGTGCTCGCGATGAACGTCAACGGCATCCAGGCCGACGACGTCATCGCACCCGGCAAGAACCGGTTGGCCACCGTCGACGACGACGGCGTGACGTTCAAATCCCACCTGGACGGTTCGTTGCACCGGTTCTCGCCGGAGATCTCAGTGCGCATCCAGCACCAACTCGGGGCGGACATCATCTTCGCGTTCGACGAATGCACCACGCTGATGAATACCCGGCGGTACCAGGAGCGCTCCGTCGTCCGGACCCACGCCTGGGCGCAGCGCTGCATCACCGAGCACCGGCGGCTGACCGGCGAGCGGGTGAGCAGCCCGTACCAGGCGCTGTTCGGGGTCGTGCAGGGTGCCCAGTACGAGGACCTGCGCCGGGAGGCGACCCGGGGCCTGGTGGAGCTCGGGTTCGACGGCTACGGCATCGGCGGCGCGCTGGAGAAGCGGAACCTCGGCACCATCGTCCGCTGGGTCTGCGAGGAACTGCCCGCCGACAAGCCGCGGCATCTGCTGGGCATCAGCGAGCCCGATGACATGTTCACCGCCATCTCCAACGGCGCCGATACCTTCGACTGCGTGTCCCCGTCGAGGGTCGCACGGAACGGCTCGATCTACTCCGAATCAGGCCGGTACAACCTCACGAACGCGCGGTTCCGCTCCGATTTCGGTCCCCTGGACGAGGCGTGCGATTGCTACACCTGCGCGCACTACACACGCGCGTACGTGCACCACCTGTTCCGGGCGAAGGAGATGCTGTCCGCGACGCTGTCGACGATCCACAACGAGCGGTTCGTGGTCAGGCTGGTCGACCGGATCCGGGCCAGCATCTGCGGCGGCACGTTCGCCGAGTTCCGGACGGAGTTCCTCGGCCGGTACTACGCCCGGGCGACGCCCCCACTTCCCACCGCAACGGCGGCGCCCGGCACGTAGTCCGGCTCGTGCCGCTTCACCAGCGCGATGACGGGGTAGGTGACCGGCAGGAAGACCACCTCGACCAACGTCTTGTAGAGGTAACCGGTGATGACGTAACTGAGGAAGTCCCCACCGGTGATGACGCCGTAGAACGCGATCGTGCAGAACACCACGGTGTCGGCGAGCTCACCGACCAGCGTCGAGCCGATCAGTCGCGCCCATAGCGCCTTCTCCTTGGTCCGCTGCTTGATCTTCACCAGCACGTACGCGTTGAGCAGTTGGCCGGCCAGGAAACCGCACACGCTGGCAAGCACGATCCGCGGCACGAACCCGAGGACCGCCTCGAACGCCGGCTGGTTCTCGTACCCGTCTGCCGGTGGTGCGAGCTGCACGAGCCAGAACGTCAGTGCCGCAAGGATGCTCAGGCCGAAGCCCAGCAGGATCGCCCGCCGGGCGCGCCGGAATCCGTACACCTCGCTGAGCAGATCGCCCAGGATGTAGGTCAGCGGGAACAGCAGCGCCCCGCCATCAGTGATGATCGGCCCGAACGCGATGAGCTTCGTCGCACCGATGTTCGAGATCAGCAGCAGGCCGCAGAACAACGCCACGATCAGGTCGTAGTTGCCGGACCTGTTCGTATTCCAGGTCGGCCGGGACGTCGCCGGGTCGGGAGGCAGCTCGGGAGGGGACGTCACCGGGTCATCCAACCAGCGTCCGGGACCGTGCCGTGCACCGTCAGGCGGCCGGCGTCGTCGCTGGGTGGATGATCCACGGCTCGCCGGGCACGGCGGCGGGGTCGAACCGCTCGAGCAGTTGCCGCACCGTGACCGGCTCGCCGGGCGCGGCCAGGCGCAGCGATGCCGCCATCATGCCGAGCACCCGGTGCGGCGTGAGGCCGATGTGCGCCAGATCCGCCAGGGTGATGGCCCCGTCCCGTTTCGCCAGCCGCGCACCGCGTTCGTTCAGGGCCAGCGGCACGTGCGCATAGCCGATGTCGGGTAGCCCGAGCAGCCGCCCGAGGTAGGCCTGCCGGGGGGCGGACGTCAGCAGGTCGTCGCCGCGCACCACCTGATCGATGCCCTGCGCGGCGTCGTCCACCACCACGGCGAGGTTGTAGGCGGCGACGCCGTCGTTACGGCGCAGCACAAGATCGTCCACCGCGGCAGTGATGTCGCCCGCCAGCACATCGTGCACAGTCCAGCTGTCGACCTCCGCGCGCAGCCGCAGTGCACCGGGCCGACCGGTTCGTCGGCGATCGGCGATCTGCGCCGGGGTGAGAATTCGGCAGGTCCCCGGATACGCCCGGTCGGCGGTGGGGTTCGTCGAAGGATCGGCCTGCGGGGCGGACGCTGCCTGTCTGATCTCCCGCCGGGTGCAGAAGCACTCGTACGTCAGCCCTCTCGCGGTCAACCCGACAATGGCATCGTCGTAACGCGCCTGACGGGCGGACTGCCGGACGACCGGCGGATCCCAGTCCAGCCCGATTGCGGCCAGGTCAGCCAGCTGACGGGCCTCGGCGCCGGGCCGCACGCGGTCCAGGTCCTCGATCCGCACCAGGAATACGCGGCCGGAGGATCGGGCGAAGAGCCAGGCCAGCAGCGCGGTTCGGAGATTGCCGATGTGCAGGTCGCCCGACGGGCTGGGCGCGAACCGCCCGGCTCCGCGGGTCGCGCGGCTACCTGGCTGGCTGCGGTTGGTCGTCATCGGGGGTCATTGTGCCCGGCCACCCAGTACTGTCTGCTCGTCCAGCTGCACCGAACGCTGCCGGACCGCATGCTCCCGCGCGATGTCCGGCGGGTCCGGCTCCGAGGGGCTGCCGGCGATCAGATCGCTGAGCCACCGCCACTTCGGATCCCAGCGGGCGTCGAACGTCTGCGCCCTGGCGATGGCCTTCGTCTCCCGCCTCTTCCCCCGGTACAGGTGCCGCGCCCACCACGAACCCGGCCTCGCGAGCCGGATCGCGCAGAACCACGCGACCAGGGGCACGAAGCAGCTGATCAGCGCGGCACGGTACTTCCCCTTGAGCAGGCAGATCACGATCAGCAGAGCCTGGATCGCCAGCCCGGTGAGCAGAGTCAGCCTGACACTCAACTCGCCCGCACTGACGTCATCCACCCCGAGCGGACTGGTGCCCAGCATGACGAAGCCGATGCAGGCCGCCGTCAGCCCGGCCAGTTCCACCGAGACGCGGCCCTCGTCGGTCCAGTACACGTCCTCGAGGTGCAGGATCAGCGCGAACTCGTCCAGGATGAGAGACGTCCCGACACCGACGATGACAGCGGCGATCTCGAGCCACGGTGAGCCGGGACCGCGGATCGCCACCAGGGCGCCGAAGATCAGCAGCAGGATGCCCGGTACCGCGTGATGGATGTGCAGCCCGCCGGCCGACACGTTGTTCTTGAACGGGCCGACGCCGGCGCGGATCATCCTGGTGATCGTCCGGGTCAGGATGAAGGTGAGCACGAACGCGCCCAGACAGAGCAGCATCGGGAGCTTTCCGGGCTCCACGATGTTGTCGTACCACCACCCGCCATCCATGGGTTGATGGTAAGCAGTCGATGTCCGATTTCGGGCTCGATCGGCGTCACCCATCAGGGCAGTTTCCGGGTTGCCCCGCTGCCTCGTCGCACAATCGAAGAATGACCATTCGCCTGCCCAGATCCGTCCGCCCCGTCCCGCCCGCTCCCGGGCAGGAATCTGTGTGGGACTACCCACGACCGCCCGCGCTGCAACAGTCGGACAAGCACGTCGTCGTGCGTAGCGGGCAGCTCGTCATCGCCGACAGCACCTCCGCATGGCGGGTGATGGAGACCAGCCACCCACCGACCTGGTACATCCCGCGTTCCGACATCGACGAGCAGCACATCCGGCGGTCCGATGCCCGGAGTTCGGTGTGCGAGTGGAAGGGCCCGGCAACCTACTGGGATGTGGTCGGCACCGAATCCGCCATCCCGGCGGTCGGCTGGAGCTACGAGAAGCCGACCCCCCGGTTCGTCCCCATCACCGGCCACCTGTCGTTCATGCCGGGACAGATCGAGTGCTACATCGACGGTGATCGGGTGCAGCCGCAGGCGGGCGGGTTCTACGGCGGCTGGATCACCGCGGACGTCGTCGGCCCGTTCAAGGGCGAGGCCGGGTCATGGGGCTGGTGAGCTCTGTTGGCAGTGCGGTTACAGCAGTGCGGTTACGGCAGTGCGGTTACGGCAGCGGGGTCGACGCCACGACCGGGGCGGAATGCAGTTCCGGGGGCTTTACGGGCAGCAACGCGATCAGCCCGGCGGCCAGCACCAGCAGGATGCCGACGATGCCCGCGCGGTCCGCGCCGAAGAGGTAGGTGAAGAAGCCGAACAACGCGGGCGCGAGGAACGACACCGCGCGGCCGGTGGTCGCGTACAGGCCGAACAGCTGGCCCTCCTTGCCGACCGGTGCCAACCGGGCCAGAAACGTCCGTGACGACGACTGCGCGGGCCCGACGAACAGGGACAGGAACAGCCCGAAGATCCAGAACAGGGTCGGTCCGGAGACGAACACCAGGATGCCGCCGGCGATCAGCATGCCGCTGAGCGACACGACGATGACCGTCTTGGGGCCGAGCCTGTCGTCGAACCGGCCGGCGGCGAGCGCCCCGATCGCCGACACGACGTTCGCGGCCACGCCGAAGATCAGCACGTCTGCGGAGTTGATGCCGTACACCGTGACGGCCAGGACGGCGCCGAAGGTGAACACCGCGGCGAGTCCGTCCCGGAACAGCGCGCTCGCGCCGAGGAAATACACGGTGTGCGGGCTGTTCCGGTACAGCTGACGCAGGTCCCGGAACAGCACCCCGTAGGACGCGAAGAAGCTCACCCGTTTCGCCGACGGCAGCGCCGGAATCTCCGGCACGGCGAGCAGCACCGGAATCGCGAAGATGCCGAACCAGGCCGCCGCGAACAGGGCGACCATCCTGATGTTCAGCCCTTCCGCGGAGGTGACGCCGAACCAGCCGACGTCCGGCGCGATGAACCCGACGTAGCAGATCAGCAGCAGCACGATGCCGCCGAAGTAGCCCATCGACCAGCCGAACGCCGACACCCGGCCGATGTTCACCGGGGTCGAGACCTGATGCAGCATCGCGTTGTACGACACCGCGGCGAATTCGAAGAAGATCGATCCGAGGCCGATCAGCAGCAGGCCGAGCCACAGGTAGTGGTAATCGTTCTTCACCCAGAACAGCCCGAGCATCGCGACGACGGTCAGACCGGTCCAGATGCCCAGCGACAGCTTGCGTCTGCCGCCCGCGTCGGCGCGTTGGCCGGTGACGGGCGCCAGCACCGCGATGAGGAACCCGGCCAGCCCGAGGGACCAGCCCAACCAGGTGTTCGCGGTGATGTCGCCAGGGAGGTCGTCACCAACCGCGTCGGTGAGATAGACGGAGAAGACGAAGGTGAGGATGACGGCGTTGAATGCGGCCGAGCCCCAGTCCCACACGCCCCAGGCGAAGATCCGGCCCCTGCTGACCGGGGAGCCGAGCGCACCCGCGGCGGCGGCGGGAGCGCTCATCGGCCGTCTTCGGCGCGCGTCGGACTGCACATGCTGCAGAGGCTAAGCCCGCCGCGGGGTGCGCCGCCGGACGCGCCCCGGTGATGATGAGCGGCATGAGCGTCGACCTGGATCCTGGCGACATCGCGGTCAGGTTGCGGCGGGTGGTTCGCGGCGCAGTGTCGGACGGATCGCGGCGGCGCAGCGAGTACGGCGGTGATGCTGGCAACTACCGCGTGCTGCCCCAGGTGGTGGTCGAGCCGGTGGACACCGACGACGTGCTCGCCGTACTCGCCGTCAGCAGGGAGTGCGAGGTGCCCGTCACGCCTCGCGGCGGCGGAACGTCGATCGCCGGCAACGCGATCGGGACCGGCATCGTGCTGGATTTCGCACGGCACCTGAACCGGGTCCTGCGGTTGGATCCGTCGGGTGGCACGGCGGTGGTGCAACCGGGTGTCGTGCTGTCCGACCTGCAGCGCCTGGCGGCGCCGCACGGGTTGCGGTTCGGTCCCGATCCGTCCTCCCAGGACCGGGCGACGCTCGGCGGGATGATCGGTAACAACGCCTGTGGCCCACATGCGGTGGCCTACGGACGGACGGCCGACAACGTCCGCGAGCTGACGGTTGTCGACGGCACCGGGCGGCGGCTTCGGACGGCCGATGGCATCGGGCAGGTCCCTGGGCTGGACGCCCTGCTCACCGGTTCGCTGGAGATGCTGCGCACCGAGTTCGGTCGGTTCCCCCGTCAGGTGTCGGGCTACTCGCTGGAGCACCTGCTCCCCGAACGTGGACGCGACCTCGCCCGGGCCCTCGTCGGCTCGGAGGGGACGCTTGCCGTCACACTTGAGGCCACCGTGTCGTTGGTCCGAATCAGCCCCGCCCGGCTGTTGGTCGTGCTCGGATATCTGGACATGGCGGCTGCGGCCGACGCGGTCCCGTCCGTCCTGGTCCATTCGCCGTTGGCTGTCGAGGGTCTCGACGCGCGACTGGTCGACGTCGTCCGCCACCGCAGGGGAGCGGTCACGGTGCCGAACCTACCGCGCGGGGCCGGTTGGCTGATAATCGAGGTCGGCGGTGAGACTGACGCTGTGGCAGGGTCCTTGGCCGCGGCGGTGGTTCGGGACGGGGCAGCCCTGGACGCCATGGTGTTGCCCGCGGGACCCGCGGCCACGGCAATCTGGCGGATCCGTGAGGACGGAGCGGGGCTGGCCGGCCGGACACCGGCCGGCGCCGAGGCGTGGCCCGGCTGGGAGGACGCCGCCGTCCCACCCGAGCATCTCGGCGGTTACCTGCGCGACTTCGAGGCCTTGCTCACCGGTTACGGCCTGACCGGCGTTCCGTACGGCCACTTCGGTGACGGCTGCGTCCATGTCCGGCTGGACTTCCCACTCGACCGCGACGCCGTCGTCTTCCGGGAGTTCCTCGTCGAGGCGGCGAAGCTGGTGGTGGCTCATGGCGGCTCGTGTTCGGGGGAGCACGGGGACGGCCGAGCCCGCAGTGAACTGCTGCCGATCATGTACTCAGACCGAGCGCTGGCGCTGTTCGCGGCGGTCAAGGATCTGTTCGACCCACGGAACCTGCTCAACCCGGGGTGCTGGTGGATGCGCGACCGCTGGACGCAGACCTCCGGCGCCCGTCGGCCCGACAAGTGCTGGCGGCCGGCGGGTATGGCTTTCGCGAGGACGGCGGGGACTTCACCCGCGCCGTGCACCGGTGCGTGGGGATCGGGAAGTGCCGCGCCGATACGTCAGCGGCGGGCGGCTTCATGTGCCCGTCCTACCTCGCCACGAAGGACGAGAAGGACGTCACCCGGGGCCGCGCCCGGGTGCTGCAGGAACTCACCAACGGGTCGCTGGTGACGGACTTCTCCTCCGCCGCAGTCCACGAATCCCTGGACTTGTGTCTGTCCTGCAAGGCCTGTGCCAGCGACTGCCCCGCGGGGGTGGACATGGCCCGGTACAAGTCGGAGGTGCTGTACCGGACCTACCGGCGTCGGCGTCGGCCGATCAGCCACTACAGCGTCGGCTGGCTGCCCCGGTGGCTCCGGGTGCTGGATCGGGTTCCCAGGGTCGGAGCGGCGACGGCGAACCTGATGCTCGGCGTGCGGCCGATCGCCGGCCTGGTGTTGCGTGCCGGGGGACTGGACTCCCGGCGCAGCGCACCACGTCTTGCTCCCGTCAGCTTCCGGCGCTGGTGGCGGCGGGGGGCCGGCGCCGGGCCCGGGCCCGACGGCGGTCGCCCGGTCGTGCTGTGGGTGGACTCGTTCACCGACGGCCTGGATCCGGAGGTCGCCAGGGCCGCGGTCACTGTGCTGACGTCCGCCGGGTTCGCGGTGTCCGTGCCGACTGAGCCGGCCTGCTGCGGGCTGAGCTGGATCACCACCGGACAACTTGACGGTGCGCGCCGGCAGCTGCGCCGATTGCTCGACGTGCTCGGTCCGCCGGCGAAGGAAGGCGTAACCATCGTCGGGCTGGAGCCATCGTGCGTTGCCGTACTGCGGTCGGATCTGGCCGACCTCTTCCCGGAAGACCAGCGGGCGGCGGCCGTCGCTGCGTCGGTGTGCACGATGGCCGAACTACTCACCGGCCGGCGTCCGATCGGCTGGAAGCCACCCGACCTGACCGGGGTGACCGTGCTGGTGCAGCCGCACTGCCACCACCACTCCGTCATGGGGTTCGCCGCGGATCGTCGGTTGCTGGCCGAAACCGGTGCCGATGTCACGGTTCTGGCGGGGTGCTGCGGGTTGGCGGGCGGCTTCGGGATGGAACGCGGGCACTACGAGGTCTCCGTCGCGATCGCCGAGACGAGTTTGCTGCCCGCGCTGCGCGGCAGGATGGACGGCACAGTCGTGCTGGCTGACGGCTTTTCCTGCCGAACCCAGGCGGAGCAGCTCGGGGGCGTCAGACCCGTTCACCTCGCTCAGTTGCTCGCAGGTTCGGTGTCGCGCGCGTGATCGCAGCTCACTGGCAGGGCCGAATATCGGAACTTGCCGAATAGCAGCTCAGCATCGATGGCAATGGGCTACTCGCTAGGCGCTTCGGGTTGCACGCCGACCCAACCTCAGTACAGGTGTCGTGAGGGTTGGGCTAGGCGTTCCGCGGATTGGAATGTCAGAGTTGATGGTTGGCCATTCTGAGTCCGCCGCGGCCGCGGTGGCCAGCCCTGGTCCGTGCAGCGGGCACCATTTCGCTGGTGATGAGTCCACTGTTCGTGGTGAGTTCATCGATGACGGGGAATGCCGCGGTGATCTTGTCGGGTGTGTCGATGACGACGGTGACGGTGGGGACGTGACGGCCGAGTTGCAGCGGCCGGTCGCCGTGCGGTTCGTGGTCACCGTGGAAGCCCCAGATGCCGCGCAACGAGGTCACCCCGCTGGACCCGTTCTCGCGGAGGCGTCGGGTAATCGCGCGGTGGATGGGCTGGCCGTGGTGTTGGGCCGCTTCGGAGGTGAAGATGCTCAGTTTCTGCCAGATGGCCATGCCGTGTTCGTCGGTGCCGGGCAGTTCGTGCGGACTGCCCAGGAGTTCGCCGTCGCGTTTGCAGATCCGGACGCGTTCCAGGGTCATCAGTGGCCGGCGCAGTAGGGCTCCTATTTCGGCAAGCACGGCGTGAATCTGCGTATCGGCGCCGATGGCGATGACCATCATGGGGACGTCGGCGTTGCGGCCGAAGAAGTGGGCGCGTTCCCGGTGCCCGTTGGTGGTGCCGTCGACGCCGAGCAGCACGGTGGCGCCGGCGATGCCTCTGCGGTGCAGCAGGTCGCAGACCGCGATGAAGGCGGGCACCCGGTAGATGCGTTCCTGTCTACCGAGGTAGATGGTGAGCTTGGTGGCGTCATCCGCGTTTCCGGGGAGGGTGATGGGCACGATGTAGCCATCGATCAGCCGGGCGCGTTCGAGGGTGATCAAACCGATGTCGGTCAGGTTGGCGACGCGACCGATGATTTTTTCGATGCGCGGGCGGGTGTCGACGGCGATGGCGACCGCGGGGAGGTCCTCGGACAGGGTGAGGGAGTGGTCGCTGCGCAGGTGGTGTTTGAGGCCGAAGCCCTCCACCCCGCGCATCATGATGCTGACCGCGATGTCGTTGTCCCCGTACAGGCCGAGCAGTTGGTCGGCGACGAAGCCTTTCCGGGTGCGGTGCCGTTCACCGAAGTAGCAGCTCAGTTTGAGGCAGTCGTCGTTCACAGCCAACCTCCAATCGTCACGCCCACCGCTGCGGCGGCCACTCCGAGGACGAGGCTGACCAGCACGTTGGTCGATGCGTTCTTGATCTGACCTTCCTCGGTGAGGCGCTGAGTTTCGAACATCCAGGTCGAGAACGTGGTGTAGGACCCGACCACCGCGGTGCCGGCGAGCAACGCCACGTCCGGGCTGAGCGCGAGGCCGGTGAGAAGTCCCAGGGCCAGGGCACCGCTGAGGTTGACGACCATGGTCCCGTAGGGAAACGCACGGCCGCGGCGGGAGGCGATCGCGCCGTCGACCACGAACCGCAGAACCGACCCGACTCCGCCGAGGAGCACCACGCCGACCCAGGTGAACACGCTCATGTTCGCACCCGGACCCGTCGGCAGGCGGCGGTGGCCAGGTGGATCGCGGCGTATCCGGCCGCGACGCTGATTGCGGCGTAGCCGGCCGCGAGGCCGTAGGCCTGCGCCTGAATCATCTTCAACAGCTCGACCTGCATCGTGGAGAAGGTGGACAGCCCACCACAGACACCGGTGCCGAGCAGCGGGCGACGGTAACTGGACAGCGGCAGCCGCTCCTGCAGCCTTGTGATGAAGTACCCGAGCAGCAGGGCCGCCACGATGTTGACCACGAACGTCGGCCATGGCCAGCTCGTCGCTGAGTGGGGGAGTGCCTCACTCAGCGACGCCCGGGCGAGCGCCCCGACTGCACCGCCCACGAAGATCGCGGCCACTTCGCGGGCATCTAGTCGCGGCAGTGGGCTTCGACGCGGCACCGCCAGCTCTGCTGGCATGGCTGCAGCCGGGACGTTGGGGGTGCCAGCACCATCGCCGTGTGTCTGGTCGGATTCACCAACGCTTTCCACGGTGCAGCAGCCTCCCGTCACAAGATCCGCATTCCCCGTCGCGGGAACAGCATTTGTCGTCGACAGCTTCCATCCCATCGCCGTGACCGAATCCATCAGATACCTCAGGCGGAAGATCATCGCCGCGGTGCTGCGTAGTGGGTCCGGCAGAACGCCTCGAAATCGTAGTCGGCTCCGCCGGCGGTAATGCCCGCGACGATCTGATCAAGATTCAGGTCGACGAAAAGCGCGGGCTGATCGGTTCTTTGCATCCTCTGGTTCGGCTGTTCGTCGGCGAAAGGGATGCCATGGGAGGGCCTGGAGGTTCACATCTTCAAGGGTCGAGGCCAGATGCGCGGCCGCGGTACTGGACCTACCGCGGCGTTAACCACCGGGTAGCAGCTGGTCGAGCTGCTCGGCCGGCTCCCTCCACTGCCGGACCGCTACCTGGCGCGACCGATGTGTTTGTTGACCAATCCCGCCGCCTCGGTGCTCAGGTAGCGGCGTATCCCGTTGCGGCCGGCGGCGCCGGGAACCCGGCGGCGCAGGGCCGACGTGAGTGGCTGGTTCCAGCCGATCACGGCTGTCACATCGAAACGGAATTCACCGGTCTCCGGGAGCGTCATTGTCGGGGCGGTGGATGCCAGGTCGAT
>JBBRVZ010000073.1:0-15216 GCA_038246445.1 Mycobacteriales bacterium
GTCGGGGGGGCGGTTGCTGCGGGGTGGGGCGGGGCGCTATCAACGTGCGGGCACGGTCCGCGCCGGGGTGGCGGGGCGGGGACTGCGTATGGGTGGCGGCGCGCGGCCCGCCCACACCCCGAGCGCAATTACCCCAAGCACCGTGCGGACGCTGCGCCGGCGCGTACGGGGCGGCGCAACGGCGGTCCGAACGTCACGGACAGGTGCGGCACAAGTCACAAAAGTGTGACGTTGAGGGCGGCGCGCCGAAATCAACGCGGCAGGTTGCGCCGTGCTCTGCACACTGGCGGAAACCGCAAGGGGGTGGACGATGGAGCGAACCGTCGGAACAGTCCGGCGCCGAATGCCGGCTGCGAGCTGGGCCGGGCTACTGCTCGGGCTGACCGTCCTGCTGGCGGGGTGTACCTCCGCCTCGGCCGGCTCGTCCTTGACGTCGCTGGCCTCTGCCGGCGGCGAAGTCACCCCGCCGGCCGGCCAGGCACCATCGACCGTCTCGTCGCAGGACCCACTCGATCCGACGACCCGGACCATGTCGTCAGCGCCCCAACCTCCGCCGCCACCTCCCCCCGCCGGAGTGACGGTCAGCCCGGCCGACGGCACGCAGGCGGTCGATCCACTGGCTCCGGTCACCGTCGCCGTCAAGGCCGGAACGCTGACCTCCGTCACACTGACGAACGCGGCGGGCATCGAGATCCCGGGCAAGATGAGCCGCGACAAACTCACCTGGACCGTGACGCCGGAACTCGGCTACGGCAAGACCTACACCGTCACCGCCGCTGCCAGCAATGTTGCGGGGAAAACCGCAACGCACACAACGAGTTTCGCCACCCTGGAACCGGAAAACCGCACCGCCGCACGCTCCTTCCCGACGGACGGAATGACGGTCGGTGTCGCGCAACCCATTGCCATCTACTTCGACGAGCCGATCACCGATCGCGCCGCCGCCCAGAAGGCGATCACCGTCACCACCAGGCCCGCTCAGGTCGGTGGTTTCCGGTGGATCAGCGATCAGGAGGTCCGCTGGCGGCCGAAGGCCTTCTGGAAGGCCGGCACCAAGGTCGCTGTCGACATCGATGTCTACGGCCGAAACCTGGGCGGCGGGCTGTACGGGCAGCAGGACGTGAGGTCCGCGTTCACCGTCGGCAGGTGGATGTCGGCCGAGATCGACGACAACACCAAGCTGATGACGGTCCGGAAGAACGGCAAGGTTCTCCGGACCATCCCGGTGTCGCTCGGACGCGACAAGTACCCCACCTACAACGGGGTGCACGTGGTTGCCGAGAAGTACGACAGGAAGATCATGGACAGCTCCACCTGGGGCCTCACGGGGACCGGTTCCTACCGCACCGAAGTGGCATGGGCGACCCGGATCTCCTCGTCGGGAGAGTTCGTGCACGCGGCGCCGTGGTCGGTCGAACAGCAGGGCGTCGAGAACGTGTCGCACGGATGCGTCAACGTGTCCACCGACGCGGCCAAATGGTTCTACGACACGTTCCTCCCCGGTGATCCGGTGACCATCTCCAACACCGTTGGTCCTGCGCTGGAGGTCTGGGACGGTTTCGGGGACTTCCAGCTCCCGTTCGACCAGTACGTCGCCGGGCAGAGCTGAGCTTCGCCGGTCGGTTCGTGCTGCGAACATGACGGACGGCCCGGCACACGGACCGGGCGTCACCCCTGGTAGAGGCCGTCCAGGTGCTCGATGTACTTGCGTTCGACGACCTTACGGCGCACCTTCATCGAGGGGGTCAGCTCGCCGTCCTCGACGGTGAGGTCGCGCGGCAGGATGACGAACTTCTTGATCGTCTCCCATCGCTCGAGATGGCCGTTGAGGGTATCGACGTGGGACTGGATCAGCTCGTAGACCGCGGGTTCGGCCGCCAGTTCCTCCGGCGTCTTTCCCGCCAGTTGGTGCTCGTCGGCCCAGGCGGTGATCATCTCCGGGTCGAGCGAGATCAAAGCCGAGACGAAGTTGCGTCCCTCGCCGTGCACCACGATGTGGCCGGCCCACGGGCATTCGGCACTGAAAACCACCTCGACCTTTTGTGGGGCAACGTACTTGCCACTGGAGGTCTTGATCAGGTCCTTCTTGCGGTCGGTGACCTTCAGGTAGCCGTCGACCAGTTCGCCGATGTCGCCGGTGCGTAGCCAGCCGTCCTCGGTCAGAACTTCCGCGGTGGCGCCCGGGTTGTTGTGGTATCCGCGCATGACACCGCCGCCGCGGAGCAGGATCTCGCCGTCATCGGCGATCCGGAACTCCGACCCCGGCAGCGCCGGGCCGACAGTACCGATCCGGATATCGCCCGGCAGGTTGACCGCTGCCGCCGCACTGGACTCGGTGAGGCCGTACCCCTCCAGGATCGGCATGCCGACGGCGTCGAACCATTCGGCGACCTCTGACGACAACGGCGCCGACCCGGAGACGAAGAACCGGATCTTCCCGCCGAGCCGCTCCCGCACCGTGGTGAAAACGAGTTTGTCGGCCAGCGTCAGCTGGAGCGCGAGCAGACCCGATGGCTGTTTGCCCTGTTGCCGCAGCCGTGAGCCCTGCAGCCCGACACCGATTGCCCAGTCGAAGATCTTCGCCTTCAACCCGCCGTGGCCCTGCGCGGTCAGCGTGACCTTGGCGCGGACCTTCTCGAAGATGCGCGGTGCGCCGCCCATGAACGTCGGCTTGATGACGGCCAGGTTCTCCACGATCCGGGTCAGGTCGCCGTCCACCGCGGTGCTGAAACCGAATTCCAGCTGCAAGGCCGACAGCACCTTTCCCAGCACGTGCGACAGCGGCAGCCAGAGGTACTGCACGTCGTCGGGACCGAGAATGTCGAGCGCGGCAACGGCCTTGCCCTCGTACATCCAGTTGCCATGGACGAGCCGGACACCCTTGGGACGGCCGGTCGTGCCGGAGGTGTAGATCAGGGTGGCGAGGTCCTCGGGCCCGCAGCCGGCGACCCGCTCGTCGATGACGTCGGGCTCGGCCTCGAGTCGCGTCCTACCGCGGGCCGCCAGCTCGTCCAGCGTCAGGATCGCCACGTCACCGGTCCCGGCCAGGTCGGCGCCGTTCCCCTCGAACAGCACGATCGTCCGCAGACAGGGCAGGGCCGCATCGAGGGCCTTTCTTGCCTGCTCGTGGTCCTCGGCGAACATCAGTACCGATTCGGAGTCCCCGACGATGTAGGCGACGTCGGAGGCAGCAGTCGACGGGTAGACCGATGTGGTGGCTGCCGCGGCGCAGAGCACCGCCAGATCAGCCAGGATCCATTCGATGCGGGTGGTGGACGCGATGGCGACCCGCTGCTGCGGTTCGACACCGAGGTCCACCAGGCCGGCCGCAAGATCGAAGACCCGGTCCTTGGTCTGCGCCCAGGTGATCGAGACCCATTTGTCGCCAATGCGGTAGCGGAAGGCTTCGCCGTCCGGCGTCTTGCCCACCCGATCCACGAACAGATGCCCGAACGACTGTGCTCGTTCGGTCAGAGTGGTGGTCATGACTGGTCCTCCTCGACGAGTCCGGCCACCTGACGCCTCCTGATGGGAGGCGTTCTGGGCGAACCGGCTGGCCACAACTTTACGTGACGGGTGTCACGCCTGTCAGGTCTCAAGGCCCGTCCGAGCCGCTCGTGGTCTCACAACCGATGACGCCGTCATGAACGAGCTGCTCAGCGTAGGCGAGTGATGCGCACCGTGACATCGTTGCCCGTCGCGTCCGGTCCGGCGTACACACCCTTCATCGGCGGGACGTCACGGTAGTCCCGACCCCGCCCGACGACGACGTGCGCCTGCCCGGGCGCGGTGAGGTTGGTCGGGTCGAACCGGTTCCAGGAGCCGTCGAACCACTCGATCCAGGCGTGTGATTCACCGGTGATGGCGGTGCCGACCTCGACCGTCCCGCCGGGATGCAGGTACCCCGACACGTACCTGGTCGGCACACCCACGGACCGCAGCATCCCGATCGCCAGGTGCGAGAAGTCCTGGCAGACACCGCGTCTGGCGAGGTATGCCTCGACGGCGGAGGTGCTGACGCCGGTGGCTCCGGTCTCGTAGGTCAGCGTCGAGTGCACCCAGGTACAGACTTCGGCGGCCGCGTCGGACGGGGTGGCCGTGCGTCGTTTGATGTCGTCGGAGATGCCGGTCAGTTCGTCGTCCAGCGCGGTCAGCGGGGTCGGGGTCAGGAATTCTTCGAACCGGTCCTCGACCCCGGACGACGCCAGCTGCGCCCAGCTCGACGACGGAGCGAGATCGGATCCGGCACCGGCTGCTCGGCCGACCACTCCGTGCGGCGCGGCGCCTGGCCAGCTGCCCGTCGGGGGAAACGTCTCGACAGTGGTCGTGGCGGTGACGGCGAGGTGCCGGTGCGGACGGTGCACGTCGAACGCGGAGACCCGGGTGCCGAAGTAGTCGATGTAGCTCAGCACACCTTCGAACGGATCGATCTCCAGCCGGGCGGACAGCACCGCCTGCCCCGGTTCGTCCGCCGGCTGCATCCGGACCTCGTTGTAGGAAGTGGTGACCGTGTCGGGGTAGGTCAGCACGGTGCGATGCACGATCAGCAGCCGCCAGATCTCCGGTTTGCCCTGCGCGGGGAACTCCGGGCTCTGCACCTGGTTCTGTGCCGCGTCGATCGTCATGCCGCGCCTCCGTCTGCGCCGATGTTCGCCCAGGTGACAGCGTCCTCGCGGCGGAAGAACGACGTGGTGATCGCGGTGTGCGCACTGGCCACCGTCCGCTGCAGGGTGCCCAGCAGGTGCGCACGGTCCGCGGCCAGTTCGGTACCGGTGCGGTAGTCCAGGCTGGTGCGCGTGCGACCGACGATCCGGCGCGCGGAGGACGGATCGCGGCGCGGGTCGAAGTACCGGGTGGCGCCGACCGCCTCCAGCTCGGCCAGGCACGTTTCGGCCGCTGACAGGGAGCGCAGCACCGACCGCGGGAATTGCCGGTCGAGCAGCACGAACTCGGTCGCAGAACGCTGCCCGATGGATCCGCCGTAGGAACGGACATACGGCTCCCAGCCGCCACAGGCGCTGACCAGGGCACGCCACGGCGGCACCGACCCGGTCTCCGATTCCGCCGCGGCCAGCAGCCGGATCGTCATGTCCGCGCGTTCCAGGGACCGGCCGACGACCAGGAAGTGCCAGCCCTCGTCGTGGCTCATCACCTCCGACACCAGGCCGTTCGCGATGGCGCACCGCTCACCGACCCAGCGCAGGAACATGTGCGGCCCCGCGCCGTTCGCCTCCCGGGTGCGCAGCCCGTGCCAGGTCACGTTCAGGCATTCCCAGACGTCCAGCGGGATGGCGTCCCGCACCCCACGGGCGTTCTCCCGAGCCGCGGTCAGCGCGCCCGCCACCGAGGACGCCCGCTCGCTGTCGAAGACGAGTGCGCGGACCAGCTGGCCGGATTCGGCCTGGCTGCCCTTGCCGACGGTCTCGTCATCGGAGAGCCCCATCGAGTCCAGCACCGACCGGATCACCTGGTGATCGGCCTGCCACGAACCGGCCGGCAGCAGGTGCAGGTAGGTGTCCAGGATGCGGGCCGTGCAATCCGCCCGTTCCACATGCCGCCCGAGCCAGTACAGCGATTCGGCGATGCGGCTCAGCATGGGCCGGCCCGGTCCGTTCCGGTGTCCAGGCGCAGCTGTTGCTGCTGACCGTGCTGGCTGCGCAATTCACCGGTGCCCTGGTCCGGGTGCGGCGGGGTCTGGAACAGCAGGTCGTCGACGTCCACCCGGCGCATCACCTGGGTGGCCTCGGCCACCGGTTCCGGCTCCGTGCTGCCGCTCATCACCCAGGTGTCCTTGGAGCCGCCGCCCTGGGAGGAGTTCACCACCAGTTCCCCCTCGGGTAGAGCCACCCTGGTCAGCCCCCCGGGCAGCACCCAGACCGCATTGCCGTTGTTGACCGCGAACGGCCGCAGGTCCACGTGCCGCGGCCGCATCTTGTCGCCGATGAGCGTCGGGACGGTGGACAGGGCGATCTCCCGCTGGCAGATCCAGCCTCGCGGGTTGTCCAGGATCGCGGCCCGCGCCCGGGACAGGGTGAACGCATCCGCCCGGGACCCGATGACGATGCCCTTCCCGCCCGATCCGTCGACCGGCTTGAGCACCAGTTCGCCGAGGTACTGCAGGGCGTACTCCCGCTGGTCCTGGTCCTCCATCCGGTAGGTGTCGACGTTGGGCAGGATCGGTTCCTCGTTGAGGTAGTACCGGATGATGTCCGGAACGTAGGTGTAGACGAGCTTGTCGTCGGCGATGCCGTTGCCGACCGCGTTGGCGATGGTGAGGTTGCCGGCCCGCGCGGCGTTCAGCAGACCGGGGGAGCCGAGCAGGCTGTCCGGCCGGAACTGCATGGGGTCCAGGAACTCGTCGTCCACCCGGCGGTAGATGACATGCACCGGCATCTCGCTGGATGTGGTGCGCAGATACACCTTGTTGTTGCGGCAGATCAGGTCCCGGCCCTCGACCAGTTCCACCCCCATCTCACGGGCCAGCAGGGTGTGCTCGAAGTAGGCGGAGTTGTAGACGCCCGGCGTGAGCACCACCACGTTGGGGTCGGTGACGTTCCACGGCGCGACCGCCCGGAGCGCCGCCAGCAGCCGGCCCGGGTACTCGGACACCGGCCGGACCCGCTGGTCCGCACCAGCCTCGGACAGCACCTGGGTGACCGCGTGCCTGTTCTCCAGCACGTACGACACGCCCGACGGGATCCGGACGTTGTCCTCCAGCACCCGGAACCGGCCGTGCTCGTCCCGGATCAGATCGACGCCGGAGATCACGATGCGGGCACCGTCCTGCGCGTCCATTCCCATCACCTGACGGTGGAAGTGCGGCGACGTCGTCACCAGCCGGCGCGGTACGACGCCGTCGGCGAAGATCCTCCCCGGTCCGTAGACGTCGGCCAGGAATGCTTCCAGCGCGCGCACCCGTTGCGGCACACCCGTTTCCACAGCGGCCCATTCGGCCGCCGTGACGATCCGCGGGATGAGGTCCAACGGGAACGGTCTCTCGACGCCACCGAGCGCGAAGGTGATGCCCTGATCGAGAAACGTGCGGCCCATGATGTCGGCCCTGGCCTTGAGGTCGCTGGCGTCGAGCGTCTGCAGCGTCGCAAAGACCGACTCATAGGCGGGTCTGATCTCGCCCGGAGCGGAGAACATCTCGTCCCACGCCTTCCCGAACGGATACTCCTCGAACAAGTCCGCCATGGGAAACACCGTAGGGCCGCCATGTTGCGAGGGCATGAACACCATTGTGTCCGACTGCGTACGGGGTACAGATGCTGTTGTGTGATTCGCTTCGCGCAATCAGTTCCGAAACCACGAGGAGCAACAAGGCATGAGTACATCCGGAGGCACGAAAGCGATCGTCGCCGCCCTGTTGGCCAACCTCGGTATCGCGGTGACGAAGTTCGTCGCGTTCCTGCTGTCCGGGTCGTCGTCCATGCTGGCCGAGTCGGTGCACTCCCTGGCCGACTCCGGCAACCAGGTGCTGCTGCTGATCGGCGGCAAGCGGGCCTCCAGGGCCGCGACACCGGATCACCCGTTCGGCTACGGCCGCGAGCGGTACGTCTTCGCGTTCCTCGTGTCCATCATCCTGTTCAGCGTCGGCGGGGTCTTCTCGATCTACGAGGGCGTGCACAAGATCCAGCACCCCGAACCGATCGAGCGGGCGTGGATTCCGATCGGCGTGCTGCTGATCGCCATCGCGCTCGAGTCGTTCTCGCTACGGACGGCGCTGCACGAATCGGAGCCGGAGCGCCGCGGAATCTCGATCCTGGAGTTCGTCCGGCGCGCCAAGGCGCCGGAACTCCCGGTGGTGGTGCTGGAGGACATCGCCGCCCTGGTCGGCCTGGTGCTTGCGCTGCTGGGCATCAGCGCTGCCGTGCTGACCGACAACGCCATCTACGACGGCATCGGGACGGTGTTCATCGGTCTGCTGCTGATCGCGGTGGCGTTCATCCTGGGCATCGAGACCAAGAGCCTGCTGATCGGTGAGGGTGCCTCCGAGGCGGACGTCGCGGCCATCCGGAAGGCGGCCGAGTCCGGTTCTGACGTCGCCCGGATCATCCACATGAAGACGCTGTACCTGGGCCCGGACGAGCTGCTGGTGGCGATGAAGGTGGGCGTCCGTCGGAGCCAATCCGGGCATGACATCACGAACGCGATCAATGCCGTCGAGCAGCGGGTCCGCAGCGCGGTGCCGGTCGCGCGCGTGCTGTACATCGAGCCGGACATCTTCCATCCCGAGCAGGTCGCCGCTGCGACATCCGGGACCGAGCCGGGGTTCGCCGGTGCGCAGGTCGCCGGCACCGCACCGCAGACGGGAACGGTCGACTCCGGACGTTCCGGGCACTGAGCCACCGGTAAGTCAGCGGTCACCGGGGCGTCTGCGCGCCAAAGGAGCCGGTTTGTGGTGAGGTCGACCCAACCGCGGTGATCTTTGCCGCCCGCTCGCCCGATTCAGCAGCCGATGACAGCAGGAGGTGGCCCGTGGCAGGTCGCAAGAAGAAGTCCGACCGGTCCGAGGACGACAAGAAGAAGGCCAAGAAGGCTGCCGCCGGCAGCGTTGAGAAGAAGGCTGACAAGAAGGCGGCCGCCAAGAAGGCCGCCAAGCCAGCTTCCGACAAGGCCCCTGCACAGAAGTCAGAGGCGAAGAAGGCAAAGAAGGCAGAGGCAAAGAAGGCAGAGAAGGCAGAGGCAAAGAAGGCAAAGAAGTTATCGACCAAGAAGGCCGGCAAGAGCACCGGCGGCAAGAAGGACTCGGCCAAGAAGGACTCGGCCAAGAAGGCCGGCAAGAGCACCGGCGGCAAGAAGGACTCGGCCAAGAAGGACTCGGCCCCTGAGTCGTCCGACACCAACGGCCGGGCCGAGACGACCGCTGCTGACCCCGGCGGACATACGCCAACGGGTCGCAAGCCGAAGCCGCGTCCCGCACCGCGGCGGCCCAGCACTCCCAGGACCAGCGCGTCGGCGTCCTCACCGTCATCAGACACCAAGTCATTGGGCACCAGGTCATCGGGCACCAGGTCATCGGGTGCAACGTCACCGCCATCCCGGGCCGACCTCTACCGCACGGCCCAGGAACTCGACATCGCCGGCCGATCCACGATGACGCGCGACGAACTTGATGCAGCGGTGGCCAAGGCGGGACGGTCCTGACGCTCACAATGGCGAACCTGACCGGAGCGCCGCACCTCGATTGACCGCGAATTTTCTTGGTGGAAAGAGTTTCTGCGCCTGTTCCGCGGCGTCGACCCATCCCTGGCGGTCGACGCTCCGAACCAGGGTAAAACGACTGGTGACACGTACCGTCTCGCGCCCAGCGTCGTCCGCGACGCCGTTCTTGTAACAGGTCCTGACGATCGTGACATCGCCCTTCTCCTCCATCGAAGGAGGAACGTGCACGATGCAGATTCCTGGTGGCCGCTGGGCCGCGCGCCGCGCCCATGCTGTGCAGGTCAACGACCGGTTGGCGCGAGACGATCCGCTGTCGCGGCTCGAAGCTGCGGACCGGGCAGCCCGGGCGTTGTTCGTGCTGCGCAGACCGGAATTGCCGCTGCAACGGGCCGGCCCGTTCGAAGCCCGGACGCACTCCGATACGGTTGCCGCCATGCTGGTTGCCTTTTCGGTCGCTCCCTCCGGTATCGGCGAACGGGGTGCCGCGGACCCGTCGGGCTCGGTGTCGGAAGCGGTGGCGGAGGCGGTGCGGGTGGTCCGCGAGTCGGGATTGCCGAACAGCACCGACGCGATGTTCACCACCGTCGAGGGGAACTGGGACGAGTGCATGGAGGTCGTCAAGCAGGCCTGCGATGCGGTGGGTCGGTTCGGTAGTCGCGTGTCGCTGGTCCTGAAGGCGGACATCCGTCCCGGCTGGGGCGGCCAGCTGACCGCCAAGGTCGAGCGGGTCGAGGCCCAGTTGCGCGGTGATGCAGCACCGGGCTCGAACCCCGAAGCGGAATGACGGCCGGTATCCGTATCGGTGTCTCCGGTTGGACGTACCCACACTGGCGTGGCAGGTTCTATCCGCGCGGGATGCCGCAGCGCCGGGAACTCGAGTTCGCGTCCCGGGCCTTCGACTCCCTGGAGATCAACGGGTCCTTCTACTCGCTGCAACGACCGAGCAGCTACCGCAGGTGGCGTGACGCGACCCCGGAGGGGTTCGTGTTCGCGGTCAAAGGCAGCCGGTACATCACCCACATGAAAAAGCTCACCGGCGGCGATCAGGCGCTGTGCAATTTTCTGGCGTCGGGGGTGCTGGCTCTCGGCCCGAAGCTCGGGCCCTTCCTGTGGCAGCTGCCGCCGATGTTGCCCTACCGCGAGGACCGGATGGTGGAGTTCTTCTCCTCCCTGCCGTCCACCGCGGAGCAGGCCGCCGTACTGGCGCAGCGCTGCGACGAGCGGATCAGGACCCGGTTCGGGGAGGAACCGGTGCTGACCGTGGAGCAACCCGACGCGCCGATCAGGCATGTCGTCGAGGTGCGGCACGACTTGTTCGCAACGAGAGCGTTCGCCGCGCTCTGCCGGCAGTTCGGTGTCGGCCTGGTCGTTGCCGACACCGCGGGCCGCTTTCCCTGGGTCGACGAGGTGACGGCGGACATCGTGTACGTGCGGCTGCACGGCGACCAGGAGTTGTACGTCAGCGGTTACTCCGACCAGGGCATCGACTGGTGGGCCGGCCGGGTCGAAAGCTGGGCGCAGACCCCGGGCGTGCAACAGGTCCATGTCTACTGCGACAACGACTACCAGGCGCGGGCGCCGTACGACGCGCGGCGGCTGGCCCATCGACTCGGGGTGGCCGTTCCGCTGTCGGAGCCGCTTCCGTACGGCGGCTGACAGCCTGTCGAGGTGACACCCGGCTGGCGGCATGCCAACCACCCCATGGCGAGCTGTCTCGAGGCTGACTGCCGGGCGATGCAGTGATGACACACCGATGAGTTCTTCTCCCGTGAGCCGTCCACGTAGCTGGGTCCACGTCAACCGAAGGAGTAGGCATGCGCAAGGTGGTCGCGTCCGCGTTCTTGTCCCTCGACGGCGTCGCCGAGGGTCCCGACACGTTCTTCACGGACTGGGACGACGTGGTGGACGCGAGTGGGGCCACTCTCATCGCAACGCAGGACGCGGTCATCCTCGGCCGCCGCAGCTACGACGAGTGGGTTGAGTTCTGGCCGGACAGCGAGATCGAGCCGTTTGCGAGTTTCATCAACGGGGTCGCGAAGTACGTCGCGACATCCGCGCCGCTGCAGCATGAGTGGGCCAATACGACGGTGATCGACGGCGACCTGGTCTCATTCGTGCGGGACCTCAAGGATCGGCCAGGAGGCGACATCGGCGTCCACGCCAGCATCTCGGTCGCCCGGACACTGCTTGCCGCAGGCGTCGTCGACGAACTCAGGCTCGCAATCGCGTCGGTGATCGCCGGCAGCGGACGAAGGCTCCTCGACGGGTTGCCGTCGATGCGGCTCGAATTGACTCGAAGCGTGACCTCACCCAGCGGCCACCTGCTCGTGGACTACCGCACCATCGGGTAGTCAAGTCAAGAAGGCAACCCGAGGACAGACAACTGGGTAGCGCGATACCCGAGGGAAAGCACGCGGGCCCCGGCGTCATCGACGCTCGGGGCCCCGCGGCACCACGACAAGCTTTACAGGATGATGAGGCCGCCGGTGTTCGCCCGGGCGGCATTGAACCGTGCGGTGGCGTCGGCCCAGTTCACCACGCTCCACCACGCCTTGACGTAATTCGCCTTGACGTTCTTGTACTGCAGGTAGAAGGCGTGCTCCCACATGTCCAGCAGCACGATCGGGATCTGCGCGGCGGGGATGTTGCCCTGCTGATCGAACAGCTGCAGGACGTTCAGCCGCTGCCCGAGGCTGTCCCAGGCGAGGATGGACCAGCCCGAGCCCTGGATCGCGTTGGCGTTGGCGGTGAACTGGCGCTGAAAGCCGTCGAACGAACCGAAGTACTCGTCGATCGCCGCACCCAGCTCGCCGTCGGGCTTGTCGCCGCCGTTCGGAGACAGGTTCGGCCAGAACACCGAGTGATTGATGTGACCGCCCAGGTGGAACGCCAGGCTCTTCTCCAGGCCGTTGATGGACCCGAAGGAGTCCTTCTCGCGCGCCTCGGCGAGCTGGTCCAGCGTCGTGTTCGCCCCCGTCACGTACGCCTGATGATGCTTGGAGTGGTGGAGCTCCATGATCTGGCCCGAAATGTGCGGCTCGAGCGCCGCGTAGTCGTACGGCAGGTCCGGCAAGGTGTACTGACCCATGTGGTCTCCTTCGACTGCTGGTGTTGTCCCCACGGGTGGACGGGGGCAGGTTTGATGCCGACTGGCGATCGCACCGCGACCGACCATATACCTGCTGGTCCGGTGGTTGTAGAGCCGCATCGGGCAACGGAAACCAGGGCGGAATCACCCCCAGGACGGCAGCCACGTCTCCATCACGAGCCGCTGCTGGGTGATCGGGTCGCCGTTCAGGATCGGCCACAGCCAGATGAAGTTGGCGACGACGAGGCCGACGTACAGGGCGACCACCGCCACCGACGTCAGGCGTCGCTCCAGCCCGACCCGATTGCCCGCACGCATCCCGTCACCCAGGACGTCGCCGAGGACAAGGGTGATGCCGATCACCAGGAACGGTGCGAGCGGCGTGGCGTAGAAGAAATACATCTGCCGGTCCAGGTTGGTGAACCACGGCAGGTACCCCGCGCCGTAGGCGATGAGCACCGCCGCGTAGCGCCAGTCGAGCCGGCCGATCGTCTTCCACAGCGCCCACGCCAGCACGAACAGCGAGATCCACCACAACGCGGGTGTGCCGATGAGGAAGATGCGTCGCACGCAGTCTGCCGGCCCGTCGCCGCAGGAGGTGCCGTTCGCGGGGGAGTAGTACAGCACCGGCCGGGTGCCGATCGGCCAGGTCCACGGCTTCGACTCCCACGGGTGGCGCTGGGCGGGATCGGTCGGCGTCAGCAGGTGGGAGTGGAAATCGAGCATCTTCCACGTCCACTGCCACAGCGTGTTCTGCCACACCGAGGCCAGCTCGTACAGGGTCCCGCTCTTCCAATCCGAGCGCTGGCTCGCGACGGCGACCAGGGTGTGCCGGGGCCAGGCCGTCTCGGACGCGAACCAGGCCCACCAGGTCGCGAGATAGGTGAGCAGTGGAACGACACCGAGCGACCACAGGTTCGGGACCAGATCCCGACTTACGACGGCGCGGATCGGCTTGCGGATGCCGGCCTCGCGGCGGGCGGTGATGTCCCAGATGACGGTGAGCACACCGAACGCGACGATCCAGTACGCGCCGGACCACTTCACGGCCGTGGTCAACCCCAGCAGCACCCCGGCGCCGAACCGCCACCAGCGGGCACCCAGCGCGATCCCGGCCTTGTGCGTGGCGATGGACCCGTCGGCGACCGCGGCGGCGAGCCGGGCACGCACCTGGTCCCGGTCGGCGATCAGGCACCCGAAGGCGCCCAGCACGAAGACCGCCTGGAAGATGTCCAGCAGCGCGGACCGGGACTGGACGTGGCTGACGCCGTCGCAGATCAGCAGCACACCGGCGATGCCGCCGAGCAGGGTGGATCTGGTCATCCGACGGACGACCCGGATGATCAGCAGGACGCTGACGATCCCGGCGACAGCCGACGCCAGCCGCCACCCGGTCGGGGTATTGCCGATCAGCCATTCGCCGATCGCGATCAGTTGCTTTCCGAGTGGGGGGTGGACGACGACCCCGAATCCCTGGTTGTCCTCGACGCCGCCGTTGCGCAGCACCTCCTGCGCCTGGATGGCGTAGTACTTCTCGTCGAACAGCGGCGTGCCGCCGTCGGCGGCGGAGCCGAGGTTCACCATGCGCACCACGGCGGCGATACCGGTGAGGATCGCCGTCACGGCCCAGCCGCGCGCCCGGTCGGTCGGCATCGGCGGCAGCACCCGGCGGGCGGCCCGCCCGGGCCTGGTCAGCGGCGGAACCTCGCCGATCGCGACCACGGTGGCGGCCGGGTCGGAACGCTCGTCGTCGGGGCGGGTCAGTTCCTCGTCACTGGCGGGTGCGAGTGTCGCTGAATCCGCCGGGCCGTCGAGGTCAGCACGGCTGACCGTGGTGGGCGGGGCGGACATGGGCTCGATCGTAGGGTGACGGGGTGACAGCGGAGGTGAAGGCCGGGCGGCTGGTGCTCGCCGGTACGCCGCTGGGCCGGCCGTCCGACGCCTCCGATGGCCTACGGACCGCGCTGGCCACCGCCGATGTGATCGCCGCGGAGGACACCAGGCGGCTGCACCGGCTCGCCGCCGATCTGGGTGTGCCGCTGTCGGCGCCGGTGGTGTCGTACTACGAGTCCGTCGAACGGGCCCGCATTCCGGCCCTGCTCGACCGGATCAGGGGCGGCCAGACGGTCGTGCTGGTGACCGACGCCGGGATGCCGTCGGTGTCCGACCCGGGGTACCGGCTGGTCGCCGCCGCGGCCGCGGCGGGATTGCCGGTGACGTCCGTACCGGGGCCGTCCGCGGTGATCACCGCGCTCGCGCTGTCCGGGTTGCCGTCGGACCGGTTCTGCTTCGAGGGTTTTCTGCCCCGCAAGGCCGGCGACCGCGTGCGGGCCCTGGCCGAGCTGGCCGGCGAACGCCGCACGATGGTGTTCTTCGAGTCGGTGCACCGGCTGCCCGAGGCGCTGACCGCCATGGCGGAAGCGTTCGGCCCGGATCGGCCCGCCGCGCTGTGCCGGGAACTGACCAAGACTTACGAGGAGGTCCGCCGGGGCGACCTGGCGGACCTGGTGGCGATGGCGCAGGCGGGCGTCAGGGGCGAGGTCACGCTGGTGGTGGCCGGTGCGAGCGCCGAGGTGGTGGTGGCCGATGACGACCAGCTGGCGGCCGCGGTGAACGCGCTGGTGGCCACCGGTTCCAGCCGCCGGGACGCGGTCGACACGGTCGCCGCGCGTCACGGGCTCGCCCGGCGGGTGGTCTACGCGGCGGCCACCCGGCGCTGACGCCCGCCGTGGTCCGCGGTGCCTGGGCTGATCATCGCCGCAGGGACGCGCTGAACCCGTCGATCAGCCTGCGGTAGCTCTCGTCCAGGTCCTGCGGCAAGGCGAAACCGCCCGCTTCCTCCAGGCTCACGAACCCGTGCATGACCGCTCGCAACCCACGAATGGCGTGGATGGTGTCGTCCCCTTGGAGGCCGAAGCCGGCCAGGACCGCCGCGACGGTTGCGAGGACGGCACCGGCGA
>JBBRVZ010000074.1:0-15131 GCA_038246445.1 Mycobacteriales bacterium
GCAAATGCGGTGGAGAGCGCGCTCCGGAGCACCTGCGATCCCGACTGCACACGACGTTGAACACCGTTGCGGTGACCACCGCCGGCGACGGCGGGATCGAGCGGGTGACGGTGGAGACGTTGCGAGTGACGGAGCGTTTCGGCAAGTAAGCCCGCAACACCTGGCACGGCAACCGGTTTAAAGTGAAACGGCCGGGCGCAAGCTGCGCCGGCTGCCACCTGGACCACGCGCCGCAAGTGGTCAACACTGGCGGGGATGGGACTCATCAACTGCAGCTCCGGGTCTTTGACAAAAGGGAGCTCGTTGACTGCAGTGGGGCCGGGCCGGGCCGGGCCGGGCCGGCGGGCGGACCCGCGACCCGGCGCTGCGGAGGGGCCCCAACGTCAAGAGTTGGGACGGTTCCCGTGATTGGCGCTGCTCTTCTTGCGGGACTTCTTCTTACGACCGCGCTTGCTCATCGTTGCTCCCTGCGGGCTTCGCACCAACTGACCTCGCGCGGTTGGTGACGCGGCGGGTCAGTGCGGTGATCGATGACAGAATCGTCCGCCGCGCCGGTCGGCACAGCGGCCCCTATTTTGGCACGTCCGGCGCAGCGGTCCGGTCAGCCGCCGCAGCCAGGCGGCGGCGCCGACCCGGTGATGCGCGACGCTGCCCCCGACCCGGCGTGCTCGGATACTGCCGGCGGGATGAAAGGATGACGCCCAGTCCGGTGCGGCAAGCCCGCCGTCCGGGCGGATGCGTCGACGACGCGCCGCATGTCCTGGAATTGAGAGGATCGACGATGGCCGAGGAAGTCCGCGCCGAGATGGTGGCCAACGTCTTCAAGGTGCTGGTGGCCGAGGGGGACGTTGTCGCCGACGGCGATACGTTGGTCATCCTGGAGTCGATGAAGATGGAGATTCCGGTCCTCTCCGAGGTGGACGGGACCATCTCCAAGGTCGCCGTGCAGGAGGGTGGCTTTGTGCAGGAGGGTGACCTGATCGCCGAGATCGGCTGAATCCGAGCGCGGTTCCGCAGCCGCGCGCCGGCCCCTGATCGGGACGCTCGCCCCGTCAGACACCACCGGCCGTCGACAACCCGGTTCCGTGTACGTCGTCGGTCCGTGAGCAGCGCAGGTCGGTGAGTGTCAGTTCCGAGTACCGCCCAGCACCGCAGCGCGCGTCCGAACCGGGCGAGCGGCCCGCGGACCCGAGACCAGGACGCCCGCCGATGTCGACCCTGTCCGATGTGCTCGCCGAGCACACCCAGCTCTCCGGATCCGCGGTCGCGCACCTGCAGGCGCTGGTCTCCGAATGGCAGTTGCTCGCCGACCTGTCGTTCTCCGATCTGGTGCTGTGGGTACCGACGCAGGATGACTGGCTGATCTGCGCCGCGCAGGCGCGCCCGACCACCGGCGTCACCGCCTTCGTGGACGACCGGGTGCTGGCGACCATGACGTTTACCCGGTTCCCGCTGCTGCGGCGCGCCTGGGAAGAGGAGAGGGTCGTCTCCGAGGAGCCGCCGATCGACGCACCCGGGAGCTGGATACACCGGCACGCCAGTCCGGTGCGGTACCTCGACGAGGTCGTCGCGATCGTCGAGCGGGACACCAGCAGCCTGGTCGGGCGGGAGGGCAGCCTGCTGGAAACGGCCTACGTCGACGCCGCCGACGACCTGTTGCAGATGGTGGCCGATGGCACCTTCCCGCCGCACGAACATCTCGGCGAGATGCACACCGGGCCGCGTGCGGGTGACGGCCTGCTCCGGCTCAACGCCGACGGCCGGGTGGTCTACGTCAGCCCCAACGCGCTGTCCGCCTATCACCGGCTGGCGTACACCGGCGAGGTGCTCGGGCAGGACCTGGCAGGTCTGACCAGGCCGCTGATCGATGACCCGTTCGACGGCGCCGAACTGGTGAAGCGGATCTGTGGCGCCGTGCACGGTACGGCCGGCCTGCGGATGGAGGTGGAGGCCAGGGCTGCCACGGTGCTGTTCCGGGCGCTGCCGCTGCGTCCGCACGGGCGCCCGTCCGGTGCGCTGGTTCTCGTCCGCGATGTCACCGAGGTGCGGCGTCGCGACCGCGCCCTGCTGTCCAAGGACGCGACCATCAGGGAAATCCACCACCGGGTCAAGAACAACTTGCAGACGGTGGCGGCGCTGCTGCGCATGCAGGCCCGGCGATCCACCGACACCTCTGTCCAGCAGGCGCTGAACGAATCGGTGCGCAGGGTCGCGTCCATTGCGCTGGTGCACGACACGCTGTCGACCGCACCGGACGACCGGGTGGACCTCGATCAGATCGTGGACCGGCTGGTCCCGATGATCAGCGACGTGGCCGCCGCGGAGACCTCGGTCAGGGTGTGCCGATTCGGCACCTTCGGCATCCTCGGCGCCGACCTGGCAACCCCGCTCGTGATGGTGCTGGCCGAGGTGGTGCAGAACGCCCTGCAGCACGCCTTCGTTGCGGCGCCGCCAGATGGGCAGCAGGTCGAACCCCCGGCCGGTCAGGTCGGAATCACCGTGCAGCGTTCGGCGGGGCAACTCGACATCGTCGTCGCCGACGACGGCGTCGGCCTGCCGGAGGGGTTCTCGATGCACTCAGCCGCAGGCCTGGGCCTGCAGATCGTCCGAACACTGGTTGCGGCCGAACTGTTGGGCACGATCGAGATGGGTCACTGTGCGGGGCCCGGCGGAACGACAGGGCCCGGCACCAGTGTGCGTATCGTCGTCCCGCTACGGGGGCGCAGCTGATGCGCCGCTGTGTTGTCAGAACTGGGCGGCGACTACAGGCTCCGGGCCCGCGCGCGCGCCCGACGGCGCTTGAGGGAACGACGCTCGTCCTCGCTCATCGCGCCCCATACGCCGGCGTCCTGGCCGGTCTCCAGCGCCCAGGCGAGGCATTCACTCGTCACCGGGCAGCGCTGGCACACGGCCTTGGCCTCGGCGATCTGCAGCAGTGCCGGCCCTGAGTTGCCGACGGGAAAGAACAGCTCGGGGTCTTCGTCGCGACAGATCGCGCGGTGACGCCAGTCCATGGGTCTGTACTCCTCAAAGCAATCGCCGGAGTCGTGTTCCGGCTCGTAATGGAGGTCGTAGGGCACGGTGTCGTGCGCACGACCTTGAAGGCTTCCACAAAGAACGGGGGTGTCAAGAGTTGGTCACAGCGGGGTTACGGACATCACTTCACGTCGCTCGGCTCGTGACCCCGACTTCATGATGCCTGGTCGGCACGATTCAGACCAGGGTTCGGGGAAAAGTGCCGGACATGTCACCGGGTCCGGCCATCGTCACGAGAGTACTAATCGCAGCGCCCCGGGAACAGAGCTGAAACGCAATTCGGTTCTTTTGCCAAGATAATCGCCGTCGGCCTGTAGGCCGATCGGCTCGCGCGAGTGCACCTGAGCCCACGGCTCGTCGTGCGCACGGATGATGTGCCGGGACGCTGTGGACCGGCCGGTGAGGATCTGGCTGGTGGCCCGCAACGCTGAGGGAATTGCCATGCTCGTCATGGCGAAGACCCCCAGGCCCGTCGAGATCGAGATCCCGGGATTGGTCCGGACGGGGATCCGGGACAGGTAGGTCCACGGGTCGACATTGGACACGAACACCAGGTGAACGCCTGTGATGGGCGGACGATCGGGCAGCTCGAGGGTGAGCCGCGGATGGCGGCGGTCCGATCGGAAGTACCGGCCGATCGTCATCCGGACATGCAGGGCGTTGGAGATCTCCTTGCCGGTGCTGCGACGGGACTCCACCGCCTGCACCGCCTCGGCGTCGAGCCCGAGGCCGGCGTTGAAGGTGAAGTACCGGTCGCCCGCCAGTCCCAGGGACACCGTCCGGGTGCGCCCCTTGGTCAGTGCCTCGAGGATCTGTTCGGTTGCCACGGTGGGATCGGGTCCGATACCCAGACTGCGCGCGAAGACGTTGGTGGAGCCGCCGGGCACCACTGCGAGCAGCGGAATGTCAGGCCGCACCCCCCGGTACATGAGGCCGTTGACGACCTCGTTCACGGTGCCGTCGCCGCCGTGCACCACCACGACGTCCACGCCGCTGTCCGCGGCCGCTGCCGCAAGGTGCGCGGCGTGTCCACGGCTCTCCGTCCGCGCCACCTTCAGGGACATCTCACCGGCCAGGGCATGCGCCAGGAGGTCCCGTCGCCGCTCGTTGGTCGACGTGGCGTGGGGATTGACGATCAGCAGCGCGCGCATCGCCCGGCAGCCTACGGGTCGCGGGATCATCCGGCCCCGCCGTGACGCGCGGCGCAGGACGACCCGAGCCACCCATTCGTCGGTAGCGTGACCGACGTGACCGCCCCCGTCGACCCGCCCGTCGATCCGCCCCCGCTCAGCATCCCGCCGCCGCGTCCGGTGGTGGTCGCCGGGTTGCTGGTGCTGGTCGAGGCCGCGGGCCTGCTGGTGCTGGGCGGCGTCACGCTGGTGACCGGGCTGGTGGACAGCGTTTCCTTCGGACGTACGACGGCACAGGTCCTGTACTTCGTGGTGCTGGCGCTGTTGCTGGCGATCTGCGCGAACGGTGTGCTGCGCGGCCGCCGCTGGGGACGGACGCCCTGCCTGGTGGCGCAGATCATTCTCGTCGCGATCGGGGTATGGCTGATCGCGCCCAGCGGGCAGTACGGATGGGGGACGGCGCTGATCACCATCGGCGGGCTGACCGGGTACCTGCTGCTCAGCAAGCCCGCCAACGCCTGGATCAACCAGTTCCCGCTGCCCTTCGCAGAGCCGGATCAGTGAGCCGGAACGTCGTCCAGCCCTCCATCGCAACGGCGCCGATCGCCCGGTAGAAGTCGATGGACGGGGTATTCCAGTCCAGCACCGACCACTCGACCCGCGCCAGCCCACGCTGGACCGCCAACTCCGCCAGCGCGGTCAGCAGGGCCTTGCCCAGACCGGAACCACGCGCGTCCGGCCGGACGTACAGGTCCTCGAGGTAGATGCCGTGCACGCCCTCCCAGGTGGAGAAGTTGGGGAAATACAACGCATACCCGACGACCTCCTGCCGGTGCCGCGCCACCAACCCGAACAGGGCCGGTGACGGGCCGAAGAGCGCATCCCGCAGCTGCTCGCTCGTCAGGTGGCACTGCTCGCGCAGCCGCTCGTATTCGGCGAGGTCGTACACCAGCGCGACGACGGCGGGGACGTCGTCGGCCTGGATGGGCGTGATCCGCGCGTCAGGCATGCCCCCACCCGGCTTCGACCCCGGCAGCGGCCACCGGGGTGGCCGGGTCGTCGTCGTCACCCAGTGGCTGATCGAGCAGTGGTCCGCGCAGCGGTACGACGTTCGCGTGCTCGATGCAGGGCGCCTCGTGGTAGGTGCCGAGCACCGTCACCGCCGCAGGGTTCATCATGATCATGCCGCCGCTGGCCACCGGAAGCCCGACCCATCGCATCGCCAGTACGCGGGAGATGTGGCCGTGACAGAACAGGGCGACGTCGCCGCGGTCCAGCCTGTCCCTGGCCTTGGCCAGCACCCGGTCGCAGCGCGCCGCCACCTGCTCGGGGGACTCGCCGCCCGGTGCCCCCATGGTGAACACCGACCACTGCGGATTTGTCTTCCTGATCTCCTTGCTGGTGATGCCCTCGTAATCGCCGTACTCCCATTCGGCCAGATCGTCGACGATCCGGTTGACCCGCAGGCCGGCCAGCGCCGCGGTCCGCTGTGCACGCAGTCGCGGGCTGCTCCACACGGTTGCGGGCGAGAGATCCAGGCCCCACAGCAGGCTGGGGATCGTCATTGCCTGGTAGACGCCCTCGTCGGTCAGGTCGACGTCAGTCGTCGAAGTGTGCTGACCGCTCCTGCTCCACTCGGTCTGGCCATGCCGGATGAGCGCAATCCTGTGAGCCATGATGTCCCGTTTCGCCGAGTCGTCTGGAAAAGGATGGGAAAGGGCCGACGGGCGGCCGCAGGGTTGCGAACCGCGGATCAGCGCAGGCTTGAGACGTACTCCCGGCAGGTGTCCCAGGACGGCAACAGACCGGACGCCTGGGCCTGCGCAAGCGTGGGGGCTGCCGCGTCCTTGTCCGAGAGCCGGAAATCGACTCCTTCGGGCAGCGGCAGTCCCAGCCCGGGGTCGACCGGGTTGATGCCGCGCTCACGTCCGGGGGCGTAACCGGTGGAGCAGAGGTAGGTCAGGGTGGAGTGGTCCTCCAGAGCGACGAACGCATGTCCGACGCCTTCGGGCAGGTAGACCGCTCGCCGGTGTTCCGAATCGAGCCGGACCACGTCGACCTCGCCGAACGTCGGCGAACCCACCCGCACGTCGACGACGTAGTCCAGCACCGCACCCTGCGGGCAGGTGACGTACTTCGCCTGACCGGGCGGGACGTCGGTGAAATGCACGCCCCGCAGGGTCGCCGCCTTGGACACCGACAGGTTGGCCTGGGCCAGCGACAGTGGATGACCGACCGCCTCGACCAGCTTGTCGATCTTGAACCACTCGAGGAACAGCCCCCGGTCGTCACCGTGTTGGACCGGCGTGAATTCGAACGCCCCCGGCACCAGAAGTTCGCGAACCTGCATGGTGGGGGATCCTATCTGGGGCCGAAATGCTTGACCGGCGTGCACCGGGCGTGCAGCGTAAGGCCCATGACGCTGCTCTCCGAATCCGACATCGCCGCCGCCGTCGAGGCGCTTCCCGGGTGGGGAGGAGACGCCAGAGACGTGCGGTGCCGGTATACCGCCCCGACGTTCCCGGCGGCTATCGGCCTCGTCGACGCTGTCGCCGTCGCGGCGGAGGCGGCCGACCACCATCCGGACATCGACATCAGGTGGCGTGACGTCCTGTTCGTGCTGTCGACACACTCGGAGGGCGGGGTGACCCGGCGTGATCTGGATCTCGCCGCCACGATCGACGGCCTGGCGGAGGAGGCAGGGGCCGCCCCCGCCTGATCCACCCGTGCGCGTGATGTGCCGGGCAACACGCCGTCCCGATGCCGTTCGCGGCGATTCCGTCCTGCATCATGTGCAGACCACCCGATGACATCGCGTCCGACGACCACGCCGGACGGCAGCACAGAGTTGCCGAGCGAGCGACCAGATGGACCGATCCGGCCCAGCGGCGACGCAGCCCCCGTCCCACCGTGACGGGCCGCCGACGCAACGAATGACCACCCTTTCGGCCGTGGGCGCCCACCGGCGCCTGACCGCAGGATCGGCTACGGCACCGCGGGCGATGCCGCCACAGGCGCACCTCGGGTGCGCTTCCGCCAGTGGTACCCGGCACGCGCGACGGGTGCCGGTTCCCATCACAGTTGTGGAGTTGAGCATGACGATGACCACTGACAGCCCGTTCGATCTCGGCGCTCCGCCGGCCGTTTCGCAGCAGGTGCTGGCTGGCTCCGGACCGGCCGCGCGCGGGACCGAGTTCACCTCGGACGACGTACTCGCCGCCCACCGCGGCGGGAAGCTGTCGGTCGGTCTGAGCGCGCCGTTGCTGGATCGCCGGGACCTTTCGATGCTCTACACGCCGGGAGTCGCCGAGGTTTCCAGCCTGATCGCCGCGAACCCGGCGGCCGCGCGCACCTACACCTGGGCGTCCAGGCTGGTGGCCGTCATCTCCGACGGCACCGCCGTGCTGGGCCTGGGCGACATCGGGCCCAAGGCGTCGCTGCCGGTGATGGAGGGCAAGTCGGCCCTGATGAAGTCGTTCGCCGGGCTCGACTCGGTTCCGATCGTGCTGAACACCACCGACCCCGATGAGATCGTCGCTGCGATTACCGCGATCGCCTCGTCGTTCGGCGCCATCAACCTCGAGGACATCTCCGCGCCGCGGTGCTTCGAGGTGGAATCGCGGCTGATCGAGGCGCTGGACATCCCGGTCATGCACGACGATCAGCACGGCACCGCGGTCGTGGTTCTGGCGGCGCTGATGAACGCCGCGTCGGTGATCCAGCGGGTGATGGTCGACCTGCGGGTGGTGATCGCCGGCGTCGGCGCGGCGGGTGTCGCCTGCGCCAACATCCTGCTGGCCGCCGGCGTTCGCGATGTGGTGCTGGCCGACTCCAAGGGTGTGCTGTCGGTGGACCGGCAGGGCTTGCACCCGATCAAGGTGGAGCTGGCAGAGCGGACCAATCCGCGCGGCGTCAGGGGCGCACTCGCCGACGCCATGGCCGGCGCGGACGTGTTCATCGGGGTGTCAGGTGGTCGGATGGACCCGGCGCTGGTGGAGACGATGGGGGAGCAGCCGATCATCTTCGCGCTGGCCAACCCGACCCCGGAGATCGAACCCGTCGCCGCACTGCTGCGCGGTGCGTCCGTGGTGGCGACCGGCCGGAGCGACTTCCCGAACCAGATCAACAACGTGCTGGCGTTCCCCGGCATCTTCCTCGGTGCGCTGGACGGCGGTGCCCGCCGGATTACCGAGGGCATGAAGGTCGCCGCGGCCGGCGCCATCTGCGCGGCGGTTTCGGCGCCGACACCGAACCGGATCGTGCCGGACCCCTTCACACCCGGCCTGGCAAGAATGGTTGCCGACGCCGTGCTCGAGGCGGCCCGGGCGGAGGGCGTGGCCGGATAGGTCGTGCTGACAGGGCCGTGCTGACAGGGCCGTGCTGACAGGGCGGAGGTAGATCAACGTGCAAGAACATTTGGTGTCGTTGTGGGACGGCAGAGGTACAGGAACGGTGATCACCCGGGCTGCCGGCCACCGATAGCGGCGGTGACGTCGCGGGCGCCCTGCCGGACAGCTCCGGCCAATTCCGGGAAGTCCCGCCCGCAGTCAGAGGAGTGGATGGCCGGGCAGCGATGGCCGACGGTCACGCCCACCGCGGCGATCGGCACCCCGTTGTGATCGAAGACGGGTGCCGCCACCGAGGCCGTGCCCGCGGACACCCGTCCGTCCTCGACGGCCCACCCACGGCGGCGGATGGCGGCCAAATCGGCGCGGAGCTCCGGAAGCGCCGCCGGCCCGCGTCCGGTGCGGTTGACGAAGGCGGACCGATCAGGGAACAGCGCCCTGATCTGCTCGGACGGCAGGTGGGCGAGGATCGACAGGCCGGTCGCGGTCAATGCGGCGGGTAGCCGGACGCCGATGTCGGTGACCAGGGTCGGTCCGACACCCGCTTTGGCCTTCGCCAGGTACAGCGTGTCGGCGCCGTGTAACACGCCGAGATGAGCGGTGGCTCTCGCGCCCGCGCACACCCGGACGAGCACCGGTTTTCCGACCCGTTCCAGGGGCTCGCCGCGCAGGTAGGCGGCGCCGAGCTCGAAGGCCACCAGCCCCAGGCCCCACCGACGCTCCTGCGGTAGGTGCACGACGAATCCCGCCGCGGTGAGCTCGGTCAGCAGTTCGTAGGTTGTCGACCGGGGAAGACCGAGATCGCGTGCGATCGACCCGGCCGACACGGGTGTCGCCCGCGAACCCAGCAATGTCAGGACGGCAAGACCCCGCCGCAGCGCCGGGGCAGCGCCGGCCCGCTCCGGGTGCACGCCGGGCGCAGGTCTGCCCGCAGCGTCGGGCGCAATGCCGGCCGCAGCGTCGGGTGCAGCGCCGGGCGCAGGTCTGTCCGCAGCGCCGGGCGCAGGTCTGCCCGCAGCGTCGGGCGTCGCGTCGGCCGCAGCGCCGGCCGCAGGTCTGTCCGCAGCGCCGAGCACAGCGCCGCCGGGTAGACGGGTAGATCGGGTCGGGGTCATGTGTCCGGTATATCGGACGCAACCCCAGCGCTCCGTCTCGCGCGCCGCGGCGGGACGGCATCCAATGAAGCCGTGACATCCGCTCCTTCCCCGCCGCCGCTGCTACCCGGGTCCCGCCCGCTCACCGGACGCGCCGATCCGGTCGTCCTCGGCGTCCGGCCGCTTGATGTGGCGGAGGTGGTGCAGGTGGCCAGGCGCGGTCGGCCCGTCGCGCTGTCGGACGCGGCGGTGGGGGCGCTGACGGCGAGCCGGGCGATCGTCGACGCCCTCGCCCAGGATTCGCATCCGCACTACGGGATCTCCACCGGCTTCGGCGCGCTGGCGACGACGTCGATCCCGCCGCATCGCCGGGCGGCGCTGCAGATGTCGCTGATCCGGTCCCACGCCGCGGGCAGCGGCGAGCCGGTGGAGCGCGAGGTCGTCAGGGCCACGATGCTGCTGCGGCTGGCCACCTTCGCCCGCGGACGCACCGGGATCCGCCCGGAAACCGCCGCCGCCCTCGCCGCGATGCTCCGCGCCGGCATCACGCCGGTGGTGCCCGAGTACGGCTCGCTCGGTTGCTCAGGAGATCTCGCGCCGCTCGCCGCCGTCGCGCTGGCGCTGATCGGCGAGGGCGAGGTGTTCGATCGCACGGGGCTGCGCCGGCCCGCCGCCGATGCGCTGGCCGCGGCCGGGCTCGACCGGGTGGTCCTCGCCGAGAAAGAGGGCCTGGCGCTGATCAATGGCACCGACGGGATGCTCGGCATGCTGGTGCTCGCGCTGGCCGACATCGACCTCCTGCTGGACGCGGCGGATCTCGCTGCGGCCATGTCGGTGGAGGCACTGCTCGGCACCGACCGGGTCTTCGCCGCCGACCTGCAGGCGCTGCGTCCACAGACCGGCCAGGCCATCAGCGCCGCACGGATCGCGGCCGCCCTCGCCGGTTCGCCGATCGTCTCCTCACACGCCGGACGGCAGGACACCCGCGTGCAGGACGCCTACTCGCTGCGCTGCTCGCCGGCCGTGCACGGCGCCGCACGGGACACCGCGGCCCATGCCAGAAGGGTCGCCGAGTGTGAGTTGGCCAGTTCCATCGACAACCCGGTGGTGCTGGCCGACGGCAGGGTGGAATCGAACGGCAATTTCCACGGCGCACCGATCGCCGCGGTGCTCGACTTCCTGGCGATCTCCGTTGCCGACGTGGCAGGTATCGCCGAACGGCGGACCGACCGGATGCTCGATGCGTCCCGGTCCCACGGCCTGCCGCCGTTCCTCGCCCATGAGGTCGGTGTCGACTCCGGACACATGATCGGCCAGTACACCCAGGCGGGCATCGTCTCGGAACTCAAGCGGCTGGCCGTACCCGCCTCGGTCGACTCCATCCCGTCATCGGCGATGCAGGAGGATCACGTGTCGATGGGCTGGCACGCCGGACGCAAACTGCGCCGGGCAATCGACGGGCTGCGCCGGGTCCTGGCGATCGAGATCCTCACCGCGGCAAGGGCGCTCGACCTGCGCGCCCCGCTACGACCGGGACCGGTCACCGGCGCCGTGCGGGACACCGTCCGCAGCAAGGTGCCCGGTCCCGGTCCCGACCGGCACCTTGGGCCGGAGATCGACGCGGTCGTCGAGCTGCTCGTCCGCGGCGACATCACCGCTGCACGGCTGCATCCGGCATGCACGAAGCCTGAATCGACCGCCACCACCTCCGAGGGGAACCCCCGATGAACGCCCTGCCCCACGCCCCCGGCGGCCCCGCGACGACACCCGGGCCACGACCCGTCCGGGCCGCCCGCGGCAGCACGCTGACCGCCCGCAGCTGGGCGACCGAAGCGCCGCTGCGGATGCTGTGCAACAACCTCGACCCCGAGGTCGCCGAGGACCCGGACAACCTCGTGGTCTACGGCGGCACCGGGAAGGCGGCGCGGAACTGGGCCAGCTTCGACGCCATCTGCCGGACGTTGACCACCCTGGACCAGGACCAGACGCTGCTGGTCCAATCCGGCAAGCCGGTCGGCGTGCTGCGCACCCATGAGTGGGCGCCGCGGGTGTTGATCGCCAATTCGAACTTGGTCGGCGACTGGGCGACCTGGCCCGAGTTCCGCCGGCTGGAGGCGATGGGGTTGACGATGTACGGCCAGATGACGGCCGGGTCGTGGATCTACATCGGCTCCCAGGGCATCGTGCAAGGCACCTACGAGACGTTCGCCGCCGTCGCGGAGAAGCTCGCCGCCGGGCGTGCGGACCACGCAGGTGCTGCCGGCGCCGGGCTGGCCGGAACGCTCACCGTCACCGCAGGACTCGGCGGCATGGGGGGTGCGCAGCCGCTGGCCGTGACGATGAACGGGGGCACGGTGCTGTGCATCGACTGCGACCCCATCCGGGCGCGGCGCAGGTTGGCCACCCGGTATCTCGACGTCCTCGCCGGATCCCTCGACGAGGGCATTGCGCTTGCGCTGGAGGCGAAGTCGCAGTCCAGGGCAATTTCCATCGGCGTCATCGGTAATGCGGCGGAGGTACTGCCCGAATTGCTGCGGCGCGGGGTGGCGATCGACATCGTCACCGACCAGACCAGTGCGCACGATCCGCTGGCGTACCTGCCGATCGGCGTCAGCGTCGAGGACTGGCACGACTACGCAGCGGCCAAGCCGGAGGAGTTCACCGACCGGGCACGGTCTTCGATGGCCACCCACGTCGAGGCCATGGTCGGGTTCCAGGACGCCGGCGCCGAGGTCTTCGACTACGGCAACTCGATCCGCGGTGAGGCGCAGCTGGCCGGGTACTCCAGGGCGTTCGACTTTCCCGGTTTCGTCCCGGCCTACATCAGGCCGCTGTTCTGCCAGGGTCGCGGGCCGTTCCGATGGGCTGCGCTGTCGGGGGATCCGGCAGACATCCACGCGACCGACCATGCGGTGCGGCGGTTGTTTCCGGACAACGACAGCTTGCAGCGGTGGATGCGGCTGGCACCGGAGCGGATCGCGTTCCAGGGCCTGCCGGCCCGGATCTGCTGGCTCGGAGCCGGCGAGCGGGACCGTGCGGGTCTGGAGTTCAATGCCATGGTGGCGTCCGGTGAGCTGTCCGCACCCGTGGTGATCGGCCGGGATCACCTCGACGCCGGATCGGTGGCCTCGCCGCTGCGGGAGACCGAAGCGATGGCCGACGGCAGTGACGCCATCGCGGACTGGCCGCTGCTCAACGCGCTGGTCAGCACCGCGTCCGGGGCGAGCTGGGTGTCCCTCCATCACGGCGGCGGCGTCGGCATCGGCCGGTCGATCCACGCCGGCCAGGTGACGGTCGCCGACGGCACAGCCCTGGCGGCCGCGAAGGTCGAACGGGTACTGACCAACGATCCGGCGATGGGGGTGCTGCGACACGTCGACGCCGGGTACCCGGAGGCTGAAACGGCAGCCGCAGCCAACCATCTGGTGATCCCGATGGCTGCCTCGGCGTCGCGGCAGGCGGTTCTGGCGGAGGGAATCGAAGGATGAGGTACTCGGGAGGCGCCGCGGACGGCAGCCGTTTTTCCTCCGTCTGGGGGGATCTGGCCGGGGTGGGCAGGGACCATCTCCGCGGCGGCTATTCCCGGCATGCCTTCGACGACGCCGAGATGCAGCTGCGGCAATGGTTTGTCGAGCAGGCCGAGCGCCGATCGCTGGACGTGGAGACGGACCGGAACGGCAACCTGTGGGCCTGGTGGGGGCCGCCGGGAACGGACGCCGTCGTCACCGGGTCGCATCTGGACTCGGTACCGGGTGGGGGCGCCTTCGACGGGCCGTTGGGTGTGGTGTCGGCGCTGCTGGCGATCGACGAGTTGCGGCTGCGCGGTGTGTTCCCCGCCCGCCCGCTGGCGATCGCCTGTTTCGTGGAGGAGGAGGGCGGCCGGTTCGGTCTGCCCTGCATGGGTTCCCGGCTCATGACGGGCGCCGTTGACGCCGATCAGGTACGCCGGCTGCATGACGCCGAGAGCATCTCGGTGGCCCAGGCCGCGCGCCGCGCGGGCATCGACCCGGCCGAGATGGGCCCCGATCCGGCTCGGTTGGCCTCGATCGGGGCATTCGTGGAGCTGCACGTGGAGCAGGGCCGCCTGCTGCAGACTGCTGATCCCACCGCGGTGGTGGGTGTTGGATCGGAGATCGTCGCGCACGGACGCTGGCGGATCACCGTCACCGGTCAGGGCAACCACGCCGGCACCACCCGGCCGGCGGATCGCAAGGACCCGATGATCCCGGCGGCGGCCGCCGTTCTCGCGGCGCGGCGGGCCACCCTCGAGCAGGACGGCGCGGTGGCGACCGTCGGCAGGATCAGCCCGGTTCCGGGTGGTACCAACGTCATCGCCTCGACGGTGGCCGTGTGGCTGGATGTGCGGCACCGGTCTGCGACCGTGACGGCCGGGATCGTCGACGCGATCGCCGCCGCCGTCCGGGAGGAGGCGGAACTGGAAGGCTGCACGGTGATGGTGCAGCGTGAATCGATGGTCGACAGGGTGGTGTTCGACCCGGGTCTGGGTCTGCGGTTGTCCGAACTCCTTGCGGCGCCGGTGATCCCGACCGGCGCCGGCCACGACGCCGGAATTTTTTCGGCGCACGTGCCGTCGGCCATGCTGTTCGTCCGCAATCCGAGCGGGATCTCGCACGCACCGGACGAGCACGCCGATGCGGCCGATTGCCTGGTCGGCGTCGATGCGCTGGCCGACGTGCTGGCGAACCTGGTTCAGTGACGCCCGATCATCCACCAGCGCCGCAGCACCCATCAACGCCGCAGCCGGTGTCGCAACTCTCAGCCGGGCAGCACACAGTAGGCTCGACGGTGTACCGCTGCGACGCTGCGCTGATCGACGGCGAGGTGCGCCGGGACGTCGACATCGGATGTGCGGCTGGGCTCATCACGTCGATCGAGCCTTTCGGCAGCGCGCCCGAATCAAACAGCGCAACGCCGGAGCGGCTTCGCGGCCTCATCGTGCCGGGCTTCGCCGACGCGCATTCGCACATCTTCCACCGCGCGTTGCGGGGTCGCACGCACTGCGGCGAAGGCAGCTTCTGGACGTGGCGGGACCGGATGTACGACCTCGCCGGCCGGCTCGATCCGGATTCGTTCCGCGAGTTGGCGTTCGCCGCGTATCTGGAGTTGCTGTGCGCCGGGTACACGGCGGTGGGGGAGTTCCACTACCTGCACCATCAGCCCGGTGGCCGGCGCTACGACGAGCCGAACGCCATGGGTCTGGCCGTATCGGCGGCCGCGGCCACCGCCGGTATCGACCTCACGCTTGTCGACATCGCCTACCTGGCAGGTGGTTTCGGCGCTCCCGTCGGCGGCGTGCAGCGCCGCTTCTCGGACGGCTCCGCACAGGCATGGGCGGAGCGGGTGCACACCCTGCCCAGCGAGATCCGGGTGGGCGTCGGCATCCATTCCGTCCGCGCGGTGCCTGCGCAGGACCTGCCGCTGGTGGCCGCCGCGGCCGGCGACAGGATGCTGCACGTGCACCTGTCCGAGCAGCCCGCGGAGAACGCCGATTGCCTCGCCGCCAC